>JAJFIW010000023.1 GCA_021774615.1 Alphaproteobacteria bacterium | reverse complement strand
CAGTGCACCGCCTAGTAAACTCACACTTACGTTTAGTTGTTAAGGTTGCTTTAGGTTTCCGTGGCTACGGGTTGCCATTAAGCGAAATTATCCAAGAAGGTAATATTGGCCTTATGCAGTCAGTTGTTCGTTTCGACCCTGACAAAGGCTTTCGCCTAAGTACTTATGCTATGTGGTGGATTAAAGCTTCTATCCAAGAATATATCTTGCACTCTTGGTCATTAGTTAAAATTGGTACTACTGCTGCACAGAAAAAATTATTCTTTAACTTACGTAAGCTACGCAACAAACTGCGCGAGCTGAATGACGATAAACTAAGTAATGAAAGCATCGAGTTTATTGCTACAGAGTTAAACGTTAAACCTGAAGAAGTTATAAGTATGGACCAACGTTTAATGGGTGGTGATCAAAGCCTTAATGCTACAGTTTCTAGCGACATTGGTAGCGAGTGGATGGACTGGCTAGAAGATGATGCCCCATCTCAAGAAGAAAACTTTGGAGAGCGAGAAGTATTTTCTATGCGCCATGAAGAGCTTAAAAAAGCACTCGACCGCCTAGATGACCGCGAGCGCGACATTCTTATTGCGCGCCGCCTACAAGAAAGCAGCGTTACACTAGAAGACCTAAGCCAACGCTATAGCATCTCTCGCGAGCGGATTCGCCAACTTGAAGTGCGTGCTTTTAACAAACTTAAAAAAATAATGATGTCTAACGTTGTAGCTGCTTAATGATAGTAACAACTAGTTTTATTTGCGTAATTTTGTAGGGTATAAAGAGTATAAGAGTTTTTATTGTGAAACAGGAGTATAGCCTGCTCTACACGACTAATGAGCAATAAAAAATATTGTGCTCTTTATGCCTGAAAAATATGTAAATAAAGTTAGATGCTACTATCTAATACTTTATGTAGAGATGTAGTATTTATTAAGCAAGCTACAACTAACCCCGCCATATTCCAAGTAATATGGTGGGGTTTTTATCATAACATCATAATTTTTATAATCTCATCCACAGATGTTTCAGCTGTAGGCGTTTCTATTAATTTCTGCCCATGTTGCAGAATAATTACTTTATCACATACATCCATTATATCTGACAGATTATGGCTAATAAGAACAATAGCTGTTCCATTTTGTTTAAATTGTTTAATTAACTTTAGGGTGGCTCGGGTTTGCTTAACTCCCATAGCTGCTGTAGGTTCATCTAATAGCAACAGTTTAGGTTTGACTCGTAGAGCACGGGCAAAAGCTACAGCTTGCCTTTGGCCTCCAGATAAGCTTCTTACAATGACATTAGCATCAATTACAACCCCTATCTGTTTTAGTATGTCTTGTGCCTTAACACACATAGTTCCACGCTGCATTACCCCGTATGAGGTAATTTCATCACCCAAAAATATATTTTCTGCAACTGACAGATCATCACATAAAGCAAGGCCTTGGTAAACCACACAAACTCCATTCTCTTGTAACTTTTGTGGTGCTAAAGAACTAAATTTCTTGCTATCAAGTGTAATACTTCCTGATGTTGGTGGCTCATTCCCAGCAATTATATTTAATAATGTAGACTTACCCGCCCCATTATCGCCAAGCAGTCCTATTATCTGACCAGATTCCACAGAAAATGAAATGTCATTTAATGCATGAATACCGCCAAACCACTTATTAAGCTTATTAACCTTTAATACACTCATGTTTTCTTACTCCCATTCCACTGCGCTAACGCTACAGCTGAAATAAGAACAATACCAAGTGCTAACTCTTGATAATATGCGGATATGCCTAGAAGTGTTAATCCATTTTGTAATACACCCATAATAAGAGCTCCTAGCATAGCCCCAATAATAGAAGCTCTCCCACCGAATAAAGAAGTTCCACCAATTATTGCAGCAGAAATTGCAGTTAATTCATACATAACTCCTGCACTAGGATCAGCAGCATTAACTCTAGCCATAAATAACAGACCAGCAATAGCTGCCAATAAACCAGATAATGCATATAAAAATAACTTATGACGCCCCACTAAAATACCAGCCTTACGAGTAGCTTTCTCATTACTGCCTATAGCCAAATTATGGACACCAAAGCGAGTATGAAAAAGAGTAATATGGGCACATGCACCCACAATTATAAATATAATAATAGGCACGGGAATGTTAATAACACTGCCTTGACCTATAAATAACAAAGGCTCCGGTAAACCATAAATAGGACGTCCATCAGAAAAAATGAAAGCTAGACCACGTGCTATACTAAGCATACCTAGAGTCACAACTAATGGTATAATGTTAATATAACCAATTAAGTACCCATTAATAGCACCAACAGAGAGCCCTATTATTAAGCATAAAGGAAATATTAAAAACCATGGCAACGCATAGTATTGCACTACTATAACAGAGAGCACCCCCGTCAATGCCATAAGTGAGCCCACAGATAAGTCTATACCCGCAGATCCTATTACAAACGCAGCACCTATAGCAAGAATGCCAATTATGCTAGTAGCTAACAAAATATTAGCCAAATTGCCCCAAGTAAGAAATACATCTGATAATATAGAAAAAATAGAGCATAATACCAATATTACTAATAACAGGTATGAAGTGTATCTTTTCATATTTTAATATCTGATATGTTTTAATAAAGGATTATTATTTTCTTGTAGAACTTCCTGAGTAATTACAACTGTAGGTAAATATTGCTTAAATTCGAATTTTTCACCATTTAAGTATCTTATAGTTTTACTAAGTGCTTGCTGTGCCATTAGTGATGGTAATTGTGCTACGCTAGCTGATATCTTATTTTCTGCAATTGCTCCAATTACTTCATCATTTCCATCTATGCCAATAATAATCAAATTATCAATGTTATCTTTACCCTTAACTGCTTCATAGGCACCAATAGCCATTGTATCGGCAACTGCAAAAATAATGTGTAAGCCTGGATGCTTAAGAAGTATATCATTAGTAATCTCAAAAGCTCTAAGCCTATCCCAGTCTGTAGGTAATGAGGCTACTACATCCAAACCTACTGGAAGACTATCTACAAACCCTTCTTTACGCTGAATGCTTGGTAAAGAGCCAGACAGTCCTTCTAAAATTAGAACTTTGCCTGTTTGCCCTACAAGATACTTTGCTGCTTCCTGCCCTAGCAATTTATTATCTGCAGCAACAGAGAATGCAATATTTAAACCAAACTGTTTTGCACTTTCTTTTGTAATATTCCCATCAATATCTACAATAGCTATACCTTGTTGTGAAGCCTTCTTAAGACAAGACTGCAAGTTGGTAATGTTAACTGCTGCAACAATAATGGCATCAGGTTTGTGCAATAACATAGTTTCACATAAGTTTAATTGTTCTTGGCCATCGTTGGGGCGAGTATTACCCATAATGACGATGCTAACATCTAGCTTCTCAGCTTCTTGAATAGCAGCATCACGTATGCTCTTCCAGAACTGGTGCTTAGTAGTCTTTATTAAGAACCCAATTTTAATTGAGTCAGACGCTTGGCTCAATGAATAGGTAAAACAAAAGCTAATAATAGTTAAAACAACAAAGATTAAAGTAACTTTTTTCATAATCTCTGCCCTACAGCATATTAGCTTCTATTGTTCCGATGATGCGTTCGGCGTGCATTGTTACTTGGGTTGGGTCTATGGATTCTACCATTACTCGGATAAGAGGTTCTGTGCCTGATTTGCGGATAAATACCCGCCCATCATTACCTAATAGTGACTGTGATTCGGCAATTACTGCTTGGACAGCACCACGCTGCAAAATGTCGTCAGCAGGGATAGTTCCTGTTAAGTTAACATTGCGCAATATTTGTGGGAATTTAACAAAACTATGCCCCAGTTCAGATGCTCTAACTGCTCGGTTTCGCATTACATATAAAAATTGCAATGCTGCTACAATCCCGTCACCAGTAGTGCCATGATCCATAAAAATAAGATGCCCCGACTGCTCGCCACCAAAGTTAATCCCATGTTTACGCATGGCTTCGGTTACGTAGCGGTCGCCAACAGCGGTACGCATCATGCCCACGCCATTTTCTTCGAGATATGTGGCTAAGCCCATGTTGCTCATTTCTGTAGCAGCAATTGCGCCACCTTTTAGAATACCTTTTTCCTTCATATGGAGAGCAATTGCCGCCATAATTTGGTCGCCATCTATTATCTCGCCTTTTTCATCACATAAAATTAAACGGTCAGCATCGCCATCAAGTGCTATACCTAAGTCTGCCTCAAACTCTTGCACTGCTTGGCACATGCTTTCAGTTTTAGTAGAGCCACAACCTTGGTTAATATTTAGCCCATCAGGCTCTGATCCTATATGGATAACCTCTGCACCCATTTCCCAAAAAATCTTTGGAGCAATTTTATATGCTGCACCATTTGCGCAATCCACAACAATTTTAAGGCCATCTAATTTAAAATCTCGAGGTAATGAGGCTTTACAAGTCTCGATATAACGCCCTGGAGCATCTTCTATTCGTACGGCTTTACCAATATTATCTGCAGTTGCTAGTTCGATACGCTCTGGTGCATCTATTAATTCTTCAATACGGTGCTCAACCTCGTCAGGCAGCTTAAAACCATCTGCAGCAAATAGTTTAATGCCATTATCTTGGTATTCATTATGAGATGCTGAAATCATCACCCCTACATTAGCCCTTAAACTACGAGTAAGTTGTGCAACTGCTGGTGTTGGCATTGGGCCAACCAAAAGGCAGTAAAACCCCACGCTAGTAAACCCAGCTTCTAATGCTGACTCGAACATATAACCCGACAAACGTGTATCTTTACCAATAACTACCGATGACCGCATTGGGCCATTTTCTCTGAAAATTTGCCCCACAGCTTGCCCTAAACGTAAAGCCATGTCGGGTGTCATTGGTGCTTGGTTAGCATGCCCACGGATGCCATCGGTCCCAAAATATTTACGTGTCATAAAGCATTCCCCCCAGAATAAACCTAAGACTCAGGTACTAACTTGCCATTACCTACTTTAGGTTTTGGCTTTTTGCTACCTTTGTCTGTTGGTTTTTTATCAGTTTTATTGCGGCGGCTAGCTTTTTTCTTTGTTACAGTCTCACCTGCTAATAGTTGCTTCATTTGCTCGCTATCGATAGTCTCAATATCAAGTAAAGTGTCAGCCATTTTATGAAGAAGTGGCTTGTTCTCTGTAAGAATTTTTTTCGCACGCTTATAGTTTTTATCTACAAAAGATCTAATTTCAGCATCAACAATAATTGCTGTTTCTGATGAAAGTGACGACTGGTTTTGTGTCATCTCACGGCCTAAAAATACTTGCCCATCTTCTTGGCCATAAGTTTGAGGGCCGAGTTTATCACTCATCCCCCAACTACGAACCATGCGGCGTGCAAGGTCGGTAGCGCGCTCAATATCGTTACTTGCACCAGTTGTTTTTTGGTCTAAGATTATTTCTTCGGCTAAACGACCACCCATCAAAATAGCAATTTGGTTTTCAAGGTAGCGTTTATCGTACGTGTACTTATCTTCTTCTGGCAGCTGCATTGTTAAACCTAATGCTTGGCCACGAGGAATAATAGTTACTTTGTGCACAGGGTCAGCTGGGCCATCAATTTTAAGTGCTACAATAGCGTGACCAGCTTCGTGGTAAGCTGTAGTTGTTCTTTGCTCTAAGGTCATAACAGAACTACGGCGTTCCGCACCCATCATGACTTTATCTTTTGCCATTTCAAAGTCTGCCATATCTACTAAACGCTTGCCATCTCTAGCTGCCATAAGAGCAGCCTCGTTAACTAAGTTCGCCAAATCAGCGCCTGAGAACCCTGGGCAACCACGTGCGATAACGTTTGCGTCAACATCTGCACCCAATGGCACACGTTGCATATGAACTTTCAAGATCATCTCACGGCCATGGATATCAGGAAGTGGAACAACCACTTGTCTATCAAACCGACCTGGGCGCAAAAGCGCTGGGTCAAGCACATCTTGACGGTTAGTTGCAGCAATTAGAATAACGCCTTCGTTAGATTCAAAACCATCCATTTCAACAAGAAGTTGGTTTAAAGTTTGCTCTCGTTCATCGTTACCACCGCCCATGCCAGCACCACGGTGGCGACCAACAGCATCAATCTCATCGATGAAAATAATACATGGGGCATTACGTTTGCCTTGTTCAAACAAATCCCGAACACGAGCAGCACCAACACCAACAAACATCTCTACAAAGTCTGAACCAGAGATAGAGAAAAATGGAACACCAGCCTCACCAGCTACAGCACGTGCTAATAAAGTTTTACCAGTACCTGGTGAACCTACAAGCAAAGCACCTTTAGGTATTTTACCACCAAGCCGTGAAAATTTACCCGGGTCTTTAAGAAAATCTACAATTTCTTTAAGCTCTTCTTTTGCTTCCTCAACACCCGCAACATCATCAAACGTTACATTAATTTCGTGTTCGGTAAGCATTTGTGCACGCGACTTACCAAAGCTAAATGCACCCCCCTTACCAGAGCCACCCATTTGCTGACGCATAAAGAATATCCACACTCCTATTAACAAAATAAACGGGAACCAGCTTAATAAAACAGATAGTAATGTTGGTTGGCCACGCATATCTTCAAGGACACTAATGTTTATGCCGTGTTCACGCAGATTTTTAATTAAATCATTATCTCTAGGAGCACGTGTAATAACTTTTGTGCCGTCTTCCAAAACACCGTCAAGCAGGTCACCTTGGATATCTACTTGCTTAATCTGACCACTAGATGCCATATCTAAAAATGATGAGTACGATATTTCGCTGTTTGTTACAGCTTGTTTCTCGAGTGCATTGTACATAAGTAATGCACCAGAAATTATCATTATCCATAAGAAAATATTGCGGCCAAATTGGTTCAATGTAGGTCTCTCTTCTAATCGTTATAGGGTTAGTTATCTTTATAGTAAAAACTGTTTAAAAAGAATAACACAACTAGTTGGATTATAGTCACCAAATTTATTCTTTATCTATTAATTTTGCCAAAATTTTATGGTCATCGCGCCACCACAAAACTTTACCTAAAGTTCTGGGTCTAGTGTCTGCCTCAAGGTAATCGAAAAGACCTATAAATTGTTTTGTCCGAGGCATATATGACTGACCATTTAATTTTGTTAAAATATCTTTAAATAGTCTCAAGCGTATAAAGTCTGGTAATTTTAAGATATCTGTTGAGCATTTAGTAATAGTATCTCCATGCTCAATATCTTTCTGATATGCTTCTAAGGTAGAGCCTATGCTTTGTTCTAGTTCAGCAAAATTATGTGCTAGTTTTATAAATTCATCAGTTAAGCCAATGTTTTTCAGCCAATATCTTGCTCTAATTCGAACATATTTTGCCTGATAGTTACTACTGTCTTCTAACCAATCTTGATTTTTATCAAAAAGATAAGAACGTAAATCTTCTCTGTCTATTGATAATAACGGACGATGCAACTCCACACCTTCTGACAAAACTTTATGCCCTGCAATAGACCTTAAGCCACGGCTGCCGCTACCATAAAACAACCGCATTAAGAACGTTTCCGCAACATCATCACGAGTATGTGCTAGTAGTAAATTCTTAATCTCGTGTTTTTGGCATACATCAATAAAAAAACTATACCTAGCTTCACGAGCCTCAGACTGAACACGCCCACTTTTAGTAGGTTTATCTTGCCAAGTGTCTGTAACAAAGGGTACACCCCATTCTGAAAATAGTTTTTCTAGCCATATAGTTTCATCATTAGATTCTGGGCGTAAATTATGGTTAAAATGAACCGCTGTAAAAGGAATGCCCAAGTCTTTCATTAGCAAACATAATGCTAACGAGTCTCCACCACCAGAAACAGCAACGGCGCAGTCTCCATAATTTAAAAACTGCGCCTTTTGTTTACTTAATTCTAAAAGAAGGTTCTGAGTCAGTTCAAGTTCTCCAAGCGTTTCTTAGCACTTTCTGTAGCACGTGACTGTGGAAAGTCTCGTACTAGTTTTTCCCAAGTTGTTTTAGCAAGGTTAGATTTACCAATCTCTTGGAAGGCAACACCCATTTTTAGAAGGCTGTCAGAAGCGCGTGCCCCATTAGGGAATGCTTTAATACCTTTACCAAAAGCAACTAATGCCTTCTGAGGGTTTTTCTGAACTAAATGAACCTCACCCAACCAATAGTAAGCATTTTCGGCTTTTTCATGGTCAGGAAAACGCACTGTAAAAGTCTCAAACCAGGTTTTAGCAGTTGGGAAAGCTGCTTTCTTCATGTAGCCATAAGCTTGTTTATATAAATCGTTAGGGGTAATCCCAGAAGGAACTGTAGGAACGCCTTTGCTTTTGCTTGATGCAGAAGCTCTTCTTTTTGATGGTTTATTGCTAGTTTCTACTGTTTTTTTTTCTGCCTTAGTTACAGAGCCACCTTCAGCAAGTGCTTTTTCAATATCTTGCAATCTTAGCTCTAAGTCAGAGGCAATTAGCTCTACTTTTTTAGCTAAAACAGCTACAGCATTGCCAACCTCTTCGGCTGTTCCATAAACTTTACTGCTTTCTAGCTCAAGAGACTGGATACGGGCTTCATGGTCAGCTAGCATTGTACTGTTACCAGACTTTGCTGACCCAAGAACCATGCGTTCAATAGCTATAAGTCTATTTTCTACGCGGTCTATTTGGTTTTTTACATCATTACTACTCTCAGAAGACGCAACTTCCTTTTTATCTTCTGCAATAGATGTAACTGTTGTAGTGGTAAATATTAAAAATACTACAAATATAGATACAATAATTTGTTTAGGAGTATATGTCATAATAAACGTTCGGCCTTTCTACTAAAAATCAAAAAAGTTGCGCCCACATTGTGGGCGCAACTCGCTTATTCGTCAAGAAAAGAATATCTTGAATAATGGCAAAGCCACTACTAGTTTAGAACTACCACTGCGCGGCGATTGCGTGACCAAGCCTTTTCGTTATGGCGAGGGTCTACTGCACGTTCTTTACCGTAGCTAATAGTGCTAATCATACTTGCATCAATACCAAGACCTACTAGGTACTTCTTAGCTGATACAGCACGACGATCACCTAGTGCTAAGTTATATTCACGAGTTCCGCGCTCATCGCAATGTCCCTCAATAGTAACTGAGTTGATGCGATCGCTATTACCTTTGATGAACTCAGCAATATTTTTTAAGTTTTCTTGTGCTTTATCATCTAAAGAACTCGAATCAAACCCAAAATGGGCACGATCACCAGCGTGGCGAATAAAATCTTTACGAAGCTTTAACACTTCTTTAGAAGCACCGTCATCAGCGCCTGAAACTAAAGGATCGTGTGAAAGAATGTCAGGGTTCTGTAGTGTAGAACCAGATGTTGTTGAACCAGTAATATAATCCCCTTGCTCATGTCCGCCTGTAGTAGACGAGCAAGCAGCCAGAATAAAAACTGAAGAAACCGTCAAAAGTGTTTTCTTAATCATTTCCAAACTCTCTTATTTTTCTTGATACAAAATTAAGCTGAGGGCATAACTGATTTACGCATTTTGCAGCCTCTATTCTATGAAGATACCTGTCTCCCAAGGTAATTGCAACTAATTATTTATTAATAAAACTGCAACTACCCCAATATAGCACAGCACTGTTACTACTAAAGCACAGTTTATTTAATAAGCGGAGACCACGCAGGGTCAGATGCTTGTGTTGGTGTTGGTAGTCGGCGTAAATTATAACCAGTTAAATCAATGCTATACACATGTGTGTCGCCCTTACGAGTTTGACGTGTGAAGACAATAATCCGCCCATTAGGAGACCATGTAGGTGATTCGTCCATAAACCCTTCTGTTAATAACCGTTCCTCTGTACCATCAGGGTCAATTACACCAATGTGAAATTTACCCTTTAACTGCTTAACAAATGCGATTAAGTCTCCACGAGGGGACCAAACAGGCGCATAGTAGCGCCCTTCTCCATAAGTAAGGCGCTGCACACGGTTGCCGTCAGAGTTCATGTTATACAAAGCAGGTTTACCCGCTCGGTCAGAGTTAAACACAATACGTTTACCATTAGGCGAGTATGATGGAGATGTGTCGATACCACGGTACGTAGTTAAACGTTTAAGTTTACGTTTTTTTAAATCCATAGAGTAAATCTCAGGGTTACCTTCATGCCCCATTGTCAATGTCATTGCTACTTTTTTACCATTTGGCGAGAATTGCGGTGAAGAGTTCAGACCTTCAAAATCACCAACAATGGTTTGCTCTCCTGTAGGTAAATCAAGCAGATACAAACGCGGCTTACCATTTGCATATGACATATAAATAATAGTTTGAGATGTAGGCGAGAACCGTGGAGTTAGCACCAAGTGCCTACCATCGGTTAAACATTGCTGGCTGCCGCCATCTTGGTCCATAACACAAAGACGTTTGCGAATAATGCGGCTTCTTCTTGGTTTATCTTCTGCGATATATACAATCCGTGAAGCAAAGTAGCCCTTCTCACCAGTTAAAACTGTGTAGATGTCGTCAGAAATACGATGACCAATATGCCTCCAAAAAGAAATAGATGCTGTATATGCCTTTGCAGCTAGTTGTTTTTCGTCATGTACATCATACAAACGATAAACCACACGCATTTTAGGTGTGTTGGTGTCAGCACCAAGAATTTCGATATTACCTACAAACAATACATCTGTATTTATCATCCGCCACTCGGGGAAAATTGGGCCATTAACTCGTAGTGATGCATCAGTTTGCAAAAATGCTCTTTGGCTAATTACATTAAATAAGCCTGTGTTTTTAAGATTAGTGTTAATCAGCCCTGTCATATCCTCACCAAGGGCATTCTCTTCTGGAGTATTGCCAGCAAAGTCAGTAATCGCAACGGGCATAGGGTCTGAGTTTGCGTCAGTCAAATCAATTTTAACTAATGCATGCGCTGGTTGCACAACCAGTATGAATATAAATAAAGATACAAATACACGAATGCTGTTAAGGAATAGTATAGTCGGCTGGTTTCTCATTTTTATCTCATTACCCATTAAAGCTTAGTTGGATTGTTTTAAAAACATCATATTTATCGTCTGGTATCGGTAAGGGTACCGATTTTCTGACTGCACGTAAAATAGAATTATCAAAGAATGGTAAATCAGATGAATGAACCACATCCATACTAGAAATTGTACCATCACGGTTAACTTTTACCATTATTATAACGCGCAGTTCGTTTAGCTTAGGAATCCCCGGTGGGCGATACCAATTTTTCTCGATATGGCGCTTAACTAAAGCCACATCTTTTTGTGTTTCATTAAAAACTGTAGCATCTGTTGCTTCGTCATCTATAGCTAATGCAGACTCTTTGTCCTGCAAGTCTTCAATAAAGTCTAGTGCTTGTAAAAAGTCATCATCTGCTATTTCTTTAGTTGGTTTGCCATTTTCCGCCATCAGGTTCTTCTTGTTTGGTGTTTTGTCAAGCTTTGGCGGCCGACTTATTGGCTTTTCTTTTGGTTCTGCTAGTTCTTGCTTAGCTGGCTCTTTTTTTGCTTCTACTTTTTGCTTTATTTTGCTTTTGTTAGTATCGACAATTTTAGTGTCGTGTTTAGGGGCTTTAACTTTTTTCTTTTCTGGTTTAGGTGCTTCTTTAGGCGCAGAGCTTTGTTGTGTTTTCACAGGTTTAACTGGTTTCGGTTTTGGTGTACGTGCAGCATCAGGCGAAGTAACAAGCTTAACATTAATAAATGTTACCTCATCTTCTGGTAAAATCATGTGAGATACGTTAAACACGAAAAAAAGCACCAATGTGATGTGAAGTAGAAAAGAAAGCAGGAGCCCTCGCCGCATATCACCTTTGCCTTTTTGTTAAATTTATCGCTTAGATTTTCTGTCAGGCTCTGTAACAAGACCAACATCAACCAACCCTGCAACTTGCAATGCACCCATAACCTGCATAACAGTACCATAGCTAACGGACTTGTCTGCACGAAGCAAAATGCTTGTTCCTGGTTTTTGCTCTTTAATAGCTTTTAAAGTTGTAGCCAAATCTTCTAAGTCAACCTGCTTTTCATGGACAAACAATGTCCCGTCTTTTTTAATAGAAACTTGCATTGGTTCTTGGTCTTCATTAATTGGCGTACTTTGCACCTCAGGTAGTGACACTTGCACACCTTGGGTCATCATTGGGGCTGTCACCATGAAAACAACTAATAACACAAGCATTATGTCGATAAACGGCACAACGTTAATATCACTCATTGGTTTACGGTGGAACGAACGAGTTCTACCTTGCGGAATAAATGATCCTGCCATAATAAAAACCTCTTTTAACTATTAGCTAGCTTGCTTTTCTTCAATGTCACTAGTGCGGCGTTTTTTGCTATCTTTACGCGCTTGGATTATTTCTTCCTGCATCTGGCGATCAAGGATTGTTACAAACTCGGTAACGAATGCTTCAAGCCTAGCAGCATAGCGGCTTAGCTCTGTAGAAAGCTTGTTATATGCAATAACAGCCGGGATAGCAGCAAACAAACCAATAGCAGTTGCAAGCAATGCCTCAGCAATACCTGGAGCAACTGTTGCTAACGAAGTATTTTTAGTTACGCCAATACTATGGAACGCATGCATAATCCCCCATACAGTACCAAGCAAACCAATAAATGGTGCAGTTGAGCCAGTGGTGGCTAAAAATGGTAAGTATTTTTCAATACGCTCTAGTTCGCGCATCATGGTTACTTGCATTAATTGGTGTACACGCTCGACAACGCCTAATTGCAACATGCCGTGGCTCTCGCCTTCACTGTCTTTACCGCGGCGCCACTCACGCAAGCCTACAACAAAAAGCATTGCCATTGGGTGGTCAGTTTCCTCAGGGGTGGTGTTGCGGTAAAGTTCTTCTAGACCTTTTTCGCTCCAGAAAGCTTCTTCAAATTTGTCGGCCCTACGGCGCAACATCCGTAAGCGTGCGTATTTTTCGAACCAAATGGTCCAAACAATAATCGAAACAACTAATAATGAAGACATAATAATCTGCACAAACGTTGTAGCTTGGCTAAACAAGTCTATGATTGACATTTCATTGATTGCAGCAACAGGGATATCCACTACTTTTTCCTCGATATGTTAAATAATATTAGTTATTTTATTATTTTTATAAATTGTAAAAAATTAGCCTAAGTTATAGAGGTTTTAAGCAAGTTTGTCTACTTACAATTAGCTTATAGCAATTTTTATTGACTAGGGCACCTTGTAATCTATTATAAAAATAACTATACCTCTTACACCTATCAATCTTCACCTTTTTTAAACTCCTTTTTTACGGAGGAAACATGAATAAATTAAAATTTATAGGCTGGTTTTTACTACTAACTAGCATAAACGCAGTTTTTGCACTTACCCTGTATTTTTTAGGGCAGTTTGATGAAAGAGCATTGTGGGTACTACTAACAGTAGAATTATTACTGTTTGTGTTTTGGGGGGCAAAATTCTTCCCAATGCTATATGTACTAAGAGCAAGAAAAAATGCCCTTGTTTCGCTCGCTGCTCCAAGAGCAATCGGGACGGCGGGAAAATGGTTCAATCATATTACCGACAGCATCTATGAAGGGGCTGCCAATATGATTGATAAAGGAAATTATCAAGAAAAAAGCGTATCGGCACATTGCTACATTATTAGCAATGTATTGCTCATCACTGCTGCTACGTTCTTTGAGCAGATGAGCAGTGTTGGGACTGATGTTACTTGTGCAATATTGCTACTGGCATCAATTATAGTAATTTGCCATACTGCCGAAGAAAAGGCTGTTGTAGAAAATCAAGAGCCTGCTAGCGATTAAAGAAACCCCCTGAGTATAACAATACTCAGGGGGTTTCTTTTTTATGCGAATAAAAATTAAATCTCACCTTTCATGTAAGATTTCTCAATGCTTAAGTCGAATGCCTGGTCTTTAATATCTCTGATAACCTTTGCAGCAACCCCATCAGGGTATCTTCTTTCTAACTTTTTAATTTCGTCTTGATACTTGTGCCAATCATCTGGCTGTTGCATGATTGGCAAATCAGGTTTAATTATTTTACTGATTGCAGCATATTCTCTAGCAATTGATGCTGCCATTATATTGCTATAAGAGTTGCAAGGAGTTCCACCAACCATTCTCTTATTGATAAATCTAATAAAAAATATTACTGGAATGCCAAATATTACAATTGATAATAATGTCGATAACATAACTGCCTCCACAAAATTTTTATAAAAAAGGAATAAAAAAAGATGATGATTTACACATATGTAATATCACTAATAGCAAATGTCAAGAGTAGGCATTGTTTATATTAATCAAACAAAGTTTCCGCTTTACTAGGCGGGGTTCTGCCCATATGGGTATAAGCGTCAGGCATTGCAACGCGGCCTCGTGGTGTACGTTGGATAAAACCTTGCTGCAGTAAAAATGGTTCGATAACATCTTCGATAGTGTCTTTTGCCTCACCAGTTGAGGCGGCCAAAGTTTCTAGCCCTACAGGGCCACCGTCGAAACGGTCGATTAATGCTTCTAAAAACAGAAAATCCCCACGGTCAAAACCACGGTTGTCTACTTCTAGTGCTAGTAAAGCTTTGTCAGCAGTGGCAGCGGTAATTGTTTTTTCGCCTGCGACGGTGCTAAAGTCCCATACTCGGCGTAGTAGTCGGTTCGCAATCCGAGGTGTACCACGGCTGCGGCGGGCTATTTCAAAAGCACCATCGTTGGCAATAGATATCCCCATTTTTGCAGCAGCTCGGTGCACAATTTGCACTAGGTCTTCAGGTGAATAAAACTCTAAGCGTAAATGAACCCCAAAACGGTCGCGAAGTGGGGTTGATAACATCCCCGCTCGAGTAGTTGCGGCTACTAGTGTAAATGGTGGTAAATCAATTTTAACCGTACGAGCAGCAGGCCCCTCGCCGATGATAATATCTAATTTAAAATCCTCCATCGCAGGGTACATAACTTCTTCGATAGCTGTGCCAAGGCGGTGTATTTCGTCGATAAATAAAACATCATGCGGTTCAAGAGAAGTTAAAATAGCTACCAAATCGCCACTTTTCTCGATAGCAGGACCAGAGGTAGAGCGAAAACCCACACCCATTTCCTTTGCAACAATTTGTGCTAGCGTAGTTTTGCCTAAACCCGGCGAACCATGGAAAATAACATGATCTAATGCAGAGTTCCTAGCTTGGGCGGCTTTAATAAATATACTTAAATTTTCACGCAGTTTATTTTGCCCTACAAATTCGGACAATTGCTCGGGGCGGACGGAAGTTTCTTTACCTGTGTCGGTACTGATAGTTTCACCATCTACCATGCGTTCTTGTGACATATTACGCGCTCCGTAATGTTTGTAATGCTGTTTTTAGCAGCGCGCCAAAATCGTCGCTGTTGCCGTTTTCTTGTACGGCATGGGCTAGTGCTTGTTGTGCTTGGGCTAGTTTAAAGCCCATATTTACTAATGCTGAAAGCACATCCCCATGGGCACTGCCTTGTGGTGTTTTTTGCCCACTTATAGCAGTTACATTGCTGCCAGCAAACCCACCAAGCTTGCCTTTTAATTCCAGAATTAACCGTTCGGCAAGTTTTTTACCAACTCCGCTAATCCGAGTAAGCGTTGCAACATCGCCACCTATAACAGCGTTAGCAATCTCTGCCCCCGACAAGCCCGACAGCATTGCCATCGCCATTTTTGCACCCACACCGCTTACACTCATCAATTTTTCGAATAGTGCGCGGTCTTCTTGGGTAGTAAAGCCATATAAAGCCAAAATATCTTCACGGACATAGGTAAAAATATGGATTTTAATAGCCTCGCCCTCGCTAAGCTGCGCTAAAGCCCTAGATGGAGCAGTAACTTTATATCCAACGCCATTAACGTCTATCGCTAAAGCGTCGTCGGTTATCTCTTCGATAATGCCTTTAAGAAAATGTATCATGGCTGCATTATAGCAATATTTTTAGCTTCTTGTATAGTTTAGATAGGTTTATTATAAGGTTTTCACCTATGTATGCACTTATAGAAATAGGAAAATATTTTGGAATTCAAAACTATCGACATCAATAAAACCAAAGAAACTTGCTTAAAATTGCGGAGTATTGCTGAACTGTCTAGCTTCGGAGTTAGCACTATAGGTAATGAAGCGCAGAAATACTACGATTGGCTTGAGAACCTTATAGAAAGAAACCCTAGTTTATGTGCCCATGTTTATAAAGACAATGCCATAATTGCTCAGATTGAAGCCCAAGTTTTAGATGCTACTAAAGGGTATGTAAATTTATACTCTATTTTTCCTCAATATCGAAGTTTGGGCATAGGCTCAATAATGGATGAATATATTTGCCAAAAATTTTCAGATTTAGGGATAAAAAATATTGAAGCCAGAGTTAGCAAGTCTAACGAACGAGCAGTTGCATTTTATTTAAAAAATGGGTGGCTAATTGAAGGTGATTGCCCTGAAGATACGAAACTATTAAAAATAAGTAAACCAAGAGTATAACTAATATCGGTTAGGCTGGGTATTCGCATGACAAATTGCCACAGCTAGTGCATCGGCCATGTCGCTGGTGGTGGGGTTAGAGGTTGGGAGTAGCATTTTAACCATATATATCATTTGGTTTTTATCGGCTCGGCCTGTTCCAACCAAAGCTTTTTTAATTGCGGTGGGGGTGTATTCGGCGCAAGTTAGATCGGCTAGCCCTGCGGCCAGTAACGCAACACCTCTGGCTTGCCCTAATTTTAGCGAGCTTCTGGCATTATCATTCACGTAAACTTCTTCAACTGCCATTTCGGTAGGGTTATATTTAACTAAAATAGCATCTAAACCATTATGAATATCACGCAGCCGATGGCTGCCATTATCTTTAGGGTTGGTTTGCAACGTGCCACCCGCAACAAAAGACAAATGATTACCAGTAGCCTTAACCACACCCCAGCCTGTTTTATGCAGACCGGGGTCGATACCAAGGATAATACGGGTTTGCATGGGTTACGCTACGTCTTCTAGTAAAGAGTCGTCCATGTCGGCGTTATTTAGTACGCTTTGGACGTCGTCGTCTTCCTCGATAGCGTTTAGCAGTTTCATTAGTTTTTCTGCTGTTTCTGCATCGGTAACAACTTGGGTTTGGTTTGCGATAAAGGTTAAGTCGCCCTCTTCTGCCTTACCAAACTTTTCTTCTAGTGCTTTTTTAACTGCGCCAAAGTCTGCTACAGCCGTAATAACTTCGTGCCCATCTTCAGAGCTTTTTACGTCTTCAGCACCAGCATCTATTGCAGCTTCTAGCATTGTGTCTTCATCAGCAACGCCTACTGGGAAAAACAGCATGCCTTTTTCATCGAACATCCAGTTAACAGTTTCGCCAAAACGGCCGCCATTTTTGTTAAAGGCTGTACGCACATTTGCAGCAGTACGTGCTTTATTGTCAGTTAAGCATTTAACCATAATTGCAACGTTGCCTTGGCCGTAGCCTTCGTAGACAGTTTCTTCGTAATCTGCGCCTTCAATTTCGCCAGTACCACGTTTAATGGCACGTTCCATAGTGTCTTTAAGCATATTTTCAGACCTAGCATTATCCAAAGCAAGGCGCAAAGATGGGTTACTGCCAGGGTCACCGCCGCCACTGCGTGCTGCTATCATAATTTCACGGATAATACGGGTAAAAATTTTACCACGTTTATTGTCTTGGCGTGCTTTACGGTGTTTAATGTTTGCCCATTTACTATGTCCGGCCATGGTTTTATCCTTTTGCTTTTAGTTGTTTAATTTTTTTAATCATCCGTGCGCCACTAACCCAATCAGGATGTAGGTTAAGCACATTATCAAACTCTACCCACCTTACATCATTACTTTCTCTTTCTGAGAAGGTTAATGGTAAGCTTTCATCTGTTTGTAGTAAATAGCGGATATCATAATGTGTGTGTTCTGGTTCGTCTTTACCATGCTTATGTGCCATAGGTATGCTGTGTACATCAATATCAAAAATGCCACTAAGCACATCTACTTGGTCAACACCTGTTTCCTCGGCAACTTCTTGCTTTGCCATAGCTAAGATATCTGCTGAACCGTCTGCATGGCCACCCGGCATCAACCAATAATCAAGCACTTTATGGTGCACCAATAATATTTTATCCATATCTTTATTTACAACACAAGCAGATGCCGTAATATGACCTGCTAAATTAGTCCGTGAGAATAAGTTGTCGCTCTTTTCAATAAATGCCGACATTTTCGCAAAATCTGCCTGCTCACGCTCGTCATATGGTTTGTAAATTTTAATTTCTTCTAAAAAAGTCATATTTTATGTCTCCTGCCTTAATACGCCGCCAATTCTAATTGGTCGTATTTCTTTGCACAAGCCTTTACCGTTTATAGATGCAAATGTACCGCACATGGTAGCATTGCCTACGACTGGTTCTAGCCTACTCCTACCCGCCTTTGTAAACCTTGCTACTGCTGCTTGCAAGTTTGAACCTAAAGATGAGTTCTCATAAACGCCGCACATTCCAGCATCGGTTTGGAAGCCAGTACCGCCAAGCATAACATGGGCATCAGCAGTTGGCACATGGGTATGAGTACCACTTATAAAACTTGCTTTACCGTCCCAGATTGCGGCTAAACAACGTTTTTCTGCGGTGGCTTCGGCGTGGATATCTACAAAAATTGCATCACAATTACCGCCAAGCTTTAAAATAGCCATAATTTTCTCTGACGCTTGGAACGGGCAATCTGAATTACTAGGCATAAAAGCACGCCCCATCAGGTTAACAACAGCTATTTGTCTGCCGTCACCAACTGGGTACACATGAAAGCCTTTGCCTACGGTATTAGGTGGGTAATTAATAGGGCGTAGCATCCGCCAGTCTTGTGCCAGCAGTTGCGCTGTGTCGGGTTTATCCCAAGTGTGGTCGCCCAATGTAATAACGTCTACCCCTGCCTCATAAATCTCTCGGGCTACGCTAGCTGTAATACCAAAACCGCCCGCTGCATTTTCTGCATTACAGATTACAAAATCAATCGCTAATTTTTTGCGTAAGGCAGGCAAGTTATTTTTTATAACATCTCGCCCAGATGCACCAACAACATCCCCTAAAAACAGAATATTTAGGTCTTTAGTGGTATTTACTTGTTTTGGCATTTAATAATTTCTTTCTCGGTCCATATTTCCCATAAAGGTATATCGTGTAGTGCTATAGGTAACTCTGCTACTTCCTGCCAGCTATAAGCTAGGCCTATAGTATGGATAGACGGCAAACTTGCAAGTGTTTTATCGTAAAAACCTTTGCCGTATCCTAGCCTATACCCTTCTCTATTAAAAGCTAGAAGCGGCACAAATATAGTTGTGGGTGTTAATACCTCACCATCACCTGACGGAATACCAAGGGCATCATCTACTGTTGTTGTGCCACTCCACTTTCTAAAGTGCATGGTATTGTCTGTATCTATATGGGGTAAAACGATTGTTATTTTTTGCTGGAGTAATTTTTTAGCTATAAACGTAGTTGGCACCTCACCTTTTATTGGTTGGTATAATGCAACAATATCGTTTTCAAGAATGGGTTGGAGGTGGTTAGATATTTCCCCTCCTGCGGTGTTCATTTCGTTAGCAGATAAAACCTCACGCCGTTGTAGCATTTGTTGGCGTAGAGCTTTTTTATCTAACATTACAAATTAAGCTTTTACCAATTTACGGCTAACAGCATCAAGCCTATCCGCTAAGTTTGCATGGAATGACAGCATAGTATGTTTCTCGGTTTCTTGGCGAGAGCGTAGCTCGTGCAGTTCGTCGGCTAATGTAATTGCTGATAAAACAAGCAAACGGTCACGGTCTATGTTGCCGCCTGAAGCGTCGCGAATTTTAGAAACTATTTGGTCTACCCGAGAAGCCACAGCCTGCAAACGCTGTTCTTGACCTTCGTCTACGTTCAGCTTGTATGTGCGGTTGCCAATAACTAGGTTTTTCTCTGCCATTGTTTAGCTCCCTATCTTGCCGTGTAATTGACCAACTACTTTATCAAGCCGCACTAATGCTTCTTTGTTAGCACGTTTAAGACGGGTATTTTCTTCAGCCAAAACTTTGTCTGCAACAGACGGGCGAACGCTAGAGTCGCTTACGCCTATTTTAGACGAGTCCGACATGGACTCTAGCTGTTCTAGAACATTTAGCAAACGCTTTGTTTCTTTAGATTCCGACCAGTGTTGGTATTGCTCAGCCATTACAAGAACTTTCATTTTTAATTACTTGTATTTTTTGTATAACTTAATAATAACGCCGTGCGTTAAATGGCGCAAGTTTTTTGCTTCAAATTATCGTAAACATACTATAATCTATTCTTAAAAAGATAAGAAAGTTTTACCATATGTTGCATCAGAGTTCCTATAATGGAATGGCTAATAGTTTAAGGTTTTTAGCAATAGATGCTGTCAACAAAGCCAATAGCGGCCACCCCGGTATGCCAATGGGTATGGCTGACATTGCAACTGTTCTGTTTTCTGAATTTATGAATTTTAACCCAAAAGACCCTCTATGGCCAAACCGTGACCGTTTTATAATGTCTAATGGGCATGGGTCTATGTTGCAATATGGGTTGCTACACTTGTTAGGCTACGACCTTTCTTTAGATGATATAAAAAACTTCCGCCAAAGTGGCTCAAAAACCCCTGGACACCCAGAATATGGGCATACTGTGGGCATAGAAACAACCACAGGCCCTCTGGGCCAAGGGCTTGCAACTGCGATTGGAATTGCTCTTTCACAAAAAATTATGGGTACAAAATTTGGCAAAGATAAGTTTAATAATACCACCTACGTAACTGTTGGCGACGGCTGCCTGATGGAAGGCATTAGCCACGAAAGTGCAGAGATTGCAGCACGACTAAACCTAGATAATCTAATTGTACTATTTGACAGTAATGGCATTTCTATTGACGGTAAAACAGACATAACAAGTATTACAAATATTACCGGTAGGTTTGCTAGCTACGGTTGGGAGACAATAAAAGCAGATGGGCATGACCATCAAGAAATTAGCGATGCCATTGCATGGGCAAAGCTACAAAACAAACCCGTGTTGATAGAGTTTAAAACTCATATTGGGTTTGGTAGCACAAACCTGCAAGACACTGCTAAAGCACATGGCAGCCCAGTTGGCGAAGAAGAAGCGCAAGCAATTCGTAAGCATTTAAATTGGGAGTACCCCCCGTTTGAAATCCCGAAAGATATTCGTAAATCTTGGGAAATGGCCGCTAAACATGGCAAGCGCAATTACACAAAAACTACTATAAGTAATAACATTAACTTATTAGAACAAGTACTAGAAAACCTTGATGAAATCAAGATAGCTACTGCTAATGAAAAACCCAAACTATCAACTCGTCAAGCCAGCGGGAATTGTATTGATGTTATTATGCCACTAATGGAAACCATGGTATCTGGCTCGGCAGACTTAACAGGTTCTAACAATACCCAACCCAAAAATTATAGAGCTGTTACAGCTGACGACTATAATGGGAACTACATCCATTATGGCGTGCGTGAACATGCGATGGGTGCAATTATGAATGGCCTTACCTTGGGTGGCATCCGTGCTATTAGCGGTACATTTTTAGTATTTGCTGATTATCTACGCCCTAGCTTACGCCTGTCTGCATTAATGGGCTTACCAGTAGTGCATGTTTTAACCCATGACTCTATTGGGCTTGGGGAAGATGGCCCTACTCACCAGCCTATCGAACATTTAGCAATGCTGCGTGCAACCCCAAACCTTACAACATGGCGCCCAGCAGATTTAGTGGAAACAGCCGAATGTTGGCAAACAATATTGCAGCAAACAAATAAACCAGCAGCACTTGCACTTAGTCGCCAAGGACTACCTACAATTCGTACCAAACATAGCGAAGAAAACTTATCTGCCAAAGGTGGTTATATTTTACGCCGTGAACAAGGCGAGCTACAAGGTATATTCCTTGCAACTGGTAGCGAAGTTCATTTAGCAGTTGGCGCTTATGATGCTCTAAAAAAAGAAAATATACACACTAGGGTTGTAAGTTTACCAAGTGTTGAAGTTTTTCTTTCTCAAGACAACAATTACCGTGATAGCATATTACCACCAGAGCAACAAAACCGAGTAGTTGTTGAGGCTGCAAGCCATTTTGGCTGGCATGCTTTGGCTCCACAAGGCAAACTTTTATGCCTGTATGGGTTTGGGGCATCGGCTCCGGCAACAGAATTATACGAAAAGTTTGGTATTACGGCGCATGACGCTCGTAATGCCATGATTGATTTATTAGCGCATTAAATTAAAAAGGAGTGCTGAAGAATGACTATCAATATAGCTATCAATGGCTTTGGGCGAATTGGCCGCAACGTATTGCGTGCGCTTTATGAGTATAAGCGTCATGATATTAAAATTGTTGGTATTAATGATTTAACCGATATTAACATGACCAAGCACCTCCTTTCTCATGACTCTGTACACGGTAACTTTGACGGCAAGGTAGAAGTTAAAGGCAATGACATTATAGTTAATGGTGACCCAATCCGAATTACAGCCGAGCGCGACCCAAGCCAATTACCTTGGGACACGCTAAAAGTTGACATTGTTTTTGAATGTACAGGTATTTTCCGTAGTAAAGAAACCGCAAGCGCACATATTAAAGCTGGTGCTCGCAAAGTTATTATATCTGCTCCTGGTGAAGAAGTAGACCGAACCGTTGTGTTTGGTGTTAACCACACCGACCTTACAGCAGATGATACTGTTATTTCTAATGCTTCTTGCACTACCAATTGCCTTTCGCCTATAGCAAAAGCACTTCACGAGGAAGTTGGTATTGAAGGCGGGTTGATGACCACTATCCACAGCTATACTAACGACCAAAACTTACTAGACTTAGCACATAGCGACCCATACCGAGCACGTGCGGCGGCTTTGTCGATGATACCTTCTACAACTGGTGCTGCAAAAGCTGTGGGATTAGTCTTACCTGACCTTAAAGGCAAACTAGATGGTTTCGCCATGCGAGTACCAACGCCTAATGTATCGGTTGTTGACTTAACGTTTACTCCAAGCAAAAAAACCAATGTAGATAGCATTAATGCCATTATTAAAAAAGCAAGCATGAGTAACGAAATGCAAGGGGTAATTGCTTATAATGAAGAACCTCTGGTTTCTATCGATTTTAACCATAACCCTTACTCTAGCGTATTTGATAGCACCCAAACCCGAGTGCTTTCTGATGGTAAACTTGTAAAAGTTTTAAGCTGGTATGACAACGAATGGGGATTTTCTAACCGTATGTTAGATGTCGCCTCTTATTTTGGGAAATTATAAATGACACTACCTTTTATCGAACAATTTAATGTAACTGGCAAACGAGTATTAGTCAGAGTAGATTTTAATGTTCCTATCCATGACGGAATTATTAGTGATGACAGCCGCATTGCGGCTCATTTGCCAACCATTGAGTGGCTTACCAATAATGGAGCAAAAGTAATCTTGATGGGGCACCTTGGTCGCCCAGAAGGGGAAAAGAACCCAGATTACACCCTTAAACCTATTGCAAATCGCTTAGCAAGGCTTTTAGGAAGTCCTGTAGAATTTTGTAATGACTGTATTGGCACAGAAGCCGAAAAAACTGTGGCTGCACTAAATGATGGCGATGTTCTTTTATTAGAAAACTTGCGTTTTTATAAAGAAGAGCAAGCTAATGATAAAGGTTTTACCAAAAAACTTGCATCGTTGGCTGATATTTATGTAAGCGATGCTTTTGGCACAGCCCACAGAAACCATGCAAGTATTGTTGGGGTTCCTGAACACATAAACCAGGTAGCTTTAGGGCACTTAATGTATAACGAGCTGGAAGTTCTAAAAAAAGTACTAGAAAAACCAGAAAAACCACTTTTATTTATTACTGGTGGCGCGAAAATATCTAGTAAAATTGATATTCTGCATCATTTACTACCAAAAGTAGACATGATGATGGTTGGTGGTGCTATGGCCAATACTTTTTTGGCTGCACAAGGGCACTCTATGGGTAAAAGCCTCTACGAGAGTGACTACATGCAAGAGGCTAAGCGCATTCTAACAGACTCTGCTGCTATGGGTTGTCGTATTTTATTACCTAATGACGTAGTTGTTGCCCCTACTCTAGAGCCAGACTGCGAAACAAAAACTGTTGCTGTTGATGCTATCCCTGCAAATATGATGGCTTTAGACATTGGCTCTAAAACTATCGAGATTTGGGCAAAAATGATTAAACAAGCTGGTACAATTTTGTGGAATGGCCCAATGGGTGTTACTGAAGTTGAACCTTTTGATAAAGGCACCCAAGGTATCACCGAAGCCATTGCATTAAGCAATGCTTATTCAGTAGCAGGTGGCGGCGATACGCTAGCAGCGCTAGCGAAAGCCAACATGCTTAATAAAGTTAGCTATATCTCAACCGGTGGTGGCGCATTGATGGAATTCTTAGAAGGTAAAACCCTACCGGGGATAGCTGCCTTGCAAAAAAGAAAAGCTGCATAGTTACTAAGAATAATTATAAATATAGTCGTTTCAATAGTATTGAAAATTGATATTACTATTAATAGAAAGCTGCTAATTTTTATTAGCGGCTTTTTAAATCACGCCGTGCATGGGTAATAACTTGGAAAGAGCCCCATAATGCAAGTGATGCAATTAAAAATGCTACTGCAATATCGGGCCAGCCACTACCTAAAGCAAATACTCCGCTTGCAGCCAAAATAACCCCAAGGTTAGCTAATGCATCGTTACGGCTGCAAATCCATACCGAACGGAGGTTGCTATCGCCTTTGCTAAATCTAAACACCAAAAATGCTGATATTACATTAACTATAAATGCTGCAAAACCAACCGCACCCATGGTTATTGGGTCAGGCTCGTGCAGCCCTAAAGTAGCTAATACCGCAAGTGTTAACACCCATAAGCCAAAACCAAGCATTATAACACCTTTAAGCATTGCAGCACCTGCCCGCCAAACCATGGGTTTACTCAATACATATAAAGCAATAGAGTAGCTAGCAGTATCACCTAAAAAATCTAAGGCATCTGCTAGAAGAGCTATAGAGTCGGCAGCCAAACCTGCCACTATTTCCACACCAAACATCATTGCATTTAAAGCAATAACTAACCACAGGATGCGCCTGTCAATATTATTTGAGGATAGTGCCGCGGCACACCCCAAATTTTCGTCATGGTCACAGCAGGTGGTTTTATCTGTCATGGTAGCCCTTATGCTGTTGCTGCTTGGCGGTTATCTTCAGCATCAGCTGTGTATTCGCCATTTGCTGCTAGCCAGTTCATCTCGGCACGGTGTGCAAAAATTTGTTGGGTTGCAGATTTATTTACTTCTTTGCCTGCCCATGCTTTAAGTGCACCTTGTTGTAATGCCCGACCATATGAGAAACTCAAAATCCAAGGCTTGTCTGAATCTACAAGGTTTATGGCATTTAAATTTTCTGTGGCTTGAACCTCGCCCTGCCCGCCAGATAAGAAAACAATCCCTGGGACAATGTCAGGAACAACATCTTGGAAACAAGCAACTGTAGCATTTGCAATTTGTGTTGCTGATGGCTGTTCATCACACTCTTTACCAGCAATCACCATATTTGGTTTTAGCAAAATACCATCTAGTGCAACACGGTGCAGCTGCAAATAATCAAAGACAGTTTCTAGAACTTCTCTAGTTACAAGATCGCAGCGCACAAGGCTGTGGTCACCATCCATCAAAATTTCTGGCTCTACAATTGGCACAATTCCAGCTTCTTGAGCTAATGCAGCATAACGGGCAAGAGCTTCAGCGTTAGCATGGATTGCTTGACCTGTTGGGCGTGAATGGCTGTCTATTTCTATAACTGCACGCCACTTAGCGAAACGAGCACCAGCTTTGTAATAGTCTGCAAAACGTTCACGCAGGCCGTCAAGGCCTTCGGTTATTTTTTCGTCTTGGCTGCCTGCAAGCATTACAGCGCCAGCATCTACTTTAATGCCAGGAACAACACCTTTAGCTTCTAAGAGTTGAGCAAATGGAACACCAGATTCTGTTTTTTGGCATAATGTTTCTTCGTATAGAATAACGCCACCACAGTATTTCTCGATCCCCTCTGTAGTAAACAAGAACTCACGGAATTGACGGCGATTTTCTTCGGTATTTTCAACGCCAATACTAGCTAGACGTTTGCCCATAGTGCCGTTACTTTCGTCAGCAGCTAAAAGGCCGCGCCCATTTTCAACAATTTGTTTTGCTATTTCTTGTATAGACATATTTTATTTTCCTTCTTGTAGATATTCTTTAGCCAAATCAACATAATGGGTTGCAGACCACGGGATATAGTCAATTTCTTCTTGTGTCATCGGGCGGAGTGATTTAGCTGGAACTCCGGCATAAACTTCACCTTTTTTAACTCTTTTACCAGGGGGGATTAATGCACCAGCTGCAACCATGGCGCCGCTTTCAATAATGGCACCATCCATAACAGTTGCGCCCATACCAACAAATGCACCATCTTCAATAGTGCATGCATGCAAAATAGCAGCATGCCCGATAGTAACATCACTACCAATGGTAAGAGGCCCTGTTTTATAGGTAACATGGCAAATTGTGCCATCTTGGATATTAGTGCGGCTGCCAATCCGAACCGTGTTCATATCGCCACGGATGGTTACGCCATACCAAATGTTAGTTTCATCACCAATTACGATATCGCCAATAATGCATGCTGTAGATGCAAGAAATACATCTTTACCTAATTTAGGTAAAACCCCTCTAAAAGGTAAAATTGTTGCTGTTTGTGCCATAAAGCTAGCTTTCTTTACTGAGGAAACTTGTAATTTTTACTGGTTCTTCTTGCCCACTATGGACAACAGACACAACTTCGCTATCGTTTTTTATGGCTTTGTCTTGTTGGATACAGCGGCCATCAATAGTACCGCCCTCAAGAATATTAAGCTTCTGGTAGCGCACTTCACCACGAATCCTGCCATTAGCACGGCACTCTATGCGGCCACTAGCATAAACATTACCATTAATTTTACCGTCAACAATTAGGTTTGTAACCTCAACAGGGCCATTAATAACAGCATCTTTTGAAACAACCAACGTGCCACGTTTATTAGGTTTATTATTTACTCTGCCATCAACTCGTCCATCAATCCGCAATGAGCCTGAGAATTTAACATCACCACTAATAATAACGCCATAACCAATGAGGCTATGCTGAAGTTCTTCTCTATCTGCATGAGGAAAGTCAAATGCACTAGTGAGAGTGTCTTGTTTATCTTTTTTCCGCCAGAACATATTTTCCCCCCTTATTATATTTATTGCAAAATCTAGAATGTTTTCCAGCAATGTGTTAGCAGCTTTTTACCTGTACTATCATAACCCCGAATGTCTAAAACTCGCATACCTTTTTTTGCAAAATTACCCCGTATTGAGCCTGATAAATTCATTTGTCGGGTTAAACTAGTTTCTCTGGTTCTGTCAGCATCTTCTAGTGTATCTTCACCAAGAGAAAGAATTGTAGAACCAGTCATAACTCGTAATTGTAATGACATATCTAACTTAGCCGAGTCACTTTTATCGCTTTTCATCAGTGTTACTGCATATTTAATGGATTTACTTCTGTCTTTCACACTAATGTTAAAGCATTGTACAGGAAGAGCCTCTTCAGCTGGTTTAAAGATGTCTTCGAACATCTTTAATTTGCTTTGTAGTTCAGCTTCTCTTTTTTCAGCTTTTTCTAGGCGTTCTAATGCCGAAGCACGCACATTCTCAACAATAGATACTCTGGCTTCCATTTCAGCTCGGCGGCCAGTTTCACTTAAATATTCATCTTGCAACTGTTGGTGTGATTTTTGCAACTCTTGGTACTTTATTTTAGTATTGCTGGCTTCTTCACTTAGGTCAGTAAACTCTGTAATTTGTGCCTCGAGGCGTTCTTGCAGCCTCTCTGGTGCAGTGTTTCTATACCCGATAAAAAATGACAACAACGGCAGACCTACTAAAACAGCTACAACACAGCCCCACAATGCAAAACGAGAAACATGCAACGTCTTAGACATTGCATCAGGGTCGTGCTTAGAAAACCAAATAATAGTATATGACACTAGGGTAGCTTGCTCTTTTTTATTTTAATAATTAGTTTTAGCTGTTTGCACTATAAATGCCAAGCTAAATTACCTTAACTATAAATTTTATGTTAATTTATTTCTATACCTGTATGACAAAATAAAATTTCAAGTCTTGAGAATAAAAAAAGAGCCCCTAAAATAGACTTCACAACAAATGGGGCTAATAAGCTGAAAGGGCAAAGAGATGACAACAGACCAAAAAAACTACAGAACCGTGCACTTACCAGAACTATTGGCTATGTTCGAGTCTGCACCAGTGTTTATTGCTCGCAAACCACAAAAGGCTGTACTCCTTTCTGAAGGTGGGGAATTAATGGTTGAAAGCAATCTAGCCGAATGTATGGCTGCTGGCATTGCTCCGCTTACCCACAAAGCAGAAAAAGGCGAGTTTGTTGTATTTGAAGCTTCTCAAGCTGATAAAGTTGCTGCCCTTTTGGATAAAAATGGTTGTGTTACCCCTTCTGACCTACTAGATAGCCATATCGAGATTATGGATGTTCTAAGTGAAGAAGAATTAACTAGCAACAGTATTCTAACTGGCAAGCTTGGCTCGCTAGACACCCAAATTTTCATAGACCCACTACTAGCAGCTATTGTTGCACCTGAGGACATAATTATCCAAGCATTTGCTAATTCATCAGGTATCGAGAAAATACGTGCGGGGCAAATTATAGTAAAAAATGCTATTCTTGGAGTATTCCCTTACGAACGCCCACACAAAAGCCTAACTAGTGATAGCACATTCTTAAACTACCACCTACCTGTTATAGATGGTAAAATATCTACTATCGAGGCATCGGCACCGCACAAGGCTTTTATTAAGGCACTATTAGACATGGAAACAGCTACAAAAGTTGGTTAGCCACTATAAAAAATCTCTAGCGATGAAGTTTAACCAAACTAGTTATTTTTTTTAGCGTAGTATCAAATAAAAAGCACTTCCCGAGGGAAGTGCTTTTTTGTAATTGTAGTGTCTGCGTAAACGCAGATACGTACTAACGTTTCGAGAACTGTGTACTACGACGAGCTTTGCGGCGGCCGTATTTTTTACGTTCTACAACACGAGCATCACGGGTTAAGAAACCACGTTTTTTCAGCGGAGGACGGTTAGCTTCGTCAATTTCTACCAAAGCTTTAGAGATACCGTGGCGTACTGCACCTGCTTGACCAGACTTACCACCACCGATAACAGTAATGTTAATGTCAAACTTACCAGCTGCTTGAACTTCTTGTAGAGGTTGCATAATAACCATTTGTGAAATAGGACGTGCGAAATATTTTTCTAAAGTTTCGCCATTCACGTTAAATACACCTTTACCACGTGTAAGCCAAACGCGAGCAATCGCGCTTTTTCTTTTGCCTGTTGCGTAAAAGCGACCTGCTTTTTTATCTGCTGCTTTAATACTTTGAGCAATACCCATGTTTTCTGCTTTCCTTTAAATAAGACTAAGCTTTTTTGGCTATCAGAGAACTGATATCAAATTGTTTTGGTTTTTGAGCGGCATGAGGATGCTCTGCGCCCGCATAAATATGTAGTTTAGTAAACATCGCACGTGCAAGAGGGCTCTCTTTAGGCATCATACGCTTTACGCTACGTTCAACAACGCGCTCTGGGT
Organism: Alphaproteobacteria bacterium; assembly: GCA_021774615.1. GTDB lineage: Bacteria > Pseudomonadota > Alphaproteobacteria > UBA1280 > UBA6503 > UBA6503. The sequence continues at coordinate 118,454 of JAJFIW010000023.1, read as the reverse complement.
GCTTACCAGATAGCTCGTGCCCTACTTTAATAGATTTTATACCACCTGGGTGACCTGTGTGCCAATGGTGTTCCATTTGGTCAGCCTTACGTCCAGATAGACGAACCTTTTCAGCGTTGATAACAATAATGTTATCACCTGTGTCGGTGTGTGGTGTGAATGAAGGCTTGTGCTTACCACGTAGCATACTAGCAATAACGCTAGACATACGGCCTAATGGTTGATCAGCAGCGTCAATAACTAGCCACTCACGTGTTACATCTGTGTTTTTCATACTTGCAGTCAGTTTCATCTGTCTGTCTCTCACTCAAAAATTTGTTTAAATCACTCTGCACTTAACTTGAATACTCTTTATAATCCACAAAAAAGCATCTGCCAAGGCAGTAATGGCTTTTTTAAGGAAATTACGACCTAAAGTCAACATATAAAAGCAGCTTTAGGCAAATTATTTTATTTCTTGCCATCTAATTAATGCTCCAGCCCATGTAAATCCCGAGCCAAATGCACTCATCAGAAGCATATCGTCTTGCTTCAATAACCCACGGTGGTTGGCGTTATCCAAGGCAAGCGGGATAGATGCCGCAGACGTATTTGCATGTTCTGAAACAGTTTGAATAATTTTTTCTAGTGGCATATCAAGCTGTTTAGATACAGCTTCAATAATACGCAAATTTGCCTGATGTGGAATAAGCCAAGATATATCTTGAGTTGTCATGTTATTTTCAGTAAGTAATGGTGCAACTGCATCAACCATCGAACGCACCGCATGACGAAACACTTCACGACCATTCATAATGATCCGCCCAGTACCTGTTGTAGATACCCCACCTTCACTTATAAGTAAATCGGCATGGTCACCATCAGCATGGACTTTTGTTCCTAGCAAGCCGTATGGTGTGCCTTCTGTGTTTTCCTTTGCTTCAAGGATAACGGCACCTGCTCCATCACCAAATAAAACACTGGTTGCGCGGTCCTCCCAGTTTAAATAAGCCGAGAATTTTTCTGCGCCAATAACTAATGCTCGTTTAGTAACACCTAGTTTTATTTGGCTGTCGGCAAGGTGTAGGCCATAAAGAAAGCCGCTACACGCGCCTTGTAAATCAAAAGCTGCTCCACCATTCTTCATACCTATATTTTGCTGTATAAGGCATGCCACACTCGGGAAAGTATGGTTAGGGGAAACTGTTCCGACGATAATTAGGTCAATATCGTCACCTGTAAGGCCAGCCATTTCTAAAGCACGCTCGGCAGCCTTAGTTGACATCATGCTAGTAGTTTCGTGCTCTTGGCCAATATGGCGACTACAGATACCAGTTCGAGTACGAATCCACTCGTCAGAAGTATCTACTTTTTTTGCTAAATCGTCATTGGTAACAATGTTTTCAGGCAAGTACGAGCCAGTGGCAGTAATAACAGAATGGAACTTCATCGTATATTATCCCTTATATTTTATCGCTATAAAGCAACAGAAAAAGGGGTAACCTACCCCTTTTTACTAAAACAACCCACAGAGAAAATTACTCTGCTTCTTGTGTTTCAAGAACAACCTTCTGGCTAACAACCTCACGGTCACCATAAAACCCACAAGAACCACAAACGTGGTGTGGGCGCTTAGTTTCGCCACAGTTAGGGCACTCATGGTATGAGCTAGCTGCCAAGCTGTCGTGCGAACGACGCATTCCACGTCGTGAAGGTGTAATCTTACTCTTTGGTACTGCCATTGTTCAATCTCTTCATAAATAAAATTGGAATGTATTAACCTAACAAGGTCATACATCGACGGGACTATAGCCACTTTTATAGATCCATGCAAGTGAAGATTTTATAAAAATAATTAATCTATTTTTTTAATTGGCCTAAAACAGCAAAAGGGTTCTCAATATCGTCTTCTATGCCGTCAAGTCCATCACTTACAATAATTCCCCCGCGCTCTCCATCTACTTTAATTGGATGAAGGTCGAAATGAAGAATTATTTGCTGACGGATATACTCACCCATATCTAGATCTGTACCCTCATGAAATAAAACTCTTTCATCAGCACCATCTTCTTGCCATGTAAGGCTCTCGTCTATGGTATAGTTGTTTTCATCATCAAATATTTCTAGACTTCTTACACATTCCCTCTGGAACATTGTCTTGATTTGCCCCGTAATCCGAACAACTGGAGGTGTAACATCCAACACAAGATCGACAGACCCTCCCCCTACTTCTGGGACTTTTAGCTCGCGGCAAACAGAATGCCACCACTCTTTAGCTAATGTTCCTGAAACTCTGTACTTACCTGGTTTAAAAGATTTTATATCGAAAGTAACAGTCTCTGGTTTACGAGTGAACTCTGCACGGTAATCTGTCATCATTGGTTTAGTCTCTTATATCTAATTATTAAAGTTAATTAATATTATTGGGTTATTTTACCAATTTTCAATAGATCTTCAAAGCCTGTTGCATTTAGTTTTTGCGCCCACGATAAAGTTTCCACAGCAATTCCTTCACTGCTATAGTCATCTGTACCAATATTTCTTTTAATTGCGCTTGAAAGTAACTCAATATCATTTTTATCAAGGGCTATAGTGTAGCTCTCAAGGCGGCCATAAAAACCTTGTGCATATTTCTTCACTCGATGAGACACGCCCATATCCCCCACACCAGACTCTCGCAAAGAACGGTCAAAACTTAAAAACATGCTATCATGGGCAGCTTGCGCTATATCTGATATGTCTGAATCTTTCTTCAAACGCCATAGCATTACGCTCATAGCTAAAGAAATTGCCTCAATGCGCTGCAAACGCAGTGGTTCATCATCCGCGGGGGCTAAATCTATAAAAGCTGCTGGGAACTGGCTCTTAGCACGTGCTAGGGCCACTCCAAATAGTTGTACACCCTTGTCTTGTGTATCAGTATTTTTCCTTAAAAACCCAAACATCTAACATCCTTTTATTAGCAATATTATAGTATATTTTTATAGCATGTTATTCTTTAAATAACACCCATTTTAAGGTATAAGTTAACTATAGTAATTAATAATTGAGTTAGCACCATGAACTTCTTTTTTATAATAGCCGCTAGTTTTACAATTCTTTCTGGTTGTAGCGATGTTTACCATACCCATGGGCAAATTGTGCCTACGGAAAATATAGCAATGCTCCAAACAGGTCGGCACGATAAAATGGATGTACAACGCTTTTTAGGAAGCCCGTCCAGCGTTAGCTCATTTAACGACCAACAATGGTTATATATAACAACCAAAACTGTTGATAAGCCCCTATCCCCTAGTAATATGCTAGAAAGAAACGTTCTAATTATCAACTTTGATGAAAATGATAAACTCGCCTCAATTAATAAAAAGAGCTATGAAGATGGCCGCAAAATTACCCCTGTAGAGCAAACAACTCATACTCAAGGGCAATCCATGGGAGTTATTGACCAGATGATTGACAACCTTGGGCGAGGTTTTGGGCAATAACACAGCCCCTACCAAGCAAATTTAAAAGACAGTTTTTATTTTGTGTTTAAATACATAAGAAAAGGTGTGTAGTGGGGATTAATATTAATGTTTTATAATACAAAAAAGCAAAATCAACGTGGTGCTATGTTCGGGGTCGACGCCCGGATAGCAATAGCGACATTTTCTACTATCGCTATTATAACAGGATACATGGGAATATCTAAGATAGACTCTGCAGGCAAAGCCGCATTAGTCAAAGAAATCCTTGCTTATGAAGATGCTATTGAGCAGATCCAAACAGATGTGGGTGTGTTTTATCAATTTGCCATTGATACCTCAGACGGGATAAAAGATTTTAATGCTATTGAAATAGGGGATGGAAATGTTCTAGCGCAGTATCTAAACAAATGGAATGGCCCTTATATTGAGGGTATCCGCCAAAGCCACCCTATTTATGGTGATTTTACCCTTACATATGCTCAAGATGATTTTGTAACAGCGTGCAATATTAATAACGATTGTTTCGTTTGGATTGTTTTAACTAATATACCTTCCGATAGGTGGGATTTTTTTAATGCCTATATTGATGAAGATGGAGGTACAACACCTGAAGCTGACCCTACTAACGAGGGAAGAGTAAGAGCTGATGGTGTTACAGCTAACCGTACCCTACGATACCGCACTGAAACTCTTAGAACTGCGGGATAATGATAAATATGTTTAAATTAATTCCCCAAAAACTATATAAACAGCAAAAAGGCGCTATGTTCGGGCTTGATGCTCGTATTTCCTTGTCTATTTTTGCAGGAATCAGCCTAATTACAGGCGTAACAATGATTAATACAATAAATAGTAAGCGCATAGACAACCTACTTATAGAACACAGCCAATACAGCAACGCTGTTGATAACATGCAAGAAGATACTCTTACCAATATCCACAATGCTATTACCAACGCTGGTGCTGGTGCTAATACAGATGCTTTTATGTCTTTAGTTGACAGTTCATTACTTAAAGCAGCTTTTACTGGTAGCTGGCAAGGGCCATACATTGGTGAAAGAACAAATAACCTCCATAAAGACTATGGAGAAATGACTTTAATTAAAAAAGTTAATACTATTACAGCTGCAGACTGCACTGGGGTAGAAATAATCGCACGCCAATGTAGCTATTTTATTACCTTTAATGAAGTACCAATAGAAATTGTTACAGAAGTTGACACACGCCTTGATGGAGGTGGAGAAACCACACCTACAGAAGAAGGGATTGCACAGTGGGATAGTATTGCAGGTGGTAACGCAAAGCTACACCTACGGCTAGGAATACTTTTACCTTAATTAGTAATTTACATATGGGAAAAAACAATATGAAAAATACGCAAAGAGGAGCTTTATTTGGTATTGATGCCCGTATTGCCATGGCTATTTTAGGTGCATTAGCACTGATTTCTGGCTCTACTATGCACTTAATGATTCCAGAGATTAAGGCAAAAAACCTTATTAAAGGGATTGAAGTCTATAAAGCATCAGTTGAGGGGATGCAATATGATCTTAAGCGCGATATACCAAGCGTAATTACAGCTACAGGAGATCTACAAATCAAGAGCTTTCAAGCGCTAAATGATGTAACCCAAATTCAAGTACCATTCCGAGTTAACTGGCTAGGACCATATCTAAAATCACAACAAAGCGATGCCTCAGTACATAAAGATTATGGTCAGATGCACCTTATCCGCGCAGAGCAGAATGACTTTACAGACCTTGTTTGCACATCGTGCTTTTACTGGCTACAAATTGATAATGTACCACAAGAAGCTTTTAGTATAGTAAATGACAATTCTGACGGGGTAGGAGAAGGAGCACCTACTACACAAGGAAGAGCTCGTTGGGTTGCAAACACGCTATATGTTCGCTTAGGTAGGTCTTTATAAAGTATCTATTCCACAAAATGGGGGATAGATACAAATTAAGCACGCAAAGCCTTTGCTGCTTTGTCTAAAACACCATTAATAAATGCTACTTCTGGCTGCTCAAAATAGCTATGTGCTATTGTTATAAACTCGTTAAGGACTACCTTAAGCGGAGTATCTTGGCGCACATCAAGCTCGGATGTTGCTGCTAATAATAATGCTTGCTCTACGTAACCTAACCTATCCCAACGCCAGTTTTCTGCCATATTTGCTTGCAAAAGCTCAATATAGCGCTCTTGTTCGCTAATAGAATTCTTAAATAAAATTTCAAATAATTTAGAATCCCCCTTACGAGCGGGGATATGGCGGCTTACAAATTGGCGCAGGATATCTTCCTGCCCCTCTTTAGTTAGCAAATACTGGTAAAGTGCTTGTACAGCCATTAATCTGGCTTCTGTTTTGGGGTTACCTGTAACAGAGACTTCTTTATCTGTATCTGCTGCTGAATTATTTTCTATAACTGTAGACATAGTGCTAATTTGCATCTCTTAAAAGTTTTTGGAAATCACCAATGGTATTAAAGCCATCGTAAACAGATGCATAACGCACATAGCCAACAAAGTCTACAGATTTTAATTTTTGTAGCACTGCTGTACCAATTTCAGATGAGCTTATTTCAATTTGACCATTTTCTGTTAGCTCTTGCTCGATATCGGCAACAAGGCTATTAACCATAGTTGGGCTTACAGGGCGTTTACGCAGAGCAATCATAAGGCTTTTCAGTAGTTTGTCTCTATCAAATAGCTCACGGCTACCATCACGTTTAATAACCAAAGTTTGCTGAACCTGAAACCGCTCAAACGTAGTAAAACGGCGGTGGCACGATATACACTCTCGCCGCCTACGAATAACTTTATTATCGTCTGAAGGGCGAGAATCTTTAACTTGCGTATCAGAATTAGAACAGAAAGGACATTTCATCGTTTAAATTTCCGGATAAATAGGATAACGGTTACACAGCTCTTTAACTTCGCCACGAATTCGGGCAAAAAGCTGGCTATCGCCATCGGGTTTGGTTTGTAGGCAATCAAAAACTTCACAAATCATATCGGCGACAGCTTCAAACTCTGCTTCCTTAAAACCTCGGCTTGTAGCAGCAGGAGAGCCAAGGCGAATGCCAGACGTTACCTGTGGCGACTGTGGATCGTCAGGGACAGTATTTTTATTACAAGTAATACCGCACTCTTCCAAGGTATCTTCAGCTACTTTACCTGTAAGCCCACGCCCACGCAGGTCTGCTATCATCAAATGGTTGTCAGTACCGCCAGAAACAATTCGCACATTATTAGTTGCAAGCTTCGTAGCCAATACAGATGCATTTTTTATAACTTGTTGTTGGTAAGCTTTAAAGGATGGTTGCAATGCCTCACCAAAAGCAACAGCTTTAGCAGCAATAACATGCATTAAAGGCCCACCTTGCATACCTGGGAAAACAACTCTATCTATTTTTTTAGCTAATTTTTTATCGTTTGTCATCACGACAGCACCTCGTGGCCCACGCAAAGTTTTATGGGTTGTGGATGTAACAAAGTCAGCATATGGGAGTGGATTTTGGTGCAAACCTGCGGCTACTAGCCCCGAGATGTGCGCAATATCAACCATAAGGTAAGCATCAACAGATTTTGCTATTTCGGAAAATTTAGCAAAATCAATCTTTCTGGAATATGCAGTAGCACCAGCAATAATTAGTTTTGGTTTTTCTCGTTTAGCAATCTCAGCTATGGCATCATAGTCGATAGTTTCTGTTTTAGGGTCAAGCCCATAGGGAATCGATTGGAAAAATTTACCTGATATATTTACGGAAGAACCATGCGTTAAATGCCCTCCTGCGTCTAAAGACATACCAAGTATTTTATCGCCAGGGCTAAGCACGCTATAGAATACAGCTTGGTTAGCTTGCGAGCCTGAATGAGGCTGTACATTGGCGTACTCTGCACCAAACAGCTCTTTTAAGCGGTTAATGGCTAGTTGTTCTACCTCATCAGCATACATACAACCACCGTAATAGCGCTTGCCTATATAACCTTCAGCATATTTATTTGTTAATACGCTGCCTTGCGCTTCTAAAACTGCCTTTGAAACTATATTTTCTGATGCAATAAGCTCTATTTGGTCACGTTCGCGGATAAACTCGCCTTTAATGGCAGCAAATACATCTGGGTCTGCTTGCGACAAGCTCGCATTAAAGAATGTTTGAGGCATAGATTGTATTCTCTTTTCTTATTTTTTTATAATAATTGCTCTAGCCGTTCAATACGGGGAGTATGGCGCCCCGCTTCAAATGGTGTTTTAATAAATAGTTCTAGCATTCTTGTTGCAAGTGTTGCTGTAGTTAGCCTAGCACCAAGGACTAAAACATTTGCATCATTATGGCTACGTGCCATCTCGGCCATGTAGTCGTTAGTTACTAATGCCGCACGTATGCCAAAATGGCGATTAGCACGAATTGCAGTGCCTTGCCCTGTGCCACATAGTAAAATGCCTTTGTCGCACTCTTTAGAAAGCACATTAGCGCATACACGGTCTGCCGCTTCCGAGTAACTATCGGCAGGATTAACGTCAGGCGTGCAGTCATGCACCTTGTAACCTTGGTGTGTTAAAAATTCTATCAAGTGGTTTTTCAAGTCGCAGGCGGCATGGTCGCTAGCTATGGAAAATTTCATCGGTAAAAGCTACTATCTCTTGTTATTACAAACTAAGCTTAAATACTATATATAGTATTTAAGCAAACAAGATACTACTTTGCAATGAAATTACGCCTTATAAGAAGGAATAGTATTCGCCAAAATACGTTGTCTAACTTCTTCTTGGTGCTGGGCTTCCTCGTGTGGGAGGCGCGCATTAGCTACAGTAGGTGCTGATAACTGCTGAATTGCCTCTTCTGAATTAGATGCCCCTCCAAAAACTTTAGCAAGTACCTCTAGGGTTTTTTCATTTTGGAAACTATCAAATAAACCTCTAACACGCGCTTGCTCGGTTAAAACAACAGGGTCTTCCTGAGTTGTTGCACCAGAAGTGTTGCCCAACAAAATATGTTGGCGTGTTTCCTCAAAAACACCCTCTAGGTTATCATTACTAGAAGGAACATTGCTTTGTTCTTGAATTGAAACCTGCTCGGCAAGAGCACGAAGTAGTACCTGCTGGCGAGCACCAGAAGCTGATACATCAATAATAGCGGTAAGTATGAGTGCTTCTCTTTTAAAAGACGCGCTTAGGTTATCAGACTGATTAACCCGTGCTACAATTTGTGACGCTAAAGCATTAGGTGATGGAACTTGAACAGCATCCTTAACCCCCTGCCCTTTATCAACAGAGGTGTCCTTATTGGCATTCTGTTGTAACAGAAGCCGCCCAGTACCTAACAATGAGTTAGTAAGTACATTATTATTATTCAATATATTTGTTGTCATCCTAACAATCTCCTCTTGAATCTATATAACAACATCAGAACAATGCGCTTATAGATACAAACAAGTCTTTTGCCTACATGCAAAAAACACTACTCTTGATATATTATAGTCAACTTATTATAATATTTAAAGTCTTTTAACATAAAAAACAATAGGTTTAAGTAAATTGTCAGATAATAAGAGCCTAAACATCCAGCGTCGTTCTTTCTTTCGTGACCTTGCGCAACATTGGGGTGGCGAGATAAAGAATGCTGTAAATAATGACAATTTCCCATTATTATACAATGGCTTAAGATACACAGCCATACAACCAACTCAGCCCAACCCAACCAACAATACACTTGCTATTTACGGGGTTGGTTGCATGGTATCCGTCCCAAATATGACAAATTATATTTTTATGGAATCATCAGAAAAAAATGAGTCTTTACAAGAATTTATAATAGAAAAGCAAATTTCTCATCTTATTCTACGGTTAAAAGATAATGAATACTCATTATCAGACATAACACTAATTGCACTAGATGTACCCGATAACTTTATTGCAGAAAAGCCATGCTTATTATTGTTCTCTGAACAAGAAGCACAACGACGCGCCGCTATTATAAGCACTTTAATCATGAATCAACCAGCAGGTAGCGACTTATATATTGGCCGTATTGAAGAAGACTTAAACGATAAAACCTCCCCCACTTGGAAAAGAATTTTCCAGTTTATTGAACAATAAAAAACGAGGGCTATTATAAGCCCTCGTCCCCACTTTTGGGTAAAATTTAGGTTAATGCATTAATGTCTCTTCTAGAATATGCATTTTATCTTTTACCTGTAGCTTTTGCCTTCTTAGCTCATGCAAACGTGTCCCATCTACCGAGGGTCTCATTTGCATTTCCTCAATTTCATGCTCGAGTTTTTGGTGTTCACTATGCAATTTACGATAGCCATAGTCTTGTTCTAGTAAGTCTTTACGAATATTGTGGTTTAGCATGAAAATATTCTCCTAGATTAAGTGGTTATGTTTAAATCGACTATAATTGCTCATATATAAACAACTATGCATACAATAAATTATGGTACTTTTTTATGTTAATCGCAAGGTGTAGCACCCTAAAAATACAGCTAAAATATGTCGATTTTTGGCACGATTGTTGCCACCCCTTTTTATACAAATAGTTACATACCTAATAAGATTTTATCTTTTATTTTTTTATGCTAAGTTAAGCAAATCACAAACAGTAAATAGAGGCCTCCCCCCATGACAGCACTAAAAGATATTTTTAATCTTATTGAAACAGATGCTATTGAATTTGTTGGTTTTCGTTTCTCAGACTTTAATGGTGTTAGCCACCAAATAACAATCCCTGCAAGAGATTTAAGCACTGAAATCTTTGAAAAAGGCTCAAATTTTGATGGTTCATCTATCGCAGGATGGCGGCATATTAATAAGTCTGACATGTTTTTTAGACCCGACCCAAGCGCTTATTTTATAGACCCCTTTACTTCTCATTCTACTATGGTTTTCTTTTGCGATATTTTAGATCCAACCACAAACCAAATTTATAACAAAGACCCTCGAGGCATTGCAGCACGTGCAGAAGCCTATTTAAAAGAAATAGGCGTTGGCGACCAAGCATTTTTTGGCCCCGAGCTAGAGTTTTTCATTTTTGATAACATCCTATACAAGAATACTGCACACGAAAGCATGCATAGCATTGATGCATGTAATGGCGCATGGAATACAGGCAATAAACTTGAAGAAGGCAACAATGGGCACGTTCCTGGAATAAAAGGAGGGTACTTTGCAACTGCACCAGTAGATAAAATGCACGATATCCGCTCGGAAATTTGCAAGGTTCTTGACCGAGTGGGGATTGAGTCCCAACTCCACCACCATGAAGTTGGAACCGCAGGGCAATGCGAAGTTGGTGCAAAATTTAATACTGCGCAAGCAAAAGCTGATGAAGTACTAATGTTTAAATACATTGTACATAATGTTTGCGAGCTATACGGCAGGACAGCAACCTTTATGCCTAAGCCTATTTTTGGCGATAATGGCAGCGGGATGCATGTTCATCATTCTATCTGGAAGAAGAAAAAGAATGTTTTCTCTGGTGACATGTACGACGGGCTATCTGAAGAAGCTTTGTTCTATATCGGTGGGATTATTAAACATGCAAAAGCACTAAATGCTTTTACTAACCCATCAACCAATAGCTATAAACGCCTCATCCCAGGCTTTGAGGCACCAGTTATATTAGCTTATGGTAGCCATAACCGTTCGGCGGCTATTCGTATCCCTGCGGTAACGTCTAGTAGTGCAAAACGGGTAGAGACAAGGTTCCCTGACTGTATGGCGAACCCTTACCTTGCTTTTTCAGCAATGTTAATGGCAGGGCTAGATGGTATCAACAACCGTATCCACCCTGGTGAGCCACAAACAGAAGACTTATACGAAGCTACTAGCAATGACCTACCAGAGGTTTGTAGCTCTTTAGAAGAAGCGTTATCTGCCTTAAACGAAGATCGTGAGTTCTTAAAGCAAGGTGGGGTGTTTGATGATGATATGATTGACTCGTACATTGCGATTAAACAGCAAGATGTTATGCGCCTCAACCATACACCACAGCCTGTTGAATTTGAGATGTATTACTCGAGATAATATACAAAAGCCAGTTTAGTTTTCAGAGCTAGGCTGGCTTTTCTTGAAATATTCGAAAGCTTTAACCACATAGTCAACACCTGTAAATACTGTTAGTGCAGCGGCAATCCACATTGCCCATATACCAAGGCCATCCATTATAACCAGAGCCATAGAACTAGGTAATGCGGGCAAAATAATAAATATTGATATTGCTGCCATTTGTACAGCTGTTTTTATTTTTGCAAGTGGCGTAACATTTAGTTTTATATTGCTATTAGCTAAGTGCTCGCGAAGGCCTGACACTATAATTTCTCGCCCAGCAATAATAATAGCTGGAAACAACAATGCCCCCTCTTGCCAAACTACAACATAAAGAGAAACTAGCACTAATAACTTATCGGCGATGGGGTCAAAGCATTTACCAATATCACTCTCTACTTTCCATTTACGCGCTAAATAGCCGTCTAGCCAGTCAGTAGTGCCTGCAATAATAAATACAATAAAAGCAAGAATTGAACCTATCTGAGGGTTAGGTAGAAAAAAGCAAATCACAAATAATGGTACAAGGGCAATTCGCATAAAAGTAAGAATATTAGGTATATTTTTCTTCATTTGAGCCTCAGTTTTTATAAAACACAACTTAGAATAGCGTTATATGTGTATTATTGCAAAACAAGTAGTAAAATATATTTACAAAAACAGTCCAACAGATTAGTTTTAGGTCATGGAACAACATATAAACACTAAATATACAGAACGTGGTGAAATTGCACTTAAAGTGCTTATTACTCCAAACGACCTTAACCATCATGGTACAGTTTTTGGTGGCGCTATACTTTCGTATTTTGACCTTGCTGCTTCTGGCTATGCTATGGAACAAGTGGGGCATAAGGTAGTATTAGTTAGTGTAAAAGATTCTGGGTTTTTAGCCCCTGTTTTTGCAAATGAATACCTAACATTTTATGCAAAGACTGTTAAAAGAGGCAAAACATCAATAACTAGCTCTATCGAAGCATGGCGCAACACCCCAGCTAGTGGAGACAAACATGCAGACCTTATAGCTACAGCAACAATGGTTATGGTTGCAGTAGGTGACGATTTAAAACCCCTTCCTATCAAGGAGATAGTAAACTGAGCATGACAGCACAAACGTACACCGCTAAAGATATTGAAGTCCTAGAAGGCCTAGAGCCTGTACGCTTACGCCCTGGCATGTACATTGGAGGGACTGACACAACAGCTCTTCACCACCTTGTTGCTGAAGTTCTTGATAACTCTATGGATGAGGCAGTTGCTGGCCATGCCGACAAAATATGGGTAACCCTCCATAATAAAAACACTATAACCATTCGTGATAATGGCCGTGGTATACCTGTTGATCCACACCCTAAATACCAGAACAAATCTGCTCTTGAAGTTATTCTTACAACTTTGCACTCGGGCGGGAAGTTTTCTAATAAAGCATACTCTACCTCTGGTGGGTTACATGGGGTTGGGGTATCAGTTGTTAATGCTCTGTCTGAGAACATGTCGGTTGAAGTTGCGCGTGATGGTAATTTATATTGCCAATCTTTCTCTAGAGGGCTGGCTACCTCTGAACTGCAAGACTTGGGCCCCATAAAAAACCGCAAAGGTACACAGATTACATTTACCCCGGATCAAACTATTTTTGGTGCTGACAGTAAGTTTATTCCAAGCCGCCTCTTCCGCCTTGTGCGTTCAAAAGCTTATTTGTACCGTGGTGTAACAATCCACTGGAAAGACGAAGCAGCACCTGAAGAAGCAGGAGAAGAAAGAGAAGCATCATTCCATTTCCCGAAAGGGCTTGAAGATTTCTTGCAGCAAGAAATGGGTGAACGGATGATGCTAACCGACACATTCTTTGCTGGTAATACTGATTTAACTGGTGGCTCTGGTAAAGTAGAATGGGTTATAGGCTGGCCACTAGACGAAGAAGAGCTATTTAGCAGCTACTGCAATACTATCCCTACAATAAATGGTGGGACGCACGAAACTGGGCTTCGTAATGCAATTTTCAAATCTTTACGTGCTTACGGCGAAATGCGTGGAAGCTTAAAGAAAAACATACAAATTACAGCTGAAGATGTGTTCAATGGTGCATGCGCTATGTTGAGCGTATTTATCCCGCAGCCGCAATTCCAAGGGCAGACAAAAGAAAAACTAACAAACGCTGACACCACACGCCTTGTAGAAAACACCATCCGTGACCCTTTTGACCTATGGCTAGCAGCAACCCCTGAAAGTGCTGACGCTTTACTACAAAAGGTAATTGAACGGGCTGAAGAACGCCAAAACCGCAGAAAAGCACTAGAAGTAAAGCGTAAAACTGCTACTAGCCAAAGAACTCGCCTTCCTGGCAAGTTGACTGACTGCTCGGATAAAGGCGCAAAAGACACAGAAATTTTTATCGTCGAGGGTGACTCTGCGGGAGGAAGTGCCAAGCAAGCACGCGACCGTAAAAAACAAGCTATTTTACCCCTAAAAGGTAAAATCCTTAACGTTGCTAGTGCCACAAAAGATAAAATGGCAGCTAACCAAGAAATTAAAGACTTAATTCAAGCTTTAGGTTGCGGTACAGGCAAACAATTTAACCGCGACAACTTACGCTACGAACGTATTATTATTATGACCGATGCGGATGTTGATGGGGCGCACATCGCTACCCTACTCCTTACGTTTTTATATCAAGAAATGCCGCAACTTATCCAAAAAGGTCATGTTTATTTAGCATTACCGCCATTATATAAAATTACTGTTGGCAACGAGTCTGTTTATGTTCAAGACGATAATGAAAAAGATAAACTACTAGCTGGTAAGTTTAAAGGGCGCAAAATAGATATATCTCGGTTTAAGGGGCTGGGTGAAATGCCTGCGGCTCAATTAAAAACAACCACTATGGAACCTAAAAACCGCAAGCTCCTACAAATTAAGATAGAAAGTGTTGCGGAGGCCGAAAATATAGTACGCCGCCTTATGGGCAAAAACCCCGAAGACCGCCTACACTTTATCCGTGCTCATGCTCGTGAAGTGCAAGAGTTAGATATTTAATATCATTTAATATCTATCCTCCAAAGGAGTTAAGCCCCATAGGGGCGGTTAGAGATGAGATTTTGCTTTTTGAAAAACCGTGGAAACGCAAACGTATACTTATACGTGCGGCATACGCGAAAGTTTGAAAAAAGTAAAATATCGCTCTAATAACCCTTTGGGGGATAGATATTTAAGAGCTAATCTTTACTGCGCGTACCTTAACTTGACTCTCTCCAGCTCGAGACATAATACGCCGAACGTACCGCCCTTCTGGTGTTAAATCGAAATGACCAAATATTTTTGATCTTCCTACCTGCAAAAACGTGCCTGGAGGAACGAACGAGAAAATTGGAGCATAAAAAGACCCTTTATCTAAAGCACGCAAATAGCTGCGGTTAACTTTTGATAGCTCCAGATGGATCCGATTAACAATACTTTTTAATACTTGAGGGCTGACATCTTTTGGGTCTTGGTTTAGCTCTATTACCCATATAGCCTGTTCTCTGTCGATATGGTCACCCACCATGTACTCACGCATATATAACTGGTATGACTTTACAATAACGTCGTTTAGCTCTTTGATTATAGATGTTGTTTGGTCAGAAGAAAGCTTTTCATTTAGGCCATTGAGAACAAGCAAAGGGCGTACAAAATTAAGCACAAGTGGGTCCTTGTTCTTAATCCGCACTACAATATTAGTATTAAGCCCTAAAAGCCCTGCGACCGAGCTAACTATTAATACATATTCTTGGTTCTCTTCAATATTAGCTACATCTAGGCGGCGGCAAATAGACTTAAGTTTCCCTGTGGACTCGTCAATGTCTTCAATAGGGATAAATTCAAAGAATACACCTGCATCTAACACTGGTTGGATGTCGTCAACGTTACCATTTTTTACTGAGTTCCCAAAAAGCCCAAATGATGTATAGACCTCGCCATAAATTGGGACATTTTGCCCCTGCATAAAGTTACTCATACCTACTTGATAAGGAGACATATCTATAGATTTTAATATAACTGCTTTTAAATTAGGGCATACCTCTGGCAACCTTACGTTACGTTGGCGTTGGGATGTCAATTGGAAGCCAATATCTGACAACAACCGTGCTGATGTACGTAATACCTCGACCTTATTCCCATGCTGTTCTAATAACTCTGAGTATACCTTAAGGCGCTGAGACTCGCTCTTACCTGCTGCTTGCAAAACATCTATATTGGGCATTGCAACATTTGTTGTTCCAAAAAATTTCTTTCTTGGTTGCGCTAATAACGTATCAATACCAGTACACGGAACACGCTGCTCGCCAAACAAAGTTAGGAGTGGGTGCTTGTATATATTGAATGGTATTGATTTAGAACCTAAGTTATTTTCCTTAAATATCTTTTTATGGAAATCTTCCTGCTTATTTACCATCATCTCAAGCTGGAATTTTGTTATTGGTAAAATCCCATTTTGCCAATGTAAAGGGCAAAGCCCTCCAAACTCTTTGTTGGTTAATAAATTAGGCCTCAGGAGTAAGTCTTGGATGACATATTCTACTTTATCTTCTTCTGCTAGCCCACCAAGCAAATGTATAAAAGACTCGTACGACATAATGTCTGTATTCTCAACAAAGGCAATATGTGCTTTTTCTGTTTTCTTAAAGATACTATCGGGGATCTCGTTAAGGCCAAAGTGCTTACCAATGCTGCTATTAGATACAGCAGATAGAACCAGCTTTAGTTGCTGGTATTGTTGTTTGAGTTGAGAATTCTCTTTAGCCATTTAACCCTCTTGTTAAGTATAGTAATTTAACTTAAGGCCTGCATGGCCTTAAGTTGCACTAAGCTCCACTTAAACTGCGTATATACCGCAGTTAGACTTCACTAGTGGGGCACAAAACAGTTTGTGCCCATAGCCGTTTAACTATGTAAGTACAAAGTTAAACGGCTATAGTATCTACTTACTTGGCACTTCTACAATTATTTCGTCAGCATCTTGTTGTAATACAAGCTGGCATGCCAAACGCGAGTTCTCACGATAATTGAAAACAGTGTCTAGCAGATCCTCTTCACAAGTTGATGTTGCAGGGAAAGACTCCAGACCTTTTTCCACAAAAATATGGCATGTACTGCATACACAGTTCCCACCACACTCGCCAAAACCTTTTTCATCAAGACCAAGTTTAAAAGCGGCACTAAGAACTCTCTCACCTTTATTCAAAGTTGTTTCTTTTATACCATCTTCAGTCTTAAATAAAATCTTAGTCATGTTATCTCCTAGTTCTAAACATATTAATATATTGGTTGTATCTCAATAAATTGTTCTTTATTTGTATGTACGAATATCTCAGTAACTCTGCTACGAGAAACATTGATATCTTGCTGGCGCAACAATGCAGTAAGCAAGCGTAGTCTAACTTCACCTAAAAGGTATTCGCCATCAAGAGGCCCCTCATACGAGCGAACCACAAAAACAAACCCTTCAGGCTCTTTATTGTTTTGGCGTACATTATTAATAAAGTCCATAACTGTTTTACGATGTTGTGCCGTTACATAGCTTTCGTCCATATCAAACACTAAACGCACCTTCTCTACACTGCTAGATGCACTAGTTTTAGGAGCTGGCTTAGCCATTTTCCTAGTTACAGGTTTTGCTTTTGGCTCCTGCGGTAGTACTTTTATTACAGCTTTCTTAATTACTTCTGGTGCTTTTTCTGTTGTGTCTGGCTGCTTTAAGCCAACAATTGTTTCTCCACGTGATGCAGGCGGGAAAATAACATCGCCAGCTTGCTCTGCGCTATTAGCCCCGTCTTCGTCATCAAAGGTAAATTTAACTTTAAAATGTTTAATAAGCTTATCTGTTTCTACATTATCTGTAGGCGGTAAATATGTAACTACATTTATGTGCTCGTAGGCACTATCAAATTCTTTTAGCGCACCCAATTGCTTATCAAGCTTTAACTCTCTTGGTAATTTATTAATAAGGTCTTGCGCAATTTTACTATAAAACTCTGTCTCTTCCTCGCTTAAGGCTGAGTTTAGCTTAATATTAACCGTTAAATTTGGGACAAGCCCTTTAGGCTTTTCTACATTCTCCTGAGCAACAGCAGGCAATAGAAAAGCTACCAACAACAAGGCAACTAAACTAGAACGAGCAATAAAACATCTGAAAATGTTTTTTATATTACTTCTAAATATCGTAGTATCATACTTCATAAATAATAACTGGAGGTTCCCATGTTCACTTTTAAAACTCTAATGATTACAACCTTTATTGCTGTGGTTATATCCCTTCTTGCTGGCGTTCTTAGCATTGGTAACGCTGGTGCTAACCATTCTAGTAAATCAAACGCCCTTATGATAGCAAGAGTTGGGTTTTCCTTTGCTCTTTTTATCGAAATCATTATATACATAAATTTTATTCGTTAGCAGCTTTACTCTTATTATCTCCCTTACTGCTTTTAGGCTTGGTAGGCTTTTTTGCTACCAGTTTTTTAACGCTCTTTTTTACTCCAGCTTCTGTATTATCAAAAGTATCAAAAAGAGCTTCTATGTCTTTTTCTGGTTTAGATAGATGAAACCCTTGGGCGTAGGTAACATTCATGTTTTTTAGTTCATCTAAAATACTTTGGTTTTCAACAAATTCTGCAACAGTCTCAATCCCCAGCCCTGATGCCAAGTCTACCAATGACTTAACAAAAAGCCTATCTTCTGATGAGGTATCTAAGTTACGGATATAGGAACCATCAATCTTAATATAATCAACCTCTAGGTGTTTTATATAGAAGAATGAAGAGAATCCAACTCCAAAATCATCTAATGCAAATTTACTACCCATTTTTTTCAAGCCACTAACAAAAGACTGTGCTTCATTAATGTCGCGCATGGCGGCAGTTTCTGTCACCTCAAAGATAAATTTAGTAGGGTCTGCTTTATATTTCTTAAAGAATTTTTTCATACATTGTAATAACTCATTGTCGCCAAAAGACATGCCCGACAAGTTAATCGATAAAACAACGTTCTTGTCTTTTTTAGACAGCTCCGCCTGCATTTTAATACAACGTTCAACCACAGCCTTATCAAGGTCTCTAATCATCCCAAAGTGCTCTGCGGCGTCAATAAATAATGCTGGTGCTCCTAGTTTGCCATTTTCATCACGCAGGCGTATTAGTGCTTCGTAAATAACATGGCTACCTTTATTACAAGGAACAATTGGCTGGAAGTGCATCTCAAACTTGTCTTTATCTAGGGACTCTCTTAGGCGATCGATCCACTCTAGCTGTTCGCGCATTGTTGCATTATTTTTATCGCTAACCAACATACCTTCATCAATATAGAGCCTATTACGCCCCATATCTTTAGCTTTATACATTGCTAAATCTGCACTTGTAAGAATTTGTGAAGCATCTTTACCAGCTTGTGGGTAACCAGCCATGCCCACACTAATAGTTACTTGTAAGTTTGTACCTTTATAATCAACCCGCATTTTATTTACACAAGCAATCAACTCAGAAACTTTTTCTGCAGCTTTTTTTATGTCTACATTGTGCATAATAACTGCAAACTCATCACCGGCAATCCTCGAGATAATGTCTGTAGAGCGCACAGATTTCTTCAAGACTGAAGAAAAGTCCTTAATAACAAGGTCTCCAGCCTCATGGCCATGAGTATCGTTAACAACCTTAAACCTATCTAAATCAATAAACAGTACCACGCCTTCAGTATTATGGCGCCGAGACAAAGCTATGGTATGCTCTAGTTCTTCCATAAATCGGTTACGGTTTAGCAACCCTGTTAGGTGGTCTGTAGTTGCAAGACGGAGCATATTTTCTCTGTCAATTTTGCTGGCAGTAATATTAGTAGCAGCGCCACGATAACCAGAGAAGTTACCGTCTTTATCAAAAACAGGGATACCGCTCAATCGCAAACAAACTCGCTCACCCATTTTAGTTCTCGTCCAGAACTCAAGCTCTCGATACGGCTGATGGCGTTTAGCCAGACCTTCTAGAAGCTCTCTTGATGCATTGTCACCATTGGCAAACAATGCATCAAAGATGGTACATCCCATCATGTCTTGTGGTGTATAACCAAGAGTACTTTTTACCCCTGGTGACACATAGGAAAATACAAAGTCATTGCTAACTTCCCACAGCCAATCAGCAGATGAATCGGCGAAGTCTTTAAATCGCTGTTCAGAGCGCGCTAGCTCATCAGCATACTTCTTACGGGCGGTTACATCACGACAATGGATAACAATACTAGTTAAATTCCAACTATTATCAAAAATACCTTTAGCCACAGCTTCAAGGTGGATCCAGTCATTTTTCTTACTTCTCATTCTAAAGCTAACTTCACTAACAGGGCGCCCATTAATAACGGCATCAATAGCTTTTTTAAGGTAGCTACCGTCATCCTCGTGGACAAAATCAAGAATGCTCTGCCCAAATACAAGCTTACGCGAGTAACCTAGCACTCGGTTATAAGCACTGTTTATATACTCAAAATCCCCTCGTATCGAAACAATTGCAATAAGGTCGTAGGCATTGTCAGTGATAAGGCGAAAGCGGCGGCTTGCCTGCTCTAGCTCTTTTGTACGTGTTATGACTTCACTACGAATTAATGCTGAAATAGTGTATTGTGTCCATAGTATCCATATAAGAAACATTGTAATAAGCAATACAACAGCAGAAAAAATAATTCCCCAATTATAGTCACCAGCAGAGTCTTTATTGTAATTCCAACCTAATATCCACTGTGCTCCACCAATATTAATTAAAGACTTGTGGTCATACTTATGGTTATTAGTATCGTGGTCATAAACATGAAATGTAGAGTTATCACCCACAAAAGATATCCTAATATCTGGAGCTGTGTCATGCTCTGCTTGTAGTGCAAAGTTAGGGCCCATAAGGCGGTACAAATCAATTAGTATAACTATTCGCCCATTATCTTTATTTAATGGGACTACCGCCCACACGTAATGCTCGGGGTGTGATTTATTTTTAAGATGGATAGGAAGAATAGATAATTTATCAAAATTCTTAAAAAAACTTTTCTTAGAGTCTAGTGCATCGGCTAGCTCGTGGTTATCAATGCTGTCTAGCCCTGTAGCACTATACGATAACACTGGGGTAAACTTATGAGAGAGCTTACCGTCAAAGACTGCAACATATTTCAAGGCATCTATTCGTGTTGCTAGCGAGTTTGTCATGGCACTCATATTGCTATTACTTAGGCCAGTTCTAGCACCTATAAGCGAGCGGTAAGATTGCATAGCACCATCTAGTAGCGACCATTTAACTGAGATATCAGCAGTCTTCTTTTCACTTTCTAAGACTAGCTGGTGGTAGCGCTCGGATTTAACCTGATTATTAACAACTATACCACCCCATATAGCTATCGCCACACCAATGATAAATACGATTGGTAGGTAAATAGGCCAAGTTGTATTACTCATTGGTCTGTTCAAGAGCAGAAATACCATTTTTATTATTTAGTACTACTAACACTCTAACCTTGGCAGAAATAAAATGCAATTGCCTGTTGGTATTATCGCTATTATAAGCCTAAAAATATTAAGTATTTTACCATTAATCTATTTTTTTCTATGAAAATGGGCTTGTTTTTATGTAATTAATGCACACCACTTATATATAGGGACCAAGAATAAGGGGATACAAATGAGCGAACTACATTACAATACACTCCACAAAATTGTT
The DNA here is from genome assembly GCA_021774615.1 of Alphaproteobacteria bacterium. Lineage (GTDB taxonomy): Bacteria > Pseudomonadota > Alphaproteobacteria > UBA1280 > UBA6503 > UBA6503. Next base: position 97,239 of record JAJFIW010000023.1, on the reverse strand, counting down.
ACTGACTATGGGATTATGGCAAATCAAGACGGCTACCATGCCGGTTTATCTGAAGATAAGCAGAATATTAATATAAGCCCAATTATGACGGAAAAAGACACAAGTGATGGTTGGAAATTTCATTTATCTATAAAGCCAGAAGACCTCCCCAAAGCATGGGATACTATTTTAGAAGATATTGTAAAAAGTGGTGCCAGTGCACAAGTGGCAACGCCAGATCATTCAGAGTTACTTAATATGGAAGCTCCAATTAATAGCCCTGAGCAAGGTAGGATGATTACCCTACAAGGCAATGACCCACAAAAAATGATGGAACTTGTTCAAACTATCGAAGAAAAATTAATAGAAGAAGGCATACAGCCAAGCCAACCAGCGCTTAATGCAAATGCAGTTGAAGGAAGTAAATTTATAAGCTATTCCAACGAAGGCCCAACCAGAAGCTTCTGGGAATCTGCACCTAAAGACCCTTTTAAAAATTTGGCTATTGATACAAACAAAACACATTCAGGAGGTAATGATATGAGTAATGGTGCAAATTATAAAGAAAAATACCATGCTGCATCGAGAGTTAGAGGAGCATTCCAAGACGGAAATGTACCTAATACCCATAGGGTAACCCTTGATGAAGGCGCTGAAGGAGAGAAAGACCCTAGTGTGCGTGTTTATTGCAATTCAAAAGAAGAAGCTTTAGCTATGCAAGCCCATTTAGCAGAAAGAACAGGTTTACCAGTTCAATATGCAGATAAAAACAATGGCGACAAAGAGCAGTATATGGCAATAGTGCTTATGGATAATCCAGAAAAAATAAACCAAACTGTAAATACATACAACGAAGAAACAGCCATAAAGAGAGAGCGCATGCAACGTTCCCGCGATGAAGGACACAAAGAATCCAGAGGCTAAAAGCTAGTTGGGTGCGAAATGGCTGCCATTTGCTCTTTAAGGTTTAGTACAACTTTTTGCCAGTAGTCTTGTTTGGCAAAAAATGGGAAATTTTTGGGGAATGTTGGGTCATTCCAACGGCGTGCTAGCCATGCTGAGTAATGTATCATCCGTAATGCTCGTAAAACTTCCACTAAGCGAAGCTCGGCCATGTCAAAGTCTCGGAGTTGCTGGTACCCTTCAAGCAGAGTGGTCATTTGCTCGGCAAGCTCACCCTCTTCTCCTGATAAAAGCATCCAGATATCTTGCACCGCAGGGCCGCTGACACAGTCATCTAAATCCACCAGAAATGGTTCTTGGGCAACTAGAATATTGCCGGGGTGGCAGTCTCCATGTAAGCGCAAAGAGTATTTACTGCCACCCCAAACATTATCGGCCATTTCTAAAACTTGGTGCGCTACCGCACTAAAAGATTCGCGCATATCAAGTGGGATAATGCCAGACTGTTCTAAAAAAGTAACATTCTGCCAGCCAAAGCTATCTACAGTTAATGCAGGGCGATGCTTAAACGTGGAAGTTGCACCAACATTATGTAGCCTTGCTAATAAACGCCCTAGTTGGCGCAAATCTTCTTTAGTCCGTACCTCGAAAGGTCGACCGCCCCGTTTAGGGTAAATTGTGTATAAATATTCGTTATGCTCGAAAAGGGTTTGGTTATCAAACACCAAAGGTGGCACCACGGGGATTTCGTAAGCTGCTAGCTCTAAAGCGAAAGTGTGTTCTTCGGCAATGGTTGATTTGTCCCAACGATTAGGGCGATAAAATTTAACGATAACAGGCTCGCCCTCTTCAAGCTCAACCTCGTACACTCTGTTTTCATAAGAGTTAAGCGCAAAAATAGCACCAGTAGCACGACCGCATAATTTCTCGACTGCGGTTAGCACGGTTTCTGGAGTTAGGTGTTCGTAAGGGGTTTGATCATTCATAACCCACACCATAACAGTTTTTCTAAGAAAAGGAAAAGGCTAGTGTGTAACACACTAGCCTTCCCTTAAACCTAATCGCTAACTAAAATGCTTTTGAATTGATCCTTATTAAGAAACTGATCCTTACTCGGAGCAGTCCCTTCATTAATCATCTGATCAATGGCCTCCAGTACATATGGCTGGAAGGCAATTATTTTTACCAATTTGGGCATCTGTGGACCTCCGACAGGTCCGGGCTCTACAGAGAATAGACTTTGCATCTCTTCGTAGTGGTGGCGAAGGAGGTTACTCTTGCCCGAGTACACACACTCCCAGAAAACAAGGCCTACTTCATTGTCTTTTCTGTCCATGAGCCCCATAATTGTTTCATAGGCTCGGTCAGCACCAATTTGATCCAGAGCTTTTACGTAAGAATCAATTTCACCGAATACCGTTGGATTTTTCTCTTCCATTTTGGCAAACATCGCCAATGCTACTGGTGAAAGATGAAATCCCTCGGTACAGAACCCAGTGCTGGCAGTGCTAAGTTCAGCAACACCATTGACTTTCCCACCAGTGATATATGCACTAATTAAAGATGATTTCATCTCAAAGGGTAAAGATAAGAATAATTTTTCTAGACCTGCAATTAAGTTTTCTAATTTATTAGACACTGTTGTCTCCTAAAATGTAAAAAAAATCGTGCATGAAAATACACGTTATAAAAGGTAAAGAAGTTCCCCACACAGTGGAAAGCATCATAACCTCCCAAACATGTGTTTGTATTGCAACCTGTATTGTTGGTACTGAATTTGGAGTTTCAAGTCTTTAGAAGAGTTTTATCTACAAAAAAAAATGGGTGGCTAAAAGCCACCCATTTTTAGAGTTTTAAGCGATTAAGCATTTACATGCCCATCATACCGCCCATACCACCCATGCCGCCCATATCAGGCATGCCAGCAGCAGGTGCTGACTCGTCTTTAGGGTAGTCTGTAACCATTACTTCGGTAGTAATCATCAGACCAGCAACTGAGGCCGAGTCTTGTAGAGCTGTACGAACAACCTTAGTAGGGTCGATAATACCAGCTTCAAACATGTCTACAAACTCATCTGTTGCAGCATTGTAGCCTTCGGTTTCTTTAGTCATTTCCATAACTTTACCAACAATTACAGAGCCATCTACACCAGCATTATTAGCAATAGTGCGAAGTGGCGACTGGATTGCACGACGGATAATGTCGATACCAGTTTTCTGGTCGTTATTAGCAACATTTAAGCCATCAAGAACTTTACCAGCCCTTAATAACGCAACACCACCACCAGCAACAACACCTTCTTGAACAGCAGCGCGTGTTGCAGCCAAAGCGTCGTCAATACGATCTTTTTTCTCTTTAACTTCGATTTCAGTAGCGCCACCAACGTTGATAACAGCAACACCGCCAGCTAGTTTAGCCAAACGTTCTTGAAGTTTCTCGCGGTCGTAGTCTGAAGAAGTTTCTTCGACTTGCATGCGGATTTGCTCGACCCGAGTTTCTACAGCTTTTTTGTCGCCACTACCGTCAACAATAGTTGTTGTGTCTTTATTAATAGTGATTGATTTTGCTGAGCCTAAGCTTTCGATTGTCATGCTTTCTAGGGTAATGCCCATATCTTCTGACGCAACAGTTGCACCAGTTAATACAGCTATGTCTTCTAGCATTTCTTTACGACGGTCGCCAAAGCCAGGTGCTTTAACAGCAGCCACTTTTAAGCCACCACGTAGCTTGTTAACAACTAATGTTGCTAAAGCTTCGCCTTCAACGTCTTCTGCGATAATCAAAAGGTTACGGCCACTTTGTACAACGCTTTCAAGCAAAGTCAAAATTTGTTGCATGTTGCTAACTTTACGGTCTGTTATCAACACAAGTGGGTTTTCCATTTCAACAACCATTTTTTCCATGTTTGTTGAGAAGTATGGAGACAAATAACCACGGTCAAATTGCATACCTTTAACAGTGTCTAGAGTTGTTTCAAGGCCTTTTGCCTCTTCAACAGTAATAACACCCTCTTTACCAACAACTTCCATAGCTTCAGCGATAATTTCGCCAATACGAGTATCGCCATTAGCTGAGATAGTTGCAACTTGAGTAATGTCAGATTTACCAGAAACAGCACGTTTATGCTTACCTAGATCTTCAACAATAGCAGTAACAGCTAAGTCAATACCACGTTTTAGGTCCATAGGGTTCATGCCAGCAGCAACAGCTTTAACGCCTTCACGGAAAATGCTTTGCGATAACACAGTTGCAGTTGTTGTACCGTCACCAGCGATGTCTGCAGTTTTACTTGCAACTTCACGCACCATTTGTGCGCCCATGTTTTCAAACTTGTTTTTTAGCGTGATTTCTTTAGCTACAGAAACACCATCTTTAGTAACACGAGGTGCACCAAATGATTTGTCTAGTAGTACGTGACGACCCTTAGGCCCCAAAGTTGCTTTAACTGCATCAGCTAGGATGTTAACCCCTTTTAGCATTTGCTGACGAGCGTCTTCACTAAAGCGAATATCTTTTGCGTTCATATTTTGACTCTCCTAGAGTAAATGTTTTTATTTAATAAATAACTATAATTATTTGTTTATGCTGTAAGAATTGCGATTACTTTATCTTCGTTCATTACTAGATATTCTTCGCCGTTCATTTTAATTTCGGTTGCGCCCCATTTTTCGAATAGAACTTTATCGCCTACTTTTACTGCCAACGGACGAATAGTACCGTCTGGTGTAATAGCGCCATTTCCAACAGAAACAACTTCGCCTTCAGTTGGCTTTTCTTTAGCACTATCAGGGATGATAATACCACCAGCTGTTTTAGCTTCTTCTGCTAAACGTTTAACAATTACGCGGTCATGTAGTGGACGTATATTTAATTTACTCATAATTTACCCCATTTGATAAAATTAAGGTTAGATTCTTATTTCTGCACTGGCCAACAATTAGCACTCTCAGAATACGAGTGCCAATATATACCTTATTCTGTCTTTCTTGCAACATTTTTATGCTTTTTTCAAACCATTTCCTTGAAAAAGATTACATAATGTATAATTATGTAATATATAAGTTTATCTATTTTCCATTTCTTTTATCTTTTTCTATTCTCTTTATAGGAGTGCTTGTTATGAGCACCAATGATAAAGCAATATCTACGCTAGAACTTATTAAACAGCGTGTAGCGGAAAAATCCCAACCTGGAAATCGTAATGACGAACATCACCTTTCTTTAGTTGTTGAGGGTGGTGGCATGCGAGGTTGTATATCTGCTGGAATGCTATCTGCTATTACAACACTAGAAATGCTACATGTATTTGATGAGGTAGTTGGTGCTTCAGCAGGTGCTTTAGCACTACCCTCTTTCTTAACTGGTAAATCTGTTATTAATGCCCCCTTATATGCCACAGATATAGCTAATAATAAGTTTATTAACTTACTTAGGGTTTTATCTGGGAATATAATGAATCTTGACTACCTTATTAATGACATAATGGTAGTTGACAGACAAATGGATATACCAGCAGTACTAAACAGTAAAATCAAACTAAGTATACTAACCACCTGCTTAAAAACAGGTAATGGTATAGTACAAACAAACTTCGAAAACAAAAGTCACCTAATAAATGCAATGAAGGCAACTGCCACTATCCCTGGGATTAATGGCAATTACATAAGCCTTCATGGTAAAAATTTTATTGATGGGTGCTATGCTGAGTTTGCTCCAATTCAAACAGCTTATTGTCTTGGTGCAACTCATGTTCTAGCATTATTAAACTTACCTGAAGGTGAATTTCACAATACCCCAGTCTCACTTGAGGCAAGGTTGATCCAATCGGCACTAGATAGTCTTGATACACCTGTTAAGGATACTTACAAATCTTTACACAAAAGAGACAATCAAAAACTTGAAGAAATCAGAAACCTTAACATACCGCACTTAGCAATTTGTGCTGTACCTAAAGATGTTCCACATATCAAAGTTTTGTGTAAAGACGAGAATATGTTATGGGTTGGCTTAGAGGCAGGGTTTAAATCTATGTGCTCTCTTCTTGGAAAACCAGAACAACCTTTACCTAAACTTTGGACAGACCTACGCAAAAACTAAAAATAATATGATTAGCGAAATTAAACTCGGAGAGTAAAACCTCCGAGTATTTTTTATTTTTATGGATTAGTTGCAAATAAAGCTGCGTCTTCCTCACTTAGAAGAACTTTAATATGGTAGTCTTCGTCCTCTAGATTCATTTCTTTAACATCGCCATGGGCGTGTAGCCAAGCTATTCTTCGCCCATCTGCTGCTGGTACAACGAAGTTAAAATCTCTTTCGTTACCTGCAAAAAAGGCTTCTATTTTATCTTCTAGTTTATCGACCCCTTGCCCTGTTAATGCCGATACACCTACACCATCAGAATTTTGCCAGTCTAACGAGCTTTCTTCTGCAATGTCTTGCTTATTATAAATCTCTATACATGGGACACTAGCAGCCCCGATAGATTTTAGTACTTTATGGACATCTTTAGACTGTATCTCTGCTTCTTTACTTGCAGAGTCGTGGACATGTAGTAATAAATCAGCGTGTGTAACCTCCTCTAGTGTTGCATGAAAAGAGGTCACCAACTCGTGTGGTAAGTCAGACACGAAACCAACTGTGTCAGAGATTATAACCTCTCGCCCAGAGCTAAGTTTAACTTTGCGCATTAGCGGGTCAAGTGTTGCAAAGAGCATATCTTTAACAAAAGCATCGCCACCTGATATTTTATTAAATAAGGTAGATTTACCAGCATTGGTATAGCCCACTAATGCTACAACTGGTAAGCCTGATTTTATCCTAGCTTTACGGTGAAGTGTGCGAGTTTTCTCGACGTCTTCTAATTCTTTACGGATTTTATCGATTTGGTCTCTAATCATACGGCGGTCGAGCTCAATCTGTCGCTCACCAGGCCCGCCTGTTTTACCAAGCCCACCACGCTGCCGCTCAAGATGGGTCCAGGTCCGAACAAGGCGGTTAGACTGATAGCGCAACAATGCCATTTCTACCTGCAGTCGCCCTGCATGGGTACGGGCTCGATCGGCAAAAATCTCTAGGATAAGGCCTGTTCGGTCAATAACCTTTACTTTAATAGCAACTTCTAAGTTACGCTGCTGAGTTGGCGATAAAGAGCAATTAACTACTAATAATTCAATTTGTTTTTCATGGATAATAGTGGCAATTTCTTCAACCTTGCCTTTTCCAAGAAATGTCCGAGGGCTAATTTTATGGAGTTTTATAATTTGCTGTAACTCGACATCAAGCGGCAAAGCTTCGCACAGGTTAACCGCTTCTTCTAGTTGAATATCGGGCGTGTGCTCATCATTATGACGGGTATCTGACACCACTACATGCAATACACCACATAAGGTACGCTCTTCTTTAGGGATTATTTCCATAGCGTATTATTGGTTGCCATGGTTCTCGTCACCGACAATGTCGTACATGCTCATCTCTTCTACTGGCATAACAGTAGAAATAGCATGTTTATAAATCATTTGTGTATAACCATCGCGAGTTAGTAACATCGAGAAATTATCAAACCAAGTAATAACACCTTGCAATTTGACGCCATTTACTAAAAATACCGTTACTTGCGCATGTTCTTTTCGTACATGATTTAAAAATGCATCTTGTAGATTTTGTTTTTGAGTACTGCTCATTAGCTAAAACCTTTTTATTTTTATTTAGGAGCTATACTCCCTTAAACACATGTAACTGTTCGTTTTATATTATTATAAAGTTACTGTCCCTTAATCTTAAAATGGTGACTATATTATTTCTTTACAACCCCTAGCTATAAAATCTGATAGCTGATCATAAGCCATTATGTAATCACCATGGCCTTGTAAGCCTTCTTGGCTATGTGTTTCTCCATAAAGTAGCACACTAGAAATACCCGCAGCACGGGCAGTCTCACCATCAATAGGTGCATCACCAATCATAAAGTGGTTATTTTCTAAAGCTATCTCACTTTGTTGATATGCCAAATAAACTGGGGCTGCGCTGGGTTTATCGGTAGCAGCGTCACCTGCCCCTACTAATGCTTTAAAGTATTTATCCCACCCTAAAGATGTGCATTCTGCCCGCAATATATCTCCACGTTTATTACTTACAACAAGATTTACCCCACCTGCTACCAAAATAGCTTCTAAAAGCTCTTGGCGTTGTGGTTTAGCACAAATTGTATTAGGCGCAAGGCTCTCGTAGGTACTGTAGAATATTTTTTCCGCTGCCTTTGCATTATCACCAAACATTTTAGGAAAACTATCTCGACCCGATAAAGCAACATGTTCATAAGCATCTTCAATTGACCACTCAGACAAACCAAAAGTAGTGCGTGCTGCATTATAAGCCTGACGGATTGTCTCAAAGCTATCAACAAGTGTTCCGTCCCAGTCCCAAACTAATACCATTTTAACGTCTCCAAAAATAAGGAAGAAAAACTATTAACACCGTAAATACTTCTAAACGACCAATTAACATTGATAAGCATAAAACCATTTTAGCGGCGTCTGGTAAGCCCGCATAGTTGCTGCTAGGACCAACCTCACCCAAGCCTGGGCCTGCATTTGTAATAGTAGCTGCTACCGCAGAGAAGGATGTAACAATATCAAGCCCCATAAAACTTAGGGCTAATGTAAAAATCCCGAATAATAAGAAATATAGCCCTACAAAACTCCACACAGCTTGCAAAGTATCTTCTGGTACAACCTTACCGCCAATTTTAACATATTGGATACTACGAGGGTGCAACAGGCGGAATAGTTCCCGCCGCCCTTGCTTCATAATTAAGAGCACACGCATAACTTTTAAACCACCTGATGTAGACCCAGAGCTACCACCCCAAAACATAATAATAATCATTAAAATTGGAATAAATGATGGCCATGCAGCATAGTCAGCAGTTGAGTACCCAGTAGTTGTAGCAATAGAAACAACATTAAATATAATTGTACGGATAGAAGTATCACCCAGCCCTTGACTGCCATAAATATATGCTAAAATCGCTAAAATAACAGCACCACACAAATAAAATGCATATACTCTAAACTCGTTATCAGATGTATAAGCCCTGAGGCGGCTCTTATTCAAGCACATAAAGTGCAACGCAAAATTAGTCCCACCGATTAACATAAACACGATACAAATAGTTTCTATCCACGGACTATTAAAATGAGCAAAGGAATTATCATAATTAGCAAAACCACTTGTAGAAATTGTAGTGAATGCATGGCTAACAGCGTCAAAGCCACTCATCCCAGCAAAATAATAGCTTACGGCACAAAGCCCTGTTAGAAGAAGATATACCACCCATAAAAGTTTAGCAGTTTCTTTTAATCGTGGTTGGAGCTTATCTTTAACAACCCCCGGCATTTCTGATTTATAAAGCTGCATCCCTCCCACGCCAAGAAATGGTAAAACAGCAATTGCGAGAACGATAATACCCATACCGCCCATCCATTGCATCATCGCGCGCCAAAATAAAATCCCCTTACTTACACTGTCAAGACCTACCATAACAGTAGCTCCTGTTGTTGTAAGCCCCGAGATAGACTCGAACAGAGCATCCACAAATGATGGCACAACATTAGAAAAATAAATTGGAAGCGCCCCAAGAACACCCAAAACAAACCAAGTTAAAACAGTTAGCAAAAAACCATCTTTATGGCTAAGGTTTTTAGTGGCACCTTTATTAATAAAAATAAGGTTACCGCCAATAAAAAATGCCACTATGGCAGATGTTACAAATGCTAGCCAATTAACCTCACCATAAAGAATAGATACTAAAGCCGGCATAATCATCGCCACACCAAACCCGCTCATTAGCCAGCCAATAATATGGAATACCGCACCATAATTCAGCATGATTACAGCAACCCTTCAGTCGTGCTAATTTGGTCTTCTTGGGCAATAAGGATAACGCTATCTCCAGTATGGATAATTGTTTCACTAGTTAATTTAACTACAACATTACCACTAATAACCGCACCTAGCCTTACGCCATATGGCAAAGATATATCTTTAGCATGCAACCCTGCCAATGGCGATTGGTCGGAAATACGAGCTTCGATAACTTCGGCCTGCCCTTCTTTAAGAGAATGAACAGAATGGACTTGCCCTACCCTTAGGTGCTTAAGAATACGTGAAGCTGTAATATCCCCCGGAGAAATAACTTTCTCTAGGCCTAAACTTACCACCAATGAAATAAATGAAGTATTATTAACCAAAGACATTACATTATTTGCACCCATACCAGTAACTAAAATAGAAGCAAGCATATTGGTTGCATCGTCAGATGTAACCATTACTACAACCCCTACACTAGATACTTCCTCTTGCTCATAAATAGTTTGGTCTAGAGCATCGCCATATAAAACTGTTGTATCCGACAAGTTATTAGCTAGCCATTCTGCCCTAGCTCTGTCTGATTCCAAAAGCTTAGGGCGATAGCCCATCATTTCTAGGTTACGGCAAATATTAAAACCAATATGGCCACCACCAACTACAAACACACTTTTATTTGGTCGTGCTTCATACCCAAATAATTGTATAATATCAGGAGTATTCTCACGGAGACTGACAAAGAAAATTTCGTCTTCTTTTTCAAGGTGGTCATCGTCCTGAGGAATAAGCAAACGTTCACGCCTAAAAATAGCTAAAATTCTGAATGCTGGGTAATGCTCTTCTAACTCACCAATTGTTTTACCAAGGCAGTTAGCACCTGCTTTTACTCGCACCCCAATCATCTGTAAGTCGCCCGACAAATAATCCTCGACCTCGAAAGCTCCTGGCACTGCTAGTGTACGTGTAATTACGTTAGCAATCTCTAACCCTGGAGTTATAATAACATCTACAGGCATATGGTCTCGGTTATAAAGGTGGTGTTCCATTACCCGACGGTAAGCGTTATTACGAACACGAGCAATTTTAGTTGGAATATTGAATAAAGAATAAGCCATTTGGCAAACAACCATATTAACTTCGTCAGAGGCAGTAACCGCAATAATCATATCTGCTTTGTCTGCACCTGCAGCTTCTAAAATATCAGGATGAGAGCCATACCCTTGTATGGCCTGTACGTCCATTAGTTCAGTAATAGCAGATATTTTCATGGGGTCATTATCAATAATGACTACGTCTTGTTGCTCTTCTAGCAAGTTTCTAGCTAGATTAGAGCCAACTTCACCCGCGCCGACAATAATAATACGCATTGGTTACCTATCTTATACTTAATCTTATTTTTATATAACCAGTTTAATGCTACGAGCGACCTTCAACACCTAAACTTTTTAACTTACGGTGCAAGGCTGAACGTTCCATGCCTACAAAGTCGGCAGTTCGTGAGATATTGCCACTAAATCTGCTTAGTTGGTTAAACAAGTAATTACGTTCAAACATTTCTCTCGCATCACGAAGTGGCAGCGTAACAGCCTCTTCCATCAGTGTTACTTTTTCCGGTTCGCTTTGGCGTATTTCACCTGGTAGCATTTCAGGAGATACTGCTTTACCTGGGTACATAATAATGAGCCATTCAATCATATTATGAAGCTGACGAACATTCCCTGGCCATTTGTAGCTAGTTAGTATAGCCATTGCCGCTGGAGAAATTTTCGGCATGTTGACCTCATCTGGAGACAGCACCTTAGTAAAGTAATTAACCAAAGTTGGTACATCCTGTGAGCGGTCACGCAATGCTGGCACATGAATAGGTACAACATTTAAGCGATAAAATAATTCGGCTCTAAAACGCCCTTCTTCAACAAGGCGATTTAAACTTGTACTAGTTGCAGAAACAACCCGAACATTAGCAGAACGAGGCAAGCCAGATGCAGGGTCTTCGATCATGCCATCGTGCAAAAAGCGTAGTAATTGTGCTTGCATACCTTGGGTTAGGTCTGCAACTTCATCTAAAAACAAAGTCCCGCCATTGGCTTGCTCTAGTACGCTAAGCAAAGCTGTTTGCATTGTGTTTTCAGATACAGCACCAGGGCTAAGCACTACAAATGGCTTGTCGGCACGGCTTGATGACTGATGAATAAGACGAGCTACGACTTCTTTACCAGTGCCATTTTCACCAGTTAAAAGCACGCGGCTTTCGCTGCTTGCAACTTGTTTTACTAAATGGCGTACATTTGCAATTTCGCTACTACTACCAAGTAGGTCTTGGTTACCGCCTGTACGAGCACGAAGCTTGAAGTTTTCACGGCGTAGCTCATACTCACGAATAGCACGAGAAATTGTCAATAGTAAGCGCTCAACCTGTGGTGGCTTTTCAATAAAGTCATAAGCGCCTTTTTGGGTAGCTTGAACTGCTGTTTCAATGGTTCCGTGCCCACTAATCATAACAACTGGGAGCTCAGGAGTGCGGCGTTTTAAGCGAGATAGTACATCAAGCCCATCCATTCCTTCCATCCAAATATCTAATAAAACTATATCTGGTTTCTCGGCGCTAGCAATGTCCAAACCTTGTTGGCCATTCTCAGCAGTAAATGTTTGGTAGCCCTCATCTTCAAGAATGCCAGCCAGCGATTCTCTAATTGCGCCCTCGTCATCTACTATCAATACTTTATGAGTCATGAAGTTTTTGCCTCCTCTTCAGCAAGTGGGAACGTTATTTCTATTCTAGCACCACCAGTTTTAGCCGACATCAGGCGGATATTACCGCCATGTTCATCAACAACCTTACGAACAATTGCAAGGCCTAAACCAGTACCTTTTTTACGAGTCGTGACGTATGGGTCAAAAAGTTTCTCTAAGTCCATATTTTTCGAGAAGCCTGTACCATTATCCTCGACTACTATGGCAATTTTACCACCTTGTGGTTCATACACAACAACTTTAATGCATCCTTGCTGCTTTTTTGTACCATTTTCTTCTATCGCGTTGACTGCATTCTCTATTATGTTAATAAACAGCCTACGCAAATGTGCTCCATCAGCCTCAATAACTGGCGACTGCTTGCAGAACTTTGTTTTAAACTCTATGCCTTGTCTAGCCTCTTGTTCCAGCAATACAATGTCACCAATAAGTTGCTTAATATCAAGTGTTGTGAACTCGGCGGCAGGCATCCTGGCGAAGTCTGAGAACTCATTTAACATGTCTCTCATCTCTTCTACTTGCTGCACAATAGTGCTTGTTAAATGTGCAAAAACATCTGCATCTTGGGTAATCTGCTTCCCATACTTTCGTCGTATCCGTTCGGCTGAAAGTTGGATAGGTGTTAGCGGGTTCTTAATTTCGTGTGCTAAGCGGCGCGCAACGTCTGCCCATGCGGCGACTCTTTGTGCCGACAATAAGTCGGTAATGTCTTCAAAAGTAATAATTACATATTTCTTTTTACCTGCTCGCACTTCCTGAGGGACTAGCCTCACAAGCAAAATACGGCTTTTTCCGTCAACATCATGGCGGATTTGTTGGGTCATAAATTCTTCTTCACTGCTTACAAATGTTTCAAGTAATCTTGCTAGCTCTGGCTGGTATTTATCAATTTTACTACCATTACGAACCCCAAGTATTTGCCGAGCAGTTCTATTTGCTAGACGTACTATACCGATACTATCAATACTTATAACGCCAGCAGAAACTCCTGTAAGGACGGCCTCCATCGCTTGACGGCGGTCATCTAGCTCGCGGTTTTTACTTTCTAATAGCCTTTGGTTTTCTGCCATACTAGCTGTCATCTGATTAAATGATACAGCCAATGCGCCAATTTCGTCATTGTCCATGACTTCCACCTGCACATTTAAATCCCCTTCACGGATACGATTACTCGCATTAACAAGCTCTGTAACAGGGCGGATAATCCGACCTGCCATCGACAACCCAGCCCAAATAGCTGCTGCCAAAACAATAAGAGTTGTTACTGCAAAAAATAGCGAGAATACAAGCCTTACTCGCCCTCTTTCTGCTCGAAGTTCATAATATTCTTGGTAAGCTTCTCGAGTTCTGTCCATATGGTTTAGCACCACTGGCGCTACCCAACGGGTTAATACTAATAATGCTTCGTCATTAATAGATGCAATTGCCACAATCCTCCCGTCTGTATAGTCGGCAAATAAACGAGAGTTAAAACTAGGGTTATTAATAACTTCTAGTAGTTCTTGCCCACTCATTGGTGCAAGGTCACCAGAATGAGCAATTAAGGTTCCATCAACAGTATAAATACTAACTTCTGTTAGCTTACGAGACTTACGCTCTCGGTTAATAACTTCCTCTATGGTTTGGGGGTCAATCAGAAAAGTTGGGTCACGCAAAGTTGGGTCACGTGCTAGGTTTTCAGACTCGGTCAACAGCCGATTACCATGTTCTTCAAAATAAGATTGGGCTACTTCTAATGAGCCATCTAACGCACTTGTTACCCTATCAGAAAACCATGCTTCAATCCCAAGGTTAAGAAAAATTATAGAAAAAACAGCAACCACAACTGCGGGTAAAACTGCTAAAAATGAGAAAATACCAAGTAACCGCACATGTAGACGTGCTCCAATCAACCCTTTGCGACGCTCAATAAACAAACGTAAAAAACCTCTGCCCATATATATAATAAATAGGGCAATAAGTATTAGATTAAAGTTAATTAGCGCTAAGTAAACAACACCTCTGTCGCCAGGGTTAGATGTTAGTGCATAGAGACTACCTAGCAGCCCACCTAATACAAAAACTCCAGCAACAATAATGCCTAACCGCGACCAAGTTAGCCGTAGCCGTGGTAAAACATATGTTTGTTTAGCGCGCGACATGGATAAACGACTTCAGCAGTTTTTGTTTAAATAGGTTTTGGAATGGCAAGTACGAAACCCAACTATCTTCTTCCCTCTTTTCTGTTACTTCAAGATGAATTTTAATTTTGTATTCTTTGCCTGTTTTAATTTTACCTTTGGCAATAAATTGTTTGTTATCTATGCCTAGTACAAATGCTTTTACTAATTCTTTTCTGGTAGTGCGGCGTAGTTCGTCAATATTTTCGCCATAACCATAAGAGTCCTCGAACAGGTTATAGGTTACAAATTTATGCCATACTTTTTTCTGGACCTTACCGCCAATAATGTTGTTAGCTTTTTTCATTTTTACATTATGTATAACCATAACTTTACGCCCAGAACGTGCAGCGTCTCTTACTGCAGCCCAAAAAACGTCGTCTTTATCTTCTAGTTGGTAGGATATAAATAAGTTTTCGTCAGATGGGATTAATAATGGTGGAGCATCTTGTGCAGACAAAGGTGTATTTGCGGCGACTAATAACACCACAAATATAAATAAAGTCTGGCAGAATTTGCATTTCATTATGTATTACTATCTAATTTTTTTATTTTTGGTAAAACACCTACTTTGTTAGCATGTGCAGCCACAAAAGTAACCTGATTTTTATTATTTACATACACCCACACTCTTACAAATGGCAGGTAAAGCATCATAGAAATACCAACAATCAGTAATATACTACCCAATAAGAACCAATAAAAGCCAGGGTCATGTGCAATTATTATACCCGAATATGGCTTAAATTTAGCATCTGTTATTATTGGTATAAAGGGTAAACCTGTTTGGTACAAAAACGATGCTGCCATAATAGCACCAAGCCCGACTCGTAGTCTTTCCTCTTCACTAAGGTGGCTAAGCTCTGTTATTGCTAAGTCTTTTACTTTACTCATCAACTCAACTTGTAATTCGTTAGGCGTTAGATTAGTAGCAGGGTTAAGATTATCTAGTAATTTACCCACTAATGACCACCCCTGCTCTTTAGTTGGGTCAAGCCCAATAAATACAGGGTTAAACCCCTCGTCGTCACCACTATAAACACCTATCACCCATGGGCTGTCTTTAAATATCTGGATTTTTGTTGGTGATTGGGTCGGGCTATGTATTTGTATTTCTACAGATAAACCAAGGTTGTTTGTTTTATCTTGCTCGGTAATTATGGTTTGTGGTGCCATTTTGTCGGGGATAAGTGCGTAAGATCTTAACTCCTTATAGTCTAAAAAAAGATTTTGGCTATATCCTGTCTGACCTGAAAAAACAGCATCTGGAAATATGCTTGTTTTTATCTGCCGCAATTTAAACGATACATCACTACCACCGTCGCCATAGTCTGCTTGGTACAGACGTTGCCCCATAATAGTAATAGGCTTATTAACAGCTATAGTTTGTTCTGTAGTTTTACCATCGGGTGTTGTTACTTCTAAATGCGTAGTAAATTGGCTTGGTTTGCCTGTAAAATAATGCTCTACGAGTATTTCTTTATTACTAATGGTAAATGGTAAATCAATAGCGGTAAAACGCCCATTTTGCCACAATGCTGCTGTGTTATAAGCCTGCCCTTCTACCAAATGCAAGCTAAGGCGATAGCCACCAACACCTGTTAGTAGCGCACCTATACTAAGCACAACTACAGAAATATGAGTAAAGAAATAACCCATCCGCCCCCACTTACCTTTATGCCAATAGGTAGCATTGCTATAGGTTTTAACTTCTGAAAAACCTTGCTTAGAAAGAAGCTTATCTACAGATGTTTTATTAGAGTTTACTTCAACAGCTAGTGGCCATTGCCGTAGTTGCGCTAGTGATATAGGCTTTTTAGGCGTATTTAACTGGCGCAATAAATGTGGGCCATTACGTAGCAAACAAATACTAACTGATACTACTAAAAAGCCAGCAAGTCCCAAGAACCACCATGCGCTATAGACACTGTCTAGGCTTAAAGCAAAAATTACTTTTGACCAAAATTCGCCATACCTTGCCTGATAAAACACCTCTGACCCAGACTGCACAATAACAGTACCAACTGTAGACACTAATGCTAATAATATAAGTATCGATACCGCCGTAGACATACGGCTTAAAAAATCAATAGCTCGATAAAACAACGGCTACTTATTCCCCTGAAGGTTTTTTGGCATCAATCTCTAGTTGGCGTATTTTTTTGCGTAATGTATTACGGTTAATGCCCAATACTTCAGCTGCGCGAAGTTGGTTGCCACGCACATAACGTAAAACATGTTCGATTAAAGGTTTTTCAACTTCATTAATAACCCGCTCGAACAAATTAGGTGCTGGCGCCATACCGCGTAGGTTATCAAAATAGCGACTTAGGCATACTTCTGTAGCATCAGGGAGGCTAAGAGGTTGAGAATTATCGTTAGCTGGCTCTGACTCCATATGAGGTTGAAAATCTTCCACACCAAGAACATGACGAGGCGACTGACCTACAGATTTTTGGACAACTCCTGCCATTTCACGCATATTCCCTGGCCAAGAGTAATTCTGCAATAGAGCTAGCGCATCTTTACTCAACCTAACTTGGCGGTTACCTGCATACTTCTGCACAATATATTGCGCCAACAATGGGATATCTTCAGGGCGCTCACGTAGTGGTGGCACAAACATATTAACGGCTTGGATGTCTTGGTATAAACGTTCCGAGAACAACCCTTGTTCTACAGCCTCAGACAACGCATAACGAGATGAACATATTAAACGTGCAGGCGGGCGCATTGGGCTAGCTTCAGCGTAGTTACTGCGGTAATGCTGCAATAATCGCTGCTGTAATACTTGTGGTAAATACTCTATACCAGACAAATGCAATGTTCCTGGCTCACCATCACGAGCAGCGTTCTGCATTGCATACGCTAGCTCTGTCTCTAGCAATGAAAGAGGAACAGACCCAACATCAAAAGTAATAAACCTACCTTGGACGCCACTAATACCATGAATAATTCTAGCTAAAACCGACTTACCAACACCATTCTCACCACATAAAAGAACAGATGAACGGCTATTAGACATCTGGCGAACTGTTTGGCGTAATACTGCCATAGAACGAGATGCACCAAAAAACCAGCCCATTTCATCAATTACACTTTGCATTTTATAGTCTGCATGGAACTGCGCTGTTTGAGTGTTTGTTTTACGGTTTAAGTCTAATGGTATCATTATACAATATGTTCCTATTATTAAGCTGCACAATTAAACGCTTGTGGGTTAGATGTTTGCTGCGATAAATGTGGGTTAAACCCAATGTCATTATTATTTACTGCTTGTTCATAAAATTCTTCTGTTAAGTCTAAAACCTCTTGTGGTTTTGTCATCACGTTGAGCTGTTTGCGGTAATTGCCACCATTTTTAAACCCTTTGGTGTACCATGCCATGTGCTTACGCATCATCCGCACGCCACGCTCGCTACCGTATAGGTCCATAGCTAGTTCGTAGTGTTCGCGGGTAACATTATATTGTTCCTCAACATTAGGATCGGGGAGAATTTCCCCTGTTTTAAGGTAATGTGCCACTTGCCCTAAAAACCAAGGACGACCTTGGCAAGCACGACCAATCATAACCCCGTCAGCACTAGAAAGTTTTTGTGCCATAACTGCATCTTCCAACGTTATAATATCGCCATTGACAATAACCGGGATATCTACAGCCTCTTTAAATTGTTTAACAAAAGCCCAATCCGCATGGCCTTTATACATTTGGTTACGAGTACGACCATGGACTTGCAACATTTTAACCCCTGCACGTTCAGCGATTTTAGCAACTTTTGGGCCATTTAAGCAGTCACTAGACCAACCCAACCGAGTTTTTAAAGTAACCGGGATTTTTACTGCCCCTACTACAGCCTCTAAAATTTCTTGTACAAGCTCTTCGTCTTTAAGCAGTGCTGAGCCTGCCATACCATTAACCACGCGCTTTGCCGGACACCCCATGTTAATATCGATTGCTTGTGCGCCCGCAGCTTCGTTTACTTGTGCTGCTACTGCCATATTTTTTGGGCTTGCGCCTGCTATTTGTACTACAAATGTACCTTGACGAGGGTCAAAAGTGGCTTTTTGATGGGAAATATCACAATCACGAACCAAGGCTTCACTTGCAATCATTTCAGATACCACAAGCCCTGCACCATAACGCATCGCCATTAGGCGAAAAGGCATGTCGGTAATACCTGACATGGGAGCTAAAATAACTGGGTTATCTAGCTCAATCTGACCGATACTAATAGACTTTTGCATCTATCTTCCTTGTTATAATTTATAGTTCGCATAATTGGGGGCATATTAGTACAGCAACACTAATCATGCAAGCAACTTTTGCCTAAAAAATAGGCACAGACAATTGTATGATAATTAGTTGAGATATAATGTATTTATTAGATAAAAACACTACCTAGGAACATAATGATTACTAAAAAATATATCATTAATACGACTTGGGCCCCTTGCCTACCCCTTACACCGCACACTCTTTTGCCTATTAGCAGCAGTACTACAAGGATAAAAGTTAACAATGTTAAAAGCGACTTCCAATGCAGCAGGAAAAGGCTTCCTGTAGAGTCATAAGTTACGACAGAGCCTGCAATAATAGCTACAAACAAGCTAATTAAGCCAAACCATAATGCTGCTGTTTGGGCTCTTTCTAAAATTTCTAGGGAAGGTAGCTTTTCTACAAAGGACGATGTTGCTCGTGCTTTTAAATAAGCTTGGCGGGTTACAATTGCAAAAGCAAATAAACCAGCCATTGTTAAAATACCATAAGCAATAGTAGCGCTAATAATGTGCCCTTGTAGCCAGAAGGTTTCAACCACTACACCTGTGTGTGCCCCGCTTACAGGAACATATGCAGCCAATACGGTAAAAGGGAACAGTAAGGGTTGGGTTATTATAGAAATTTTCCACAGCTCTTTACCGCCAAAAAGTGCAAAAAATACATAAAAAATTTGTGCGGCCCCTACTACTAACCATAAAATGGTTTTCATATTCAAAAGCCAAGGGTTTTGCAAAACAAAACTAATAAGATAAAAACACCCCAGCACCATTATAGAACTTAAAATAACCATAACTTTTTTAGATGGCCAACGCTCGCTAATAATAGCTAATAATAGCTGGTTTACGACAAGGATGGTTGGTAAAAACTCTAGCATTGATGTATAACTTATATATATTTAATTAAACTAGTATCTAGTAAATAACAAAAATAACTAAAAGAACAGCTTTAACTTATGAAAGAAACAAAACACTTTGCACAAACAGTTCTAGACATGGCAGCTGACCTTGGCTGGATGGTTGCAACTGCGGAATCTTGCACTGGTGGAATGGTATCATCTGCCCTTGTTGACCCAGCAGGTTCTAGTAAAGCTTTTACGGGTGGTTTTGTTACTTATTCGAACCAGATGAAAATCAATATCCTAGGTGTTGATAGCACTATTATTGATACTTACGGAGCAGTTTCAGAGCAAACTGTAAAAGCAATGGTAAGTGGTGCTTTAAACAAAAGTAATGCCGACTTAGCTGTAAGTGTATCAGGAATTGCTGGCCCAGGAAACACAGGCACAGATAAACCTGTTGGGTTTATCTGCTTTGCAGTCCAAGCAAAGGGGGATGCTACAGCCAGATATGCAGAAAACATCTTTAGTGGCGACCGCACCTCTATACGCCAACAAGCAACCGAGTATGCTTTAAACCTTCTAATCGAACGCATTAAGCAGGAGCAACATGGATGATTTTTACCTTTATTCTGCTATTATCCATAACAACTCCAAATATAGTGCAAGCACAAAACCTAGACTATAACACCCTACGGATGGACTACCAGCACCAAGCAGATATTTGCGACCTAATTAATGCCCGAGAAATAGTGCAAATTGGAGCTACCCCCTTAGCTGAAATAAAAAAAACTTACCCCAAGCTTAAAAAATTAATTAAAGAAACAAAAAAACTACGTGAAGAATGCTATAGCATTGCCGATAAGCTACTCCAAGAAATGCTTACAGAAGGATTAGTCGCACAAAATGAGAATGATGATATTTCATTCTCGTCTCAGCTCGAGCTAGACCGACAGCTTGCCGAGTTATTAACCATCAGACGCTCTATCTCCCAACAGTTGCTAGATAGCATGCAAAAAGATATTGATAACTCCTTAGCCAGCTTTAATAAGCTAAAAAAGAATAATAAAACTAAAGATATTTTTATTACAGAGTCTGCAAATACTCGCTCACTTATCCAGCAAGATATGGGCATAGTGCTAGATGTAGAGCAACGCCAATTACAACTAGACGAAAGAACAATAGCTACAAACACCGAGAATATAACAGCATTTGCACGTTTTAAAATGCGTAAATCTATGCATTATCTTGCACGCACATTAATGGTTTATGAAAATATCCACACAACCCCCATTACGTTACCATTGGCAAAAATACGTAGCGAGTACCTTTATGCCAATGGGCAGATGACCGAGCTATTATCCCTTGATCCCGAGCTTACAGGGCTACCAACAGCCATGCGTAATAGCTTGCGCCAACTTATCAATAAAATGCAACTCCTAGAGCTAGACATTGAAGGTGGGCTTAGAGACTATAGAAGTGGTGAGATGGAAGAAAACCTTAATAATTGGTTGTCGGAGCTTTACCAAGATTTAAGCCAACTGTCTTTAGATATCAAAGACCACATCCAAATGCTACCCATAGGCGAAATTATTATGACTGAAAAAAATCTACCCGAAATACCAAAAGAACTTGCCGACTTCATTGAAAACCCCAACAGTAATACTGATAATAAATCTACAAATACCGACAAAAAGCCTTCAGAGGAAGATAAAGTAAGCCCATGACCTACCTATCACTATTTAAAAGCTACCCTCGTTACCTTGGTTTTGGGGCTACTTATAATTTCTTTTCTAGCTTAGGGCAGACATTTTTGTTCGCGCTATTTATCCCTGATTTGGAAAAAGCTTTTAATTTAACTCATGCACAGTCTGGCAGTTATTACGGTATAGCTAGCCTTATTAGTGCATTTTTATTGCTTTATACAGGTAGTTTAATCGACCGAATACACTTACGTACCTACAGTACGACAATTGCATTTTTACTTGGTACAAGCGCATTGCTTATGGCGTCAGCTGATAGCTTAGCGGTTATGCTATTAGCAATGTTTTTACTGCGCCACCTAGGGCAAGGGCTAATGGCTCATACGGCTAGCATTAGTATTACACGCTACTTTACCCATACCCGAGGCAAAGCCATTAGCGTAAACATGCTGGGGGTTTATTTATCGCAAGCTTTGCTACCTGTTACAATTGCATTAATTATTGCCACTTACGACTGGCGAGTGGGCTACATTGTGCTTGGTATTGGTTGCCTTCTTCTTTGTATGCCTTTAAATACAATTTTGCTTAAGAAAGATGACCCTTTCCAGCTCCCTCACCCGAAAGAAAGTGC
Organism: Alphaproteobacteria bacterium; assembly: GCA_021774615.1. Lineage (GTDB taxonomy): Bacteria > Pseudomonadota > Alphaproteobacteria > UBA1280 > UBA6503 > UBA6503. The sequence goes on along the minus strand of JAJFIW010000023.1, from coordinate 75,127 downwards.
AACCGCAGGCTTACTTGACGAAGAAGAGCTAAACTGGGGCAGAAAAGAGCTATTAAGCCACAGCTATTTTTGGCTTATTTTACCAGTTATTATTGCGCCTGCATTTATATTTACTGCACTGTTTTTTCATCAAGGCACGCTTGCCGAGCACCAAGGTTGGTCGTTACCTTTAATAGCATCGGGTTTTGTGTCGTTTAGTATTATGGGTATTTTAGGTACATTTATTATAGGGCCTGTTATTGACAAATTCTCCGCTAAGCACTTGTTAGCAATAGCAAATATACCGATGTGCCTAGCCTTAGTAACACTGTTAATAACCAAAGAAATATGGACTGTGTATATTTACATGGGGCTAATTGGTACAGGTATAAGTTTTACTGCAAATATAAAAGCTGCCCTTTGGGCCGAAGTTTATGGCAAAAAACATTTAGGGTCTATCAAAAGCCTAACAACCACACTAGCAATATTAGGCACAGCAGCATCCCCGCCTCTGGTAGGAATATTTTTAACCAAAGGCACACCTGTAGATAACATTATTCTATGTGGAGTTATTTATATAATTGTTGCATCAATATTAGCGCTGGTTGCAAAAGTGCCGAAAGTTAAACAATGAACTACCTATCACTATTAAAACGTTACCCCAATTATATTGCTTTTGGTGTTATTTATAATTTCTTCTCAGGCCCTGGTCAGACATTTATTTTTGCTTTATTTATCCCTGATTTAGAGCGTGTTTTTGACCTTACCCCTGCTGAGTCTGGTAGTTATTATGGGGTTATTACTCTATTAAGTGCTTTTTTACTGTTATATACAGGTAGCCTAATCGACCGCATCCATTTGCGTACTTACAGTGTTACAGTTACAGCTATACTTGGTGGAGCAGCATTACTAATGGCATCTGCACAAAACTTAATGGTTATGCTCCTTGCAATGTTTTTACTGCGTCACCTTGGCCAAGGGCTGATGACTCATACTGCTCATATAGCTACGGCTCGTTATTTCACAAAAAACAGAGGCAAAGCTACTAGCTTAAAAAGCATCGGAATGTCAATCAGTGAAGTATTCCTACCAATCATTATTGCACTTATAATTGCTGGATATGGTTGGAGAATGGGTTATGTTTCTTTAGGGGTTAGTTGCCTTCTTCTATGTATTCCATTGAATATTCTTCTTTTAAAAAGAGATGACCCTTTTCAAATTCCCCATCCGCATGAGGACACAACATCCCCTCTTCTTGATGAAAAAGAATTAAATTGGAGCAAAAAACAGTTATTAGGGCATAGTTATTTCTGGATTATTGCACCTCTTATTATCTCTCCAGGATTTATCCTAACAGCTCTATTTTTTCAACAAGGAGTAATAGCTGACTCCAAAGGGTGGTCAATGACACTAATGGCATCGGGCTTTATTTCTTATGGTATATTCCATATTGTGGGCAACCTATTTATTGGACCAATTATCGACCGTTTCTCAGCTAGCCGTATACTGCCTTTATCTATTATCCCTATTGCAATGGGTATGAGCATGCTCCTTATAAGCGATTCCCCATGGATTGTTTATCTGTACATGGGGCTAATGGGGCTCGGCATTGGTTTTGGAAGTGGAGTGTATATGACTATTTGGGCCGAAATCTATGGCCGGAAGCATCTTGGTGCAATCCAAAGTTTTATTAGCACATTAGCAATTATTGGGACAGCAGCAGCCCCTCCAATAGTGGGGCTTCTTCTAACCAAAGGAGTAACAGTTGACAGTCTTATTACAAATGGGATTGCCTTTATTCTGCTAGCATCACTCCTAGCATTCTTTGCTAAACCACCGAGAGTTGAGCAATGAGCTATCTATCACTATTAAAGCGTTACCCCAATTATATTGCTTTTGGTGCATCTTATAATTTCTTTTCGAATATGGGGCAGACGTTTATTTTTGCACTGTTTATCCCAGATTTAGAGCGTGCTTTTAACCTAACCTCTGCTCAATCTGGTGGTTACTACGGTATAGCTGGAATATTAAGCGCATTCCTATTACTTTATACAGGAAGCCTAATCGACCGCATCCATTTGCGCACCTACAGTGTAACAATTGCATTGCTAACAAGTCTTTCTGCATTTTTAATGGCGTATTCGCCTAACTTAGCAATAATGTTAATTGCAATGTTCTTGTTGCGTCACCTTTGCCAAGGGCTGATGATCCATACTGCAACTACTACCATTACCCGCTTTTTTACAAAAACCCGGGGCAAAGCAGTTGGGCTATCTAGCCTTGGTTTCCCGCTAGGGCAGATAATATTACCAGTTATTATAGCTATAATTATATCCACCTACAGTTGGCAGATGGGCTATGCTTTTATTGGTGTGGTTTGTCTTCTTTTTTGCGTTCCTATTAATTACGTATTATTTAAAAAGAACGACCCATTCCAAATGCCACAGCCACACGAGCATACGCCATTATTGGATAAAGAAGAGTTAAACTGGGAGCGCAAACAGCTATTAGGGCACAGCTATTTTTGGTTTATTATTCCATCTGTGCTTACACCTTGGATTATAACTACACCTTTAATATTCCACCAAGGGGCATTGGCCGCATCCAGAGACTGGTCGATGACATTAATTGCATCTGGCTTTGCTGCATGTGGTCTAGCACAAGTTGTAAGTGTCTTACTTATAGGCCCTCTAATTGACAGGTTCTCTGCTAAATCTTTACTACCTTTTGCTAATGTGCCTATCGCAATTGGCATAGCATTTCTATTAGTCAGCGACTCTCCATGGACTCTTTATGTTTACATGTGGCTAATAGGAATAGGGATAGGTTTTTCAATGATATCAGTATCATTATGGGCAGAGGTTTATGGCACTAAGCACCTAGGCGCAATTAAAAGTTTAATCCATACCTTAGCTATTCTAGCAACAGCAGCATCCCCACCATTATTGGGTTGGCTACTAACAAAAGAGGTATCGTTTGATACTGTAATTATATGGGGAATTGCTTTTATTATATTAACAGCCACATTAGCATTTATCGCTAAACCGCCAAAAGTTAAACCAGACCGTCTTGGCGTTTCTCTTTAAGCTCGGCGAAGAATGTATCTGCATGGTAAGATGAGCGAGTAAGTGGTGTGCTCGACACCATTAAAAAGCCTTTGATTTTTGCGATGCGTTCGTAGTCGGCAAAAACTTCTGGCGTAATAAATTCTTTTACAGCAACATGTTTTTCTGTGGGGCGGAGGTACTGCCCAATGGTGATAAAGTCTACCTTGGCAGCGCGCATATCGTCCATCACTTGCAGAACTTCGCTATAAGTCTCACCAAGCCCAACCATAATGCCTGATTTTGTAAAAGTATCGGGGTGGCGCTCTTTAACTCGTTCTAGTAAACGCAGCGAGCTAAAGTAGCGAGCACTAGGACGGATTTGCCGGTACAACCGTGGTACGGTCTCGAGGTTATGGTTAAACACATCAGGCCGAGCATCAGCTACAAGGTCAATAGATGCCTCGGTACGGCGAAAATCTGGAGTTAAAATCTCGATAGTAGTGCCAGCTGCTTTTTCTTTGATTGCATTAATACAATCCACCCAATGTTGTGCCCCACCGTCAGGCAAATCGTCACGATCAACCGAGGTTAGCACCACATGTTTTAAACCTAAGTCTGCAACCATGTCGGCTAGTTCGTGGGCTTCTTTTGGGTTTACAGGCTGTGGGCGACCAGTTTTAATATTACAAAATGCGCATGCTCTAGTGCAAACGTCGCCTAAAATCATAACTGTTAAATGCCCACTTGCCCAGCAGTCGCCAATATTAGGGCAAGCAGCTTCTTCACACACGGTGTGCAAGCCACGCTCTTTAACTTGGTCTTTTAAACCTTTATAGGCCTTAGACATAGGTGCGCGCACCCGTAACCAATCTGGCTTAGGTGTTTTAAGTGGCAAAGGCTCGGTTGCCAAGCCGTCGATAATTTCTACTTTTACAGCTGTACTCATGGTGACTACAATTAGCTAATTAACCAATAAAATCAACCATAATCTTGCACAAAAGGTACAATTTGCTGTATTCTATTTACTATGTATATATACAAAAAACGGTTTTTATTTATTATAACAGTATTGTTACTCCCTATTATTATGGGGGGCATTTCTGGCTGTAGCACTAAAGTATTTAACTCTGGTATTTTTAATGGGCACAACTACGAACCGATGATATCTCGCCCTGGGCGTGAACCAGGTTTATGTTATGGCAGAAAAGTACAATTACCCGAATGTGACCGCCCTTTGAAAATTGAAAAATTGCTAGATGGTAGCCCAGAAAAGGCTTTAACTATGCAAGCAACCCAAAGGTTAAGCTGGTATATCGCACAAGCCCCAGCAGACACTGCAACCTCGTGGACTATGGACGGTATTATTTATAGCCTATACCTTGATGGCCCTATAGTTATCCCTAGCCCAAAACACCAAAGCTGCCGTGATGTACGTGTTTTTGTTAAACCATTTAAAAGCACCATGAGCTGGCAAGAATTACCAAAGCCATTTTGCTTTAATAGCAATTATAGTGTCTGGTTGCCAAAAGGCGTAGATGAGTCTATTCTTAAACAAAAATAAAAAGGTGTTTATTGTGTCTGTGCATTTCTCAAAATCAATTTTAGTTTTTACTAGTTTATTATTTTTGTCTGGGTGCTCGGGTATGTTTGATGCAAATCAACATACTATTTACCAATCATCCCCAATGGCAAAACCTGGTGCTATCTATGGTCAAGAAAACCGTACAGATTTAATAAGTAAAGGCAGCCGCCCCGAAATAGCCGAAACAACCCGCCCTATCGAAGGTTTTGAAGGTACAAATTTTGAGCCTCAGATAACATTTTTTAAGCCAGTAGTTAAGCAGAAGAATGCAATTGCACGGCGTTTATCGGGCTTTAGCCTGCGTAAAATTAACGATGCTTTGAACCAACATGGCGAAGGTGAACGGATTGAATGGTACGAGGACAAAACCCTATACCAACTACGGATAGATACCTTTAGCTATGCTGATGCAAGACGTGAGTGTAAAGATACCTTTATTTTCCACAAGCCCAACACTATTGAAGCCCAATGGAAGCGCGAAAAAGCAAGCTTCTGCCGTGTCGAGCCAAAAGCCCCGTGGCGATTATTTGTACGGTAGAACCTGTCTCCATAATTATTTAGGTAATTTATCCACTAGCAATATCTATAAACTAGGCTTATATTCATAACCATACTTACTTATCTGTATTTATTTTTCCTGTTTCCTACTCTATAGGAGTGAACGTTATGTTCCTCACCTTACTTATAAAAGCTTTAGCGGTGGGGTTTTGTATCTCGCTATTTTCTGTTAGCCCATCTAAATTAATTGCTATGCAGCGTACTTTTGTCTATGGCCCTAGAAATGGTCTTATATTAGGCGCAGGTGCAGCATCAGTAGATATGCTTTATGCACTAGTTGCAGCCATTGGGATGACGCTACTATCGTTTAGTTTTGACGATATGCGCCCATGGGTAGATTATGCATTTATTTTGATGGCTATTGGTTTTGGTGGGTACTTTACCCTAATGAACCTAGCAATAGATGAAAAAGAAGCTGGTAAATACAAAAACTCTAGCGCCTTTGGTATTGGGTTTGCACTTAATTTAGTAAGCCCCGGTAATATCGCAGCAATTGCAACGGCCTTTGCTATATTAGGTATGGCATTAATTAACCTAACCACGCACGATGCTATGGTTTTGGCTGTTGGTGTTGGCGTGGGCTCGATGGTGGCATGGTGGGTGCAGATTTACGTATTCCACTACTTGCGTGACCATCTAAACGAACAACGACTATCTTTTATTATTCGTTTTTCAGGTTGGGTGCTAGCAGTTATTGGTGGTACTTATTTGGGCACTATGCTTTGTGGTGTAGACATTACAACATTAGTATAGTGCTAAAATGAAAAAGACGGCTCTTAATAGAGCCGTCTTTTTCGTTTTTGCTAATCAAAGCAGGATGAGGAGTCAAACCAGTCTTCATCAATAAAGTTGATAACAAACTGTGACATCACCATTAACTTTAATAAAGAATGCAGTGGGCTATCAATAAAAAATATGATGTAAATAACTATAGATAATGCCAAACAAAAAAAGCACCTTAGCAGCCCCATTCTTATATCTACATAGTCCATATCACACTGTGGTCTGAAAAATAATTCCCATGTAAGATAAATAACCATTGGGTAGAAAAAGAAAGTGTATATTTCTGTTTCTCCCACTGGAATGCCAGTCATAATTAAAAGTTTAGTTAATCCCCAAACAGCTGCCATAATAAATAGTGCCACAACACCTCTGACAATACCTGACTTAAAATCAAAATTAAACATGAAATTTTCTATAGATGCTCGCATTGAGTTTTGCATAAAATTATCTCCTGAAAGGAAAAATAAAAAGGAATGGAACAATAAATTATATTGGGAATATATGCCTAAACTTATACAAACTCAAGAACTAGAGTAGAATTAGTTGTACATAAGATACGCCAAGCCCCAGCTTGCGCCAGCGGTAATCCCTAGAATAAACCAACTATATTTAGCAAGAAACATTAAGAGTTTAACCCTCTACCAACACTATCTAGCACACTTTCGCCCATCATCTCTGACAGGGTTGGGTGTGGTAGGCAGGTGTTAAAGAAATCTTCCTCGGTTACTTCTAGCGAACGACCTAGTACAAATGTGGAAATCATCTCGGTGGCTTCGGCACCAATAATGTGTGCGCCTAAAAGCTCGCCTGTTTTGGCGTCAAAAATAGTTTTTACTAGCCCTGTGCCCTCGCCAATTGCAAGTGCTTTACCATTGGCTTGGTAATTAAACCGCCCTATTTTAAGCTCGTAACCTTGTTGTTTTGCAGCTTCTTCGGTTAAGCCTACGCTTGACACTTGCGGGCTACAATATGTACAACCTGGAATATTGCCATAATCCATTTTGTGTGGGTTTTTACCAGCAATGGCTTCGGCACAAATTACACCTTCGTGGGACGCCACATGCGCTAGCCAAGGCGAGCCTATAATATCTCCAATTGCCCATATTCCTTTAGCACCAGTACGGTAGTTAGAGTCTACGACCACTTGCCCTCTTTCTACCCGTACTCCAATTTCTTCAAGCCCAAGGTTTTCTACGTTGCCTGCAACACCAATTGCAATTAAGGCTTTCTCAGCTTTAATTTTTTGTGCTTTGCCATTAACCTCTACTGTTGCTTCAACGCCTGTTTTGGTAGACTTAAGCGTTTTAACCCCACTTGATGTTAATAATTTAACGCCTCTGTCAGCAAATGATTTACCTGCTAATTTTGAAATTTCATGGTCTTCAACAGGTAAAATACGGTCTTGGGCTTCAACAACTGTAACCTCAACCCCGAAAGCGCTATAAAAACTGGCAAACTCTATCCCGATTGCGCCTGCTCCTATAACAAGTAAGCTTTTTGGCATTGCGCTAGGTGTCATGGCTTCACGGTAGGTCCAAATGTTTTTGCCATCTTTTTCTAACACACCTTTAATTTCTTTGGCACGTGCGCCTGTGGCAACCACAAAATTGTCTGCCTTTATCGCTTGTTGCTTCTTGCCATTTTTAAAAATGCCTAGTTCGTCAGGTGCAATAAATTTGCCTTCGCCTGTGATAACTTCGATCTTATTTTTCTTCATTAGGTATGCAACACCAGCCGACAGTTTGCCAGCAACATCACGGCTACGGCCAATAAGTTTTTTCATGTCGAAAGTTGGTTTTTGGATTTTAGTAAAGCCAAAGTCTGCAGCGTGTTCAGTCATATCACGGTACATTTCGGAAGTTCTTAGCAATGCTTTAGTCGGAATACAGCCCCAATTTAGGCAAATACCGCCTAGGCTTTCTCGTTCGACAATAGCTGTTTTTAGCCCTAATTGTGCCGCACGAATAGCGCAGATATAACCACCCGGCCCACTACCAATTACAACTACATCAAATTTTGTATCAGCCATTACTTAGCCTCCTGTTCTCGTCTTGTGCAATTGTGTCTAATAATTCGTCAAGGTTTTCAGATATTGTAAGCGCATTCATATATGCTGCACCTGTTATCTCTAAGCTAACCATATTCTCGAAAAATTCGATTAGTTTATTATAAAAGCCTTTTACATTATAGATACCTACAGGCTTATTATGTAGCCCCAAAACATACCATGTCCAAGCCTCGGTTAGCTCGTCTAAAGTGCCAACACCACCCGGCATTGCAACAAACCCATCCGACAGATCTGCCATCATTTGTTTGCGCTCGGCCAAAGTCTCTACGATATATCTTTCGGTAAGGTCGGTTCTGTCGCCTTCTGTCTCTAGTAAATATGGAGGGATTATACCAATAACCTTGCCACCCGCAGCCAACACAGCATCAGCAGCAGCCCCCATAAGCCCCGAGTCGCCACCGCCATAAACAAGCCCCCAGCCACGTTTAGCAATTTCTTCGCCAAACCTTTTGGCGGCTTCTACGTATTCGGGGTCATTAGAAGTTCGTGAACCACAAAAAAGACATATATTAGCCATACCTACGCCACCATCGCAATTGGGTTTTCGAGATATTTTTTGATAGACTGCAAAAGCTCTGCACCTAGTGCACCGTCTACTACCCGATGGTCAACCGACATTGTAACCGTCATAACGTCGGTAGCTTCAACTTGCCCTAGAGCATTAACAACAGGGCGTTTTTCCGCCATTCCGCAAGCTAAAATGCAAGATTGTGGTGGGTTAATAATTGCATCAAAATGTTTAATGCCATACATACCAAGGTTAGAAATTGAGAATGTACCCCCTTGGTATTGTTCAGGGGTTAGTTTACCTGCTCTGGCTTTAGCTGCTAAGTCTTTAATTTCTTGTGACAGTTCAACCAATGACTTTTCATCTGCTTGGTGCAAAATAGGTGTAATCAAGCCACCTTCAATAGATACCGCAACTGCAATATCAACCGAGCCATGTTTCTGCAGCCCCTCTTCCATCCAGCTTGCGTTTGCATTAGGGTGTTGGCGCAGCGCTAGGGCGGACGCCTTAATAATCATGTCATTAACTGATAGTTTATAACTAGGTTTGCCTGCCCCATCAACTGGAGCCATTGCATTAATGGTTTGCCTAGCTTTAAGGGCTTCTGCCATCATAACATCTACAGTTAAGTAAAAATGCGGTACGGTTTGCTTTGCCTCAACCAGTCGTTTGGCAATAACTTTACGCATAGTGCTATGCTCGACAAGTTCATTTACTAATGGCTGCATGACAAACTCTGCCTTAGCTGGAGAGCTAGCAGCACTAGGTGCAGCACCAGCTACAGTTTTGCGCACACCATTGGCGCGGGCATTTTCGATATCAGCTTGGATAATCCTGCCATGTGGGCCTGTACCAGAAATGTTATCCAAAGGAATCCCCCATTCAGCAGCTAAACGGCGAGCAAGTGGGCTCGATTTTTTGCCGCTACGGTCAGCCATAATAGGTTGTACTTGTGGTTTAGGCATTTCTACCTTGGGTGTTTCTACTTTAGGGGTTGGCTTTATAGCTTCTTTTTTAGGTTCTACTTTTTTACTAACCACTTTTGCTTTTGGTTTGTAGTTAGTAGGTAGTTTTTCACCTTCTTCGGTAATAACTGCAATTGGTGTACCTACTGCAATATCTTTACCTGCATCAGAAAGCAGCTTTGCTAAAATGCCATCTTCGGTAGCTTCTACTTCCATAGTGGCTTTATCGGTTTCTATTTCGGCAATTACCGTGCCTATATTAACTTCATCACCTTCTTTTTTTACCCATTTAGAAAGTTTACCTTCGGTCATAGTTGGTGACAGTTGGGGCATTAGAACATCTGTTGGCATTTTTTTATTCCTTAAAGTTTATAACATACGTCTTTTACAGCGGCGACAATATCACCCACCTGTGGTAACGCTAATTTTTCGAGGTTAGCTGCATATGGCATTGGCACATCTTTACCCGACACACGCCGCACAGGGGCATCGAGGTCGTCAAAAGCTTTTTCCATAATAATTGCTGAAATATCAGCCCCTATCCCTGCTCTTGCCCAGCCTTCTTCAGCTACAACTACTCGATTTGTTTTAGCTACACTACGTAAAATAGTGTCTTCATCTAGTGGGCGCAGGCTGCGCAGGTCAACTACTTCAGCGTCAATGCCTTCTTCTGCTAATATTGCAGCAGCCTCTAAGGCTTTAATAGACATTATCGAATAACCAATAATAGTAACATCTGTACCCTCACGCATTATATTAGCTTTACCAATTGGTATAATAGCAGCATCACCGTCTAAAACTTCGCCTTTTGAGCCATACAAAAGTTCGTTTTCTAAAAATACTACGGGGCCATCGTCACGAATAGCTGATTTCATCAACCCTTTTGCATCAGCAGGTGTTGCTGGGCACACTACTTTTAACCCTGGGATGTTAGTATACCAGCTTGCATAGTCTTGGCTATGTTGCGCTGCCACCCGAGAAGCAGCCCCATTAGGACCACGAAATACTATAGGGCAAGTAACCATACCGCCCGACATATACATAGTTTTAGCAGCAGAGTTAATAATATGGTCACATGCCAGCATTGCAAAGTTCCAAGTCATGAACTCGACGACCGGGCGTAAACCTACCATGGAAGCTCCTGTTGCAATCCCAGCAAAGCCAATTTCAGATATTGGCGTGTCTACAACTCGTTTATCGCCAAACTCTGCGAGCATACCTTGGGTACACTTATATGCGCCTTGGTATTCGGCGACTTCTTCACCCATAACAAAAACCTTTTCATCACGGCGCATTTCTTCTGCCATGCCGTCACGTAGTGCTTCGCGGTAAGTTGTCTCGGCCATTAGTTGTTACCTCCTGTAGGCATAATGTCGGTAGTAAGTTCGCTTTCGTCGGGTTCGGGGCTATTTTCGGCAAAGGTGATTGCTTCTGCCACCCGTTGTTTAATTTTTTTATCTATCTCTTTGAGTTGCTCGGTGTTAACTGCAAATTCGTCTTGTAAAACAGATTGCACCCTAACAATAGGGTCATGGTTATCGCGCATCATGTCAACCTCGCCCTTGTCACGGTATTTTGCAGGGTCAGACATAGAGTGCCCACGGTAACGGTAAGTTTCCATTTCTAAAATAAAAGGACCTTTGCCACTACGTACATATTCTACTGCACGTGTTGCAGCTTCATGTACGGCGAATAAGTCCATCCCGTTTACAACCTCGCCTTTAATGCCAAAACTATCGCCTCGTTTCCACATTTCTGGTTGCCCGCTCGCACGCTCGATAGATGTGCCCATACCGTATTTATTATTTTCTACAATATACAGCACAGGTAAATTCCATAGTTTTGCCATATTATAGGCTTCGTAAGTTTGCCCACCGTTCATGGCGCCATCACCAGTATAGGTAACGCAAATGCGTTTCTCGTTGCGGTATTTTATAGCAAACGCCAAGCCTGTACCAAGAGGAAGTTGTGCTGCAATAATCCCATGCCCACCAAAAAAGTTACGGCTTGGGTCAAACATATGCATTGAGCCCCCTTTACCTTTAGAAATACCACCACTACGACCTGTTAGCTCGGCCATAATGTGTTTAGGGTCTATCCCGCAGGTCAAAGCATGGGCATGGCAACGGTAACTAGTAATTACATAGTCGTCAGCAGTGCATGCAGCACTAATACCAGTTACAACAGCTTCTTGCCCAATATATAAATGGCAAAAACCGCCCATTAGGCCTGTGCTGTACATTTGCCCTGCTTTTTCCTCAAAACGACGAAGAAGGAGCATATGCTCGTAATGAGATAGCAGTTGCTTTTTGTCGAAAGGATGACTTGTTATAACTTTAAGACCTGTCTTTTTACCCACGGTTACTGCCTTTTTTATTCTTGAAAAACGCCCTAATTTTCGTATTTTTTAGGGAAAAATGCAAGTTATTGCGATTAATTATAATCTAATAACATTTTGTAGTGTAACATTTATGATTAGGTTATGATATCAACCACCAAACAAAAAATAAAACAATAGATTGAGTAATACACTAATGGCGCATCCACATTTAAACCTTATAGAACACCCACTTATTGCCCACAAGCTAACCTTAATGCGCCGCAAAGAAACCACTTGCTTAGCTTTTAAACAGCTTCTTCACGAGATTGCTCTCCTGATTGGTTACGAAATAACTCGTGATTTACCACTTACAACTATAAATATCGAAACGCCTATTTGTACGATGAATGCACCAACACTTGCAGGCGAACGCCCCGTAATTGTACCTATTTTACGAGCAGGCCTAGGTATGTCTACAGCATTAAACGAACTTATCCCTGACGCTGAAACTGGCCATATTGGTGTTTACCGCGATGATGAAACACATTTACCTGTCGAATACCTAGTTAAGCTACCTCCGCATATCTCTGAAAAAAGAGTTATAATGGTAGACCCTATGATTGCTACAGGCCACAGTGCAGCCCATGCTTTAGATGTTTTAAATGACCGTGGTGTCCCCGACAGTTGTATTAATTTTATGGCATTAGTTGCAGCACCTGAAGGGTTAGACTTACTAGCAAAAACACACCCTAATGTATCTATTTATGCCGCAGCTTTGGATGAAAAACTTAATAACCATGCCTTTATCGTCCCTGGTTTGGGCGATGCAGGTGACAGAATATTTGGAACTTTATAAAACAAGGAAAATACCCATGCGTTATTTATTAGCTTTAGCTTTATCAATCCTGATAATTTCTGCATCAACACCCCAAGCTTCTGCTGCAACAAACGGGTTATATGTTCCTGATAGTTTAAAACCTTGGGTAAATTGGGTTATTCATCGTAATCCTGAGGCTAACTGCCCATTTATAGACGGCCGCAAACAACGTCAATGTGTTACTTATAGTTCCCTACAACTAAATGCCAATAAAACAGGTGCAAGCTTTACCGTTACAGCTAAGCTCGACAGCAAGACAAACCTTATCCTCCCTGGAGAAAAAGGATTTTGGCCGCACGACATACTAATAAATGAAAAACCAGCCCTAGTTACTAATAACAATATACAACAGCCAACACTTTTCCTTAACCCTGGTACTTATAAAATAAGTGGTAAAATATCTTGGAAAGCAATGCCACACCAACTTGCTTTACCGCCACAAATATCTCAACTAAAACTTACTGTTAATGGGGAAGTAATTACCAACCCTGTAATGCTAAGAAACCGCATTACCCTGAGGCAAAACCAAGTTATAGCCCCACAGAAAACTGTACAAGATAGTGCTAAACTCCAAGTATTTCGCCTTATAACAGACTCTACCCCTGCAACCATTACAACCCACTTACGGCTAACTGTTACAGGTAACGAGCGTGATATTAGCATTGCCCCATTCCACCTAGCAAATACCACACCAACAGCTTATAGCGGCCGCTTACCAGTTAAGCGAAATGCCGATGGAAGCTACAGCATACGTGCAACAGCAGGGGTTCATACTCTTAGTTTTACCGACAGATATATTGGCGGCAGGCTAAACGCAATTGCTTTACACCAAGTGCCTTGGAGTGAAGAAGTTTGGGCATTTCAGCCTACACCAGAATTACGCCTAGCAGAAATAACTGCCGACATGCCACTAAACCCAGACCAAACAGACATGCCCAACCAATGGCGGAAATTTGCGGCATATCTAGTTAAAGAGCAGCAAGGGCTAGTATTTAATACCTTACGTGAAGGAGCTCCTGCGCCTGCAGGGAACTCTTTAAACCTAAAGCGCGAAATGTGGCTAGCAATGGACGGCAGCAACATTATTGCCCGCGACTATATTACAGGGACTATGAATAGTGGCTGGCGACTAGACATGGGCAACGGCACACTTAGCCGCATTAACATTAACGGTAAAGCACAACCTATTACCAAAGGTGCTGGCGATAAAACAGGTATTGAGGTGCGCAATAACTCTACAAACATTGAAGCCCACAGCATTTTACCACTTTCTTTATGGCCAATAAGCACAGCTCTTATCCCGATAGGTGCTTGGACTACAGACTTCCACCAAGCTTCGGCGCAATTGTCCATGCCTACCGCATGGCGGCCAATCGCAATTAGTGGTGCGCCAAAAGTGTCTGGCACATGGTTAAGCCAATGGAATTTATACCAATTCTTTCTTATACTGCTAATAACTGCGCTTGCATACCGCCTATGGAAAAACCCAGCGTGGGCTGCTGTAACATTTTTTGCCACAGCGCTAGCATTCCACGACCATGACACACTAGCGACCCAAATTATTGTGTTATTAATTTTAGGAATAACCCTTGGCGCACTTCCTAAAAAAGCACGTTTATATAAAAGCTTATCGCGCTTACGGCTAATAGCCTTAGGGGTGCTGGTATTATTTGCATTGCCATTTACTTTATTGCACCTGCAAAATGCTCGCTATCCGCATTTAGCAAAAACAGCTGCCTTTAGCTCTTATTTCTCAAGTATGGGCGAGCAAGGCATGCTTATGAACCAGTCTTACGCACCAGAAACAACAGCGTCTTCAGCAGCTATGGATATGTTTGAAGAAGACATAGAAATGCAAGACAGCAACAAACCAGCTGCCAGAAAAATGATAATGCGCAGCAGGGCTGAGAATAGACTTGAAGGCTTAATGAAAGAAGAAATACCCACAGCAGACCTAACAAGCTTTGACCCCGATGCCCGAGTCCCCACAGGAACAGGGTTACCAAGCTGGCGTGGAAACACTGTTAAAATAAATTGGCCCAATGGTGTAAATGCTGGCGACAATATGCGAGTATGGCTACTTTCCCCTACTGGTTTCCGCCTGATTGAGCTACTCAAAATAGTTCTATTTGGTTTATTGTTATTTAAACTATTCTCCTTATCAACCAAGGATTTAAAAATGAAACTTAATCTAAAAAATAAATTCTTTTCTGCAGTGTTATTAGGGCTATTTGTTACTATGAATAGTGGCCCTGCAATGGCAACAGACTTTCCGTCTAACGAGTTATTAAACGACCTTAAAACTCGGTTATTAGAACCTGCTAAATGCACGCCAAATTGTGCTAATGCTAATGCAGTTATAGTTGAAGCAAAAGATGACAGCATAATACTTAACCTAGAAGTAGATGCTAATGCAGATGTGTTAACACCATTACCTACTTTAGCCCCTCTGTCGTTTCCGTCAACTATAACGGCAAATGGAGTGTCTGCGCTAACAATTATTGTAAATGGGCAACCGCACATTAGGTTAAAGGCAGGTAAACATAAAATACAAGTTCGCTACCATGCGGGGCAATATAACAACCTTACTTTAAATCTAGGGCAAAATATAAGTAGCTTTACTAGTAAACTAGGCAATTGGCGGCTTGGTGGGCTTGATTATAAAGGCATGCCCTCAAACCGTAATTTAACCCTATCTCGAGCCCCAAAACAGCTTAAAAGTGATGAACCAGCAACCAAAAAAGAAACTGTTCTACCACTAACTTTTGACGGTTTTGCCAATGTTGTACGCACTATTAACCTTGGTAATACTTGGCGAGTAACCACTCAAATTACTCTTGCTGGCGGCACACCATTTACCATGGACTTACCACTACTAGCTGGTGAGAAACTACTAGATAAAACATTTGCCGAAGTAGATGGAAAAGTTCGTATAAATATAAGCCACCGAACAATTACCTTATACTCTGAGATAGAGCCCACGAACAGCATAATGCTGACAGCAGCCGACACACCACGCATAAACGAGCAATGGCGGCTAGCAGTTAGCCCAAAATGGCATGTATCGCAAACAGCAGGTATTGCGCCTATTTACCACCAACAATATGGGCAATGGCAACCTTTATGGCAACCACACCCAACAGATAGCCTAACTTTAAACGTTAAACGCCCTCAAGGGGTAACTGGCCAAGAGATGACAATACATAATGTAAATGTAAACACCTCGATCAGAGGAAAAAACCGTACTGACAGTGCAAATATTGCAATCGAAACGACTAAGCCCCACACTCATACAATAACTTTACCAGAAGGTATAACCCTTAAAAGATTTATGGTAAATGGGCGGGAGCTGTCAGTAAGGGCTAGCGAAGAAGGTAAGCCTTTGGAAGTTGGTATTCCTCTTAATTATGGAATGAATAATATTAATGTTATTTGGGATAGCCCCCAGGAAAGCTTAACTAATATTAAAGGTGCTAATTTTAATTTAAATGCACCATTTATAAATGCAAAACAATCCATAACAGGGCTATCTGACCGTTGGATTTTGTGGACACACGGCCCCGATAAAGGGCCATATGTAAAGCTATGGTCAACCTTACTTGGTATGATTTTACTAGCGCTAGTTATGGCTAAAGTTGGCGGCACCCCCCTCACCTTTACTGGTTGGCTAGTTTTAGCTTTGGGCTTTACCCAATCTAGCCCAATGTTATTCTTGCTTCCTGTGGCTTGGTTATTGCTACTTAATTGGAGAGGCGAGAAAGGCTCTAAATTAAGCCGTATTCGGTTTAATCTTCTGCAAGTTTTATTGGTAGTGATTGGGTTTATGGTTGTTTCAGCGTTATTTGAAATAATCCAAACAGGGCTTTTAGGAACCCCTGTTACCTACATAGAGGGTAATGGCTCATCACCTTATATGTTGCATTGGTACCAAGACATGGGAGAAAATGAGTTTATATCAGCAGGAACAGGGACTTTACCGATGATAGCATTCCGCATTCTGATGATGGGCTGGGCGCTATGGGCAGTTTTATGGCTGATGACAACTGCTCGTTGGTCGTGGGAATGTTTCACCAAAGATGGTTACTGGCTTAAAAAAGATGTGAAAATTAAATCTAAAAAATAGATTATTTTCCATAATAAGTCGCAGAACTACTTGAAAAATAGTAAAAACACACCATAATAAGAAATGGAAGTGATAGTTAGTGGCGAAAACGCCACCGTTTGGTGTATGTAGGAAGTGCACTAAGCACCCGCACACTAGGTAGATGTGTGGGTTATTAAGGAGTCAGGAAGATGGAAATTATTAATGCTGCAATAACAAGTGCAAGCTCGACCAATAGTCGCCGGCCAGCAGGCCAGGCGGAAGCTTCGCAAGTAAATGTAAGGCAAAGCCCAGAGCTTCGCCAACCTCAAGTACAACCTCCAGCGGCCCCTCGTGAAACCGAACGAGCTGTTAGTACACCTCAAGATACAGAGCATGTTCCGCTATTAAATAATCGCGAGCAAGCAACTGCGACTACTATTAGGCAAACACCTGCGCCCGAGTTTACGCAGACACAAGCGCCTAGCAGTAATCAAGAGCGTATCGAGGCTGTTCCACGTATAGAACAGGACACACAAGCTGCAGCACAAGATAGTATCGAGATTAACTTACAACAACGGGATGTATCAGTTGACCGTAGCAGAGAACTTGCCCAGTTAGCGCAGGTTCGGGTTCAGCAAATTAATGAAAACAGACAGCCAATAGAAGCCCCTGAGATTGAGTTTCAGCGACCTTTCGCAGATACTCCAGACATCCCTGCGCCAGAAATAGGGTTCCAGTCATCTGCTTTAACACCAGCTCAGGTTGATAATCTGGCACAAATTGGCGCAAGCCAACTAGCACAGATTAATATTAACGAGCAGCTTAGTAGCTCAACAGCTCAAACATTGCAGAACTCAGGAACACAACTGAATGGCGTACTACTACCTGACTTTGCAAACTTCATTGGGCTAAGGGCATCTGTCCCAGCGAGTGAACAGGTTGAGGCCGTTAACATAGAAGTTTAATATCTAAACCTAGATCTAAATGGGAGCATGATTTTTGCTCCCATTATATTTTGTTGCAAACCTTGATTTACTAGCTCTTTATCACTACATTAGAATACATGACAAATAATAGCACTCTAAACCGACGTGATACTAAGCTCCCTAGTGATGATGAGCTTTATAAGCTTTCGATGCCTGCTCTTAAAAGTCTTATCCATAAAGAACGCCGTGACGATGAAGTTGAGCGCCTTGAAGAAATATGTGCGCAGAAAAGTGCTTGGAACAAAACCTTCACTTTTTGTAGCTTGATTATTGTAACTCTTATTTTAAATTCTTTTATCTGGGATTACTGGCAATAATGGATCTAAACAACAAACGTACTGTTTGGATACTTGCCATATTTGCAGTTACTGTATTGTGGGGTATTAGTGCAATATCTATGGGATATAGTGCTAAATTCTTAGATGCTAATGGTATGGTTTTTACCTGTTGCTCGTTTATTGCTGCTGCTTGGTCACTACTTTTATATGCTGGCCATGGCGAGCTTTCTCGAGAGACGCTCCGCTCTATCGACACTTGGGGGTATGGCATTGTTTTAATTCTAAGTTCTCTTATTCTCTTTGCTGTATTTTATTTTGTAAGCCCAACAGAGGGTGTTTTTATCCTCCGGACGAGTGTTGTTGCGGGGCTTATTGGTGGGTGGTTTTTCTTATCAAGGGCTGTTGGAGTTTTGCAAATACTTGGCTCGATAATTATTTTAGCCGGTATTTTGTGGGTATGCTTTGGGATAGCTGAAGAAAGCCAAGTAGCTGTATTAGGATTAATATTTCTATATGCTTTTTTGCAATCAGCACGGATATTCATTGCCGAATTCCATAAAACACACAATGCTGCCGCTCGGCGTGCTGGCAATTTAAAAACACGTTGCCGTGTGGTTGCATATGTAATGCTAGTTGTAGCTATTATGTTCTTACTACTAAGTTTAATAGGTGCAACTATCCATGCTCAGACTGGGCATTTTATTATCAACGGTATGCCCGAATTATCTGACTTTAGAAACCCTGCAGCTATTATTGCAGGTCTTTTAACAGGCTCTCTACTTATTGCTCCTGTGCGTTTAATAGAATTTACAAGCTCCCATAAAATTAAAACAGAAAACTACCTTGCACTTGGTGCTATAGCCCCTTTTGCAACACTTCTGATAGAATGGATTACAGAGCCAATCACAGGGCTACCTCTGCAAGAGTTTACCCAATCCGATTTTTTAGCAGGAATCGCCATTACCATGGGTGGCATACTGGTAGCTTTTGGTGGTGCCAGAGGGGATAAAAAGAACCCAGACTTTGTCAACTACCTTATCCATATGCCTAAAAACTCAGTAAGTGTAATCGACAGCCACGAAATTGTTACCAATAGTATCGAGCACTTTGATGGAGATATGATAAAAGCTGCAAAAGCTTTAGGTGTGTCAACAACATCTGTCAGCGCATTTAATGATGACCGCAAAAAAGTGCTAGCCTTTAAAAACATGCCTGATGTAGCCCGTAATTACCGCCAAGAAATTGCAGGTAAAGACTATTTAACAGGCCTCATAAATAAAGCTAATTTTATGAGCTCTCTTAAAATTGCCTTATCTAAAGATGAAGAATTTAGCATTCTATACCTTGATCTTGATAAGTTTAAGCCTGTGAATGATGACCATGGGCATGAAGCTGGTGATGAAATTTTAAGAAGTGTAGCCATAAGACTACAAGAAACATGCTCTGACGATGCTATCATCACCCGTATGGGGGGCGATGAATATTGCGTGCTACTGCCAAATGCAAACAAAGCCGCTGCTACTAAAAAAGCCAAAGAAATCCAAAAAATTATTGCTGTACCATTTTCAGTTGATAGTGTTGACAATGATATTGAAATTGGTGCGTCTGTAGGTGTTTCATCTTACCCAACTGATGGCAAAACAGCTGAAAAACTTATCTCTATGGCTGACGGAGGTATGTATAGCAGCAAAAATTCGCGCGGGAAATAGTTTAGCTTGATGGTAACTTTGAAAAACTTATCTCTGGCAAATTGTTTATAATGTCTGGCATAATGCCTAGCTCTTTTTGGTAGATAACGTCTACCCCACCAAACATAGCATCTGCTATATTAAGCTCAATCTCAACGCAAGCTTGTTTAACAATTTCTACAGATGGTGCTTCAACCTCGATAAATGGTTCAAGCCCAGGCCAAGTATCTATAACTACTTCAACATTATTTTTTTGCCATGCCTCACGCTTAGTTTCTTGGTACGATACTGCATAAAAACCCGACATTTCAAGCAGATGCACAGCGCTTTCAAAGTTATTAACAATGACTTCTGCTTCTTTAACCCCATTTATGTCATCTTCTTTAACAATTTCTTTTATGGTCAAAGTAATTTTATCGCCCTCATCACGAACTCGACCCCATTTCTTGGAATTACCATCTATATGGAATACTTTTCTTTTCATCATAGTTTCAGGCTTTGTATTCTCGAACCCTAAAGATAAAAGTTTAGTTCGTAATGCATTTGTATCAATACCAATAAACTTTGCTTCATACTCTTGCATAGTTGAATAACCTTATTATTTCTGTAGTTTGATATATGCTACTTGCTCATTTTTTTGTAATACGGGCAAGTTGCGGCGGACTAGCTCGTCGATATAGTCAATATCGGGATTATTGCCCGAAAGGCGGTCAACGTCACGCTGTAGTATAGCTATTTGGGCAGCTAGTGCTTTGTTCTCTTTTTTAAGTTCTCTTACTTGGTCTGACAAAGTGTACCACACGCTAATACCACGCTCGCCCGACACAGTATGGTAAAAAATATAGCCTAAGAGAAACATAAAAAATACCGGTAAAGCGATACGTTTAATACTATATTCTAGTTCTCTAAGAAATTTCATTCCTTAATGCTACCATATTTTATATTTTACTACGCAGTGTTTCTCTACCTGCATACTGGGCTTGGTTACCAAGCTCTTCTTCGATCCGAAGTAATTGGTTATATTTTGCTATTCTATCACTCCGGCTAAGTGATCCTGTTTTTATTTGCCCGCAAGCGGTAGCTACAGCTAGGTCTGCAATAATAGTGTCGGCAGTTTCACCTGAACGGTGCGATACTACCGAGCTATAGCCTTCTTTTTCGGCTAATGCCATTGTAGCTATAGTTTCGCTGACTGTTCCAATTTGGTTTAGCTTGATTAAAATGCTATTTGCCAAGCCATCGCTAATACCTTGCTGCAAAATCTTAGGGTTTGTTACAAATAAATCGTCACCAACTATTTGCGTTGTACTACCGAGTTTATCAGTTAGTAGTTTCCAGCCTGTGCGGTCATTTTCATCCATACCATCTTCAACCGAAGCTATTGGATATTTTGCAGATTGTGCTACATACCAGTCTACCATTTCTGCAGCAGATAAGCGGCGGTTTTCGCCAGCTAAAACATAGTGCCCATTGCTGTAAAATTCGCTAGCAGCTGCATCAATTGCAAAAACTACATCTTGCCCGGGTTTGTAGCCTGCTTTTTCGGTTGCTTTCATTAACCATTCAAAAGCTTCATCGTTACTTTTTAGGTTTGGTGCAAAGCCACCCTCGTCGCCAACATTAGTGTTATAGCCATTGTCAGACAAAAGTGTTTTAAGACTATGGAAAATTTCAGCACCACAGCGCAAAGCTTCCCTAAAAGTTGGTAAGCCCACAGGCATAACCATAAACTCTTGAATGTCTAGGCTATTATCGGCATGGCTACCACCATTAATAACATTCATCATAGGAGTTGGAAGTAAAAATTTATTGCCTGTTTTAAGGCTTTGGTACAAAGGCTTTGCAGCCATATTTGCTTTTGCTCGGGCTGCTGCCATAGACACACCTAATAAAGCATTCGCCCCTAGGTTTGATTTATTATCTGTTCCATCAAGCTCTAGCAAAACTTTATCTAGCTCTTGTTGGTCTTCAACCGACTTGCCACGCAATGCTGGTGCAATAGTGTCATTAATAGCTGCAACTGCTTGCAAAACACCTTTACCAAGGTAACGGTTTGGGTCTTTGTCACGTTTTTCTAAAGCTTCTCTTTGCCCTGTAGATGCACCCGATGGCACCGCAGCACGCCCCATAACTTGACCATTAATAATAATGTCAGCTTCTACTGTAGGGTTGCCTCGAGAGTCTAGGATTTCTCTTGCTTTAATGTTTTCGATAATAAATGTCATAAAAGGAGCCTTTCAATATTTGTTATTTTTATTCAGGCATATTGCTTTTAGCACAAGCCTCTATAAACGATGCAAACAACGGGTGTGGGCGCAGTGGGTGCGATTTAAATTCAGGATGGAATTGTACCGCAATAAACCATGGGTGTTCTGGTATTTCAACAATTTCTGCTAATTTATTGTCAGGAGACATTCCAGAAAATAGCATTCCTGTATCTTCTAGTTGCTTTTTATATGTACTATTAAATTCGTAGCGGTGGCGGTGACGCTCGCTTATGTTGTCGGTATTATAAATACTAGCAGCTCTACTATTACCTAGTAAATTACAAGGGTAAGCCCCAAGGCGCATTGTTCCACCCAAGTCACCATCTTTTTGGCGATTTTCATGCTTATCACCCTTTTTCCATTGGGTCATCAACCCAATAACAGGGTTTTTAGGGCTACCAAACTCGGTTGTGCCTGCATCTTCCATTTTGGCCACATTATGTGCAAACTCGACAACAGCTAGCTGCATTCCTAAGCAAATACCAAAATATGGGATTTTGTTCTCACGGGCATATTTAATCGCACGGAGTTTGCCACCAGTACCACGCTGCCCAAAACCACCTGGTACTAAAATACCGCCAATATTCTCGAACCGTTTGGCAAAACCTTCGTCATCTAACTCTTCTAGTTCTTCAGAATCAATAAAATCGTAATTAACACCTAAATTATTGGAATAGCCACCATGTTTAAGTGCTTCTTTAAGCGATAAGTACGCGTCACCTAGTTGGCCATATTTACCAACAACAGCAACATGGACTTTTTTAAGTGGAGAAACATCAAGAGCTGCAATTTTTTGCCATGATGACAAATCCGGATTAGGCGCACCAAGGCGGAAATGTTTTAGAACTCGGTTATCCAACCCCTCTTCGTGTAGGGCTGTAATAATGTCGTAAACACTTTTTTGGTCAACACCGCTAATAACATTCTCGGTAGACATATTAGAGAACAGTGCTATTTTTTCTCGTTCCGATTTTGGCAAAGGTCGCTCACTACGGCATAAAAGAACATCAGCCTGGATACCAATCCCCAATAATTCTTTAACAGAATGCTGCGTAGGTTTTGTTTTCAACTCACCTGCAGTGGGGATATATGGCACTAGTGTTAAGTGTAAAAATAAGCATCTATCACGGCCAATTTCGTTAGAATATTGGCGGATTGCCTCTAGAAATGGTAATGATTCAATATCACCAACTGTGCCGCCAATTTCAACCAGAGCAAAGTCAGCCTGCCCTTCGTTTGTTGCTATTGCCGCTTTAATTTCGTTAGTGATATGCGGGATAACCTGAACAGTAGCACCTAAATAGTCGCCACGGCGCTCTTTTTCGATAACATCTTGGTAAATACGACCTGCGGTATAGTTACTTTTGCGACCAGTTTCAACACCTGTAAAACGTTCGTAATGGCCAAGATCTAGGTCTGTTTCGGCACCATCTTCAGTAACAAATACTTCGCCATGTTGGTGCGGGCTCATGGTGCCGGGATCTATATTAATGTAGGGGTCTAGCTTTTGCATCCGCACGCTAAAACCACGAAGTTGTAAAATAGCTGCTAGTGCGGCACCCGAAACCCCTTTTCCAAGGGACGAAACAACGCCACCAGTGATGAATATATAATTAGTCTTATTCAACTTCCACAGGGACACTTGGAGTTAATGCTGCAGGTTGCTTATCAAGAACACTGTCAATGCCACCTTTACCAGCCATTTCTATTGATAGCCCTAAGCTTAGAGCAACATAAACAATAAAAAGCCATTTGGTCATACGAGTTAAAACGCTACCAGCTGAAGAGCCACTAAACATAGCGTCACCACCGCCTCCGCCAAGAGAGCCAAGCCCACCTTCGCTACGTTGAAGTAGAACTAAAAGAATCAACACGATTGAAATAACCACGTGTGACAGCATCAAAAAACTTGTTAGCATATTAAGCATCCATTTAAATTATATATACAATGTTGTTTTTACCCCAAACAAGCAACAATAACAAGTATTAATCAGCGGCATTTGCAATAGCTAAGAAGCTATCTACTTTTAGGCTAGCTCCACCAATAAGGCCGCCGTCAATATCGTCTACAGCTAAAATTTCATCAGCGTTATCGGGCGTTAAAGAGCCACCATAAAGTAAGCGCACCCCTGCGGCTACCTCTTCGTTATAAATATTTGCTAATGTTTTGCGTAAAAACGGAAATGCCACAGCTAAATCAGCAGCTGTTGGGACAACTCCAGTTCCAATTGCCCAAACAGGCTCGTAGGCTACAACTAGGTCATCGCCAGTTTTTATATGCACACCTTGTAAACTTTGGCGGAGTTGTTTTTCTAGTGTTGCTAGGGCTTGGTCCATGTCACTACGGGTTGTTTCACCAATACAAACAATCGGTTTTAAGTCATTCTCGATAGCAGCAACTGCTTTTGCTGCAACAATTTCATCTGTTTCAGCCATCATCGCTCTGCGTTCTGAGTGCCCAAGGATAACATAATCGCAGCCACAACCTCGTACCATAGGTGCGCTAACTTCGCCTGTATATGCGCCTTTCTCTGCTTGATGGACATTCTGTGCGCCAAGGCCAACAGAGCTTTTCTCGGCACCTGCATGTATAGCCGCATGGACAACAGACAATGCGGGGAATGGAGGGCATATTACTAGTTCTGCATTTGTCTGTTTAGTAATGCCTGCAACACCTGCAGCAAGTTCCTGCCAAAAAGATGGCAGCCCGTTCATTTTCCAATTTCCGACGATTAATGGTGTGCGTTTCATGTGAACCTCTTTTTTTTAATGGTCTTGTGGTAAATTAACTTTAAAATTTGGTAAAATACTGTCATTATCCAGCTGTTTTAACAACATAAAAAACAGGAAATACCATGATACGTTTTCTAAAAAGCATGAATAGCTCTTTTATTATCAAATTTTTACTAGTTTTAATTGGTGTAAGCTTCATTGGCTGGGAATTTGGTGGAGGCATCCAACAACAATTCTCGCCTTACATTGTTAAGGTAGATGGTCAAAAAATAATGGTGTCATCTTTCCAGAGAGAGTTAGACCTAAAAATAAGCCAGCTCCGCAGGCAAATGGGCAAAGATTATTCAGAAGAAGTTATTGCAAGCATGAACTTGCCAGAAAACCTATTACAAGACAAAATCCGTGATTTACTACACACCCGTTTTGCAGAAGACCATAAAATCCAAATTTCTGATGCCGAAATTATTGAACGTATCTCTAAAATGGATGCTTTTAAAGATGGTATGGGCGAATTTAGCGCCTCTCAATATAAGATAGCTCTAAACAATGCAGGTTATAGTGTTCCGCAATTTGAGCAATCAATGCGGGTTGAGTTAATGGTTAACCTTGTTCGTACCCCTTTTATAGGCGCTAGTTTTACTAATACTGATGAAATTAACCGCACTGGTAGTATTTTAAGCGAAAGTCGTGATGTAAAAATTCTGCGTATTGTTAAGGCTGATGTTGAAAAGCCCAAAGCACCGACTGATGCAGATCTAAGAGACATCTATGAAGATATGCTCAGCAGCCTTATTACCCCAGAAAAGCGCGATATTGAAGTACTTACTTTTAGCGCGGATAAGCTCAAAGAAACTATCGCTATAACCAATGATGAAATTAAAGCTTACTATGGCGAACACCGCAGTGAGTTTGGCGAGCCTGAAGGACGTGAAGTAAGGCACATTCTAGCTGCTGACGAAAAAGGAGCAGAAGAAGCTTTACTTGCACTTGCAGCAGGTAAAACATTTGCCGAAGTTGCAAAAGAATTATCTACAGATAAATTAACTGCAGATAATGGTGGTAAGCTTGGTCTGATATATCGTGGGGATATGCTCCACGCTTTTGATGAAGCTGCATTCTCTTTACCCGTAAAAGAAGTAAGTGCGCCTATTAAAACACCTTTTGGGGTTCATGTAATTGAAGTTACAAAAATTGTTTCTGGCCGCGAAAAAACATTCCAAGAAGCTAAGGCCGAAATTAAGGACCATATAAAAATAGAGAAAACCCTAAATATCCTTTATGACATGGTAGACAAAGCTGACGATATGCTTGCTGGCTCTGCATTATTAGAAGATGTTGCAGCAGAGGTTGGTGGTACTTTAACTACTTATACAAATATCGATGGGCAAGGTTTTGATGCTAATAACAAACCAATTACAATAATTGGTGGGGATGTTGTTTTGGACAAAGCATTTGTAATGGATATAGATGTACCAAGCACAGTTATACATATAAATGATACAACTAAAACATTTGTTAATGTTGCAAATATCACAGAGCCTAAGCAAATGTCTTTTGAAGAGGTTAAAAACCAATTGGTTGATGTTTATACTAAAGAAATGATCCAAAGGGATATCCTTGCTAAGGCAACGCAAATTTTAGCTCTACGTAAAAATGGTGATAGTTTTGAGACTCTAGCAAAGAAATTTAAGCTTTCTGAGCCAATCCAAACAGTTGTGGGAGTTACTAGAGTAGAGCCTGCCAAAAGCCCTCTAATAAATGGTGCAATACAAACAGAGCTATCTACCTTAGCGCAAAATGAAGTATTAGACAGAACCTTCCCTACTAAGATGGGTGCAGCCTTATACGAAGTAGCCACTGTAGACTTTAATAAACCTAATGATGTAGTACTAGCTGGGGTACAGCAGTTTCTAAGCAGTACTTTTGTTAATGACCTATACGCACAATACCTACAAGCCATGCAAGTAAATACAAATGTAGAAATAAATGATGCACAACTTGCTGCTATTCGTGAGAGAATATTCCCACAGCAATAATTTATTAAAGTCTATAAAAGGGTAAGTTATAAATATGATGTATAAAATAATTACTATTTTATCTTTGTTAGTTATAGCTACGTCTACTGCATTTGTACCAGCAGCATCGGCTGATGATGCGGCATCATTTACAATAAAATATCGTGATAGTAACCGTTGGGTTCATAAGAGCGATAAACAACCGCTGAATAAACTAACTAGATATGCTGCTAGAAATAAGGTCTATTCTTTCGAGATTATCCTGCCTGAAGACAGCGACAATAATGTGTATATCGAGCGCCTACTTATTCTAAGTCGTATTATGAAGAGCCGTCTAAAGCAAGACACTATTGTTTTCCGCCAAAAGCTTGGCGACACTCCGTCTAATAGTATTAGGGTTACCCCATTCAAGGAAAAACCTATAAGCGTTGAGTAGAGTTTTAGCTCTCGCTGTCATTACGTTTAAAGCGATTGTCCATAAACTCTTTAATGAATGGGTTAGAATGCTCGCTCATAATTGGAGAGTCTGTAAGTATTTTTATAGGGTCACGGTGCTCAATGTCAAATTTACTGTAAAACACCTCGGCAATTTCTTGGTATAGCGATACGTGTGCTTTTAACTCTTCAGATATGTTTTGCATTGTCATATGAGAAGTCACATGGATTTCGGCAACACTGCAGAATAACTCGAGGTCTGCGTCGAACCTATCGAGGATATGTTCGGCACTTTCACCAGTTTCTACGAATAAACCAGCCATAGCGATATAGTCGTCACGGCGCTGCAAAGTTAAAGGCGTAATACGTGACAGAACATTATGTAGCCAGCCCATGCGGTATGCATCAGCTAATTTACGTAATTTAGGGAGCTCAATAGCCATACGTTGAGCCGCATCACTATCCACGTAGCAACCTGCTGACGCTTGATAAAACTTATCTGGCATATTACTTACCGCCGTTATGTTTGGTTCTGTTACTATACTCATAGGTTTATTATTGAGCAGTTTAACTATAAAGGCAAGTAGATTTAAATTGCCTTAAAGAGCTTTAACTTCCTTAACTTCTGGGATGTTCTCTAGTAATAAGCGCTCTATCCCCATTTTAAGTGTAGCAGTACTAGATGGGCAACCACTACAAGCCCCTAACATTTCTAAGTAAACAACCCCCTCTTCAAAACCACGGTAGATAATATCACCACCATCTTGAGCAACCGCAGGGCGGACTTGTTCTTCAAGGAGGTTTTTAATCATTTCCACCAAAGCAGGGTCTGCAGTATCCGCACCAATTTCTTTGTAGTCAGCAGGCTTTGCTCCTTTTAGAACAGACTCGCCTGATTCAAAAAAAGCTTCTAATGCTGGAGCAACACCAATGTTAATATCATTCCACTCTTTTGTGTCGTCTTTAGTAACTGTTATAAAGTCTGGCCCTATAAAAATAGCAACCACACCATCAACCGCAAACAATCGTGTTGCTAACGGCGAGCGTTCAGAACCCTCAGCAGTAGGGAAATTAGCAGAGCTTCCAGGAAGCAATGTTGTGCCAAGGTTATATTTTAGGCTATTAGGGTTTGGCGTCCGCTCGGTGCGAACTGTCATCACGTTTTCTGATGTCATGGGTAAGCTTTCTTAATAAATATTAAATTCTCTTAATTTCTTAATAGTCCATCTGCGATGGCTAAATCTTATAGTCCATCCAACAACTAATAACAAAATAAAGCCGCCCAATACATTAAAAACTGTAATTCCACTAATAAAATGGCGGGCAGATCTAAATGCATTCTCTCGAGCATTGTCTATGCGGTGCATCAATTGTAGTTCCCTAAAGCTGGTGGCCTCTATTTTTCTTGTAAGGATTGGGTCTACAAAACGTTTTCTGCTTAGTTCATGGCGCTGATTTGCCAACTCTCTACGAGTTTGCATTAGCTTACTAACTAGCGAGTCCTCTTCCTTAGAAAAATGAGAAGCTATTTTTGTTAGCTCTTTCTCGAGCCCTATAAATGGGCGCTGGGTAGCCTCATGGCGCAAGTGTATTTTTAAGGCTTCTGGTTCATCAAGAAGGCTACGCACCATATTAAAAATTAAATTCAGGTTATCATTACTTGGTTGTAGCATTCCACCTTTAGCTGATAGTTGTGGGCTGAATATATCCATATCAGCCACCGTAATAACACGCCCAGCTTTAAGTGCTTCTACCGTATGTTTAGAAAGAGCTGCCTCAGGCCATTTTTTATCTTTACGGCTTTTCTCGAACCATTTTTTTGCAGATTCAGGGCGCTCTTTATAAAATGGTGAAAATTCACCAATAGCATCAGCTGCTAATACATATTGTTGTGGCTCGCCTTTGTAAAAAGTATGCATAGTTTCAAGGTCTGCTTGATATACATATTTCCTTGGGATAAGGCGTGCCGATGATGATGAAGAAACCAAAGGAGTTATGGACACATTGTTAGATCCAATAATTTTTAAAACACCCGCAGCTGCAACCGATAATTTATTTAAATTGCGTGTCATAGGGTTTTGCTGGTCTATCTCGCCCGAGCTAAAGGTTAGCCACAAAGGGTGCTTTGCAACTGCCGCATTATCGGTAATTTGCACAGCTGTTCCTAGAGTTGAGTCTGCCAAAATATCTCCTGGGACGAACTGCATCCCCCAATGAGCCAACAAGTCATCAAAACCTGCTTTAGATGTTGCACCATCGTCAGGACCTGGGGCTTGCATACTACCAGCAGGGGAAGCAAACCAAAATGGGTCTACAAAAGCAAGAACCTTGCCACCACGTTGTACATATTGGTCAAGTGCATAAATAGCATTTTCTTCAAGGTAGTAGCCATTCATCACGATTACTAAGTCGTTCTGATCTGGTATTGTAGCATTGCGATGACTTGATACATCAATCCGGTAAAAAGGCGCTAACAAATCAAGAAATTTAGGGCGCTGTTTATCGTCAGACATGTTCATCCCTGTCAACACAGCAATACGACGTGTGTTCTTATGCCGAAAACGAACTATATTATTCATTAAATCAAATTCAAAAATATTACGGCGCGCTAACGGTAAGTCAGATATAACGACTTTTTGCCCTCTGGATTTTATCACAATCCCCATATAAACACGGCTGCCATTTGGAGTTACATTAGCTTCCACTCCTATTTCTCGTGCTGTCATTTCAACAACTGGGCTATGGCTAGGGTCATATGTTTTAACTGTTACTTTGTCAGAAAGCTCTTCCAACGCCTTCAAGTAATAGGTTATCTGTCTTCCATAAATCCTTTGTTCTGCTGACAATTCTCTACTTGATGAAGAGAAATAAATATCTATTTCAATTTCTTCTACAGGTAGATCTTTTACAACTTCAAGGGCGGATAAACTTGGTTTGTATCTATTGTCTTGTGTAAGGTCATAAGCCTGCGGGAATATAAACGAAGCTGTAAGACCAATTACTAAAATAGTAGTAATGCCTAGGGCTGCATTTTTCCTAACCTTGTGAAAAGCACTCTGCCTACGACGAATTAAGTGCCCTATAGTAAAGAAAACCATCGCTAATACAAACATCCATAAAATGTCAGCAACAACAATAAACCCGCCATAGAGTCGTTCAAAAATATGGACTGGGCTTAAAGATATAATCAAATCAGAAATACTTGCAGGTATCGCCACTGGTAATAATGTAGACACTCCTTCTACCGC
The DNA here is from genome assembly GCA_021774615.1 of Alphaproteobacteria bacterium. GTDB lineage: Bacteria > Pseudomonadota > Alphaproteobacteria > UBA1280 > UBA6503 > UBA6503. The sequence goes on along the minus strand of JAJFIW010000023.1, from coordinate 44,706 downwards.
AGAAAAAAGAACAGTCACAATACCAAGAAACCCACCAACAAATGCGGTTAGCATATTTTTAGCAAGACAAGAAAATAAAAACCCGATTGAAATAAACAAATAGCCAAGTAACAATAACCCTAAATAGCCAGAAAATATCAAAGCCCAGTCAGGGCTTGCTAACAGCCCTAGTGTTAATGGTAAAGTTAAACTAGCTAGTAACCATATAATCAATAGCATACCGTGGCTTTCTACCAGTGCGGCATCAGCCCAAAATGGCGAAATAGGCTTTGTTGTTAGCCAATCTTTTGTACCCATTTGTTGTTCGTATGCCCAACCACGCATGGTTAATAGTGGCACCATCACAGCTAGTACAAATGGAGAATAATTCCAAAATATATTCATGTTAGCGTTATTGCTGCTTAATAAATCACCGATAAAAAAGGTAAGGCTATTAGCAACCATTAACCCCCCACCAAGAACTAACCATGTTACTGGCGATAAAAGCTGGCGCAAAAGAACATAACGAAATACTGTTATGCCATCCTGCATACCTAACAAAAGTTTTTTAATCATGAGACATGCCCTGTATTCATTTTATCAGTAAGGAATTCGTAAAGATTATTGTGCTTTTTGGCGATATCAGACGCTTTGCCGTCAGCGATAATAGTATTATGCATCAGAACTAAAATACGTTCGCAAATAGTCTCGGCCTCGTGCAAAGAATGGGTAGAAAGCAATACACTGCCTCCCTTATTGCAAAAGCGGCGTAATGCATCAAGAATTGAACGCTGCTGGATAGGGTCAAGCCCTACGGTAGGTTCATCAAGAATAAGTAAGCTTGGCTCAGCAATAAATGCAGCAGCCAAATAAACAGCTTGCCGCTGCCCCCGTGACAATACATCCATAGGTCTTTCAAGGTAATTATCGCAACCTGCTTCTTTTGCTGCGATTATAATATCTTCAATGTTTTTACCATTAGTGCTAGCAGAGAAAGAAAGAAAGTCGAAACAAGAAACATCTTGGTGCAACCCTGGGCGTTCAGGAACAAAAGAGAACTGACGGCGAAAATCGCAGCTATTACCCTCTGGTGAAATTCCATTTATCGTAATCTTGCCGCTATCAGCAGGTAAAATACCGCATACCATAGAAAGAGTAGTACTTTTACCAGCACCATTGGGGCCAACAACACCAACGATTTCACCATCTTTAATGGTAAAAGATATATCTTGAACCACCTTGTGGCCATTAAATGATTTTGTTAGTTTGTCTGCTTTAAGGCGCATAGCTAATTACTCTTTTTGTTAATAGTAATAACTATAGCCAACAACCACAAATTATAAAATAGTTATATTTTAATAATTTAAGATTTAAGCGTCTCTACACTTAGGCTTTTTAGCATACATCGCAGAGTCAGCCATAGAAATAACTTCTATCATGTCATCTTCTGAAGAAAATGTATGGCTACCAACGCTAGCTTCTACCCAAATTCTTTCATCTTCGAACCGTACAGGGGAAGACCCTATAAAATGCATCAGCTTGTCGCTACGAATTTCAGCATCGGCAGCAGAGCGAACGTCGTTTAGAATAATGCAAAACTCATCGCCACCTACTCTGGCTAGCATATCTGTCTCGCGGATGTTTGCTTTTAATAATTCTGCAACATGGCACAAGACTTCGTCACCTGCATAATGGCCAAAAGTGTCATTAATAGTTTTAAAATTATTCATATCTACGAATAATAATGCACCTAACCTACGATGACGGCGAGAGTTAGCAAGCGTTTTAGCTAGCTCTAGCTCAAACCCACGGCGATTAAACACACCTGTCAACGGGTCTGTCACTGTGTCTTTCTCAAGGGTTTTGATAACTTGCGCTTGCTTTTCAAGCTTATGCTGCATTGAAGATAGCTCTTTTGCCAGCACATCAACATTAACTTTACCTGATTTAGCTTGTTTTACTAAATCTTCTACCTTAATTGAATTATCCATAACAACATTCCCTACATTTAAAGAGTTATACAAATACAACCTACCATAAAAATTGTTACTTTACAGACAATTACTTTATATTCAAGACATTTTGTACACAATATATGTGGTAAAAATGTTTCTATATAGCAGACATAATTTAATATATTTCTTTACATAAATAAAAAGCGCTGATAAATCAGCGCTTTTTATGGGCACTTGTTATATCACCTACTACATTGGGGGAACAAGCAGGCAATATAACCACCCTAGGGAAAACTATGCAACTGCTGTAATACTACCTTTACTAATGTACATGGCACTATCAGCCTTATTTAATAGTTCTTTTTTGTCTTTTGCATCAGAGAAGCTACACCCACCAATACTAACAGTTGTGTAAATCTCGCGACCTTCGTAAACACAAGGAGTTTTTGCAATAACATCTGCTATATTTTCTGCTTTCTCAAAAGCTTCTTCTGATTCTGTTTCACGAAGAATTATACAGAACTCATCACCACCGATACGTGCTACCACATCAGCGCTACGAGTATATTTTTGCAATAAAACTGAGATATGCTTTAAAATAGCATCACCAGCTAAATGGCCAAGAGAGTCATTAATAGATTTAAAGCTATCAACATCCACCATCATCACCGTACTTACTCGGTTATGGCGGCTAAAGTATGCCAAAGCTTTATCTAGCTCACGCTCAAAATAACGGCGATTTGGTAAACCTGTTAGAGGGTCATGGTAAGCTTCTTGTTTCAAACGTGTTATTACATCACTCTGAGTTTTAAGCTGTTTACGCAAATAATTAAGCTCACTAAGAAGGCGAATAACATCTTCATCATTCATAGATTCTAATGCATCAGCATACATCTTTGTTAATGATTCTTTCTTTAGCTTTTCAATATCTGGTTTCATGCTCTTTCTCTCCCTTATAGTGGTCGTTTACGCTATTAGGAGTAATCAATGCTAGAAGCGTGCCAAAACATATTACACAACAAATAAAAGGCAGCCCAAACAAGGGCTGCCTTTTATTTTTCGTTAATAATATTTATTATTATTTTTGCGGCATATCTGGCGTTTTTGCTGCTTTTTCTTGTCGGTATGCTTACCTTTTTTGCGGCTATGCATTGCCAAAACGTCAAAATTCCGAGGTTTAAAAGTTTGCCCTCCTATTTTGAGGCGGCGCCGCTGTTTTTTTGATAGATTAGTCACAACAGCCTCCGAATAGCCTATCTCACAATTAGTTATTAGATAAGCTAGAAATTATTTAGGTTGGTTGGTTAGCTTCAGTATTTTTTAATTCTTTTGTAAATTAATGCCATAATTAATCTGATACGGCGTGCATTTACACAATTTTTATTTGGTCCACGTCGAAGCCGATGATTTTTTTTTGACACAATACCTCCAAAGGAAACATGAAAAGAGAAAAGAGAGTGAAAAATAATATTAGCAGTAATACATGAGGTAAATTCTAAATAATTATCTACTATTTTACAATAGATAATCTAGTAATTTATGAAATATAACTAAGGACAATATCAGCAGCACTAGCAGATGCCATTTTCTTACCTGAAATAAGGCTACTACGAATTTCGTGTAATGCTGACAATTGATTTCTGCGTTGAAGGGTATCATTAAGTAATGGGCAAACTGCTTCTACCAAGCTATCTATAGAAACACTGCCATATTCAAGCTCGGGTATTATATCCTGTTCTGCAATTTTATTAATTGAAAACCCTTTATTTCTACGCCCAAATATTTTTTCAATGGTGTTATCTAAAGGTGATTTTATATTAAATAGCACCGTAGGCACACTAAGCATTGCTAACTCTAAGTTACTAAGGCTTGCTGAAGATAGCGCAGCATCACACTTGCTCAATGCCATGTGCCTGTCAGAGCCGCGAACATATTTAGCATCTAAGCTTGTGTAAGGCTCAAAATAACGCGTTTTGTGTTTAGCTGTTAGTGGTATAACAACTTCTACATTTGGTACTCTATAGCGTAGCTCTGCAATAAAGTATTCCATCATCATCATTTGCCGCTTAATAAGAGCAGGTTTATCATCCAACAATATTGCTAACCTGCGTGGCTCATGCAGTGGCTTAATATTGTCAGCTAGCATATATTCTGTTAGTTCTTCTGCTAAAGGGTGCCCTACAAAGCTACATTTAAGATCTAATTTCTGGTAACGTTTTTGCTCAGATGGTAACACAGCCATAATATGTTCAAAACAACGCTTAGTAGGTTTAACGTTATCTATAAAGTTATCGCCAACTCCATAATAAATACTTGGGATACCTAGTTGTTTTTTAATGCCGTACGCAACATCTAGCACTAGTGGTGAGGTACCAAGTGTTACAAGCACATCTGCTTTCTCTACCTGAGCTTGAGTTTTAAGGTTCTGAATAAAATTTCTTTTGCCTAAAGAAGATATACGAGTAGAAACACCCTTACGAAGGCCTGCTTTCTCCATGGCATAACCACCAAGACCGCAAAACGTAATATCGGGTCGAGCTTTACTTAACGCCATCATAAGCCCCGCCCCTGCCCAATCGTCTCCATAATCACAAGCAACCACCATCACTTTTGGTGGACGTTTTTCAAATTGAGCGCGCATGCGTTGCTGCATATAATAACAAACCCTAATTTCATTTATATGTTTTTTGGCAGCTACTAAAGTTACCTAAATGAAACTAGGTTTTACTTTAAGTGCTTTTTTTAATTATTTTTGCCATAAACTCTGCTTCAGATACCAAGGTATCATCTTCATCATAAGCTTTCCCTCTAAAAACGCAAATCCCTGCTTTATCTTTTATTTTTTCTACTTTAAGTGTCAAGGTCATATCAGGAACAACGGGCTTACGAAACCTTACGTTATCTAGCTTCATAAAGTATACTACAGCATTTTCAGAGTTATAACCACCATGCTTAAACATCATCACGCCTGCGGCTTGTGCCAAAGCTTCAACAATTAAAACTCCTGGCATTACAGGGTGACCCGGAAAATGCCCTTTAAAGTGAGGTTCATCTTGCCTAACGTTCTTTGTTGCGACCACGTAATTGTCACCATCAATAGACTCTATAGTGTCAATCATCAACATAGGATCCCGATGGGGAATATATTTTTTAATATCTTCTACAGTCATCAATGACATTGGGGCATACCAGTATTAGTTATTTTCAAAATGCTGATTAAGGCGCTCAAGAACTTTTTCTGTAATGTCTATGCCAGCATCAGCATATAGTAAGCTATTGCTGTCAAAAACAACCTTGTGGCCATCTTCTTTTGCAATGTCTCCAACAACCTGCTCCAACACTTTCACAATTTGTTTGCGACGAAGCATTACTTCATTACTAAGTTGTTCGTTCATATTCTGCCCTTTAAGGCGATATTCACGTAGTTTACCTTTTAGTGCAGTTTCTTCTTCAACTACTTGTGCTTCACTCATAACTGTACGTTTACGCTTTAGAGACTCGCTAGAACCTTCAAGTTCTTTTTCCATTTCTGCTAGTTGCTTTTCCATAGCAGTTTTCATGGTTTCAATTTCAGTTAAAGCGCGTTTCATTTCGCTGGATTCACCAATAATAGTGCGGTAATCAACAACTGCAATTTCGGCAGCCCACGCACTTGGTGCAGCAAAAATTGCCACCATATAAAATACTGCCATAACTAGTTTAATTCTCGTCATTATTCAAATCTCCATTTTATTTTGTAGGTTAAAATCTTGTACCAAAGTTAAAGCTAAATACTCTGGTTTCATCCTCTATTTCATCAACAATAGGGAAGCCAAACTCAAAACGTAGTGGCCCTAGAGGGCTGTTCCAGAACACACCTACACCAGCGGTCATACGGTATGTATCGGCACTATTAATAGCAGGGCTATTGGCTTGAAAGTCAGTCACAATACCACCATCATTAAATAGTAAACCATTTACTCCAGCATCTTTTATCCCAGGGATAGGAAACCTTAACTCAAATGTATGGCCTGCCATAAGCTTACCACCAAGAGCATCTTGAGTTATAGCATCTCTAGGTCCAATACCAGATCTATCAAAACCACGTAAGTCTGGGCCACCAAGGTTGAAGTTCTCAAACAATGGGGTTTTATTGTTGATGTCAAACAAGTGGCCAGCCCTAAAAGCACTAGAGAAAACCCAGCCATCAGCTATAGGAAAATGGCGTGACAACAAGGCATTATTACGGATAAAGGTCGTGTCTGTACCAAAGCCCGAGTATTCTGCAGTCCACTGGACTCTACTACCACGAGTTGGTAAAAGCGAGCTGTCGCGAGTGTCATACACAACTGTATTTGACAGCATTAGGCTATCTCTTTTACCTTTTGCCGCAACAACAAATTGCGATGCAGCTGCATTAATATCAGAAATATTAGTTTTACGATAACCTAGACGGACGTTATTCTTGGTGAACTCACCTAGAGGGAATCCCATCCTGAAAGCTCCACCTACTCTCTCTTGGTCAAAAGATGACTGTTCTTGAAATTCTCTTCTTTGGTTGAATATGTCTATCCCAGCAGATATTTGCTGCCCCATAAACCATGGCTCTGTAAATGAAAAGTTTAAGTCCTGGCGTTGGCTAGACATTGCAAAAGAAAGAACCAAATCTTGCCCTTTACCAAGGAAGTTTCTTTCACTTAAATCTGTTGTACCGATAACCCCTTCAAATGAGGAGAACCCAGCACCAATATTAAATGCACCCGTGCTTTTTTCAACAACGTTAACGTCAATGTCCATTCTGTCTGGTGCATCTGCATCTTTGCGGTCGAGCCCTACAGTTTGGAAATAATCAAGAATCTGCAAACGATCTTTTGAGCGTTGTAACTTACTATTAGAAAATGCATCCCCTTCTACAAAGCGCATTTCCCTACGAATAACGTGGTCTTGCGTGCGAGTGTTCCCTTTTATATTAATGCGGCTAATATAAACCCTAGGTCCAGGCCGTACATCAAAAGCAATATTAACTTTTTTTGTTTCTGGGTTTTTATCAAGAACAGGCACAACATCTAAAAAAGCAAAGCCTTTTTGGCCTAAAACATCTATAAGTGCATCAATATTTTTATCAATACGGGAACCATCATAAACATTCCCCTCTTTTATGGAAACCACAGCTCTTAGGTCTTCCATATCAACATCTACTCTGCTCGATAGACGTACGTCTACTGTACCAAAGTCATAAACATCACCCTCGTTTAATGTAAATGTAACGAAGAAATCTTTCTTGGTTTTTGAAAGCTCAGCAATCGCTGACATTACTTGGAAATCCGCATAACCATTTTTTATATAGAAACGGCGCAGTAGCTCTTTATCAAAATCTAGGCGGTCAGGGTCGTAGCTATCAGCAGAGCTTAAGAACCTCCAAAAGGCGCTTTCTTTCGTTCCAATTACTTTCTTTAGGTCTGTGTTTGAATATTTTTTATTCCCTACAAAGTCAATCTTACGGATCTTTGTTTTTTCACCTTCAGAAACGACGTAAATAACATCAACACGGTTTTGGTCTCGTCTAATAATTTGTGGGTCAACCTGAGCAAGAAAACGACCAGTTTGCCTATATGCCGAAAGGATAGATTTAACATCATCCTGAACTTTACCAGGAGTAAAAACAGCACGAGGACGTAATGCTATCGCGCTTTCTAGACGTTCTATGGACAGAGCATCATTATTTTCGAAGGTAATTTGGTTAACGATTGGGTTTTCTTTAATTTCAACTATTAACCTGCCATTGTCCCAGCTAATTTCAACATTATCAAACAAGCCTGTTCCATATAAAGACTTAAGAGACCTACGAACCTTAACCGGGTCATATTCTTCACCAGTATTAATACCTAAATAGCTTTGAACTGTTGTTGCCTCAACCCGTTCATTACCGTGAATGGTGATTTCTTTAATAGAAGCAGCCACAGCATGAGAGGCAAACATTAATAACCCACCAAAGGTTATAGTTATAAAAAGCATTTTTATTTTTATATTTAGAAACATCGCAATGGCCTCAAGACAGTATTCTATTATTGTTTATTAATTATCCCTGCAAAAATGGCATAACTACATTAAGAATATCTTTATAAAATGCAAATAACATTAAGGCAATTAATAGCCCCATACCAATACGGTTGCCCATATCTTGGATCTTTTCAGTTATCGGGCGACGCAAAATCCCCTCAAGAGCAAAGTAAACAAGGTGCCCCCCATCTAAAACTGGTACAGGGAATAGGTTTATCAAACCAAGGTTTATAGAAATGAACGCCATAAATATTAGCAAACTTTCTATACCCATTGTCGCTTGCTCACCTGCTACTTTACCAATTGTTAATGGTCCACCAATATCAGCACCCATTTGCCCTGTTATCATCCGCCATAAAGCTTGGAGAATAAGTGATGTTTGTTGGTATGTTTTTTCTACACCAAATATAGCAGAGTCTATAAAGCCATGGCTAATACGGTCAAACGTATCGCCAGCCCTAATCCCGATTTGGTAAACAGTTTGGGCTTCACCCAGAATATTTTTAACTTCGACTTTTTTAGGTTTTATCGAAACATAGGTATGGATGTCTGTGCTTGGGCGGTAAATCTTTACAGTTAAAGGGCTAGAGCCTTGCTCGCGGACAAGTGGCACCAATTCGTCCCAATATTTAATAGTGTAGCCATTTATCTCGGTAATATGGTCTCCAGCCTGAACGCCAGCTTGAGCAGCAGGCATTTCTGCTACAACAGCACCAGCTGTTGAGTACGCACGACGCTCTCCAACAGTGTACATCATCGCTGCTAAAACAAAAAATGCGAAAACAAAGTTTGCAAAAGGCCCAGCAAAAACAACCCACATCCGGCGCAGAACACTTTTAAGTACAAAAGCTTCGTGTTTTCTGTCTTCTGGTACTTCATGAGGTTTCATTTCCCCAGTCATGCCGTACATTTTTACGTAACCACCCAATGGAAATATTGCAACTCTCCAACGAGTTCCTACTTTGTCATTCCAACCAAAAATTTCGCGACCAAAGCCAATAGAGAATGTCTCAATATGCACACCAACACTTCTTGCAGCTAGGTAATGCCCCATTTCATGGACAAAAACTAATACGCCTACAACAATTATAAAGGCCAAAAGCGACCATATAAAAGCGCCTCCAGGCATAGTAGTAAACATTGTAGCCAGTTGTTCAAGCATTGGTTTTTTCCTTTTTGTTTCTTCTAGGCGGCTATAGTAATTTAACTATGTAAGTACAAAGTTAAACGACTATATAAAAAATATTGCTCAGATTAACTCTAACCTCACATAACTGCAACAGTGTTCTTGGCTATATTTATAAAAAGATTAAACAACCTTTGGCAAACGCCCAAAACGCCTTTGTCTTTGGTTAAAACTAATTAAAATTTCTTCTAATTCATTTTTAGAAAATGCTGGCCAAAATGTATCTGTAAAAAATAATTCTGCATAACTAAGCTGCCATAGCATAAAGTTTGACAACCTCTTCTCGCCGCCAGTTCTAATACACAAGTCTGGTGCAGGCAAGTTAGTTGTATCGAGGTGGTTATTAATAACCTCTACTGTAATATCATTTGGTTCAAGGTTTCCTGCTTGTACATTTTCTGCTAACCCCCTGACAGCACGTGTAATTTCGTCTTGTCCACCGTAATTAATACACATATTTAAATGTAATGCTGTGCCACCCTTAGTTTTTTCTTCAGCATTCTTCATTAATTTAACCAGAGATTTATCTAAACGACCTTTTGAGGCCATATCACCCAAAAACCTAATAGAAACTCCTTTTTTATCAATGGCGTCTATTTCTTTATTAAGATAACCTTTAAACAAAGAAATAAGGCCAGAGACCTCTTCTTCTGGCCTGCCCCAATTTTCCGATGAAAATGCATAAAAAGTTGCTACTGGTATTTTAAGTTCTATTAAGTCTTCGACTATTTTTTGTAAGGTCTTAACACCTTGCTGGTGCCCTTCAAGCCTACTCAACCCTTGGGATGCTGCCCAACGGCCGTTACCATCCATAATAAATGCAATATGTTTAATAGACTCAACCATAATGAATGGTTAGACCTTCATAATGTCTATTTCTTTATCAGCTAGAACTGTATCAACTGTGGCAACAAACTTGTCTGTCATCTCTTGAACGCGGTCTGACAAACGACGGCTATCATCTTCTGAGATATCGCCATCTTTTTGAGATTTTTTGATATTATCCATAGCATCACGGCGCAAATTACGAATAGATACCCGAGAAGTCTCTGCATATTTACGAGCAACCTTAATAAGCTCTTTACGGCGATCTTCTGTTAGCTCAGGCAACGGGATACGAACTGTCTGCCCTTCTGCCACTGGGTTTAAACCAAGGCCAGATTCGCGGATAGCTTTATCAACACTTTCGACCATTCCTTTGTCCCAAATTTGAACAGTAAGAAGACGATTATCAGTAACAGAAACACTACCAACTTGGTTTAGTGGCATTTTTTGCCCATATGCTTCTACCATAACTGGGGCTAGCAAATCTACTGATGCACGCCCTGTGCGCAAACCACCCAAATCATGTTTAAAAGAGTCAATAGACTTTTCCATTTTACCTTGTAGCTGATTTTCATCCATTTGCTTTTTTCTCCGTCTTTTGTTCTGCCAACACCAAAGTGCTTTTTGCTCTATGCTCAAGAGCAGCTAATAAGCCACCCTTTTCTTGTATAGATGCCACCATAATTGACAGGTGATTATCACGGCACAGCGTAATGGCTGTACCATCCATAACTTGTAGATTTCTTACAATAGCCTCATTGTAAGTTAATTGCGGGATATGTGTAGCTGTTTTATCTTTAGCAGGGTCTGCAGTGTAAATACCATCTACTTTTGTAGCTTTTAGCATTAAGTCGCAGTTTAATTCAACCGCACGCAGCGCTGCTGCTGTATCTGTAGTAAAAAATGGGTTACCAGTACCTGCAACAAAGATAATAACCCGACCTTTTTCCATATGACGCACTGCACGGCGACGAACATAAGGCTCTGCGACAGCATCCATTTTAATAGCTGACAACACTCTAGTTTGAACACCTGCTCTTTCAATAGCATTTTGCACAGCAAGGCCATTCATTACAGTTGCTAACATTCCCATATAGTCGCTGCTAGTACGGTCAAGGCCTTGTGCAGCACCAGCTATACCTCGGAAAATATTACCACCGCCAATAACAAGGCCGACTTGGTAACCCGCAGCGTGCACTTGCACAACGTCCTCAGCAAGTCTGTTTAAAACTTCTACATTAATACCATAAGGCTCATCACCTGCTAGCATTTCACCAGATAACTTTATCAGTACTCTTGCGTATTGGTTCTCGGTCACCAAAGTCAGCCCTCTTATTTTTTTATTTTATAGTGTAGGCTAAAAAATGAACTATTGGCTCATTGCTGCAACTTCAGCAGCAAAATCGCCTTCTTCCTTCTCAATGCCTTCGCCTAGCTCGAAACGAGCAAAAGCTGATATTTTTGCACCAGGAGCAGCCATTGCAACAACTTCACCAACTTTTTGGTCTGTATCCATGATGAAAGCTTGGTCGTTCAAACAAACTTCTTCAAAGAATTTGTTCATACGGCCTTCAACCATTTTTTCTACGATATTTTCAGGTTTACCACTTTGGATTGCTTGATCAACAAAAATTTGTTTCTCACGTGCAACCATGTCTGCATCAATAGAAGTTCTATCTAGAGCAGCTGGGTTTGCAGCTGCAACATGCATAGCAACATTACGAGCAACAGCAGTCAACTTGTCGTTTACTTCGTCAGCTGAAACAACCACCAATACAGCAATTTTACCGTTCATGTGGATGTAGCTAGAAACAGCACCTGTAGAAACAGATAAGATTGTTGCACGACGAATAGTCATGTTTTCACCGATAGTTGCAACTAGCTCTGTTAAAGTTTCTGCAACTGTACCACCTGTAGGCCAGCTTAATTGCGAAATTTTCTCAACGTCTGTTACATCATTTTTCATAACAAGCTGCGCCAAAGTTTCAACAAAAGAAACAAACTTATCGTTTTTAGAAACAAAGTCTGTTTCAGCGTTAACTTCGATTAAACAACCTTTACCGCCTTCGCTACAAGCAAATGCCATGCCCTCGCTAGCAGTACGCCCAGCCTTTTTTTCGGCCTTAGCAATACCTTTTTTACGCAACCAGTCAATAGCTGCTTCAAAATCGCCAGAAACTTCGCCTAATGCTTTTTTACAATCCATCATTCCTGCGCCAGTTCTGTCGCGCAATTCTTTTACCATACCTGCTGATATTTGCATTTTTACTTCCTCATTCATTTGAATATACCATTACTTTTAAAAGTAAGGGGCGTTGCCGCCCCGTTACCTATTAGTTTGCAGCAACCGCTGGGGCTGCTTTCTTAGTTTCGCTAACCTCTTCAGCTTTAGGCTCTGCTGTTTCAGCATCCTTTGCTGCTTGTTTTGCCTTAGGCGACAAGCTAACTACTGTTTCTTTACCAGTAGATTTTTGCCTTGAGTTAGACTCATTCTTTTTCATCCCGCCAGAACGTGACAACTGCTCGCTGATACCATCAAGAACAGAATCAGAAATTAAAGAACAGTACAAACGCAATGCTCGGCTAGAGTCATCATTACCAGGGATTGGGTAATCAACACCATCTGGTGAGCTGTTACTATCTACAATACCAATAACTGGGATACCCAAGCAATTAGCTTCGTTTACAGCAATATGCTGACGACCAGTATCGATAACAAAAATAGCATCAGGCAATCCGCCCATGTTTTTGATCCCGCCCAGTGAGCGTTGTAGTTTGTCAAATTCGCGTTGCAGCTTTAACATTTCCATTTTAGTAAGGTGGCTTTCGCCTTCCTTAGAGAAAATTACTTCTAACTCTTTTAAGCGCTTGATTGATTTGTTGATAGTTTTCCAGTTAGTTAACATACCGCCTAACCAACGATGGTTAACGTAGTATTGTCCGCAGCGGCCTGCAGATTCTTCAACAATCATTTGTGCTTGACGTTTTGAGCCAACAAAAAGAACGCGGCCACCGTTAGCAACGGTTTGTCGAACAAACGACATAGCGCGGTAAAGCATTGGTACAGTCTGACGTAAGTCAAGAATGTGTATGCCGTTACGAGTTCCATAGATGTATTCGCTCATTTTTGGGTCCCAACGATGAGCCTTGTGGCCGAAGTGTACGCCTGCTTCTAGCAGGTCGCGTAGTGTAAATTGTGGCAATGCCATGATGTAAATATCCTTCTAATTTACCGGTTAATCCTCCGCTAAGCCTTGGTTGCAAAACAACTTGCAACACCGGTGGGTCATAAAGACCACTGCTAAAGCGTGTGTCATTAGGGTTGTTTATGGCGCAACAAACCTAAAAAATCAAGTACATTACGCATTTTTTTGCAAAAAAAAGGTACCGCCGCAGCGGTACCCTTTTTTAATCTAATGTCGCTTAGATAAATTTTTCGATAATATCCCAAAGTAGCCAGATTATTGTAAGCCCAAATAGTGGTAACCCCACCACCCAAGTCATAATAGTTTGAGCACGGGCTGGAACTGGTTTTTTAGCGGCCATTTCATATAATGTTGTAATCACATGCCCCCCATCAAGCGGAAGCAATGGGATTAAGTTAAATACACCCAACATTAGCGATAAAGCTGCCATTATTGTTAAAAACCCATATAATCCAGAATTTTCGTGTGATTCAGCTACAATCGAGCCAAACTTAGCAGGCCCTGCAAGCTCACCATCACCACTAAATATTTTACCAACGTTAGCAAACATATCTGGGATAATTGTTACGGATACTTTTGCTGCATGTGCAGAGGCATCAACAAGCGAAGCACCACTTTTTACTCCTGTGGCAACAGCCTCAAGGTTAACACCAAGGCGATCGCTTGCATCTATAAGAAGCAAAATACTACGTACTTCACCATCGGGGCTCTCCACTTTTACTATAGTGGGAGTATTCCATTCTGTTTTAGATAGTTCTTCTAATATAGATGTAGCATCATTAGTGGGTGTCCCACCAATAGATACTATTTTGTCGCCAGGCATAACACCATTGTTTGCTGCAAAGCTATGTTCAGCTACAGACTCAACACGGTTTGTGCCTGTAACAATATCTTGTGGCAACATAAATGCTACAGTAAAAAATATCAGTGCAAAAACAATATTTACAACAGGGCCCGCCAAAACAGCTTTTAGTCGCCCCAATGGTGTTGATGACCAGTAGTCACCCTTTTCACGAGGTGCCTCAAACTTTTTGTTCATCCCTTGTGGTGATACAAAACCACCAATAAGTAATGGGCAAAACTGCCATTTTTCACCATTTTTAAAAGTAAGCACCGCAACAGGTGTCCACATCCCAATAGAAAAAGTATCTATTTTAATACCCGCTCGCTTAAACCATATATAATGGCCAAGCTCATGGATAAAAACTAAAAAACTAATTGTTGTAACAAATACAATTAAGTTCATGCCTGTTTCAGAACTCATGGCTAAAGCCACCAGAAACACAATAAAACCAAGAAGCTTAAAAGCTTCTATTTTATTTGATTTCATAAAACCTCCGAAAGGAAGAAAGAAAAATAGGAAAAATAAGAGAAGAAATCACTTTTTCAAGTAATTGTATACTACTGGCTAATAAGATATTTTACAAATAAAAATAACTATTAGGCTTTTTTATCGAGCATTTCTTTAATATTGCTAGCAAATTCTTTTAAGTCTTGGGGGAGGTTACGGCCTTGGGCGGCGTCTATGTTATATTCCCTATAGAGCTTCACCGCTTGCTCGTGGTTTTCGACCCATTTTGCCACAAATAGTTTTTTAGGGCCAATCACCCGCGCTTGTTCGACTAAAATGTTAAGGTTATATTTACCTTCAATCCCGCCTTGGATGGCTGAACCAGTAAATTTAATAAAATCTATGTATTGGCTAATAACCTCAATTTGGTCTGGGTGTAATTCGTCAGAGTAAAAGTCGTCCATAGCAAAACGGAAACCAGACTTACGGACTTCCCTTACAGCTCTCATCCCGTCGTCACTTTCAATGGCTGCTCGTTCAATCTCAAATACAATGTCAGATTTCTTGCCGCCATCCTCTAGATGCTTTTTAAGAATTTTAAAACAATCCTGCCAAAATTCTAGTGATGTAGCAGCTGATGATGAAACGTTAATCGAAATTGGGAATTTATTATTTTCTTTACCATGCGTAATCATCTTTGGAATAAGAAATAGGTCTAGGTCTTTTGCAAGGCCAATATCCACAAATGCTGCAATAGATGGGCCCGGAGGGATTGGTTTGCCGTCATGAGATGTAGCACGTAACAACAGCTCTTGCGGTAAGCGTGTAACTGGAGAGCCATCTTCTAGCCAATGCACAACATCACGAGTGCAGTACCAAGGCTCAGAATCGAATGAAAATTTACTATGTTTAAGAGCTTCAAACATTTGTTGGGCAAGTTTAACGTCTGCAATGTAGTCGTCTGTTTGAATCGACAAATTAAGCTGAATTTTCTTCAGCGTTTCCCCGATTCGTTCCAATGGTGTTAGATTCAAATCTACCACATCTGCCCCTTTTTATAATACACCCAAGTATTATATAGGAACACAGAACTACATTGTAAAGCCTACTACCTACAATGTTTACTTTAAAGAGATACAATGTGTTATTTAGGTCGCAGATATTTCTACTTTAATTTTACCTGCATGAGGGTTTTCTATCCAGCCACCACCTAGCATGTGTTTGTCAGCATAAAATACTGCTGCTTGCCCTGGAGAAATGGCCTCTTCGGGGTCAAACAGGTGTACTTGCAGGCGACCGTCACCCAGTTGCTCTACCTCTCCTGCTACGCCTAAGTGCCCTGCTCTTACTCGTACCGTTACCTCGGTATTGCGGCTAGGGATTTTTGACAGCCAAGTGGCATCTTTAACCATAAAAGTTTTAACGCCTAATTCTTCCTTAGGGCCTAGTACAACCTCGCGCGTATCGGGGCGAATAGCAGTCACGTACATTGGCTCGCCAAATGCTAGACCTAGCCCACGGCGCTGGCCTACTGTAAAGTTGATGATGCCATTGTGCTGCCCAAGAACTTTACCTGTGCTGTCGACAAAATTACCTGTTTCTTCTGCATGTGGAGCAAACTTACGCACGACTTTGCGATAGTCGCCACCCGGGACAAAGCAAATATCTTGGCTGTCGGCTTTTTGGTGCACATGTAGCCCTAATTCTTTACCCAACTCTCGGGTTTGTGCCTTGGTTAAATCACCCAACGGGAAAGCACTAAATGTTAATTGCTCTGGTGTTGTTGTAAATAAATAATACGACTGATCTTTTTCAGGCGATAACCCTTGGTGCATTTCGGGTAAGTTACCCTCACCCATCACTTTACGTACATAATGCCCTGTAACCAAAATATCGCCACCCAATTGCTTAGCTTTATCTAATAGCGAATCAAATTTAATCCGCTGGTTACAACGCACACACGGGATTGGGGTTGCCCCTGAAAGATAGGTATCTACAAAGTCATCGATAACTTTATCTTTAAACTCGCTTTCATAGTTCAACACATAATGAGGTATTCCAATTGTTTGGCAAACACGCTGTGCGTCATATACATCGTCTAGCGCGCAGCAAGTACCAAATTTTTTAGTTTCACCACTCTCTTGTGCTGGGGTATAGTCCCAAAGCTGTAAGGTAATACCTATGACCCTGTACCCTAAACGGTGCAGCAATGCAGCTACTACTGACGAATCCACCCCACCGGACATAGCTGCAACCACCGTAGTTTCAGCTGGTGTTTTACCTGCAACTAACGGTGCAATGTTTAATGTATCGAATATGGTTTGTGCCATTAATAAACCTAAAATAAATTATCGTATTAGAGCTGTATAAGCAGTTATGTATTAAATTACAAGAGCTACGAGTTCTTTTTTGCCCGCTCTAGTACTGTTGCAAAGGCTTTTAGGAAGCCGTCAACATCGTCTTTAGTATTTTGCCAACCTAATGAAATGCGCAAAGCGCATAAAGCAAGCTCTGGCTCAAGGTTATGGGCTAAAATAACTCGTGAAGGTTCAACCCGCCCGCTTGAACAAGCAGAACCAGTCGACACCGCATAACCTTCTAGGTCCAACGCCATTACAGCTGTTTCCCCCTCAAGGATGGGGACAACAACATTAGTTGTATTTGCAATCCGTGACGCTGTTTCACCAATAATGAAAATATCGTTAGCTAGCTTCTTAAGGCCTTTTTCTAAATAGTCACGTAGTGGCTCTATCCGTTCTGCCATATCGGTCACAGATTTTTGCCAAAGTTCGGCGCAAGCCCCAGCTCCAACAATAGCAATGGTGTTTTCTGTTCCTGCTCGGCGGCTTTTTTCTTGTGAGCCACCACTAATATGGCTAGCCATGGCAATATCGGGGCGTAAAATAACAACACCCACCCCTTTAGGGCCACCCATTTTATGAAAAGCCATAGTTAAAATATCTAAATCCATATCTATAAATGATAACGGCATTTTGCCTGCCGACTGCACAGCATCTACATGCATCAGCCCCCCAGCATCTCGTACACGTTTGGTAATGTCAGCAATTGGTTGCAGAACGCCTGTTTCGTTATTTGCATGCATAACACTTACCATGCCTACATTACCCTTGGCCAAAGTGTCATCTAGGTCGGCAAGGTCAATTATGCCGTCTTTGTCTACAGGTAAAATATGCAATGGTACGCCGTGGAGCCTGTTTAGCTCTAGTGCTGTTTTATACACGCAGTTATGCTCGACCGCTGAAATAACAAGTTTTTTAGTTGGGTTCTCGGCAAAGTAGCCTCTAAGCGCCATATTGTTTGCTTCGCTACCGCCACTAGTAAACACTATTTGCTCGGCACGAACCCCAAACATAGACGCAACCTGACGACGGGCAGTATCAACCGCCATACGTGCTTTTCTGCCGTCACCATGTACAGATGAAGGATTACCGAAAATATCGAGTGCGGCAACCATTGCATCCTTAACCTGTGGTTTCAAGGGCGTTGTTGCGTTATTGTCTAGGTATACAGCCATGTTTATAGTTCCATATATATATGTTCACCTATTTTTTATAAGGTAAATTTGTATATTATGCAAATGGAGCTTGAAAAGTAGGGGTATACTTTGTTAAGTTGTGGATGTAACAAGGAGTAACACTAATGCCGAATATCACATTTACTGGCCCTGCTGGCCGCCTAGAAGGAAAATATTTTCTTTCTCAACAGAAGAATGCGCCCATTGCATTAGTAATGCATCCACACCCACTTCATGGTGGTACGATGAATAATAAAGTTACTTACCAAATTTACGAGTCTTTTGCTCGGTGTGGGTTTTCAGTGATGCGGTTTAACTTCCGTGGTGTTGGTAACTCGCAAGGCGAATGGGATAACGGTATTGGTGAGCTAAGCGATGCTGCAGCTGCTCTTGATTGGCTCCACAATAACAACCCCCATGCTAGTGGCATTTGGATTAGTGGTTTCTCGTTTGGAGCATGGATTACCATGCAGCTACTTATGCGCCGCCCAGATGTAAGCCGTTTTATTGCAGTAGCACCTCCAATTGGTCTTTACGACTTTAGCTTTTTCTCGCCCTGCCCAAGCAGTGGCTTAATTACTATTGGCAGCAGCGACGAAATTGTCGACGTTAGCAATGTAGAAGACATGCTAAAAGCAACTGCACGCCAAAAAGGTGCAAAGCTACACTACAGCAAAATACCAGATGCCGACCATTTCTTTACCGAACAACAAGAAATCTTAAGCAGCGTATTGTGCCAATACATTGCGTCTAACGTTCCTCAACAAGGCTAAAAACAAAAAAGGCTGGTGTTAACACCAGCCTTTTTTGTTCGCTACTATCTAATACGATGCCTATTTACTTTATGCATCCTATTAGACCTGCGCTTTGATTTGCGCTTTTTCTTTGGCTCTTCCACAACAACTCTCCTTGGAGGGTGAGTTTTTATGAAAATAGCAATTGATGCTGCCATTACTAGCAGTGCGAATAATGCTAGCACTAGCCAAAAGAAATCAATGCCATATATTACGAACGAGTCTATCAGGTTTTTATCCATCTAAGCTCCTTGGTCTATAATAATACATTTGTGCCTAAAAATAGTCCTACGAGACTTTTTTAAAGTAGTCTCGTCAGGTCTTTTTATAGAAACAAATGCATTGCGCCCTGAACCTATTTTCTCTACTTCTCCATGAAAATAGTTATATCCCAAACGCTCAGCATTTGGGTATTTGCCCACAAACAAAGCTTCTATCCACAGGATATAATCTCCTACAGATACATCTGTTGTTGGTATGCCAATACCGAAATTATCCAGCTCATCAAATTTAGCACGAGGATCGTCTCTTTTCCCTCGTATTAGATCATTTACTTCTGTTAATTTATCTTTAGATAAAGTGTTCATGTTTACTCCTAAAAAAAAGGATATGAAACGTTAAAAAGATACTACTAAATAGAGCTTATATGTTGGAAGTACTAAAGAGTTATTCAAGACCTAATATAGAAAAGAATTTAGCCTAAAGAATGTACCATCTGTGGCGGCTTGGTAGGCTCGCCAGTTATCTTCGTTTCTGTCGGTGGTATTTTGGCATATTAGGTAAACACCAAGCATACCAGATTGTGTGCCTTTAAAGCGGATATCTTTAAACCTAGCGCAGTGTTGGTTTTCGTATTCTACAAAATCTTTGATAACTGCAAAACGGTTCATCCAGCTAAGTTTTTGGCTAATCTCCGACTCCCATGCACTGCGTGCAAAGCTAGGGGCGTTATAGCCAAAACGGTTATAAATCCGCCACAGAGCAGCATGCACAGGGTTATAGGCAGCCTTAGCGCGGCGCAATGGAGAAGTGCTAGCCGTAACCTTAATTACATTTTTACGCTTTAAACTTACCGTAGTCTCGTGGAGGCGCTCGTCTGCTGTATGCACAACTATCCGCCAATAGAAGGGCGAAAGCGGCTGTGGCTCTGTATAAATACTCACAACATCTATCTTCATCGCTTGGGCATAGCGTTCGGCTATATTGTCGGCCTTAGCTTTGAATGTGCCAAGGATACCTAAATAAGCAATCAATAAAACAAACACTATCCGTGCTAAATCAGTTTTCCAGCGAGCAATTGCAATACCAAGTAATATAAAACCACTTAAACCAAATAATAGCCCAATATCAAACGAGTGAATTACCCCAAGGCTGGCCCGTCCATGCCAGAAAGGGGCAAACAATGCTACGCCTTGCTCGGTAAATACGCCTAAGCCAATTGCTAGTAACATTCCCACAAATACTGGTATAAAAAACTTCTGCCATGTGCGGGGGCTTTCGGGGAGGTACCCGCCTGCTAACAATGCTAACGCTTGTGACAAAACCCATGCATATAACGGGCAAAGCACTAGCGACCATGTTTCCGCATATTGGTGTAATAAAGCATAACTATTACTTAAAGAATAAAAAGCATTGTCAACATGTGGGAACACCGCACCCAACGCCCCTGCTAAAGGCCGCCATAGCCCTAGCCCATCTGTTGCAACACGCTTTCTAAAAGCCCAACTAGATAAAATACCAATACAAATGTTTATCAGAAAATGCATTTAAACTGTAAGAACCCCACCAACCGTAGGACATGCAGCACCTGTTGTTTCAGGGATAGAGGTAGGAAGCCCCAACAAACGCCGCACAGCTAGCCATGCAAAACACTCGGCTTCAAGCATATCGGCAGAAGCACCAAGCTCATCAACAAATTTTACAGTGTTAAAAGCTTCTTTAAATGCAGCAACAATCGCAGGGTTTTGTGCACCACCACCTGTTAACCATAAGGTTGGCAGCGCTTTTTCTGTTTTATTTACACCCTGTATGCTTTCAACAATACTTTGTACAGTTAATAAGCATAGGCTAGCGGCGCCGTCAGCAGCCGACATATTAGTTGGAAGCAAACCATCAAACTGGTAGCGATCAGCAGATTTAGGGAATGGTTTTTTAAAGAACTCGTCTTGTTGTAATGCAGCATTAACCCATTTTACATCTGCTTTACCTGCAAACGCTAATTTACCGCCTTCATCGTAAGGCTTATTGGTATGTTTTTGCGCCCATTGGTCAAGAAGTGAGCACCCTGGGCCTATATCACCAGCGATAATCCCACCACTCTGGCTGATATAAGTAATATTTGATACCCCACCTAAGTTTAGAACAACTGCAGGTAATTTTTGATTAGCTAAAATTGCCTTATGGTATAAAGGTGCCAATGGCGCACCCTGCCCACCTACAGCCATATCACGACGTCGAAAGTCTGACACAACGGCCATGTCTGTTTTGGCTGCCAAAAGTGATGGATTGCCGATTTGCCACGTTAATCCCTCGTCTGGCATATGGCGGATTGTTTGCCCATGAAACCCTACAACGTCTGGTTTACCAGCGTTTTTAGCATTTTCATCTACCATTAATGCCTTAACTGCTTGGGCGTGGTATAAGGTAAGTTTTTGCTCGAGACGTAATAAAGATGACAATGGAATATCACCTTTTGCAAGCGCCATCATCTCTTCTCTGAAAGATTCCTCATAAGGAAAATATACAGATGCAATACGCTCTACTTGTTCTTTGCCATCGGTTCTGATTAAAGCGCCGTCTACCCCATCAAGAGATGTTCCGCTCATGAGGCCAACGGCTAAAAGTGAATTTTCGTGTTGTAACATGTTGCTTCTTAATTACTTTTGAATCGACGATTATTTCTAGTACTCGCCATATTAACTTTATAGCATATTTGTTTCTTAAAACCAAAATTTAGCGCATTTTTCTAGTTTTTTTTACTTGCAAGGATAGGGTCGGTTGGGTATAGTCCCAACAATGTATACATTTTGATAAAAAAGACCTAACAAAGGGAATAACTGATGCTTAAGACCACACAAAAAATTGCTGAAACCCAAAAACATAGTAGCCTTGATGGTATGGTGCGTGAAGAAATTCGCAGTGCTATTTTTAGTGGTGAATTAGCAAATGGCTCACACCTAAGTGAAATTAAGCTTTCTAAGCAATACGATGTTTCAAGAACCCCTGTTCGTGAGGCATTAGCCGCACTTTGTGCTGATGGCCTTGTTGAAATGTACCCTAACCGTGGCGCATTTGTTAAAATGCCAGACGAACAAACACAACTACAACTAACCGAGCTTTATAGTTTTCTAATGGGGCTAACTGCTCGTGTAGCATCTGAAAAATTATCTGAAACAGACATTGCCCGCATTGAACGCACAATTAATAGCATGGGTAACAGCACTGGCATGACATTTGAAGATTCTCGCAATGAGTTAAACCATATTATTTCTTCTATTGCTGCGAACCCACCACTTGTTGAGATGATGTCTACAGTTGAGCGCAGGCTACCAACACCTTTATTTACACCTGTTACAACAAACCAACAATCTATGGAAATGCAACAAACATACAGCTACCTTCTAGCTGCATTCAAACGCAGCAAAAGTGATACAGCTGAAAAAGCAATGCGTGATGTTATGCGCCTTTCTTTTACGATGGCTGCAACATTTGAAGAAGCTGGCGCAGCCTAAGTTATAATAATATCAATTCCAAATGCTACACATTTGAAATTACACTACATTCGCTTAAAATGCAGCAAAGCTACATTTAGACTTACTAGTGGACTACAAGACAGCTTGTAGCCATAGCCAATTCAAGTTCAGTTTGAACCTGAATTGGCTATAATTAGCAGGCTATTGCCTCCAGCTAACTATGAAAAACTTATAAATAATCACCATTTATATTATACATATGTACGGTAAAATGGTATTATTGGGCTGTAAGTTTAATGATGGATGGATTGCTCCGTGTTATTGATTTTTGGACCTTATCTCTTTGGTATTCTTTTATTAATAGTAGCTGCTAACTGGCTATTTGGGTAAATTAATGCCTCATACTATTTATAATCCTTATATTTAGTGCTCATTTCTTATTAAAACCATTCTTACTGAAACTATCCCAAAATTAATTTAAAGCATGTTTACATGCTGGTTTAGGATAAGTTTTTGCACTTTTGCTTTGTGTAGAGTACAAACTAGTACTTGAGCAAGGCAAAAGTGTAAAAAATTGCCTAAATAAATAATTTTGGGATAGTTTCACTGCATTAAAAATTACGTTTTTAATAAACAATCCTTGCACGTCATTTCCTAAATGCCCTATTATGTTAGACACAAAACAATGATGAGAGAAAGGCCTTAAGCATGGATATCATCGAGTTAAAAACAGATGGCTACTATAAAGTTGTTAAAGCGACAGACGAAGCCTCTGGCCTAAAAGCAATTATTGCAGTTCACAATATAAACCGTGGTCAAGCAGTTGGTGGGACACGTCTATTCCCATATGCTAGCGAAGAAGAAGCACTTAAAGATGTATTGCGTCTATCCCAAGGGATGACCTATAAATCGGCCTTAGCTAATGTTAACTTTGGTGGTGGTAAATCTGTTATTATCGCAGACCCTAAAGATAAATCCCCCGAGTTATTTAAGGCATTTGGTACTTTTGTTAATAGCTTAAATGGCGACTATATCTGCGCTGAAGATGTTAATACTAGCCCCGCAGAGATGGAAATTGTCCACAGTGTAACACCATATGTACTAGGGCTTGATGGTGGCAGTGGTGACCCTTCACCATTAACAGCACTAGGCGTTGTTGAAAGTATCCGTGTAACAGCAGCTGAGCTTAGCATCCCGATGGATAAACTACGTGTGACAATCCAAGGTATTGGCCATGTAGGTTGGATTATGACCCAAATGCTTTGTAAAGAGGGTGTTACTGTTTATATAACAGACTTACGAAAAGATGCCCTTGTTGAGCTTTCTTCTAAGACAGGAGCTATTGTAATTCCACCTGAGGAAGTATTTACTAAAGAATGTGATATATTCTCGCCGTGTGCTATGGGTGCTGTTCTAAACGATGAAACAATCCCGATGTTACATTGTAAGGCAGTTGTTGGTTGCTCTAATAACCAGCTAGCAGAGCCACGCCACGCTAAAGTATTAGCTGATAAGGGTATTTTATATGCTCCAGATTACTTAGTAAATGCTGGTGGCATTATTAATGTATCTTTTGAGCATAACAATACCGAATATGATGCCGCAATGGCTCGCCAAAAAGTAGTAGATATCGGCGATACACTTAAGCGCATTTATGATTTAGCCAAGAAAGATAATATAATTCCTGCTGAAGCTGCTGATAAAATAGCTCGTGAACAATTTGAAAATATTGAATCATGTTGCAAAACAGCTTGCTAAGTATCTAGCCTTTAAAAAAACCACCTCTTGGAGGTGGTTTTTTTATTTATATATACACTCTTATTATTTTGCTGGAACCATTTGCAAAAAGCGGTCGCGGCGGTACGCTGAAAAAGATAATGGCTGCGTTGCTAGCTCGCCTAATATAGCTTTAAGGTGTTCTGCTACGTGTTGCATCATAAAAGCACTGTCTCGGTGTGCTCCGCCGTTTGGCTCTGTAAGGATACCGTCAATGATACCCATTTTGTCTAAGTCTTGAGCTGTTAGTTTTAATGCATTTGCCGCTTTTTCAGCATCTTTACGGTCTCGCCATAGGATAGATGCACACCCTTCTGGGGAGATAACAGAATAAATACTGTTTTCAAGCATAAAAACTTTATTGGCAGTTGCAATCGCTAGCGCACCTCCCGAGCCACCCTCGCCGATAACATAAGTAATCACAGGAACCTCTAATCCCATTGACTGCTGAATACATGATGCAATAGCTTCGGCTTGGCCTCTGGCTTCGGCATCAATCCCGGGGTAAGCGCCAGGGGTATCTACGAAAGTAATAATTGGGAAACCAAAACGATTGGCCATTTCCATTAAGCGTTGGGCTTTACGGTAGCCTTCTGGTCTAGGCATACCAAAATTATGGTAAACCCTTGTTTTAGTATTTTTGCCTTTTTCAGTGCCAAGTAGTGCTACAGGTTGCCCATTGAAACGTGCAAAACCTGCCATTAAGGCAGGGTCTTCAGCAAACCGCCTATCCCCCGCAATTGAGACAAAATCTTCAAAAATACCGTATATATAGTCGGAAGCATGGGGGCGCAGCGGATGCCTTGCTACCATAGTTCTTTGCCAAGGCGATAAATTAGAATAGATATCCGTAAGGACTTTTTTCTCTTCTTCCTCTAAATTAAGAATCTTCTTTTCCACAGACTTAGACTTGCCTGGTTTTTCACGAAGTTCAGTAATTTTAGCAGCTATCTTCATGGCTTGCTTTTCAAATTCGAGGTAGTGTTGAGTCATCCTACGGTTTCTATCCTTTTATTCGCACTAGGTTTTCCTTTAAGGGGATGGCTTTCTTCTAAAGTATCGCGTAATTTATCATCAACTACATGGGTATATATTTGAGTTGTTGTTAAGTCTGAATGACCAAGCATTAACTGGACTGCTCTAAGGTCAGCATCATTCTCAAGTAGATGAGTTGCAAATGTGTGGCGCAATTGATGCGGAGATAAATCAATCGAAGCCTTAAGCCCAGCCTCACGAACAATTTGGAACAAACGTTGTCGAGTTAAAGGCTTACCTTGCCGTGATGAAAAAATCCATGTGTCATCTCCAGAAATAAACTGGGGCCTAGCTAATTTAATATATTTTTCTAAGGTTTCTAAAGCTCGTGAGCTTAATGGCACCAAGCGGTGCTTATTCCCTTTACCTGTCACACGTAAAGTCTTTAATGGGTTTTTCTCTATATCTGAAACCTTAAGCAAAGCAAGTTCTGTAACACGAATACCTGTTGAATATAGAATCTCAATAATTGCCCTACTACGTAGACTACTTGGTTCTTTACTGCCTTCATCAAGTGATAATAATGTTTCCATTTGCTTATCGCTTAAAGACTTTGGAAGAGACTTTGCAAGTTTTGGCATGTCAATCCCTTGGACTGGGCTTGTTTCAATAAGCCCTTTATCAATCGCAAACCTAAAAAAATGTTTTAGTGAAGATAAACGACGTGCTTGGGTTCGTGCACTCAGCTTATTATCATTCAAATATGCTAGATAATTTTGCAAAGCTGTTTTTGAAATAGTTTGTTTAAAAGACTCCACAAAACCTTTAAAATTTAACAAGTCATGCTTATAAGCTAATACCGTATTATTACTAAGCCCGTCTGTTACAATCATTTTCTCTAAAAAAGAGTCAATTAACCCCTGAGTTATCTGCATAAATTTACCTTTATTGTTTCTTTTAGATTAGAATGCTTTTGTTTCACCCTGCAATATAGCCTCAAGAGCTAGGCTTGTTGCGTCTTCGTTAAGGCCTAAGTATTTTAGCCCTGCTACAATATTAGCAATTCCTTGTGGGCTCATATTAACAGGGTGAGTGTACATAACAGGCTCAAGTAGCATCAAGACCGCCTCGCCAATATGCCCTTTTTCAAGGCTGTTACCTACCATCCTAAGCCATATTGGCCCTGGACCTTCCCCTCTGTTTATGTGTGCATCATTAAATTCATGGTGGATACCAATCCAGATATCGTTTGGAACATCTAAATCCAGAGCTTCAAGCAAAGATAGAATTCTGGTAGTTTTTAGCCTATTTGCTGTGGTATTTAACATTTGCGTTGTCCACCACTGGTCCAACACTTGCCGTTCTAAAGAACTTGCCAACATTGCAAATGCAACCGCTAGGTCTGTTCTTTCAATGGTTAAGTCTCTAGATAAAGAACGGTTACCTGATAGCACTTGCCACCAAGACTTTGCCACAGGCAGGTTGCCACTACGTAATGCAGTTTTAATAACATACGGAGAGAACCACGCCAAATTACCTTCTGGCTGAACACCACGTAAAGATGGCGCTAATGAACCTGGTAAGTCAGACAATAAATCTTTTTCTGCTTTCTGCCACAAAACTTTAAGGACAAGTGCTTTACCTGATGGTAGCTTTGCGGCACCCGCTGCTTGCCATAACAAAGCACGTGCTTTGCTGCCGTCTTGCTCTTGCTGAACAAATTTTAGAGGAGACTCAAGAACCTCGCTAGAAAACTCAATTTCATCATACATCTTAGTTAAAATGTCTACATCTGCTCTGTCGCCAAAATCATTAACTAACTTTTCTGCAGCTTGTAACCTAATGCTTATGTTAAGGCTGTTAGTAAGTGTAATACGTCGCAAGCTAACGTCAGGTAGTCTAACCATAACCTCAGGGTTAATTAGCATTGGATAACCTTGATAAATAGAAACATGCAACGGGTTAAACACGTCTGTTGGAGACAACCTCGGGCTTGGGCGCTTATTAAGAGCAGCCTCTAATAGGTTGTATAGCAATGGGTCTGCTGCTTTTTCGGCAGAGGTTACTAGTTTCATGGATAGCTGCAGTCTATCACTATCACCAGAAAGAGCTTGGCATACCAAAATAGCCTGTCTCCAGTAAGAAGCATCAGTGTTCATGATGTGAGACTTCACAAACTGGCAAGCACGTTCTGTTCCACCAGTAAGTAATTGGTCATTAACCCATGCTTGCGCTAGGTCGTTTACTTGCAAGTCTGGCTCTGTAACACCCACAAGTAATTCATGTGCAGCATCAGCAGCACCTGTTGCTTGTAGCGTACGAACCCTTGTTGCAAGCCAATTAGTAGAAAACTCTCCCTCTGGAGGTGTAGCTTCTGTTAATAGCACACGCTGCAACAAACGTAAGCTGGAATTACTTTTTAGACCTTGTTGGCGCACTCTAGAAAGAAGAACCTCAGCCCGTTCACGGCTAACACCTTGCCATAAATCAGAAGAAAAACCGCCATTATCAGAGGTTAATATGCCTCTTGACTCAAGCTCTACAGGGGTTTTTATGCTTTCAACAATATTTTCTGAGACTACAACTGGGAATGACTCATCCCGCGTAGAAGTTGGGATAAAAGTATCTTTTGCATCGCTTTCTGGCATCACAGCTTCTATGCCAGCATGGATAGCAGCAGGAGGCATAACTGTTTCTTCAACAACAGTATCTTGTGCATATGCCTTTGTGACTGTCAACATTGGTAATGCTACAGGCATCAGTAGACTTCCCAATAGTACTGAAAAAACCATTAGCACAATTCCGATTCCAATTAATATTTTTATAAATTCCCACATTCATCTAGTCTCTCTAAATTGTAGGCATATTGTTTTTAGGATTAACCACCTGTGGACTTTACAATAATGATAAATCTCGAATACTTCAAGCCTATGAAACTTTTTTTTACACTATATGGCAAAATCATACAACAACTCAGCTAAAATATGTCATAATAGAGATGTTATACATGATAAGGAGATAATTTATGCTTTCTATTGCCTTTATGCTAATTGGCCTAAGTATCATCGGCTTGCTAGCTTTATTATATATTGTAACACACCACCCTGAAAAATTAGAGATGGAGTTTAACTCTATTACACCTGTTCCTAAACAAAAGGGCAACAGCATAGAGAAATCCCCTGAAGATGATGCAGGCATTACAGCAGCAGCCCCACAACAATCATTTACTCAGACTTTGGCTAAATAATAAACATTATGGAAACAGAGTTAGACCAGTTCACAGCACTTTTATACGACCACAAGTTTGATATAGACGATATCCTTGTTGCTCTTTGTGGTAGTAATCATCAAGGGCGTTGGCTATTAAATAGCCGCACCAACAATATTATACAAGAACAGAAAGGGGATGCCGCCACCTCTAGTATTAAAGATGGTGACGACAATAACCACTGGCATGTTATAACCCCTTTATCGAACAATTTTCTAACTGAGATGCAGCAAACACCAGCATTTCATCGTTTAACTACCCCCGAAAAGTCCGAAATAAAAAATATTTTAGATAATACTAAAGAGATGCAAGATCTTACTAGTTTATTTAATAAAGGTTTTGCTGGCGGGTGGATACGAGAACGTATAAAAGATGCCGCACTCCTATGGCTAGACAGTAAAGACATGATTCCGCCATCTATGAAGCACGTTTACCGCAAACATGTGGTGGCATCTCGCACAACTCCTGATAAAATAATTCTACAACAATCTTAAACTAGGCTAGTACTCTTAATGGAAACCGAAATTCTTTATACTCATTTAACAGCTATTAGTGGTTTAATAGTTCTTTCTGCTTTTTTCTCGAGCTCGGAAACAGCACTTATGGCATCAAGCAAACCAAAACTCCATACCTACGAAAAACAAGGTAAAAATGCGGCAAAACGTGTAAGTAAAATGCTAGAAGACCCAGAAACTCTGCTAGCAACATTACTTTTAGGCAATAACCTAGTTAATATTGCAGCAAGTGCACTTGCAACAAAGTTAATGCTCGATATGTTCGGGACAGCAGGCCTTGCTTATGCAACCTTAGGCATGACTTTTATCGTACTTATTTTTGCTGAAGTGCTCCCTAAAACACTAGCTGCTCGCCACCCTGAAACAATGGCGATGCTATATAGCCTGCCATTATTATTACTAATAAAAATATCTCGCCCTTTTACAGCACTTATCCGTATAATTACCCGAGCACTTATTTTCATGATAGGTCTAGGCGGCAAAGAAAATGAGCCTAACTTTGGTGAGGAAGACGTACGTGGCGCCATTGGCCTTGGTGTACACCACGGAATACTTGAGAAATCTGAACGACGCATGCTAGACAGTATCCTCGAACTTGACGTCCTTACGGTAGAGGAAATTATGACTCACCGTTCAAAAGTTAATAGTATTGATGTAAACCTATCAACCGAAGAGCAATACGACGCTATTTCGACCTCTACCCATTCACGCCTTCCAATATGGGAAGATAACCCCGATAATATTATTGGTGTTATCCACGTTAAGGATTTTTACCGATCTTACAAAGAGAGCCAGCAAAAAAATAAGAGTTTCTCTATTAAAGATATTATGCAGCCACCTTATTTTGTACCCGAGCAAGCGATTGTATCAGATCAATTGGTCGAATTCCGCCGCCAAAGAAAACATATGGGCCTAGTTATTGACGAATACGGCGACATTATGGGGATGATTACTCTAGAAGATATCCTAGAAGAAATCGTAGGAGAAATTGAAGACGAACACGATGAAATCCAGTTTGATTTTGTTCTCCAGAAAGATGGTAGCGTGATTATGTCGGGCTCGTTCGCACTACGTGACGCAAACCGTGAGCTTGACTGGGACTTACCAGATGATGAAGCCATTACCATTGGTGGGTTGATGATTGAAAATGCAGAAAGCATCCCCAACCTTGGCGACAAACTAAATATTGAAGGCTACTTGTTCGAAGTACTAGCAAAGCGCCGCCAAGCAATTACTAAAGTACGGGTTACCCCAAAAGAGCCGCAAGAGCTCCCAAATAAAAAAGAGAAAAAGAATTGATAAAAAATATTTTATTAGGTGCTACATGCATACTACTGGCAGCCTGCAGCAACAATACCGACAAAGATGAAACCAATTATGATGCAGTAGGTAAAGCTGCTGATGGTGGAGTTTATGTATCTGCAAGTATTGGCGAGCCATCGAACCTTATCCCATGGTTAGCTGGTGACTCTGCGTCGTCTGAAGTAACAGGGCATATCTATAACAGTTTAATTAAGTACGACAAAGACCTTAACCTTGCTCCAGACCTAGCTGAAAGCTGGGATGTTTCTGAAGATGGTCTAACTATAACATTTAAGCTGCGCAAAGACATTGCATGGGCTGATGGCATGCCTTTTACCAGTAAAGACGTTGCAACAACGTTTGCTACAATTACCAACCCTAATACTCGTACTCCATACGCTGAAAAATACACAATAGTTAAGACCAGCAATGCTAGTGACGACTACACCTTTACTGTAACTTACGATAAACCCTTTGCCCCTGCTTTAGCGTCATGGGCGCAATTATCTATTTTACCAGCACATAAAATTGCTGAATCTGAAGACATTAACACCTCTGCACTTAAAGAAACTCCACTTGGTACAGGAACTTATAAACTACACCAATGGAAGCGTGGTAGCGAAGTACAACTTATCGAAAACCCTAGCCACTTTAATGGCAAGCCTTACATAGAGTTACTACGTAACCGCCTAATCACCGACCTTGATGCCCAGTTTTTGGCTCTACGTAAAGGTACTATCGACTCTATGGGGTTAAAGCCAATCCAGTACGAACGCCTTACAGGTGGCGAAGACTTTGTAAAACGCTATGCAAAATACCGCTATATGGGGCGCAGCTATGTATATATGGGCTTTAACCTAAGCCGACCAATGTTTGCCGACAAAAAAGTACGCCAAGCGTTAAGCTATGCTACACCACGCCAAACCATTATTAACGGTATTTTAATGGGGCATGGGGTGGCATCATTCGGACCATTTATGCCCGACACATGGGCCGAAAACCCAAACCTAACCCCCTACCCTGAAGATCTAGAGAAAGCAAAACAGCTTTTAACACAAGCAGGTTGGATTGACAGCAACAACGACGGCATCCTTGATAAAGACGGCAATGCCTTTAGCTTTACTCTAGTTACAAACCAAGGCAATGACCAACGGATTAAAACTGCCGAAATTATGCAGCAAGCATTCAAAAAAATTGGTGTAGACATGAAAATCCGTGTCCAAGAATGGGCAACATTTATCGAGAACACCATCCACCAGCGTGACTTTGACGCAGTTATCCTTGGCTGGACACTCCCACCCGAGCCCGACCCATACGATGTTTGGCACTCGAGCAAAACAGGCTCACGGGAATTTAATTTTGTAGGGTTTAATAATAAAGAGTCTGATAAACTTATCGAGCAAGCTCGCTCTACCTTTAATAAAGATGAACGAGCAAAGGCACTATGGCGTTTTCAAGAAATACTCCACGAAGAGCAACCATATTTGTTCCTATATACTCCCTATAGCCTTATAGCCATTCATAAGCGTTTTAAAGGGATAGAGCCAGCACCTGCTGGTATTAGCCATAACTTTGAAAAATGGTACATACCACAAAACCAACGCCTCTATAACACTACAACTTTGCTGGAATAAATAATTAACCTATCGTGGAATTAATTTAAAGCATGTTTACATGCTGGTTTAGGATAAGTTTTTGCACTTTTGCCTTGCGTAGAGTATAAACTAATACTTGAACAAGGCAAAAGTGTAAAAAATTGCCTAAATAAATAATTTCAGGATAGGTTAAATGCTTAAGTACCTTATTGCCCGCCTGTTTAGTATGATACCGCTATTGCTTGGTATTACATTGGTGAGCTTTTTGGTTATCCAACTTGCCCCGGGCGAGCCTGTAACAATGGACATGGCAATGGACCCCAACGTTAGTGCCGAAGCCATTGCAAAGCTACGTGCGCACTATAACCTAGACAAACCAATGTATATGCAATACTGGCTGTGGCTAAAAGATATGGCAGTGCTAGACTTTGGCCATTCCTTCCACCCTGATGGGCGTTTGGTTATCGACAAAATTGCCGAACGTTTACCTGTTACCCTATGGATGAACATTATTGGATTAGTTTTGGTTATGCTAGTTGCAATCCCGATTGGGGTTGCCTCTGCTCGATGGCAAGACAGCCCATTTGACCGCTCGATGACTGTGCTGGTATTTATTGGTTTTGCAGCACCAGGGTTTTGGATTGGCCTACTCGCAATGATTTTCTTTGGTGTGCAACTAGGCTGGATACCCATATCGGGGATTGCTAGCTACGGCGCTGAGGACTGGCCATTTTGGAAACAACTACTCGACTGGGCGCACCACTTAGCAGCACCTATTCTAATTGGTGTACTAGGTTCGCTCGCAGGGATGAGCCGCTATATGCGCTCGAGTATGCTAGACGTTGTACGCCAAGATTATATCACCACAGCTCGGGCTAAAGGTGTACCCGAAAATACTATTTTCTATAAACATGCGCTGCGCAATGCACTGCTACCTGTTATTACTATTTTAGGTTTATCAGTCCCGGGGTTAATTGGTGGCTCAGTTATTTTTGAAAGTTTATTCTCTATCCCCGGGATGGGTAAACTATTTTTTGAAGCAGTCATGATGCGCGACTACCCACTTATTATGGGCGTACTAACAATTGGGGCACTGCTAACTTTAGTAGGTAATTTAATTGCTGACGTTGCCTACGGCCTTGCCGACCCACGGATTAGATATGGTGGGCAAAACTAATGGCAAACCATACACTTACCAGCAAACTTTTAAGTAATAAATTAGCTTTAAGTGGCTTAATTATTGTTTTAATTATGGCAACTTTTGCCATACTAGCACCAACCATTGCACCATTCGACCCTAACGATATTGACTATACCCGAATGCTACTACCACCATCAGCCGAGCATTTTATGGGTACAGACGACCGTGGTCGAGATGTGTTCTCGCGGATGTTGTATGGCGCGCAGATATCGCTTTTGGTTGGTTTTGTTGCAGTGGGGATATCGTCTGCTATTGGGATATTTTTTGGTGCAATTGCAGGGTTCTATGGCGGAAAAACAGATGCTATAGTAATGCGCTTTGTTGATGTAATGTTGGCATTTCCATCGTTCTTTCTTATTTTGGCGGTTATCGCATTTTTAGAACCTTCTATTTACAACATCATGATTGTTATTGGCCTTACTAGCTGGATGGGCGTAACCCGCCTTATCCGTGCCGAGTTTCTACGCCTGCGTAATCAAGAATTTATTATGGCTGCCGAAACTCAAGGGGTATCTACAACTAGGATGATATGGCGCTACATGCTCCCCAATGCCATGAGCCCAATTTGGGTAAACATTACCCTCGGGATTGCCGCCGCTATTCTGGTTGAAAGTGGCCTATCATTTTTAGGGATTGGCGTACAACCACCTAATGCCAGTTGGGGGAATATCCTCACCGACGGCAAAGCCAATATCGAGATTGCATGGTGGCTAAGCTTCTTCCCCGGGTTCGCTATTTTGCTAACAGTTCTAGGCTATAACCTCCTTGGCGAAGGGCTACGTGATGTGCTCGACCCACGGCTTAGCAAAAAGTAAAGCTGCCTTCTTTAAAAGAAGACAGCTTTACTTTTTAACTTATCACGCTAATTAGATAACTCCCACAAAATGGGCATTAGCTCGTTTTTCTTCCTTAGTACGGAAGTCGACTTCTACAAGACCTTTCTCAACATCCATAGTTATTTTTCCATCTGGAATTCCATATTTAGCAAAGATACTATACAAATAATTCTTATTTCGACCGTTTCCGTCGCTCTTTAATGCCGTACAAATATCTGCCGGAATTGGCACTTGTACGATACCACATTCACTTAATTTTGCCTGCTCTATTAAGTCAAAGACAAAGCTTTCGAAAACATCTTTCTGCCGTTTATTTTTCTTCTCTCGGGAGAACACGATTCTCTCATAATCATTTTTTAGAAGAAAGGACATGAGTAGAAATAGTTTTTTTATGAAGTTCATAATGTGTACCTTTTAAGGTAAAGGAAAAAATAAAGATAAAGTTACTACATCAATCCATATAATACAGCTAATTAGCTATATCAACCCCTACTATAGAAAAATATCAATTCATATTTAAGAGTCTTCTTCGATACCCAAAAAGGTTAGCCATGTTTCGTGGAGCGACTTTATGGGGTAGTCTTTGGCAATTCGTTTTAGGTTATATTGGCTGGGGACAAAGGGTTTTCGGCGTAGTGGCATGCCTGCTTCTTGGGGGGTTTTGTCTGCTTTTTTAAGGTTACAACTGCTACAAGCCGCTACAGTATTTAGCCAAGTTAAATGCCCACCCCTGCTTTTTGGGGTTACATGGTCTAGTGTAAGAGCTGCGCCCTCGCGGAAACCAGCAATCCGCCCCTCTTCGCCACAGTATTGGCAGGAAAATCCGTCACGCAAATACAGGTTAAAGCGGTTAAATGGTGGGTTTTTTTGCGGTACAACATATTCTTTAAGTGCAACCACACTCGGGATACGCATAGATATGCTCGGCGAGTGGATAAGTTCTTGGTATTCGGCAACCAGATTAACCCTGTCTAAGAACAGTGCTTTAATAGCCTCTTTCCACGATACTATCGACAGCGGGAAATAGCTCAACGGCTGATAATCCGCATTTAGCAGTAGTACAGGCCTACTTGGTATGGTGACGATGCTGTTGAATACCGTATCCTCCTGTTTTTATAGGCGGGCATAGGAAACCCCATGCCTCTACCTTATCTTATGTTAAATAGCACAAGTTTTTACTGAACAACTCCCTTTTTAATAGCAACTTAGTAGTTCTGACACTACCTCACTACGCACTACGTCTTTATCTGAAAACTCGGTAATTCCTACATGCTCTAGGCTTTTAAAGCGTTGTATGGCATCAGCAAGGCCATTAATTTCGCCTTTTGGTAAGTCACTTTGGGTAACATCACCACATAGAACCATTTTGCTATTAAAGCCAATCCTGGTTAAAAGCATTTTCATGCCGTCAACACTTACATTTTGTACTTCATCAGCAATAATAAAAGCATTGTGGAAAGTACGCCCCCGCATATGAGCAAAGCTTACAAACTCGATAACCCCTTCTTGCAAATATTTTTTAACCTTTTGTTGCCCCATACGTTCGCCTAGTACTTGCATACAAGGGCGCAAAAATGGGTCTAGCTTATTTTCGATACTACCCGGCAGGAAACCTAAGTTCTCGCTACCAGCAGACAATGCAGGGCGAGTAATAATAATACGGTTATAGTCTTGTGCCTTTAACCCTTCTACAGCTTTAATACATGCTAAATAAGTTTTACCAGTACCAGCAGGCCCTGCACCAATAGCGACGGTGTGGCTGTCAATAGCGGAAAGGAAATCGGCTTGGGCTGGGGTAATTGGGCGGACATTCTTAACATAGCCTTGCTCTTCTTCACGGATAAGCTTAACAAGATTATCTTGTTGACGGTATTTGCGTTTCGACATGGGGTTACTCCCTGTTTTTGTTTTATACGACCGAAAACTTAATGGGGATTTTTATATGAAAAGAACGCCTCCTTTTTTATTAAGAGCTGCTACATATGTAATATTAACAGCATAAAAATAACCAACACAATAACAAATTGCATACAATATGGTTTGAATACTGAAGTAGTGTGATATTAAAGAAACATGTAAAAATTACACATAATAGTAAGAATACACTTGGAATCTAATCTATCTATTCCCATAATGAGTTTACAAATACAGAAACATCGGCTCTTTTTGAGCTACTATTTTTTTCAAGATATTTTTTTTGGGCGTTGCCCTAGTCTCTATATCGCACCGTTTCAGGCGCAAAAATTTTCGGAGAAAACTATGTTAGTATTAGTTATTGATCTAAAAAATGGATTATCTGCTTTTTTTGCAGAAATCTCCCTAAATGATCGTATGAAGGGAGGATTCAAAGTAGATCACCTTCTCGATTACAACCTAGTCGATAATGAAGTCTTATCCTGCCCAATTCTAGTAGTGGAGCGGGTAAATAGAGTTCTTGGTATAGGAAGTGGAACCGCAGTAGTTTCAAGTGGAAAGACATTCCCCAAGCATCTAAGCAAACTTACAATGGTTGCATGCAGAGTCTTACCTGCAGGGAGTCTTATTCAAGCATTAGATAATCCACTAGAACTACTGTCGTCATTTAACATCAGAGATGAAAATTTCTGGCTAACAAGCCCTTTGGGCAATTGGAAAATAGTATTTCCCATAAATCAGGGCAATCCGCTAGCGAAGATCGCGTAACTCTTACTTGAGTTACCCATCTCCCCACCTGTAACAAGGTGGGTTTTCCTTTTGTGTAACTACTCGCTAATAAATTGGAGGGTGGCTAGTTTCTTATAGAGAGGGTTGCTTTTCATCAACTGGCTATGGCTGCCTTGGACAATTAGTTTACCATCATCAATTAGCAATATATGTTTGGCAGTTTTAACGGTTGAAAGGCGGTGGGCAATAGTAATAGTAGTGCGGTTACTATGCAGCTCTGCCAATGCTTTTTGTACAGCTTGCTCGGAGGCCGCGTCTAAGTGGCTGGTGGCTTCGTCTAGTAGTAATACTGGTGGACGGCATAAAATAGTGCGCGCGATGGCAAGCCTTTGTCTTTGTCCACCCGACAGGCGCACCCCTCGTTCGCCAATAATAGTATTATATCCTTGGGGTAACTGTTCGATAAAGTCGTGGGCTTGGGCAAGTTTTGCGGCCTCAAATACTTCCTCATCAGAGGCTTCTGGTTTGCCGTAACGAATGTTGTCTAAAACATTCCCAGCAAATAAGAATACATCCTGCGATACAATCCCGATATTTTGCCGCAACTCATTTAGTCGCAACGAGCGAATGTCTATGCCATCAATACTAATGCTACCTTGTTGCGGGTCAAAAAAACGCATAATAAGTTGGAAAATAGTACTTTTACCAGCGCCCGACATACCTACAATTGCAACCATTTCCCCGTTATCAACTTTAAAGTTGATATTAGTCAGAGCATTCTTTTCTGGCGAATTTGGATAAGCAAAGGTTAGGTCATTAAATACAATAGAGCGGCCATTACCGCTTTTAGGTAAAACTTTGGGGTTTTTAGGGTCGGTAATTGTGCTTTTAGCATCTAACAAGGAAAATAGGCGTTCGGTTGCACCTGCTGCTGTTTGTAACGAGGAAAAAACCTCAATTAAGCTGCCGATCCCCAGTGCGGTAATTAACGAATACATTAAAAATGCCGCTAAGTGCCCTGTGGTCATGGTTTCTGCTACAACATCTTGCCCACCGAACCATAGTACAACTGCAACTGCTCCAAAAATACAGCTAGTAGCAAAAGCAAAAAATAGACCGCGCGCCTTGTTATATTTACGGGCAATTTGTAGTTGTTTATCTAGAGTTGCTGCAAACTTATCGTTTTCTTGTGGTTGCTGCCCGTAAGATTGCACTACTTTTATACCTTGCAAACTTTCGGTTATTTGTGCGGCTGCATCAGACACTTGGCTCTGCATTTGCCGCCCATAGCGGCGTACCACTTGCCCAAAGATTACTGCTAGTACCATAACAATTGCAACAACAGCTAAAATAACCACTGATAGATGGCTACTAGTCCAAACCATTAGCGCCATACCACCAAGCATTTGTAATAAACCGCGCAGTGCAATCGGTAGGCTTGCCTCTAACGCATGCTGCATTACTGCAATATCGCTTGTAAGCCGAGATGACACATCGCCAATGCGCTGTTCTTCAAAAAACTTGGCGTCTAGCCCTAACACATGGGCAAAAACCTTTTGCCTAATTGCCATAACCACATATTCGCCAACCATTTTAAAATGCACCACTCTAAAATAAGTAGCCGCTGCCATTAACCCTACAAATATTAAAAATAGCGCTAACGTCTGCCCCAAGGCAGAGGTATCGGGCATAGATAGGGTATTATCTACCAACAAGCGCACAGTTTGCACCACCCCAAGCATTGCAGCAACACCAACCATGCTTGCAAACAAGGCTAAAAACAGGCGTTTGCGATGCGCTTGTAAAAACGGCCAAAGCTGCCTTATTGTGCCGATGGTAGGTTTTTTATTATCCATTTTGTGCATAAATAACTTTTTTATTAAAACTTGGAATTTTACTTAGTAATAACACTACAAAACCAACCATAATACCTGGTGCTGCATCAAATATAATGTGCCCTAGTTCGAAATGGCGCCACAATAATACAGTTACAAACCCTGTTATAACCATAACAATAGCTACAAGCTCTGAAACTTTATGCCCAAAAGCATAGGTAATAAGCAACGGCGCAAAAGAGCTACCTAGCGTTGACCATGCAATCATCACTAGTGCAAATACACTACTGCTACCAAACAAAGCTATTGTTAATGCCAGAGCAGTCACAAATATGGTTGCGATTTTATTTGCAAAATAGCTATTAAATCTATTTTTAGAGAAATCATTAGTTATTGCAGCAGTGCAGCTTAAAATTTGCGAGTCGGCAGTAGACATGGTTGCCGCAAATAATCCTGCCAATATTAAGCCAACCAAAACCGGAGGCAGTAACGATTGTGCCAAAGTTGGCAGAGCAAGCTCGGCGTCAAAGCTAGCTACTTCTGGTAACAAAATACGTGCTGTAAGGGCTGTGAGGATTGTTATAATAAAAAATGCTACATAAAAACCATAGTAATAAGCCCTAACTTTACCTATATTGTTGGCTTTATCCATTGCCATAAAGCGCACCATAATATGTGGTTGGCCAATAACGCAAACACCACCCATAAGCCAGCCCAATACAAAGAATATTGCAGCAATAGGGCTATCTTCAAACATTAAGTCTGTCGAGAACCAGTCCATGTAAGTAGGGGAAACTTCGTGGATTTTATCTGTAAAATCACCAACTCCGCCAATAGCAATAAATGACATAACCAGCATTAATGCCATTGCCCCAAACATAACAAAAGACTGTGCCGCATCGGTCCAGATGGAGGCTCTAATCCCCCCTGCAAAACAATATACAAGAACAATTAGTGCGCCAATAATAGCGCCAATCTCGTAGTCCCAGCCTAGTAGAACATGTAGTGCTTTACTACCAGCATTTAATTGTGCTGCTGCATACACGCCAAGGAATAATAAGGTAATAAAACCTGCCACCATACGCAGGTACTTATAGTCTACCCCACCCCATGAGCTTAAAACACCTGCATAGCTTAAAACAGATTGTTTCTCTGTTGTTTGTCGTATCCGTTTATGGACAAAAAGAGAGGTTAAAAAATCGCCAAAAATAAAACCAACCATAATCCATATAGAAGATAGCCCATACATATAAGTAAAGCCAATTTGCCCCACAAACATATAGCCACTGTTATTAGTAGCAACGGCCGAAAGCCCTGCTAACCAAGGTTTAATACTGCTACTTGCAATTAAATAATCGCGGCTTGTTTCTTGCCGTTTGCGCATTGACAACATGCCAATAACAACAAAACATAAGATGAAAAAAATGAAACTGGCGACCATAAAATTTAAACCTCTTTTTTATTCTTATCTAACGCTTCGCGAGCTTCGTCCATATTAAAGC
Source organism: Alphaproteobacteria bacterium (assembly GCA_021774615.1). Taxonomy (GTDB): domain Bacteria; phylum Pseudomonadota; class Alphaproteobacteria; order UBA1280; family UBA6503; genus UBA6503. The sequence continues at coordinate 4,756 of JAJFIW010000023.1, read as the reverse complement.
CTCGGCGTAGCAGAAAACCCATTTGTTTTTGAAATTCTTTCATTTCTAACCTGCCACAGGCTTTGCCATAACGGCGGTCTAGCAGGTCTGTAGCGCTGTCTACCCAAGGCAGCTCTTCCCCCTGCTCTATCCTGTTTTCCCAGTATAATAGTGCTTTTTCGATGAAGTTATCGGTAATTTGTTTTTGCCGTAACGACATTTCTATCCGCATTTTACCCCAGCCCGATACCCGAGCCTTGGTGCTAACAAAATGGCGAGCATATTTAGCATCATCTAAATATTCAAGCTCTTTTAAACGGATAACTGTATGGGCAATATCATTCTCGTCATAGCCTTTTTGGGCTAGTTTTTGGCGTATTTCAGCTACCGAATAGTCACGGCGCCCTAATAAATAGAGCGCCGCTTCGGTAGATGTTTTTTTAGATCTCATAGTGCAAACTATGCAGACTTAGCTAAATCTTCAGACTTACTTGGGTTTAGCTTCTCACGTATTTTGGCCTCCAACTCGGCTGCTGCCTCTGGGTTGTCTTTTAACCATTGGCGGGCATTCTCACGGCCTTGCCCAATACGAGTTGTACCATAAGAGAACCAAGCACCTGCTTTTTCTACAAAGCCATGCAAAACACCTTGTTCGATTAGCTCTCCAGTTTTAGAGATGCCTTCACCGTACAAAATGTCAAACTCTACTTGTTTAAATGGTGGTGCTACCTTGTTTTTAACTACTTTAACTCGGGTTGAGTTACCAATAATTTCATCTTTGTCTTTTAATGCACCAATCCGACGAATGTCTAAACGAACTGAGCTATAGAATTTTAATGCATTACCACCAGTTGTAGTTTCGGGGTTACCGAACATAACGCCGATTTTCATCCGAATTTGGTTAATAAATAGAACCATACAATCAGTCTTAGAAATTGCCCCTGTTAGCTTACGTAGTGCTTGGCTCATCAAACGAGCTTGCAGCCCCATATGAGAGTCGCCCATTTCCCCTTCAAGCTCGGCACGAGGAGTAAGTGCGGCTACAGAGTCCACCACAACCAAGCCAACCGCACCTGAACGTACCAAAGTGTCGGTAATTTCTAGTGCTTGCTCGCCTGAATCTGGTTGCGATACTAATAATTCATGGACATTAACGCCTAGTTTTTCAGCGTATTGGGTATCTAAAGCGTGTTCTGCATCAACAAATGCACAAACCATGCCCTTTTTCTGTGCTTCAGCAATAGTGTGGAGTGCTAAAGTTGTTTTACCTGATGACTCTGGGCCATAAACTTCGATAATCCGCCCCATTGGCAAACCACCTATACCCAAAGCAGCATCAAGCCCGATTGAGCCTGTTGAAATAGCCTCGATATTTTTAACAACTTGGCCATCTTCCATTTTGAAAACAGCCCCTTTACCAAATTGGCGTTCAATCTGCGATAGTGCTGCATCTAATGCTTTTTGCTTGTCCATTTCGACCCCTCGTTTTAACAATAAAATTAGAACCAAACATTACCACGAGCGTTGCAAGAACACAACAACATGAATTATTTTTATAACCAGCTGCTTTATGCGCCGTCATTTATATGACAACTGATATATCCAGACCTATAACAAATATTTATACATAAAAAACATATACTTACCACCATATAAAACAAGGTATAAATACCATCTACTTGTTGTTAGCATCTAATACAGTGCAAAATATATTTTATGGATAGCTCAACAGATAAAGATAACGTTAATATAATTAAGGTATTCGTCGTAGATGATATCTTAAGTATTCGTTTGCTACTTACACAGATCATAAACCAAGAACCTGATATGAAGGTTATTGGTGCAGCAGAAAACCCGATAATAGCAGGCGATATGCTGCGCGAGCTTAAGCCTGACGTGATGACCTTAGACATGGAAATGCCCGAAATGGATGGGCTAACATTTCTTAAAAAAATTATGTCTCTTAAACCATTACCTGTAGTGATGATCTCGACTCGAACAGCAAAAGGAAGTGCTGATGCTATTAAAGCGTTAGAGTTAGGTGCTGTAGAGGTTATCGGCAAACCATCCCAAAAAACTGCCGACATCAAACTTTACTCTGAAGTTATTACCAATGCTATTCGTTCCGCAGCGGCAGCTAAAATTGGTTCACACCGACCAATTATATCAAGCCAACCCCCTAAAAAGGGGAATGAATCTATAGATATTGAATCTGTTATTCCTCTTCCGACAAGAACACCTAATGGCCGTGACCCCCTAATACTAGTTGGTGCATCTACTGGTGGCACTGAAGCTATAAAACAGTTGTTAAGCGGCTTGCATGATAACTTACCACCTATTTTAATTACTCAACATATGCCTGTTGGGTTCACTGCTGCTTTTGCTAAACGGCTTGATGATTTGTCTCCCCTTAATGTTGTTGAGGCACAAGAACGAATGCAACTCCAGGATGGCTATGCTTATGTAGCATCTGGCGGGCATCATTTATTAGTAAAACACTTAAATGGTAATTATTATTGCCAATTATCAGACTTACCCCCTGTTAGCAGACACAAACCATCTGTTAATTGTTTATTCCAATCAGGAATAATTGCCGCAGGGAGCAATATTACGGCTATACTGTTAACAGGAATGGGCGATGATGGTGCCCAAGGAATGTTAAATATTAAAAATACTGGTGGCCATACTTTGGTGCAAGATGAAGCATCATCTGTGGTTTATGGTATGCCGCGTAAGGCACAAGAAATGGGTGCAGCTTGTAAGCAAGCGAACCCTGTTAAACTAGCTAAATATATCTGTGAAAGGTACGAATAACTATGGAAGTAATATCAAAAGACTCATCAGCAATGACCATCAACCTAGGTGAACAGTTAACTTTTGAACAGCACCGTATTTTTAGAGCAATGTTAGAAGAAGCAGTTGCTGCATCTTGTGACATCACTTTTGACTGTGGCTCGCTGTCTTATATTGACTCAGCCGGTTTAGGGATGCTTTTACTAGCTAAGCATGAAAGTGAGAAGATAAATAAAAAAGTTGCACTACGTAATATACAAGCGCAAGCTCTTGAGTTATTAAAAACAGTCTCATTTGACAAACATTTTGAACTAACAGCTCATAGCTAAAAAAACATAATGGTAAAACAACTAGAAATGTCGGCAAGGTCTAGCACTTTAGGTATTAATAAGGCATCTATTCTTATTGTGGATGACGATAATACAAACCGCCAGATTATTCAGACTATGCTACAAAGCGCTGGGTTCTGCAATTTCAGCCATGCTGATAGTGCAGACAGCGCTTTTGCGGTTATTGAAAAGCAACGGCCTAACCTTATTCTGCTTGATGTTATAATGCCTGGAATTAGCGGGTTTGACTTTTGTAGGCAGCTAAAGAAAATTAAAACATTTAAACAAATACCCATTATTTTTCTTTCTGCCCTTGATGGAACTGATGTTAGAACCAAAGCATTCTCTCTTGGTGGTGTAGACTACATTAATAAGCCATTTAACCGCCAAGAGCTGATTGCACGCTCAATTGTGCATGTTACAAATGGCATTATGATGCAACAGCTAGAGCTATATAATAATAATATTCGCCAAGAGCTTGCTCGTGCCGAACATTTCCAGCTTTCACTACTACCAAACACGAAAACAATTCAGCGAATAGAAGAAAAATATGAAATTTCTCTTGCCTCAGCATTTATTCCGTCTTCTAAATTAGCTGGCGACTATTGGAGCGCTCTTCCTATCGATAATAATAGATTTGCTGTTCTATTGTGTGACTTTAGTGGCCACGGTGTAGGAGCTGCACTAGAAACGGTTAGATTCCATGGCATGTTATACGAAATGCAAGAGCTATGGGGAGAGCCAGAAGTTTTATTTAGTGCGCTAAATAAAAAATTATTTGAGATGCTAGAGCCAGAGTCTTTTGCAACATACCAATACGCACTATTTGATAAAGCTGCAAACACCATCTCGATTAGTGGTGCTGGTACACCACCAGCATTAAAAATGAATAGCAAAAATAAAGAGTTTGAATGGCTAGAATGCAATGGCACGCCGTTAGGGGTTGTCTCCAAACGACCAGATACAAGCCAATCAGTTACTATTAAGCTTAAAAAAGGTGATGCTATATCTTTTTATAGCGACGCCCTTTCTGATGCTCCATTTAAAGATAGTGCGTCAAATATACTGTCAAACGCTAATATAGAAAAAATAATGGCAATTGACAAAGCAACACCGGAACTAATTAATAAACATATTCTTGGCGACTACCATGCAGCACCTGCAATTGTTCATAATGATGACTTAACATTGGTTACAATACAGTTTTAAAAAACTATTGGAACTTAACGTAAGTATATTCCCCCTTACGGAGCAAACCTTCAGAACGTTCGCTTAACTCCCCTAGTGGCATCATAGCTGGGCCTACTGGCTCTGCTAAAACATATGCTCTACCACCAATTTTAAGGGCAAAATCCTCTTTCCTGCGTTTCATGGCTACCCCTATAAAAGCGTGCCCTGGCACTAGTACTAGCACCATTGGTACTTGTGGGTATATGTTACGCATAATACTGGCAAAAGCTACACTTTTAGAGTCACAGTCGGCTCTGTTTCTTGTTAATAACTCAACAGGTGGAGCAAAGCCAGAACCATTAGAGTTAGAGCGCGACATTAACTCATCATAAGGAATGCTCTGCAAGAAACTAAGTGTATGGTTTATTCGTTCACGTAAATTACGTGGTGTTTGCTTAGCAATTGCCGAGGCTACAGGACGCATC
>JAJFIW010000022.1 GCA_021774615.1 Alphaproteobacteria bacterium | reverse complement strand
ACAGTAACCCTGGGCAAGGTGGCAACAACACCAACCAAGGCAACAATAATAATGATGATGACGGGGTAGATAACAGTAACCCTGGAAAAAGTAAAGGTAGTAATAAAAACAGTGAAGAAGAAGATGATAATGAGATTGATATGGACCCCATGCATAATGAACATAACAGTAATGGTTGGGTAGGAAATATCGACGATGATGATAATGATGGTTCACACGATGATGTGAATAGTGATGATGTAAATGATACTTATGATAACTCTGACCATTCTGGAAGTGGTGTAGACGAGTTTGATGATGGTGGCGGTGGACATGCCCATTAATAAAACAAGAAAATCCATTATAGTAACTATTATAAATAATATACAAAAAATAATGGAAGATATAACAAAGCTACCAGTAGATAGAGACCAGTTATATGCACCTTCTTTAAAATTTAGAAATAGTGGAAAAACTTTTGTGATGACTTCGCTAGGGATAAATTTACTCTCCCTAGCATTACCTATAATGACATTACAAGTTTATGATAGACTTTTAGTAAACCAAAGTAGCGGTACTCTGGCAGTGCTTATAGCAGGGGTATCTGTAGCAATATTATTAGATATGGTGCTGCGAATGGCACGGGCATATGTTATTAATTGGGAGGGAGCTGTTTATGAGCATACCCTTACCACAAATGCTATACGGCACATACTAGGAGCAGATTTCTCTATTGTTAACCAATATAATGTTGGTAAACATCTAGAACGCATTAGCGCTATAAGCCAAACGCAAGAATTTCATAATGGTAAAATCCTTGTTACTCTTATCGATCTACCATTTATTGTTATTTTCATATCATTAATTGCTTATCTGTCTGGAACGCTGGTATTTGTGCCTATAATATTATTAACAATATTTGTTTTTGTTATTATAAAAGAAGGCCCTATTTTACGTAGGCGCATTGAGTCATTAGAATCTGCAGACGAAGATCGCCTGAGTTTTACTGTGCATACCCTTGAAAACATACACACGGTAAAAGGGCTTGGCCTAGAAGATTCGGTACAGCGTCAATATGAAAGCCTCCAACATAAAGCTGATGAAGAAACTCTTCACATGACTTTAGAAAATAGTATTATTAATACTTATGGAACTATGTTCTCTCGCATAATGACAACGGGGATAGTATCACTTGGTGCATTATTAGCTGTTGATAACACAATAACACTGGGGACGTTAGTTGCATGTATAATTCTTTCAGGACGTATCATGCAGCCTGTGCAAAGAGCAATGAGCGTTTGGGGGCGTTACCAAAAATACCTTGTATCACGCAAGAAAATCCAAGAAATATTTGCAACCCCACACTCAGTACGTAAAGACCCCGATGACTTAGGGCATAATAACGGTGATCTAACAATTAATAATCTAATATTTAAATTTGCTGATGGAGACGTGCCTGTTTTACGTAATATTAATTTAGACCTTTCTCTTGGAGATTGCATATCAATCTCAGGAGAACACAATAGTGGCAGGACAACACTAGTCCGTAATATATTAGGGCTATACAAGCCCATAGAAGGCGAAGTTCTTATTAATGGGTATTCATCAGTATCTTACCCAGCCCGAGCACTCATTAAACAGGTTGGGTACTTACCTAGTAATGGCACTATTTTCCGTGGTACCGTTCGTGAAAACATAACTTCTTTTGGTGAAATACCAGAAGAACAAGCAATGGAGATAGCTAGACTGTTATCATTAGATAAAGAAATATCTCTACTACCTAATGGCTATGATACATATTTAGAAGATACTATGGCTGATGCTTTGCCACCCGGCGTCAAGCAACGTATTGCAATTGTAAGGGCACTTGCACCTAAGCCACGTATTATTCTTTTTGACCATGCAGACCGCTCTTTAGATAAAGAAGGCTACAACCAAGTATACCAGCTATTGGCTAAGCTCCACGGTAAGGCAACAATTATTCTTGTAACAAATGACCTGAATCTATTAAAATTAGCATCAAAGGAGTACCTACTAGACCAAGGAGAACTAAAAACTATAGATTTATCTGAGGGTAATAAATCCTCAGATGTTCAGTCATATAAGCATTTGAACATATGATTAGTACACCTAACACCTCATCACAAACAGTTGTGGAAAATGGTTTGGAGATGTTGTCTCGCCTTAAGAAGGGTAATTTCCTTCCTACCCAAAAAAATGACCCTGAGAACTTAGCATCATCTTTAAGTGTGCTTCTTTTTGCATTAAACCCTAATCTTGATATAGTTAATTTATGCCACATATTACCTTCCTCAAAAGAGGACTTTACATTAATAGCATTTGTGAACACCCTTACTCGGATGGACTATACTGCTGGTTCCATAAAAATAGACATAAATAAAATTGATCATCGCTTATTCCCGACTCTTTTTATTCCGGATAATACCCCTAAGTACCCCATAGTTATACTAGGCTATGCAGAAACAGAAAACGGCGATAAATCGTTAAATATTTTTAATAGTAAAACAAATAAAATTGAATCTTTAAACTGTACTGAGCAATTTAGTGGTACTGCCTGGATATTTACAGAACAAAATAAGTCATCCAAACAAAAAACAACCAATAAAAATGCCACGCCATGGCTGCTATCCATACTTAAACGATTTTATGGTATCTTAGGGCAAATAATGTTTATAAGCTTGATATTGGGTATATTGAGCCTCGCTATACCAGTATTTGTTATGGTCACATACGATAAAGTTATTGGGTCATATTCTATCGAAACATTACCCCTGCTTATAATAGGAGTTATTATAGCGGTAGCCGTAGAGTGGTCATTAAAAAACATACGCACACGCACACTAACATGGGTAGCTGCACGTATTAATTATATTATAAGCACTAATACTTTCTATCATTTATTAATGCTACCACCACTTTACACGGAGAATGCTTCTGCCTCTGCACAAGTAAGTCGCTTTCGCTCAATCGAGTCTATTCGCTCTTTTCTTAATAGCCCTCTGTTCCAAACTATATTAGAGATACCTGCCACATTAATTATATTAACTGCAATTGCCATTATTGGTGGAAGCATTGTAATTATTCCTATTAGTATTGCAGCAGCATATACAATATTAGTAGCTTTAATGGTACGCCCTACTCGTAATGCTATGAAAGAATCTGCGCGCCTAAACAGTGATCGCCAGCAAATGCTAGTGGAAACTTTTGAAAAAAATACAGCTATCCGCTCTTGTGGCTTAAGCAGTACATGGCTACATCAAATAAGAGATACATCAGGGAAAGCATCATTAACAAGCTTTCACTCTACTATGATAACATCTTGGCTAGATACTCTAGCACAAGGACTATTTACTCTATCAGGGCTCATAACTATTAGTGTTGGTATAACTATGGTATGGGAAGAAAGTATAACGGCTGGTGCATTAATTGCAGTAATGATTTTATCATGGAAATTTTTAGCTCCTTTACAAATTATAAGCACTGCTATTCCAAGGTTAGAGCAACTACGCAACACACTTACACAAATCAACCGTTTATTCTTAATTGAAGTAGAGCATAATCATAAAAACTCTTCTATACCATTATCTAAAATAAAGGGAGAGGTATCACTTAATAAAGTTGGGCTACGCTATACAAAAGATAATGACCCAGTTTTTACAGGTCTGTCAATAGCACCTCCAGCAGGTAGTGTTATTGCAATAACTGGTAGTAATGGTTCTGGTAAATCATCTATTTTAAAGTTAATTAACGGCATGTACAGACCACAAGCGGGAAACATCCGTATAGATGGCTACGATATAAGGCAAATAACCCCTACTCTATTGAGAAGAATGATCGGGTATGCCCCTCAAGCACCACAATTTTTCGATGGCACCATTGCTGACAATTTAAGAATGGTAGCTCCCCTAGCTAGTAAAAGTGATATGGAAAATGCGTTACTTAAAGTTGACGGACTGACCAGTATTTCTATGCTGGAAAAAGGTCTTAATACTAATATTTTACAAAATAGCCATATTTCAACGTCACTTTTATATAAAATAAATTTAGCTAGAGTATTTCTACAAGATTCCCCGATTATGCTTTTTGATGAGCTACCATACGCTGTTCTTAATAGTAAAACAGGTGAACTATTCTTAAAATTTATACAAGAAAACAAAGGTAAGAAAACCATATTCTTTGTTACGCACCGCCAAGATTACATAAAAATTGCAGATAAAGTTATACTACTTGATGCCAACGTAAGGCCATTTATAGATACAGCAGAAAATATAATCGCAGAAATACGCAATAGGCAGGAGAAGACTATATGAACTTCGTGAAAAAAATAACAGGGGTTGCAATTTCTAACCACCAGTTACGATACCTTCCTCAATCTGTACAACTAGAAGAGGCTGTTAACCCTCACCTTATCCGCTTAACTATGTTAGTTATTAGTGGTGCTATTATGGTGTTTATTTTATGGGCATCATTAACAAATATAAGGGAGGTATCTCGTACCAGTGGTGAGATTGTACCAGAAGGGTTTGTTCAAGTAGTGCAACACCTTCATGGTGGTATTATTACAGAAATTAAAGTAGATGACGGCGCTCTTGTTGAAAAAGGCGACTCTCTACTAAAAGTTAACGATGGTTCAGCGCAACAAGATTTAGCACAAGCAGTTACTCGCCGTAATGCACTACGTATAAAAGCTCTAAGACTAGGTGCATTAGTTAATAATACGCCGCTTAACCTTAGCTCATTAAATATACAGAATAATGACAATGAAATTAAAGTCGCTGAAATGCAATTAAAACAAGAAAGAGATAATCTAAAAAACATTAAAGCTAACCTTAAAACAAAAGAAGATAACTTAGCTATCTCGAAAAAATCTCTAGCAGCCAGAGAAAAAGCATACAAAGAAGGGTATGTGTCTAAAATAGAATTTATGAAAGTCCAGCATACGCTTAATGAGGCTGAAAGCAACCTAGCTACAGCTAAATCAAAATTAGCACAGTTTACATCCACGGCTTACAAAGAATTAGAAGAAACAGAAGATCTTATATCACAAGATAACGAGCTAATTACTAAATTAGAGCAACGTGTAAAATGGTTAGATGTTATAGCCCCTGTAAGAGGGCTAGTTAAAGGGTTAAATATTAACACCCTTGGTAGCGTCATTAAACCAGGGCAAATACTAATGGAAATTGTACCGCTAGATAAACCTCTAATTGCAAGAGTTAAAGTGTCACCACGAGATATTGGCCACGTCCAACTTGGGCAGGAAGTAAGAGTAAAAATAAGTGCCTATGATTTCTCTCGTTATGGTAGCATAAAAGGTAAAGTTGCATTTATATCTGCAACAACATTTGAAGACGAAGGGAAACAATATTATATAGGACGCATTACCCTAGAAAAGAACCATGTTGGCGAAGACTCAAATAAAAACATAGTTATGCCAGGTATGACAACAGAGGCAGACATCCTAACTGGTAATAAAAGTGTGCTTGCATATCTATTTAGGCCAATTAGTAATTCACTACAAACAGCACTCACAGAAAGATAAGAATAAATGACTAAAACCCAGAAAACTCATACAATCCTAGCTGTAGATGATAGCCGGACCCAACTTATGCTTCTAGAAAAAAGCTTAATAAGCCTAGATTACAACGTACTAAGTGCAAAAGATGGTTACGAGGCTCTTGACATGATAAAACAACATTCGACCTCTATTAGTGCTGTTCTACTAGATAGAGAAATGCCTGGGATGAATGGCATTGAAGTTGTATCAAAGATGAAGAAAAACCCTATATGGCGGAAAATACCTATCATCATGCAAACAGGGTCAGGAAATACAGAACAAATCCGCGAAGGGGTTGAGGCAGGTGTATTCTATTACCTTACAAAACCACTACAAGAAGGCTTGCTTAAGGCTGTTATATCTTCAGCAGTAAAGGAAGTAGAGCAAGCAGGGTTACTAAATGAAGAATTAAAAAAGCACCGTGCAAGTTTTTCGCTAATAGACCAAGCTATGTTTAGTTTTAGAAAACTAGAAGAAGCTGAGCAACTATCCTGCTTTCTTGCATATTGCTACCCAGACTCAGAGCAAGCCTTACAGGGGATATCAGCACTACTAATCAATGCATTAGAGCATGGAAATTTGAATCTAGGTTACAAAGACAAAACCAAAGCAATCGAGAAAAACCGCTGGCGTGAAGAGGTTGAACAACGACAAGAAATGCCTACTAATAAAAACAAGCATGTTTCTGTTAAATTTAGCAAAACAGCCAATGAAATAACCTTAACTATTACCGATGAAGGGCAAGGCTTTGATTGGCGCAGCCATATGGAGATTGACCCATCAAGAGCAACCCAAAACCATGGTCGTGGTATTGCCATTGCTAATGCTGCTTGTTTCAATAAGGTTATATACAACGACAAGGGTAATCAGGTTATTGCTACAGTACTCCGAAAAGAAGAGTTAGAGTGGTAATTCAATACTGAATTACCAACCTAACAAATAAACCAGATTTATTATCATCATTACCCAAAATTGGTTCGCGCCATTGAGTAATTAAATCAATATTGCCTCTAGAAGCTCGAGCATCAGTCCTAGAAAACCATGTTCTTAGGCTTATGCCTATACCGATTTCTACAGCATCTATCTTATTAATATCTGGATTGTCTTGCAAAGCACCAGCCATAACCAAGTGTGGTGTCATAACAAATTCCTCATCTAAGTGATATGAATGCCCATAGCGCATCTCTGTTGTTGCAAACATTTCTTCTTTTTTCGTAGTATAGGAAATATCAGTAGATACGAATGAATATCTCCAATCATCTGCATAAGGTTTAATATCAAAACCATCTGTATAACTGTAAAAAGTACGGATTTGAAAGTCATCGACAGCATCATCCCCTACCCCCACTAGGCGAGCAAGAGAAACATACCACTCTGTATTAGCTAAAGGTGTTGTACGTATACCAAATGCACTTTGGGTGCTATCTTCGTTTAATTTATAACTACCAGTATTAGATGACACAAATGATTGCCCGTATAACTGTACCCTACGACCATTTTTTTGTAATAATGGTGGACTATAAATAGCTTCTATTCCGTACTGTAAACTATCATCAAATACTTTTACCCCAGCTAAACCAGCACTTCTCGCAATACCATCACGGTATGTGGCACTACCAAAGAATTGCCAATCATCTTCTAGTTGCTGTATATCTCTTCTAATATTGTAAATATCTTTCGGGTCACTCTTTTCTTTATATACATGCCTTAACTGATTTGCAGCTTCTTTACGTCTCCCTTCATCCTTAAGAGTATATGCAAGGTCTTCTCTTATACTTATACCTTGGTGTGACCGGATAGATTGGTAGAACAAATCGATAGCATCACTATTCATTTTCTCATTACGATATGCATAGGCAAGAGTGCTAGAGAAAAGGCTATTATCAGGCTCTAACTTATATGCTTGTTCTAGATGCTCTATAGCAGACTTATTATCTCCTAATTTCTGTAAGCGTAATGCTTGGTAATAATATTGTTCAGGACTTCGCTTAACATTTAACGATTTAATCCCAATTTCAATCGCTTGTTTTATATCTGTAATATGGTCACTTAGGTTCTTTGCCTCATTTAAATATAGCTGGTGAAGATCATTGGTAAGATCAGTTATATCTATTTTATTAAATTGAGCTAATGATAGGCTATACTCTTCCTGAAGGCGTAGTGATCTTGACAAAAATAGTGTGACCTCATTACTTTTATCAATTTTTAATAACTTCTCCCAAGTACTAGAGGCCTCTTTATACTTGTGACTATTTATATATAAAAACCCAAGCTGCTTTAGTGCAAGTAGCTGTAGATTAATATCTTGGCTATCTAATACTGTATTAAAGTGCTTAATTGCATTAGTTTCATCCCCCTTATCCAAAGCACAATATGCAACCTCAAGGTTTTGCTTATAGCTAATTTTTTCTGTAATACCTATTTTCTTACATGGGTCAAAAACATTAACTTTATTTATAGAAGGACTTAGACTCACCATATCTTTTTTAGGAAGACTTTGCGCTGCTAATGGTTTTTGTACTTCTTTCTTAACTATTTTTATATGTTTATCTGCTACAGGTGTTGCAATATCTAACTTATCAGGAATTATTTTTTCCTGCTCTTTAAGGTCTTCTTTCCATTTTATAAATTCTTTATTATTAGGGTAAATTTCAAGACCAGATTCAACAACTTGACGCGCTTCTATAGTTTCGTTTTGTATAACAAGCAAATTAATAAGCTGAATCCGATACTCAACATTCTCTGGTAAGATTTTAGTGGCTTTTCTAAATAGCTCAGTAGCATCAACATATTTATCTTGCTTTATAAGGCTGTAGCCTCTATCCGCCAAAGGGAAAGCACGAAAATATTCTATACTACTACGATCTTGATAATTAGCATGTACAATTTCAGCATGGAAAGCTGCCATCATAATGGCTATATATATAGTAACATTCGTCATTGTATATTTTTTCCACGCTTCGTTAGCTTATTCTCTGCTTCGGCATTGCTTATACCTAAATGAGCCGCTAATACTTCCACAAGGTCAGATAGTGGCAATGCATCAATCTCCAATAGTATTTCTCCTATTGGTCTATGTTTTCTTTTCTGTTCTTTTAATGCCGTATTTAACATATACTCAGTTATAAGTTTCTTCTCTATTAAAACTTCTCCTAGTTTCTGCTTCATTTGCTGTAGCTGAGAGGCAGATGGATAACTATGATCTGTTTTATCCCATACTAAAGGTTTACTAGTTATAATGTGGCTAGCAAATAATTTCATAGCCCTTACGCTTGCTAAGAAGTTTATAAAGTTACCAACAAAAAGTCTTGGAATTGATAATAAAGACTGCTCCCACCCATATATTTTGCCAGTAAATAACATACGGTGAAAAATTCTATTTGTAAGGAAAAACAAATTAATTATTACAAGCCACCACGGTAATGTGCCAATCTCCAATAATGGGGGGAAATTATAAAAGCCTGGAAATAATTTATATATTAAAAATATTACGGCTCCATTTAGGAACAAGAAATATGCTATAAAAGTTGCAAAAGAAGTTAGAACACCTTTACGGTCGCGAAACAGCATATACCTTGTAGCCAAATTTCCCTGCCAACCTATAAACTTCCACCCTTGAAACACAATACCTAAAACCCAACGAGCTTTTTGTCGCATTGCTGTTTTTATATTATTAGGGAAAAATTCTCTGGTAGCTACATAATCATTCTGGCGCGAAGTCTTAACTTTACCAGTAAATGGAGAAGTCCTACGTACAGTAGTCAGAATACCATATTGTAAAAATATTTGCTTCATTCCCATTTTTTTTAGTTTAAAGCTAATATCATAATCTTCAGTTAAACTGTCTGTATTAAATACGGTATTATCTTCCAATGCCAGCGCATCAATAGCTTTCCGAGAGAAACAAGTTGCTACGCCAGCACTAGGAACAGCACCAATAAGCATTTCTCTTATTAACAAGTCTTTACTATGAGATTCTGCAAATTCATCTATATAATGACCTGCAGTAAGCTCATACCAAGGTCTCTCTAACGAAAATACAGGCAGCTGCATAAGATCTTTCCTATCTACAAGGTAATTGAACAACCGCAATTCTAAACGGTGTACAACATCCTCAGCATCATGCATTACTATGCCTGCAAAGCACATATTTTGTTTCTTTTCATACAGCATAACCCCCTGAATGATCCAGTTTAGACAATCAGCCTTACATGTTGGGCCATCACGAGGTACTATTACCATATGGACATTACCATGTAATTTAGCTAACTTATTAACCTCTAATTGAGTTTCCTTATCATTCTGATATACACCAACAAAAATTGAATATTGTGAATAGTCATATGTACTAATAGTATTATCAACCATTTGTTTTATAACACTGCTCTCTTCCCAAGCAGGAATCATAATAACGAAGGGCTTTTGTGGTACAGCATACAATTGTTCAACATCTAGAGGCTTATGCTTATTTTTTATAAAAAGTGCTCTGTATATAACTCTCACCCAGTACAGTATATCTATAAATAGGTCATCTATGCTCGATATAATAATAAGCCCTGCTACTATCATTAATAAAAATTTAAGAAAAAATAGATAATAAGCAAATATATCGATTAATAACATGTACTTATGTTCCTCTATGAGAAAGGTAGTCTAGTACATGCTTTGCTATATAATTACTACTGTTACCATCACCAAAAGGGGATTCACCAGTAGTCATTAACTCATATTGGCGGCTATCATTAAGCAAATTAATAGCAGCTTCGCTTATTTTATTTCTATCACTCCCCACAAGCTTTGCCATGCCACAATTAATAACTTCAGGTCGTTCTGTTCGGTTTCTTAAAACCAATACAGGAACTCTATAGCTTGGAGCCTCTTCTTGAATACCACCACTATCTGTAAGAATTAAATAGCTATTTCTAATTAGCTGCATAAAATTAAAATAATCCATAGCTGGCAAAAGGTGAATGCGATCTTGTTTACTTAAAATTTTATTAACAGTTTTCTGAACATTAGGGTTTAAATGCACTGGGAATATAATCTCAACGTCATCTATATTGTCTCTTATATCTAAAAGACTTAAACAAATATTCTCAAGCTCTTTACCGTGGTTCTCTCTTCTATGTGCCGTTACTGTAACCCAGCGCTTACTCCGTGATATATTCGGGGATGGAGAAAAATTGTTATCTTCACGAATACTCATCAAAGCATCTACCACAGTATTTCCAACAATAAAAATGCTCTCTTTATCTATGCCTTCTTTATATAAACAATTTGCTGAAATTGCAGTTGGTGCAAAATGTAATGATGCCATTGATGTAATCATCCTGCGGTGAGATTCCTCCGGAAAAGGTTCATCAATACTATAACTTCTAAGACCTGCCTCCACATGAGCAACAGGAACTTTTAAATAGAATGCTGCCATAGCAGCAGCGAAAGCTGTTGCTGTGTCACCTTGCACAATAACTATATCTGGTCTCTGCTCCTCCCAAATTTTATATAATGACTTAGAAGTCTGAGATACAATATCGAACGGTGTTTGATCATTTAACATTAAATCTAAATTAATATTTGGTTTAATACCAAATACGTTAAGAGATTGTTCCAGCATCTCTCTATGTTGGCCACTAGAAATCCATTGGGTATTAAAACATTTTATAGATTTAAATGTTTTATATACCGTAGCTAATTTTACGACTTCAGGTCTTGTGCCTGATACTATAGATATTGAATAACTCATACATAACATATGATGCTATTTAGTTATAAATTCAACCTAATAAACTAGAATGTATCAAAACAAATTAGACTTTTTAGCTCCGTACATACTGCCATCAGCTACTGATAGCAATTTATCTGCGCTCTTGCCATCATGAGGGTATATAGCTGTACCGACTGATGCGCCAATCTCAACTTTAGCTTTAATGCCATCTACATCAAATGGCTTAGCTATAGACTGTTTAATATCGCTTGCTCTCTTGGTTGTAATTAGCTTGTCAGCATTAGGTAGTAATACACAATATTCATCACCGCCCATGCGCGTGATAATAGCATCTTTAGGGCATACTTCTCTTAGTCTATCTGCTACACCTTTTAGGATTATATCGCCAATATCGTGCCCGTAAGTATCGTTAACTGGTTTAAACTTATCAAGGTCTATATATAGCAAACTAAAACCACTTTTATTATCTAGATGCTTTTGTAATTCACTCATAAATCCACCACGATTTAATAACCCTGTTAATGAATCTGAGTTAGCAACTTTATGGCGATAATTACGAGCTACCTTATTTAAAACTTCTTTTTTAAATGCCAGTATTTTTGAATCATCAGAAATAATTGCTCGTACAACATCTATAGGAACCTCAAGTAATTTAGCAGTTTTATCTGTATTACCTTCAAGGTGCTGTAATGTAGAGGCTACAATCTCTCGGCTGTCTTCTACATTTTCAAGGTTTTGTGCTTCGTAAGAAAGGTAATCAATCCATTTTTCTTTTTTGGTCGAGGCTTCATGCATTTTACTATAAGCAATAACAAGCCCACCAAGGGTTATTAGCGCACATGCAATAGCATCTATTTTTGTAAGGCTATGCATATTAATATCTACAAACTGAACCCCCACATATTCCCAAAACCAAGTAGCTGCAGGCGCAAATGCAGATACTGCTAAGTAATTTTCTGTTTTAATACTGTGGGTAGCGCTAAACTCGAAAAATCTTAAAGGTGCAACAAGAATGAACCCTGCAATCATCGCAAAAACAACCGTATAAGGGTTAAGAAAATCATTTATTAATGGTGCCGTTGGAATAGTTATTTCAGGGACAAAATGCATTAATACTGCAAACATCAATGAAGTTACAAAAAATAGGGTACTCACCACAAACATAACTAATGCAATAACACGTGCTCTATCTTTTACGCTAAACAGCTGCTCTGAGGCATATTTATGAGGACGATGAAACTCTGCTACATAAGTACGGACTGTTTGAATAATTCCCATTATAATAACAAGTAATAGCACATGACCAAAATTATCAACTACAAGATCGGAAAAAACTAAAACAACACCTATTAAAATAAGCAGGGCTCCAACAATTTGATAAAACGATATCTTCCTGCCGATAAAAAACCACCCTGCAAAGATACTTACAACAACAGATACAGCTTGCAAAAGTGTTGTCTCCGTTGAGCTAATAATTGCGAGTAATGCAAGGAAAACTATATAATTCAACATTAAAAGTATCCCATACGCCCATGTGTCTATAGACCTAGCAGTCTCGCTAGCAAGGCGACCATAACCAGAAAACATTAGCAAGCCTAAAGAAGCGGAAGTAAACACCACACAAGAGAAAACAATTGGATGGCAATCCCATGTACGTACAGCAGTTCCCATAAATACATTGCTAACCCCCCATAAAACTAAAACTGCGAAAAGTGCTTGGAACCAACCTGTAAGATGATGTTTATTTTCCAATAAAGAACCCTCCAACAATAGCAAAGGCAACAAAAACAAGGTTCATTAACACACATGCAATGAAAATACGATTCCATACTTTTTTCTGGTGTGTTACCTCATGCAGTCTATCAAGCTCGTCATGGCGACGTTCTGCTTTTATGAACTCATTAATCATAGATTTAGGTAGCTTATATAGCTCATTTTCAGTCTTTTTTGTAGACTTACGGCGCGAATTTTTTACTGTTTTATCTTTTGTCATCAGGAAAGCTTTTTGCTATTTAAATATTAGTTAAACTACCACCTTTATATTTAGTTATAAAACACTAAAAATATAATATTCTCTAACTAAAGAATCTAATCTCATACTCCATCTCTATGGTGTCAGTTTTTTAAATTACAACCCAAAAGTTTATTTTTTATTTTTAAATTTATATTTCATTCAAATAATACAGACAACACCTACAATCATAAACAATTATAAGTTGTGTAATTATTTTACCTTTTTTATGACAAATAAGTCATTATTTATATTATTATATAATCACATACAATAATACGTAATAACCATTTTGGGGTGACTTTAAAATAGTTATTACTAACATACAAAAGCAAAAAAATATTGGAGACTTCACTACAATGAAAAATCTAAAAATGAAGAAAATCTTGGGCACAGCAGCTATTTTTTCAGCATTAGCTGGTGGTATGAGCACTGCTCATGCAATGGTAGATGTTGACGTAACAGCTGATTTTTTAACTGCTTTAGTAATGGCTAAAGTAAATGACATGGCTTACGGCGTTGTTGAACTTGGTGCACCTATTAACGTTGGTGACACTGCACAATTGAACACAGACGGTACTATTGTTTACGCAGGTAACTTTACTGGTATTGGTACAGGTACAGCCGGTGCAGTAGACATTACAGCTGGTACAGACGGACGTGTTGTTGATGTATTCTGTGATGCTACAGCTGGTCTAACAAATGCTACTGGTGCATCTAGCATCAACGTTACTGGTGTTGGTTTTGACATCGAAACAGGTACAGCTACAGTTGGTACAGCATGTGTTGACCAAGTAACTCCTGCAGGCAACTTTGTGCTAACAGTAGCTACTAATAACACAATCCTTCTAGGTGGTTTACTTGACGGTGGTACTGCAGCAGCATTTGTTCAGGCACCTCACGCTACAACTAATCCTGGTGGATCACCTATTACTGTAGACGTTCAATATCAGTAATATATAAGTGATTACATCACGGTATACTTTGTGATGTTAAAGAGGTGGTAGTTTTTTGACTACCACCTCTTTTTTATAAAGTTAACATCTATTTTTTTAAATTATCTGGATGTATGATGATATTCATGAAATATATAAATATCCTTAAAAATAGATATCATTACACCATAATCTTTATGGTTATGATACTCATTGCAACCCAATCAATGGCGCAGAACTCTCCGATTAGGTTAAACAAAACTTCTTCTGCAGCCTTTAGCGAAATTGAATATACAGCAGGCGCCAGTGGTACGATTGATCTAGGAACTGATAATTCCATTATATATGGTGCAGGGTATAATGGTTCTGGTATTGGTAGTGCTGGTGGTTTTATTATGCGTGGTAGCACTGGTTCTAGTGTAACAATTTCTTGTAGTGCTACGGCTACCCTTTCTAATGGTGTTGGTGGAACAATTACTATTTCACAAATAGATGTTGCCAACACAACAGAAGGTGTTGGACCTTTTGGTGCAGGAAGCACATGCCTTGGGCTTAGCAATACTGCAAGAATATTCATCCTTAAGAAAAAAGCTGCTGATAATACCTTTGCTTATGGCGCCCGTATTGATGGATCTTCAGGGATACCAAGCGGTGGATTACAATTCTCCACATCAAATATTGGCGGTAGCAACATTATATTTGATGTAGCTTATTTATAGAGTTCCTGCTATATTTGCGCAGTAATTAGAATTACAAATTGGTACCCGTATAATGACAAATAATAGTGTTTTTTTATTCATAAAAAGAAATAAATATTTTCTTATTCTAACAACTATCTTTATCCTATTGCTTAGTATTCAGTCTGCAATGGCAAGCAGAATACTTTATGTTGCACCACAACGTGTTGTTATCGAATCTAATAAAAACACTTCTACAGTTAATATTATGAACCAATCAGACAAAAAACGTGCTTATAACATATCTTTAATAGATAGTGTAATGCTTGAAAATGGCACCACAAAAAGGGTTGATACATTCGAATATTCGACCAAGCGGATGTTACGCTATGTACCCCGCAGCGTAGTTCTTGAACCAGGAGAACGGCAGGTAGTCCGTGTTATGGTTCGCCGACCTAAAGATTTACCAGATGGGGACTATCATTCTCATATTTTATTCCGTGAAGATACGCTTAAAAGCGAAAATACAAACAAAGAAGGAACCGATCTTAGCTTTGAAGTTGGGGCACAATACGGTCTTGCAATACCAGTTATCGTACAACATGGTAAAATTGAATCATCAATGAGTATTGCTGGTATTAATAAAGAAGCCTCTACCCTTAAAAATATAGTAGTAACCTTTTCACGCACAGGTAATGCAGAGTCTGCATCTTATTTAAGAGTGTTTAAAATAATCTCTGGCGAGAAAAAAGAAATTTCTCCTGCATTCTGGGTACGTATGTACCGCGAAGTAAATGAAGTAACTCGGAGTGTTCCAGTCTTAAAAGACATGGAAGCTAAAGGTGAGTTAATTTTCGAGCTGTATAAAAATTCTAGCCAAGATGCTAAAGTTATACAGAGGCTAGATGTAACACTTTAACCATTTTGTGGTTCAATAATTTCTATATTGTTTTGGTCATTTATAGGGTTCTCATAGTCTAAAGAAACAGCTATTTCTAATGGGTTATTTAACCCATGTTGCTTTAAGAAAGCTTTAGGTATAATAATTGTATATGTTCCCATTTTTAATGACGGGAACACAAAAAAACCATCAAACTCACTTCTTACCTGCCCTATTTTATTATTATCCTTATCTACTAAAATAATAGGAACACCCTTAGCAGTAACTGTTTTATTTCCCCTAACTAATGAAATGGTTCCAGCAATTTCACCCAGCTGATGAACAGGAATATCTACAGTCCCAATAACTCCGGGGCGCGCAATAATGTTAACTACTTTGTTTGCGGGTTTTAAATAAAAATCGGGGAGAGTGTCTTGTTCTAAACTAACATGATTTGCCCTAAATGGAGCCATTTTGGTAAGAGATGCTATGCCTACCATGTCAGTTTCAGCGTTGCTATTCTTTGTTTGATTACGCACCGTAACACCTGGTAAGACTTTTTCACTGTTTTGATAAATATTATCTTCATTTGCATCAACAAAAACCCGTGCTAGTACAGTTCCTTCACCAGCTGCAGCTGGGTTAGATACAGCCTTAAAGCCATTTTGTTCAGGTGTGAATGTTGTACCCAGGTTCAGTCCTAAACGAACATCCCCCTCATCACTAAACTGTCCATTTATACCAACACGAACTGCTCCCCAGTTCCAATTTAAGGAATTTGTTATGCGTGTTTCTTTATTAATAGTGCTTAACTCTTTGTTAACTTCGCCTGTATAGGTAAGGTTATTCCCAAAATCTACTTGCCCACGTAAGTTAATAGCATCTATCTGAGTAGTGCTATTTTTATGGCTATATAAGGCTTTCCCCCTGATAAATCCATTTTTTATATTCCGCCTAATCAAGAAATCGCCAAGTAAGTTTTTGCTTGTACCAGCACCTTTATCTTCTATCTCAATTTCATTTGAAATAGTTATACGCTCAACAAAAGTATTAATTCTATTTCTAAATATTGTAATAGGTCTTTGGTTATTGTTTGACACCTTACGTTTGTACTCCAAAGAAAAACCAATAGGATTTAATGTGCCAAGAGTAATGCTTTTATCAAGTCGAGCAAAAAGTTCCGATTTTTCTGTACGTGTATCAGAACTAAAACCACTGCTATTAACACCACCAACAAGAAGCTGCAATGTATTGGCTATATTCCGCCTAGCAGTTACACTAGCAATTTTACCGCCATTTGCTTCCATCATTCCATCTAATTGGATATAGGTTTCAAACAAAGATACTCTTGCTCCTAAAGATGCCGCTTGTGTATTTAGCGTATTAAGAGGCCCATCATATAAGCTACCTGTTAAAGAAACATTTTGGTTTAGCCCATAGTTGAATGTTGTCTGGAATGCTTCTCCACGATCTATCTGGTCAGCATTATTACCAATACCAATAAGAGGTTTGTTGGACTCTATAGCTGTTAGTGAATATATAAATTCTCCTTGCTTAATCATTCCTGGTCCAAGGAAAAACCTACGCACCCCTTCGCTTAATTCACCATTAGGGCCGTGCTTAATAATACGAAAAATATTTAGCCCTGTACGCAATGGGATAGTATTAAACTCATAGCGGCCAGTATTATCTATAGTTTGAAAAGCTAGTAGCCTTTCATCCTGAAAAATTTCCACATCCCACCCAGGTGGTGCGAAACCTTGAATTGTTAGGTTATCCGGATCACGAACAAAGCCAGAAGGCTCATTAGTTACTTCCATCCCTCGCCCGATCCTTGTCCCACTAATAAGTGGCACAGAGGTCGTGTTAATATCCCCAAGCTGGATAGATGTTGCCTTTAATGGTCCTAATAAATTCCCTGTATTATCTTGGCGGCTTAGTACAATATCGAAGCTATCTACTTCTACTTTTTCATCTGTTTTCTTCAATAAGCTTAAAGTAGATTGGCTAGACATAAATAATAAATCCCCACGGCTAATAAGGTTTAAAGTATTATTAGATGTTTTTTTATTATTAACATTTTGGAAGCTTGTACTTGCATCGGCACGTACTGTTGGCTTTGCCACAAATTGATAGGGGATATCTTGCCTTGGAGGTTCTGTTCTATTTGTTTGTATTTTTCTGTTGGCCAAAGTCCTCTCCCATAGCTTCATACGAGCTACCTTCTCTTGGAATGGGAGAGCATTAACAGGGTTAATAAATATCCTCATTTCGGAAGAATTAAGGTTAATATCCACATCAAACCATTTCTCCAAAGTTTTAGCAGAAACATAAATATCATCAAAATGGAGCTCAGCATCTCCATTTGCTAAGGGTAACTGTTCTTTACCAATAGACACATGCTTAAAAGGGAACTGCAGGTGGAATTTACCTTTATTATTAAACAAAGAACCTTGCCCTACCCCTTGTTCTGGGTTTACTTCTATATCAATACCAATAGCATCTACAAAGCCAGTTAGAGAAAGCAGAAGCTTGCTATTGTCATCTGTCATATACGCTAGGATTGCATCTGCACGAGGGGTATTACCAACAAATGTCTCGAGAATAAGTAGCTGCTCTTCCGAGCGCTCTATATATTTTAAATTTTGAGGGGTATCAGCATCAAGCATATGAAGTTCTTTACCATCAACCATAACAGTCTCTTCTACGCCTCCTGAAGGTGACGTGGTATCCATGCTTCCTGTTGGCTCTATTATTGTATCTGGTTGCAATAAAGGAGTAAGAGGTGCAACCTTCTCTATAGGCTTTTCAACAACTATTCTTTTCTTTTTAGTTAGCTTTTTCTGAATTGATTTAGGTGGCATATTTTTTTGTGGAACTGCTACTTTTCTAGGCTGTTCTTTTAATTTTTTAAGAGCAGCACGCATTTCAGGAGTATTGATAAGTTCTAACCCTTTAAATTGCAAATATTCGATATCTGCTTTTGTAATAGGTACTGCTACTTTTACTGGGACTTTTTCAAGCTTAACTGGTAATGCCGGTATATTACGTTGTTCTCTTTCAATGATTTTTAAAAAAACAATTCCTTTTTTAGCTAACTTATTATCAAACTTAATATGTGGCAGCCTATGCCCAGCGCTGCGGTAGGCTTCACGTATTTTATGCATTAGCCCTACTACTTCTACTGCATTAAAAATTTTATTCTTCATCTTATGGGTATATTTATCAAACTGTGTTTTATCAATACTAGTTACCCCCTCTACCTTTACATCTCTTACTAAAATCGCAGTAGAGTTTTGCTGTTCGGGGTATAAAACTTTTTGTTTGCATTGGGGCATTGTTCCCAAAAGTTCTTTTGGCGGGATAGCACTAATATTTATTATAACCTCCCCATTAACCATTTTAGAAATAGGGAACGATGTTCTCACATTGCTATACCCCTTTTCTATTAAATCATTACGCATCTCACGCATCATGGCTACAATATCAGCAGGGTCAACATGCTCTCCAACCATAGGTGCATAGAGGTTATCAAAAGTTTCTGTCTTTGCTAAGCACTTGCTATTAACAATAAGCTTTCCAAATAAAAATGATGGTTGCGCAAAAGAAACCGTAGGAGCAATAGCTATTAAAACTAGGCACAGCAAAAGCAAGCCAGCAGATTGCCGCCTATAGATACAGCATCCCAATATATAAACTATATTATGCATAAACTCACAGTTAACTTTTGTTTCTATTGATATTTTTAATTATAAACTAGATACAACTCTAATGAAACAATAGCCCAAAGCATAAAAATAGCACAAGTATTTGTAATATATATGTTTTTTAAAAAAGGAGGTAGTAAGGAGGTATAATGGTCACACAAGTTTTGCTTTTATTCCGCTGAGTAGAGCTTATCCAATTTGTGCTAGATGACGCACAAGCTTACCACGGACGTAGCCTGTTGTTATCGCTATATCTGTATTTTCAGGCATTACTATATCAAAGTAATATAGTGGTTTAGGTGCATATTCGGTCTGGATGGTGAAGGTTGTTGGGTTGCGTTGCTTAATATAGCGGCTAGCAAAACCTGCAAGTTTCCCGCTACCAACTACTAACTGTGGGTACGGCGCTGTTGGAAGGTTTTCAACTTGCCATTCGCTACCAAGCCAGCCAACTACATGCCCAAAGCGATGTGGGGTAATGCTGATTTCTTCGTACTCTACCCCTAAAGAATTAAGCAATGCAACAGACTTCTGGCAAGGGGCATCACCCTCAACCAACAACCAACAGCTCATAGCGTCAAAGTTGGTTATGTCATACATCTCAACCATTTTTATTCTTCGGGGCGGCGAGCATGCAGTACAAACTCTTGGTTGCTCTTAGCGCTATTTAATGGGCTTTTAATAAATGTTGGTACTTCAAAACCAAGGTCTATCAAGCATTGTTTAACTTTTTCTAAGGCATCATAGCGGCGCTGTTTATCACGTACAACACCACCATGGCCAATATCGTCGGGAGTTAACTCAAACTGTGGTTTAACCAAAACTAATACATCGCTAATAGATGGGAATGACAATATAATATGTGGCAATATCTTCGTGCAGCTAATAAAGCTTACATCGCATAATACTATATCAGGAGTTCTGCGAACCATAGATGGCAACAAATTACGCCCGTCGGTTTTCTCGAGGCTTGTAACTTGTGGGTCTGCCTTAAAGCCGTCATCTAGCTGGCCATGGCCAACATCAATCGCATAAATGTGTTTTGCACCCTCTTCTAATGCTACTTGGGTAAAACCACCAGTAGAAGCGCCAATATCGAGAACTATTTTATCTTTAAAGACAAACCCTGTAGCATCAATAATAGCTTTAAGCTTAAATGCTGCACGTGATACGTATGGGTGGTCGTCTTCAGTCATGGTGATAACTGCATCTTCAGCAACATCAAGCGATGGTTTTAGGTTTTTCATGCCTGTAATTTTTACTTTGCCACCTTTAATAAGCTCTTGTGCACGAGCGCGGCTTTTTGCTAATTTTTTATCTACAAGTAGGGCATCAAGACGCATAATATTAGTGGGTCCTCGTAACAACAAATTTAGCTAATAGACGCAACGTATGGGCCTTCTCACCGAAAGGACGCAAGTAATCAGCAGCCTGTCCACACAAGAATTCGGCTTGTCTGCTAGCTCCTTCAACACCCATTAATTGAGCAAAAGTAACTTTACCTGCATTATCATCTTTGCCTACTTCTTTGCCCATTTTCTTTTTATCGCCCACAACATCTAAAATGTCATCAACCATTTGGAAAGCTAAGCCAATATTTTTAGCGTAAGAGGTAAATCGGTGGTATTCCTCGTTTGTTCCACCATTCAAAATCATCGAAGCTTCGCAACAAGCTGAGAACAGTGCACCTGTTTTTTTAC
This sequence comes from Alphaproteobacteria bacterium, assembly GCA_021774615.1. Classification (GTDB taxonomy): domain Bacteria; phylum Pseudomonadota; class Alphaproteobacteria; order UBA1280; family UBA6503; genus UBA6503. Next base: position 5,078 of record JAJFIW010000022.1, on the reverse strand, counting down.
GTTGTAACCGTGCTAGTGCACCTTGGTCGTATTCGGTGTCGGTGTCGCGGCTTTCGGCTAGAATATCCATCATCTGCCCGCCGAGCATCCCTTGCCCGCCTGCGGCTTGTGCAAATAGAGCAACTAGGCGAATTCGTACGGTTGGGTCTGCATGAGTTTCTTTGTCAGACAGAATTTCGAACGCTAAGGTTAGCAAAGCATCACCCGCTAAAACAGCTGTTGCTTCATCAAACTGTACGTGGCAAGTGGGTTTTCCACGGCGTAGCTCATCATCATCCATACATGGTAAATCATCATGGATTAAAGAGTATGTATGCAAGCATTCCATTGCCGCTGCAACTCGCAGAGCTCTTTTCTTGTTACCGCCAAGGGCTTCGTTTGTTGCCATAATTAACAAAGGGCGGATGCGCTTACCACCTGCAAAAATAGAATAACGCATGGCTTCAAAAAGCTGCGCTTCCTCGCTGTCATCTACGGCAGGCAGAAGCTGGTCTAGCTCCTCTTCTACTGCTGCAGAAGTTGCGTTTGTATAGGTTTCAAGTTCCTGCGCTTCATCAGGCTGCATCGGCTCAAGTATCATTTAGCCATTCCTTTAATTTGTAAAAGATTCTGTCTTAGTGGCTTTGCCATTAGGGTCTGCAAGAATTTTCTCTACCCGTAGCTCTGCTGTCTGTAATTTTTGTTGACATTGTTTAACCAATAGCACACCTTTTTCAAAAGCATCTAGCGCTTTGTCAAGTGGCATGTCACCCTTTTCAAGGCTGCTAACTAAACCTTCAATGTCAGCCATAGCCTGTTCAAACTTGAAATTAGTTTCTGTTTTACTAGTTGGTTGTGCCATTTTTATGTTCCTTATATTGAACTTATTATGGGGCATTTTACACGTACATACACTTTTAAGCTAGTTACTTTTGTACTAATTTTTTATACAAATTATTATATTTCTCAAGCACATCATTCCTAGAAAACTCAGCACAAACTTCACGATAACCAGATAGTGCCAATTTGCCTAAAAGTTCCTTTTCTGAAAGGATGCGCTCAACTGCTTGTGCTAGCTCTTGCTCGCTGTCTGGTTCAATCAGCAGCCCATTATTATCGTGAGTTATTAAAGAGTATAACGAGGATGTTTCTGTAGCAATAACTGGTAACCGGTGTGCCCACGCCTCCAAAATAACACTACTTGATGACTCGAAGCGTGATGGCAACACAAAAACATCAGCCGCCGCAAAAAAAGGCGTTGTGTTGTCAACCCAACCTACAAAACGAACTCGGTTGCTAAGTCCATCAGCCTGTACTGCTGCTCTTAAAGCTTTTTCATCGGGCCCTGTTCCTACTAATAAAACATAAACATTGTCAGGCAACATATTTAGTGCAAACAAGGCAATGTCGAACCCTTTTTGCTCGTGCAGGCGCCCTAGTAGTAATAAAACGGTAGATTCCTCTGGGATATTATATTCACTTCTAACGTCACAACGAAAACCTTGGAACCCTTCAGGTGGCATATTTACAAAAGTGGGTATTTTCTCAAATCTTGTTTCAGGCCTACCACTTCTTCTAATGTGTTCACAGATATTCTCTGTTGTGCCTACTGCATAGTCTGCATTTTTATATAATTTAGAAGGGTAATCATGCCCCACAAAGGCTATTTGTGGCGCCGAAATATGTGGAACTAACCTACTAGATGAACCCACCCATGTTTGTACAATGTCGGGTTGTTCTGCATCTATAATCCCATGTAGTAATGGTATAGTTTTAAAATCTACAAATCGCCCTAATCCACCTTTAAAAGGGGCGGTATAATGCTTAATTTTTTGTTCTTTAAGCTGCCCATCAAGCCACGAGTTTTTACGGACAACTGGGGTAATTTCTAACTCTGGGTTTTCCATTTGCGCTTTAACTAGGCGCATAAAAAATTTCTCGGTCCCGCTAGGGCCTTTACTGCCGCAAAGGTGCATCACCTTTATTTTTTGTTTTATAGGTTCTTTTTCCATTTTTACATTATATACTAATATTCTCTTAAAGATTAAGTATATAGTTGTTTAACTTTGTACTTACATAGTTAAATGGCTTGCAAACATAAAGGCATAAAATAAATCATGACCACATTTATTCACTTAAAAGACCGTGGTCTCCTTGGTTTAAGCGGTGCTGACGCAGCAGATTTCCTCCAGGGGATGGTAACCTGCGACATCAACAAACTCTCACCTACAAATAGCCTTTATGGGGCGCATTTAACACCACAAGGTAAGTTTTTAGATGATTTTTTCATTTACCTTATCGACGACAAAATTGTTCTAGACTGCAACAAAGAACGCCTAATGCCACTAGCAAAAATACTCCATAGCTACGTTATGCGTTTTACTATCGAGTTTGAAAACTTGAGTGATGATTACGACATTCTTGCCTCTATTTCTCGAGCTAATACCCCTTGTGGGCAAACCGAGCAAATACCCACAGGCATTAAAATTACAGACCCCCGCCTTACTGGTATGGGGCATCGTCTAATTGTAGAAAAACACTCTGAAAATGCTAACAACGATTTGGATAAATACCACCAGCATCGGATTAAGCTAGCAGTCCCCGATGGTGCATTTGATGGCATCCGCAACAAAACCATTGCTGGCGAATTATGCCTCGAGTACCTACACGGTGTTGACTATGAAAAAGGCTGCTATATCGGGCAAGAAGTTACAGCCCGCACCCATTTTAGGACGCAACCAAAAAAAAGGATAATGACTATAGCTTACCAAGAGGAAGCTATCCCTATTGGTAGCGAAGTAACATCTGGTAATTTATCTATTGGTAATGTATTTTCAACCTCCCAAGGTTATGGAATCGCTATTTTACGCCTTAAAGAAGCAATTAAAGGTAAGCTTCTGTTTGCTAATGGTGTAGAATTAAAAGCTCATAAGCCCGAATGGGCCAACTACGAATATAATTAAAAGGAAATACCTATGCCTGCACAATCAATGGACGAACTCGTATCTTTATGTAAACGCCGTGGCTTTATCTTCCAAAGTAACGAGCTTTACGGAGGCCTTAAAGGCTTCTACGATTACGGGCCATTAGGTGTAGAGCTAAAAAATAACATTAAACAATCTTGGTGGCGTTCTATGGTTTATGAGCGTGATGACGTTGAAGGGCTAGATAGTTCAACTATCGGCAGCCAAACAATGTTCAAATATTCTGGCCACACCGAAACCTTTAATGACCCCTTGGTAGAATGCAAAGAATGCCAAGCTCGGATGCGTGCCGACCACATGAAAGACCCTAAAATTTGCGAGAACTGCGGCAGTACTGACGTTACCCCACCACGGCAATTTAACATGATGTTTAAAACCAATATTGGCCCTATGGCAGATGAAAGTTCTGCAGGCTACCTACGCCCTGAAACTGCCCAGCACATTTTTGCTAATTTCAAAAATGTTCTCGACAGTACATCAGCTAAAATACCATTTGGGATTGCCCAAATTGGTCGGGCGTACCGTAACGAAATTGTAGCTCGTAACTTTATTTTCCGAGTGCGTGAGTTTGAACAAATGGAGCTTGAGTTCTTTGTAAAACCAGGGGAAGACGAAAAATGGCATGACTTTTGGCTAGAAGAACGCCTAAAATGGTGGGAAGCACAAGGTGTAGCACGCGACAAATTCCAGATTGAAGATGTAGCAAAAGAAGATCTTGCCCACTACTCTAAACGTACATTCGACCTAAATTACTTATACCCACACGGTTATGATGAGGTTGAAGGCATTGCCAGCCGTAGCGACTATGACCTCGGCAGCCACACCAAAGAGCAAGACAAACTAAACTTAACTGCTAAAGTTAAGAAGAATGAAGACTCTACCACCCGTTTAGCTGTGCAAGACATTGACACTAAAGCGTGGGTTGTTCCATTTGTTATTGAACCATCAATGGGGCTAGACCGTGGCCTGCTCGCAATTATGAACGAGGCCTATACGGTTGAACGCCTAGACGACAACAAAGAGCGAATTGTACTAAAATTCAAACCGCACCTTGCACCAATTAAAGCTGCTGTTATTCCACTTGCTAAAAACAAGGAAGTTCTTGTTAATAAAGCTAAAGACATTAAAAACACCTTACAAAAACTAGGGCTAGGTCGGGTACTATTCGAGAACAGCGGCAACGTAGGTAAAGCCTACCGCCGCCACGACGAAGTGGGTACCCCACTTTGCATCACCGTAGATTTTGACACCATCGAAACCGACGACAAAGTAACCGTCCGCAACCGTGATACAATGGCACAAGAACGCATTGCCGTAGCTGACCTTGCAAATTATATGCAGGATTTTTATAAGGCGGGTTAAGCATTCGCAGTAAGTTACCTAGTCGATTTACCGCAGGACTCGCAAATATTGTGGTGGGCTTCGATGAAGGTGCCGCAGTGGGGGCATTGGATAAGTTCTACGTCTAGCTCGTTGTGGTCATTTTGGTTTGTTGTTTGGTTGTTGTTTGGCATGTTTGCCATGGCTTGGCGTAGTTTACGGCGAATGTTTAGTGCCATAATAAAAACAATTAGAGCGCCCAATAGCCCTAAAGCAAAAAAGCCTATAATAATAGCAAACAAAATTTCTAAAATAATCATTAACTAAACCACCATATTTGGAGCCACAAGCGACCAACAATAATTACGAATAATAATATTGATGTCATGATAAGTGAGGCTGCTGCACCAATGTTTAATGCTGTTTTAAACACAAACGACATTAGCACCAACATCCACAATAGTGCTATAAATAATAAGCTATGCACTAGCATTGGGGCATCTTGCATATAAAGCGACTGGCCATAAAGAGCAATAAGTTGTTCTACAACCAATAATACCCCTGCAATAGCAACCCCCGAGTAAGTAATACCAGCATAAATAACCGTGAATTTTTCGTGCCGACGATGTGCGAAGGCTAGGGTATAAATAGTTATTAGTACAATTGGTAGCATTGCTACCTCAAGGTAAAATTTTTGGAGATTAGTTAGAGCTTCCTCTATCTCTGTTGCGGGGGGGCTAAACCAAACAGCAACAGGTACAGCCAAAATGTTAATTGCTAATGCCCACCAAAAAG
>JAJFIW010000021.1 GCA_021774615.1 Alphaproteobacteria bacterium | reverse complement strand
CACCTGATGCTTCAGTTTCTTTAAGGAAGTTGTCACCGATTGCTTCAAGGCCAGCAGGGTTTTGGAACATAACTAAATCCATTTCACCAAGCTGAACAATGCTATCATTTATCTTGGCAGTCACAATTCCTCGGCTTGAGATGGTAATGTTAATAGCATCATCAGGAATGTTGATAGATGGCTGAACCAAGAAGCCATCTTTATTCACTAAATCTCCATTTTGGTCAGTCTTAAAGTTACCATCACGAGTATATGCAGAATCGCCATTAGGTAGGGTTACTTCAAAAAAACCACGACCTTGAATCGCCATAGTAAATGGGTCGCCTGTTTCCTCCATAGGGCCTTGGGTTAGTACCCTAAAAGTGGAGCCTAGCTTTACACCCAAGCCAATCTGTGCGCCTGTTGGTGCTAAAGAACCATTTTGTGAGGTGGTTGCACCAGCTGCAATTTCGTTGGTGTACATTAGGTCAGTAAATGCTGCTTCCGACCGTTTAAATGACGTGGTTGAAATATTGGCGATGTTATTTGATAACACATCCACATTTTTCTGTTGGGCTGCCATTCCTGTGGCAGCAATTCTTAGAGCGCTCATCATGGTATTAACTCTCCCTTTTGGTTAAATTATTAAAATTAGCGATTTGTTCGTGGTAATTCACGGATTACTCGCTCTTGTAAGTCTTCAAGTCGCCCCATTAGTCTGGCTGCTCCTTGATAGGCTTGCGAAACTTCATTCATTTTTACGGTTTCCATAATAGGGTTTACGTTTGACCCTTCTACAGCACCAGCAATAACTCTTATACTCTCTGCTGGTATTGGTACTGCATTGTTTTCGTTACGAAATTGGTTGTTTCCAACTCTGAGTAATGCAACATCAGCAGGGAATTGGAAAACACCAATTTTCCCGATAATTACTTTATCGGCTGTAATAGTGCCATCTGTCTCTACAGATATAGTTTGGTTTGGTGGTAAGCTGATTGGAGCGTTAGCTTCGTCCAAAATATGTTCACCACGAGAGTTTATTAATAGCCCCTCGTTAGAAACAGTAAAATGCCCATCTCTAGTGTAGGTAGGGGTGCCACCACCGATTGGTTGTGTTGCAAAAAACCCGTCACCAATTAAGGCCATATCTAAAGGGTTGCCAGTAGTGTTAATTGGGCCTTGAGAAAGGTTACTATTATAGCCACGGTGTAGCGCAAATTTACCTGCTGCTTGCCCGCCTTTTCCACCAAGGATAGTTTCAAAGTCAACATCTTGGCGTTTAAAACCAGGGGTGTTACTGTTGGCAACGTTAACTGCAACAGCATCGAGCTTCTTCATCTGCGTTTGCATCCGCGAGCTTAATATGTAAATGCTTTGTAAACCACTCATAATACTTATTCCCCTCTCCCAAAGGATTTCGTTCACAACAGCTAATGCATTTAGCGTGCCAAAAAATTTGTTGAGGCTGGTAATATTTAATTTTAATTAATAAATCTAAGTATTAGCCTCGATAATGGGGAAACAACTTGCAATTGGTGATGAAAACACCGACAATTTAAAGGATACTATAAATAATAACCTGCATATAACTAGAAGCAGGGTATTTTGCACACAAGGAAGACACATGACTCAAGCACCTGGAATTTTACATGATATCCGTACTATCCGTGATATCGAATCTTCTCTAGAAGAAGCTGAAGCTTTTATTAAACGTGTTAAAACCAATAAGGTTAGGTTAACTTTATCTGATGGGGCGTACACCGTATCGCGCGAAGAAATGGCCAAAATCGCAGATTTAATCACAACCCTAGAACGTTCTGGTAAAGCTTTAGAAACATCAGTTAAATATTTACGAGACCTTATGGCTTATGACGAAGTAACCCAAATGTTCTCACGTCGCTATATATTCCACCTTGTGGAAAAAGAGCTATACCGTGCAAAAAGGTACGAAACTCATTTCTCAGTGATTGCTTTTGAAATGGATGCATTTAACGCTGAAGAAACTATTGGTTTTGCAGATACAAACCTACTAGTGGGTGAGGCTGCACGTGTGGTACGCAAATATGTACGTGATAGCGACTCTCCAGGGCGTACATCAGACCATACATTTATGGTTCTCCTTCCTGAGACAGAGGCTGAAGGTGCTTTTATACTAGCCGAACGCATCCGCCAAGAGGTTGACAAAGTGTATGAAACATCAATTGGTAAAGTTGCAATGACAATGAGTGGCGGTATCATTGAAAGCTGCGACCCTGCAGTACAAGATATGGCAGGGCTACTGTACGTTGTGGACCAAAAGCTATCGGAAGCACGAGCAAAAGGACCTAACTGCATTATTAAGTAAATTCTATAATTTAGGGTAAAATGGGCGTGAATATCCCAGATATAAAGAAACAGCCTATCGTAATAGTGTCGCCTGATAAGAGTGCGGCACAGATTGTTGCTTCCTATTTCCCCCAGCATGAAGGGGTTTTACCGAAAAATATTAGTATTATTACAGATAATAAAAAATCAATTGCCTCAGCTTTTAAGCATGGCAATAAATATAGTTTAATATTTATCGACATTACCCTTAAAAGCACCCCTTGTGATGAGTTATATTCTATAATCTTAGAACAATCTAATGGTCCTATAGTTATTATTACCGAGCCTAACAACCCTACCGAGAAGAAACTTCGTAAGCTAGGGTCGCCATATTTTTTAAATAAGAATATTCTGAGCGAAGATACCCTACAAGGTGTATTTTTAAACGCTTACCAGAGCTTTTTATTACAAGAGTCATTAAGAAGAGCTGAAGAAAAAGCTGAAGACCTAGAGCAACGTTTTGACGATATCTCTGACAGTTTTTCCGATTGGATTTGGGAAATTGATACCGACATGATTGTTAAGTATGTTTCAAAAAGCCGTAGTAAAACAGGGCTAACTATTCAAAAAGGTGTGGTTTTCACTAGTTGTTTTTTGCCAGAAGATAGAAAAAAGATTAAAGAAGACTTTAAAAAATTATTTGCACACCAAGAGCCTTTTAAGAGTTTTGAGTATTGGGGGCTTGACCAGAAAGGGCTGCGGGTTTGTTGGTCTGTGTCGGGTGTTCCTACTTACGATAGAAACAACGAATTTATTGGCTACAGAGGCGTAGCACGAGACATTTCGGCAGAAAAATCTAGCCAAGATCAACTTTATTATATGGCTAATAACGACACTCTAACAGGCCTTTATAACCGTGGCCGTTTTTACGATGAGCTTGGCAGAGCTGTAAGAGACATGCGCAGATCTAAACACAAAGGCGCTGTTATGTTGCTTGATTTAGATAGATTTAAATACGTTAACGACACCTATGGCCATGACGCTGGCGATAGTATGCTTGTCCATGTTGGTTATATTTTGCGTGAGGTTATTAGCGATGAATACATTATATCTCGCCTCGGTGGAGACGAATTCGCCATTATATTTACTGATATTAAAGAAGCAGACGTAACCGATGTTGCAGCCGAAGTCCTAGAAAGAATGGGGGCATCTCCTTTTGTGCATGCTAACCATGAGATTGCGCTAACAGCAAGCGTGGGGATTGTTATTTTCCCAGATCAAGGCGCTGCTAGCGGAGAGCTTTTATCCAAGGCTGACATTGCAATGTATCGTGCAAAAGCAGATGGTCGTAATCGGTGGTATATCTTTGACGAAACCCACGTACGTGACCATGGCATAGCAAAGCGCCTTGATATCGCCGATTTTATTGTCCGTTGTCTTGATGAAGACAGGATTATGCTATATTTTCAACCGATTGTGCCGTTGCAAGTAAAGAAGCGCACTATAAAACATTATGAAGTATTATGTCGGATGCTTGATGAAAATGGCAAAATCGTTATGCCAATCCATTTTATTGAGACCGCAGAAGATTTTGGTATTATTCAGCGGCTCGATGAATATATATGCCGTAAATCTCTAGACTTTTTGGTTAAGCACCATACTGTTGGCCATGATTTATCGTTAGCAGTTAACTTGTCGGGGATTACTTTTGACGATGAAGAGTCCATGGCACGGATTAGGGCCTTAGTCCAGCATGCTAATTTGCCTGAGGGACGAGTAATCTTTGAAATAACAGAAACAACAGCATTAAAAGATATTGGCCGTGCACAAAGAACAATCCATGCTTTGAAAAAAATTGGCTGCAAAATAGCACTAGATGACTTTGGCGTGGGGTACTCATCTTTTAACTATGTGCGCCAGCTAGATATTGACTATGTTAAAATTGATGGGTCCTTTATCCGCCAAATTCATCAGAATGACGAAGACAGAGTTTTTGTTAAAGCTATTAATGACATTGCCAAAGGCTTAAATATTAAAACTATTGCTGAAATGGTTGAAGATGAAGACGTTGAGCAACATATTAAAGACCTTGGTATAGACTATGGCCAAGGCTATCACTTTGGCCGTCCTCAGCCCGAGTTGGTTGATGAAAACAATATATAAGTTAAGAGTAAAACTATGACCTATTACCAGCTTAACCAAGTATCTGCACTTAAATTATTTGGTAAATCTACCAAACACATGGCAGACAATATAAACCTCCATCGGGGCAATATTGAACTATTCGCCGAGCAAATAACCGAGGGAAATTTCCCCGCTTTTAGCATTGTTCAGCAGTACGACGACTTGGTAGAAATAGAAGACTGGGCCGCACAAATAAGGGTTAAATTTAAGCATTTAATTGTAATTGGTATGGGTGGTGCGTCTCTTGGTAGTATGGTGCTAACAAAATTTGCAAGCCCTGCTCGTGGTAGTAAGCCAACAGTACATTTTATCAATAACCCCGATTCTGTAGTTATTGATACATTGTGCCGAGACCTACCCCTAAAAGACACAGCTGTTTTAGCTATCTCTAAATCAGGTGGTACAATTGAAACATTATTAATAACAGGCCTTATTCTTGATGCAATGAAAGCTAGCGACGTAAGCGCAAATAATCGGGTTTGGGCATTGTCCGAGTCTGGTTCTACACCGCTGGCACATATGGTACAAGGCCAAGGGGGCAGGCTGCTACGGCATGACCCTAATATTGGTGGGCGTTTTTCTGTTTTCTCGAATGTGGGTCTTTTAGCTGGGGTTTTGGCTGGGATTGATGCCAAAATGCTGCGTAAAGGTGCGCAAGAAGTTCTAAACGATTTTTGCACAACTCCAATAGAAAGCCTCGCAACCCAACACGCACTTGGCGCTGTTATAGCATTGCAAGATGGCTTTAGAAGCGAAGTTATAATGCCATACGGCCAACAGTTAGGCCTTATCGCCGACTGGTGGGCGCAACTATGGGCTGAAAGCTTGGGCAAAGAAACTCGTGGTACAACTCCAGTTAAGGCTGTTGGTGCAACCGACCAACATTCGCAATTACAACTATATGCCGATGGCCCTAACGATAAGCTCTACACTTTTATTACAGTTGCTGAAGAAAAAGCTGAGACAAGAATTTTGTCAGGTTCAATGGCAAGCCTTGCAGGCCGGCCCGAGTTAAACGGCCTAAGCGCAGGTAAATTGCTCCAAGCGCAAGCTCTTGCAACAGCCTCATCCCTAGAAAGCTGTGGCCGCCCTGTGCGGATGATAATTCTAGCCGAGCGCGATGAAAAAAGCCTTGGTGCTTTGTTAATGCATATGATGCTTGCAACCGTAGTTGCAGGGGTTATGTGGCGAGTTAACCCTTTTGACCAACCAGCAGTTGAAGATAGCAAAAACCGAGCCCTTAAATTATTGCAAATAAGTGCACGATAATGGCGAAACCAATTATCCAAATTCTTGACGATAAACTTGCCAACCAGATTGCCGCAGGTGAGGTTGTAGAGCGCCCTGCATCTGTAGTTAAAGAATTGGTCGAAAATGCATTAGACGCAAATGCAAAATATATCCAAGTTATAATCGAGGAAGCTGGCCTAAAGCGGATCCAAGTGCGTGATGATGGCTTTGGGCTTAGTAAAGAAGAATTGCCAATTGCATTAGCACGGCATGCTACATCTAAAATTAGCAAAGTTGAGGATTTATTCTCTATTACCTCTTTTGGTTTTAGAGGGGAGGCGTTGCCATCAATCGCATCTGTTTCTAAATTCAGTATGAGTAGTAGAGTTTGCGGTAGTGATGAAGCTTGGAAAGTTATTAGTGAAGGTGGTAAAAATAACGACTTGCAGCCCACAGCACACCCATTTGGTACTACAGTTGTGGTGGATGATTTATTTTATAATACCCCCGCACGGCGCAAATTTTTAAAGTCTGACCGTACCGAGCTAGAGCATATCTCCGATATTGTAGTAAGAATTGCTATGGCACACCCCGATAAATCCTTCGAGCTACTACATAATGGGCAGGAAATAGTACGTTTTAGCCCTGCTCAAGGGGACTTATTAACCGACGCACTACCTCGCCTTGCCGACTTTATGGGTAGAGACTTTGTTAGTAATGCAATTACGGTTGACGCCCAGCGTGGCGACATGCGCTTGTTTGGTTTTGTAAGTTTACCAACCTACAATATGTCTACTGCACGTCGTCAATATATGTATGTTAATGGCCGCCCTGTTAAAGACCGTACTTTGCTTGCAGCATTTAAACATGCTTACCACGACTTGTTAGCCCGCCACCGCCACCCATCGTGTGTTTTATTTTTAGATATCCCACCCCAAGAGGTAGATGTAAACGTTCACCCTACAAAAGCCGAAGTGCGTTTTAAAAATAGTAGCGATGTTTTTGGCTTAATTAGGGGCGGGGTACGGCGTGGATTAGACGAAGCAAGCCAGACCGTAAGCGATACAGGCCAACAGCAGGCATTACATGCTTTTAAAGCACCTGTGCAACCAATGCAGCAAATCCCCCAAATGGCACAGCAAGATTGGCAAGTATCCCAGCCTAGTAGCTCATATAGTCTTGCTTTTGATACCCCACCCCAAGCACATGTTGAACAAGCAGAAGCTATGCAGTCAGTCACCGACTTTCAGCCCCACCCGTTGGGGGCAGCAGTAGCGCAAATTCATGGTACTTATATTATAGCGCAAACCGAAAATGGCATAATAATGGTAGACCAACATGCCGCCCATGAACGTTTAGTTTATGAACGCTTTAAAAAACAAATTGCAGATAGAACAGCCGAACGCCAACCACTATTAATTCCTGACGTTATAGAGCTACCAAAGGTAGATGTGTCAGTTTTGCTAGAGTATGCCGATGAGCTAGACTTTTTCGGGCTAGAGATAGAAGCATTTGGCCCCACAGCAATTGCTGTACGAGCAACCCCTGCAATATTGGGGCAGATGAATTGCGATACTTTACTTAAAGACTTGGTCGAAGACCTCCGCAGCCTTAAAAAAGGGGTAAGCCTGCAAACTAGAATAGAGGAAACTTTGTCTACAATGGCGTGCCACGGCAGTATTAGAGCAGGCAGAAAACTTAGTATCAACGAAATGAATGCCATTCTGCGCCAGATGGAAGAAACCCCCAACTCCGCCCAATGCAACCATGGCCGCCCAACTTACGTAGAACTAAGCCGTTTTGAGATCGAAAAACTATTCGGCCGCCGCTAATCTTTTCTGTGCATAATTAAACATTGGAATTAGTAATGGTAATGTTGCCACAAAAAATGGCAGTAAGGTTGCGCCAGTAAAGGTAAGGCTAAATACTATCCCGCCTATAACAGTGATTACGCCTAGCACCATACTTGCAAAAATAATGGGCTCGCTTCTGTTTTTAATAAGTAAAGCATATGCAATTGCAGGGCCTACAGCACTTGCAATGCCCATCGCTTGGTAAAATAAGTCCATAACACTACCAAAAGAGCGGGAGAAAGCAGCACCAAACAGCATTACCAATATAATCGCAATTCTAACTTGAAGCTTTAGGGTTTTCTCGCTGGTGATGCCCATTTTAATAAGCAAGTTATTTGTAACAGTAGTAGCACTACTAAAAACGCAGGTATCTAAGGATGACAAAATAGCTAGGAATATCATTGCTAATGCAAAAGCTGACAATACCGGCGACATACTAGCATTTGTTAATAAACTAAGTAATAAGTCGGACGCTTGTGGGTCGGTAAGGTTCCAAGCAAATAATGCCATTATACAGGCTAATAACGTACTAAATATTACCATTAGAATAGAGCTTTTCTGTGCTTCGTAAGTATTTTTTGCTGCATATATTCTTTGCCAAATATCGCCAGATACTAGTGTCCAACTAGCTAAAGAAAGAATGGCTAGTAATATTTGTTCGGTAGTGTAGGGGATTATTTCTTTAGTGGCAGCTAAACTAATATTATCTAATGTAAATAATGACGATGCTAAAATTGCTAGGCAAACAAAAACCAATATAGCTTGAACAACATCCGTCCCAATTACGGCCTTAAAACCACCTAAAATTAAATATGGCAAAGTTAAAGCAAACATAGTCCATGTAGCTTGGAGCTCTGATAATGGCGATAATGCTGCTAGTAGCTGCCCACCAAGTAGGAATAGGAATATAACCCATAAAACCATTAGTACTAGATTTATAAAAGATATTATCAACCCTGTTCTTTTAGATAGCTCAAAATGGAAATAGTCGGACATGGTAAACATTTTGTATTTTACCGAGGCTTCCATAAGCTTTGGCATTGTAACTATAAAAACAAGAAAACCAAGAGCAACACCAATAGGGTATGTAAAACCATAAAAGCCAGAGTTATTAAACTCGTGAAGGTAAAATAAAATAAAGCCAGCATCAAACCAGCCTACAATCATGCTTAATGCAATAGGCACAGCCATTCTGTTGCGGTCTGCCACCATAAAGCCATCGAGGGATTCTCTCTTCCCTACAAAGTAGCCGTAGGTGGTAACGCTGCAAAAATATAGAACTATCAGAGAAATAAGTAACATGCTAACCCCTTAAATTTATTGTTGCAATAATACTAATGTTGCAACCCCTTGGCTAGTTTTAGCTAGTATTTTTAGGCTAATACCGCTAGCTACAAAAGGTAAAGTTGCAATTGGGTAGTCTTTTTCTATCTCAATTGCCCATAAAGTATCTTTTTTTAGGTGAGGGGTAAAGTGAGCAATAGTTTTTGCTACTAAATCTTGGTTATATGGAGGGTCCATAAAGATTATGTCTGCATCTTTAAGTCTTTCTGGCTCAATGGCTAGAATATCTTTTTGGATAAAGGTGATTTTTTGTTCTAGCTTCATGGTAGTAATATTTTTTTTGGCTGTAGAGGTATCTTTATCGGCCATAATTGCATGGCTTGCCCCACGTGAAATTGCCTCTATACCTAATGCACCCGTGCCACAAAATAGGTCGGCAATTGTTTTACCTTGCAGCGAGAATTTTGCAGTAAGCATATTAAAAAGTGCTTCACGGCTTCGGGATGATGTCGGGCGTACGTCTGTTCCCTCGGGGGAGGTTAATTTCTTGCCACGATATGTTCCGCCAATAATTTGCATTTAATCTATTTAACCTCATCGATTAAAGAAGCCACCACTTTTGCGGGCACTTCCATTAGTTTGTTAGTTGGCATATTACCCAGCTCGAACCCACCGTATGAAAGGCGAATTAGGCGATTAACTTGGAGTGAGAAATATTCGAAAACATTCCTAATCTCACGGTTTTTCCCCTCGGTTAAGGTTACAATGGCCCATTGGTTGGCACTTTCCTCGTTACCTTTTAATACTTCTACATCCATCGGGCGGTAGTGCATACCATCTATTGTTACGCCATTTCGCATGGTTTCGATGGTTTTATCGGTTAAATAGCCACGGAAACGGACCTTATAAGCGCGCTCAAGATTAGAGTCGGGGTGCATTAGCTTGCCTGCTAACTCGCCGCTAGTGGTAAGCAGCAACAACCCTTCACTATTTAAATCGAGCCTACCTACCAAAATTAGGCGGGGTAAGTTTTTAGGGAGTTTATCAAAAACTGTAGGGCGACCTTGGGGGTCGTCGGTTGTGCACATAATACCTGCGGGTTTATGGTACATAAATAACCTTGGGAGAATATCTGTTCGTGGCAGTGGTGTGCCATCAACCTCTATATGGTCGGCATCTGTAACAGTAATAGCGGGTGAGGTTTGCAAATTACCATTTAAATGCACCCGACCTTCGGCAATAAGTTTGTCGGCTTGCCTGCGGCTACATATTCCTGCGTCTGCAATTGCTTTTGCTAATCTGATTGCCATATTGTAGTGTAGCTTCCATGTTTAAATTAAATAATTAAGGTCATAGATAAGTGAGTACCACAAATAATACAAGTCTTGATATTAAAATGATGCAGCTAGCAATGGAATTGGCAAAGAAAGCTGCTATAGCTGATGAAGTCCCCGTTGGTGCAGTAATCTATGACGCTGATGGCACTATTTGGGGGCAAGGGCATAATTTAACTATAACTAACAGCGACCCTACTGCTCATGCCGAGATTATTGCCCTGCGTGAGGCTGGTAAGAAGTATGAATCAGCAAATTTAACAGGTTTAATGCTAGCAGTAACGCTTGAACCATGCGCAATGTGCGCCCAAGCTATGGCATGGGCACGGATAAAAAGCATCCACTTTGCAGCTCGTGATGAAAAAAGCGGTGGTGTTTTGCATGGCGCAAAAGTTTTCGCACACCGAACATGCCACCATAAGCCAACCGTATTAGATGGGCTAATGGCCGAAGAAAGCCGAGATTTACTACAAAAATTTTTTAAGAGTAAGCGTAATGCTAAATAAATGCGAACTGAACACCTTTGTTGAAAATTTGGAGGCTGGTGAGGTTGTGGCTGCCCCTGCTGAAGGGGTATACGGCTATTGCGTTGACCCATTTAACGAAAAAGCACTACAAAAGCTAGTTAAACTTAAGGGGCGAACGCCTAGCAAAGGTTTTATAACTTTAATTAGCAATATAGAACAACTAGCGGAGCTAACATCTGGTTTATCGAAGTCTGATTGCGCCCTTATAAGGGAGTATTGGCCAGGTCAAGTAACGCTTATTTTCCCAGCAGCTAATAACTTGCCTCATCTTTTAACAGGTGGCGAAAAAACAATTGCAGTGCGCTTACCTCAAAAAGATTATATGCAGGAATATCTACATAGGTGGGGGAGGCCGTTGGTGTCAACCTCAGCAAATATTAGTGGGGAAGCCCCAGCTACTCGTGCCGCTGAGGTTTTAGCAGACATTTATATATTACCTAACCCAAGCCCTCTTGATGGAAGTACCTCTGTACTGGTTGATAGTAAAACAAAGAAAAAATTAAGATCCTAAGTAAAAAAAATGGTTGATTAGGGTTGTAATTTCCCATAGAGAACCTATGTATGTATAGAATTTATTAATCAGAAGGATTTAGGCATGGCTTCTAGCGATATGACAGATAACATTAATGTAATTAATAGTCTTCTATCTATGTTTAACAATAGCTTGCGCTCTCTAGGGGACTCTTCTCGGGGTACAGCCCAAGTTAGTGCTTTATCTCAGTATAACAGAGGCTCTAGCTCTTCAAGTATAGCTGATAAAGTTAGAGATACTAGCATGGACACTAATTTAGGCTCTATATCCAGATTAGCCGAGCTTAAAAAAGCTTCTGTAAACGAGGTTGAGGAAGGCCGTAATATTTCCGCAAGATTCACAGAAGAGAAAAAAGCAGCAGCAGAAGCATTACAAACGCAAATGAAGCCGACTTTTGACAAGATTTACCAATTCCCTGAAGAAGCACAAGCCCGCTTTGAAGAGTTAGCAAATAGCAAAAATGTGAATGAAAGAATATTTAATGCTATAGATAGAGCCAGTTTTTCTAACAACCTCCTTTTAAAAGGAAGTAAAGATAAAAGAAAGTCTGAAGTAAAGCGCAGTCTTTTTGAAATCAGAGAGAGATTAGAAGCAGAAGGAATTGACGTTAGCAAAGGTGGGCGCAGGATTTTTGCCCGTGAAGCACTAAAAGTTGCCCCCGAGGCCTTTGGCAGCCTTAATCCTAAAGGAAGGTTCAATATTCTTGCAGATAAAACCCCTGCTGAGCGAGCCATTGGTAATTTTAATGTATCTGACAAAAAAGTCATTAAACTAGAAGAAGACCTTGCGATTGCGACCTGCAAAGAGGAAGTAAGCGTATCTAAATTTAATAGTATTAGTAAAAATGCTAAAAGCATTGCTGACAGCCATGACTTGGCTAAGATTGCTGTTATTGAAAAATCCCTTGCAGATAAAGTAAAAGGTGGTGATGGTATTAATTTAGCAGAGACACTTGCTCCTTCTGATAGAAAAGAAGACAAGAAAGAAGATGAAGTAGAAGCTGTTAAAGAAGAAACAGATCTAGAAACAGCAGTAGAGCCAGAGTTGGCTGAAGGTGATGATATTGCTCCAGAAGTGGCAGCAGAGGTAGAGGCAGAAGCCGCTATAGAAGAGCTTTCTTCATCAGATGGGTTAGAAACAGTTAAAGAAAATATTGCTGACCCAGAGATTCCAAATGATCATATTCTAAAACAGCTTGATCATGAGGCAGAAGCTTATGATAAAAATGAAACTAAAAAGACCTTTGTGGTTATAGAAACTCCTGATGGTGAGCAAAAGATGGTTCCAAAACATATGCAAGAGTCGTATAAAGAAGTATATGCCGCTCAAGCTAATGCACCAGAGCCAGAAGAAGTGTTAACACCTCGTGAAGAATTAGATATTCTGATTAAAGAAGAAAAAGAAGCAAAGAGTGGTACATTTGTTAATGCGAATACACCAGAAGAACCTGTTATGGTTCGCCGCGAGTCTGTAGGGAAATTCAAAGACTTGCAGCAAAAGGTAGAAGCAGAGGAACTAGAGCAAGAGTCTTCCATGGAAAGATAATTCTATAAATAAAGTAAAAAAATGCCAGCTTGATGCTGGCATTTTTTTGTGGAATAGATATTATCTATGAAACATCAATTTCTACAAATTTAACATCTAATATTTCAAAAGTTCGGCTGCCACCTGGTGCGCTAAAGATGGCTTCGTCACCTTCTTCTTTGCCAATAAGTGCTCGCCCTAGTGGGGAGGTTATAGAAATAAGCCCTTTTGCTAGGTCTGCCTCATCTGGGCCAACTAGTGCATAGGTAACTTCTTTGTCTGTGTCAACATCAACAACATTAACAGTTGCGCCAAAAACAATTCTGCCGCCTTTTTGTTTTGTTGGGTCAATAACTTCGGCAGTGTTAACCTTTACTTCTAGCTCTTGGATGCGGCCTTCAATAAAGCTTTGCTTTTCTTTGGCTGATGAATATTCAGCATTTTCAGACAAGTCACCATGTTCGCGGGCTGTTGCGATGGCTTCAATAATATTTGGGCGTTCAACACCTTTAAGGTGGATTAACTCAGCCTCTAATTTTTTTAGGCCTGCTGGTGTAATTGGCATTTTATTCATAATTGTCTGTCTTCTTTATTGGTTCATCTACTAAAAAAAATAATCGCCCCGCTCGTCATTGGTCGGGACGCTCATAGTTTCTATTTATAAAAATCTGACGGTCATAATAGCATGAATATTTATATTTAAAAATTGATATTTTCAGCTGTTGATATAGTGGTTCAAATAAGATAGAGTACACTTCTGCTGTTACCTAAAAGCAACATTAGTTATAGTAAAAGTATCTTATTTTTATTATAATATTGCTGATACACCTAAAATAAGGGCGTTTAATTTTTGGCACAAGGTCTTATCCCACCAGATATTATTGATGAAGTTCGTAACCGTACATCCTTAGTTGATGTGGTTCGCGCTCATGTACCACTGCGCCGTAAAGGGCGAGATTTTTGGGGCTGTTGCCCGTTTCATCAAGAGAAATCTCCATCTTTCCAAGTGCGTGATAGTGTGGGGTACTACCATTGCTTTGGTTGTGGTGCACATGGCACAGCTTTTGATTTTGTCCAGCAAATACAAGGTTTGTCATTCCCCGATGCGGTAGAATATTTGGCTAGCAAAGCAGGTGTTGTTATTAGGCGAGAAAAAGCCAACCCTGTGCAGCAAAAACGCCGACTTGATGGGCTAACAGCGTTGGAGTCTGCATCGTCTTGGTTTGAGCGTAATTTAAATGGTAGTGCAAAAGAATATTTCTTTAATCGTGGGCTTGATGAAGAAATAATTAAAACATTCCGCCTTGGTTTTGCTCCAGACGACTGGCGAGGCCTAAAAAGCTATTTGCAAACCGAAGGTTTTAACGAGAAAACTATCCTAGACACAGGTCTTATCCGCTACAGTGACAAAAAAAGTGGTGAGGCTTACGATACATTTAGAAATCGTGTTATTTTCCCTATTCAAGACATGCAAGGGCGCCCTGTAGCGTTTGGTGGCAGAATTATGGGGGAAGGGGAGCCTAAGTACCTTAACTCATCAGAAACTCCGTTTTTTAGTAAAAGTAATATTTTGTATGGTTTGTACCATGCGGCACCTCATATTCGTCGGTCTACCCAAGCGATTATTGTTGAAGGGTATATGGATGTTATTGGGCTATACCAACATGGGGTTAAAACTGCTGTAGCGCCTATGGGCACAGCTATAACAGAGCAACAAGTAGCTTTATTATGGAAATACCATGAAGAACCATTGGTATGCCTAGACGGTGACAGTGCAGGCCGTAAGGCTGCAATTCGGCTAGCACAACGAGTTTTAAAAGTACTAGTGCCTGGTAAAGGATTAAGGTTTGCATGGATGCCAGATGGCGAAGACCCTGATAGCTTTATAGCTAAACAAGGTCGTGAAGCTTTTGAAACTTTGATGCTAGGAGCAGCCAGCCTTGAAGACGTTTTGTGGGACGACATGACAACAGGGCATAACCTTGCTACCGGTCAGGGTCGAGCTACGGTTGAAAAGGCTATTTCTGATTTGGCTGGGCAAATTGAAAACGAAATTATTCGCCGCCATATGTCGGGCGCTATGAAAGACAGAATGTGGCAAATAATTCGTGGTGGGAAAAAAGGAAAACAAACTCCGAAGAAAGAAATTTATAGCCATACTGATGCAGGAACAACACAGCAAATGTTGTTGGCATTGGTGGTGTATAAACCCTCTATTATTGAGCGAATCTGCGAACCTTTTGCAAAAATAGAGTTTGAGCAACCACGTTTAAAATATTTACAAGAACATATTATAAAATTTTTATTGCCTAAAGGGGTTGACACTAGCAAGTGGCACAACCATCTGTCTGATGCAGGTATGCAAAAAGATGTTGTGCAATTAATCAAACGGTACGACATAAAAAAGCTACTTGCGGATAAAGATATTACAACAGACATGCAGCTTGAGAAATTTTGGCTCGAATTGTATGGGGACTATCAAGGCCTACAAAGTAGGAAAAATGCGACTACAACTTTGCTAGCACAAGTTGGGGGCGACATAGCAACCGACCTAGGCGCCTGGCAAAAATTTAAGGCTGCAAAGTTGAATGGCGTTATTGTAAAGGAAAAACAGGACTAGCCACCTTATTTTTTTAGAATATATTTTTAGAATTATGGATTGAATGGTATAAAACAATTTCATTAACGAGTTAGGAGTATCCGATGACAATGTTAGAAGATAAAAAATCATTAACAGCAGGTGGGCCTGAACAAGGGGTTTCTGCTTCTAAATCTATGGGTGCAAAATCTTACTTTGACGAGCAAGAGCAAGAGGCATCAACACCTGCAGACAATGCTATGTCTTATGGCACTAATGATGAAGATGATGAATCTCAAGATCTTTCTAATATTACCGGCGTACGTAAAGTAGAGCGTAGCGAAGAAGCTGATGAGGACTTTGTTAAAGATAATCCTGATTATTTCGGTATTGATGATGAGGAAAGCAAAGCATTAGTTAGCACTAAAGCCCGCCAGCTTGAGAAATCTGGTACGAAAAAAGAAGATTATGGCCGTACTGATGACCCTGTGCGCATGTATCTACGTGAAATGGGTAATGTTGAGCTATTAACTCGTGAAGGCGAAATTTCTATTGCTAAGCGCATTGAAGCTGGCAAACTGCAAATGAACGATGCGTTATTCACCTGCCCGCACACTTATGAGCTTATATTGTCATATGTAGCGAAGGTTGAACTGGAAGAAAAATTCTTGCGCGATATTATAGATTTATCAACTGCTATGGGTATTCAGGAAGATGTTCCTGAAGACCTAGAAGATGAAGATGATGAGTCTCTAGAAGCAGCAATACCTACACCTACAGTAGTAAAAGACAGTAGCGAAGAAACTGTTGAAGCAACATCTGGCACTGACAGCGAAACCGAAGGCGAAGAGAAAAAAGCTGACGGCGAAGAGAACTCTACTGAAGATGAAGCTGACGATACTGAAGAAGAAGATGAAAGCCTATCATTAGCAGCAATGGAAGAAGCATTGATGCCACGGATGGTAGAGGTTTTTGCAAACATGAAAACTTTGTTTGCAAAATTGGTAGATATTGACACCACTCGTCTGCATTCTGATGTATCAGCTAAAGATTTTGCTAAGCTAACAAAACAGCACGAAAAAGTTGTTGTTGAGCTTAAAGCAATGATGTCTGAATTGCCATTGTCAAACGCTCGGATTGAAGACCTAGTAGTACGTATGTACGATATCTCTCGTCAGATGACAAGCCGTGAAGGGCAAATGATGCGTATGGCTATTGAAACTGGCCTTAGCCGTGAAGAGTTTTTAGCTGTTTACCACAAGCATGGTTTCGAGTCTGACTGGATTAGCGTTGTTGCTAAAAAAGAAGGTGGCTCATGGAAGTCATTTAGTGAGAAATATGGCGCAGATATTGCTGTCCGCCAAAGTGAAATTATAGGGTTAGCACACCAAATTGGCTTAACTGTAATGGAATTTAAAAAGCTTGTTGCCCAAGTTCGTAAAGGCGAGCGCGAAGCGCGCATCGCGAAGAAAGAAATGGTCGAAGCAAACTTGCGTTTAGTTATTTCAATCGCGAAGAAATACGTTAACCGTGGCTTACAGT
The DNA here is from genome assembly GCA_021774615.1 of Alphaproteobacteria bacterium. Taxonomy (GTDB): domain Bacteria; phylum Pseudomonadota; class Alphaproteobacteria; order UBA1280; family UBA6503; genus UBA6503. Next base: position 4,437 of record JAJFIW010000021.1, on the reverse strand, counting down.
TCTTGGACTTAATCCAAGAAGGTAATATCGGCTTAATGAAAGCGGTTGATAAGTTTGAATATCGTCGTGGGTATAAGTTCTCTACTTATGCAACATGGTGGATTCGCCAAGCGATAACACGCTCAATAGCTGACCAAGCTCGGACAATTCGTATTCCGGTGCACATGATCGAGACAATTAACAAAATGTCACGCACGCAACGCCAAATGATGTTAGAGCTAGGCCGCGAGCCAACACCAGAAGAACTATCAAAAGAACTTCTGATGCCAGTGGAAAAAGTTCGTAAGGTACAGAAAATCGCTAAAGAGCCAATTTCTTTGGAAACACCAGTAGGTGATGAAGAGGATTCATCTTTAGGTGACTTTATCGAAGACACTAACGCTGTTTTGCCTATTGATGCAGCGGTGCAAGCAAACTTGCGTGATTCTGTTACGCAGATTCTTGCAACACTAACACCACGTGAAGAACGTGTATTGCGGATGCGTTTTGGCTTAGGTATGCCAAGCGACCACACTCTAGAGGAAGTAGGACAACAGTTCAGCGTTACTCGTGAGCGTATCCGCCAGATTGAAGCAAAAGCGCTTAAAAAGCTGCGCCACCCTAGCCGTTCAAGAATGATGAAATCATACTCTGAAAACTAGGAATACAAGATAAGAAAGCCCCCTGATTTACTAAATCAGGGGGCTTTTTTTGTTTAAAAGCATATTTTTTATGTTAAATAACACTCTAAGTATTGCATTCCTTATTATATTGTTTATACCTTATATATACCCATTTATGGGTACTGCAGTAGTTTAACTTTGCACCTGCATGGTAAACTACTATGGGCACAAACTGTTTTGTGCCCCACTACCGCAGTTTAAGCGGAGCTTAGTGCAACTAAAGACCGTGCAGGTCTTAAGTTGAATTGCTATATTATACAAGTAAGGGAATATAATTATTTATGCGTCTATTCTCAGAGCGTCTACAAGAGTGTGCATTAAGGGCTGGCAGTAAAGTTGAGCTAGCCAAAGTGTCTGGCGTGTCTTTCTCTCAGTTGATGCGTTATTTAAATGGCTCCTCTAAGCCTACTCTTCCGAAAATAGAAGCAATCGCAAAATCTGTTGGGGTGTCGGCAGGTTGGCTTGCTGGTGGCGATGAAAATACAGGTAAATATATTAGCCAAGTATTAATAGACCAAGACGTATTTATCCAAGTAGTCCAGAAAGTAGAAGCAGTACTTGCTAATACAAGTAAAGCTATGTCGCCAGAACGTAAAGGAATATTTATTTTCGCAGTATGTAAGGCAGCCGAACAAGCTGCTAGAGAAGAAAAAGATTTTTTACTTTCAGAGAGAAGCTTAGTGGAAATGATGGATTTTATGACAGTATTTCCTGATGATAATGACGTTAAAGAGCTTTATAAAGCGATTGAGTTTTTACCGAAAGAAATTGATCAAGCTAAGGCAGATGAATGGATTTCTATTATCTGTTGTGCAAATAGAGAGTTTTATAATACTCAAAGTGGCCAAAGATATTTTGACCGTGTGCCAAATATTGAAGATGTGTATGCGCAAGAAATATCTAGGGTATTAGCCAAGGTTGATGCCATTAGTCCTGCATTTAGAGATATCCTTGATATTGGTTGTGGGAATGGTCGTCACCTTAAGTTTATTCACGATAAAAATAATGGCTGGAATTTAAAAGGGGTTGATAGTTCTATATATGCTATTCAATTATGCCGCCATATAGAAGTTACTGGTCAGTTACCAGAGGGCACAGTTCAGCAAGCAGATATAAGAAAGATTCCCTTACCTTCAAACTCATTTGATTTGATTATTGCACGTAATAGCTTATTTTGCGTGCCATTAACAGCTACTGGTAAAGGTGGGCTTGATGATGTGTTTGCAGAGATATCAAGACTTCTACGCCCAGGCGGAGTCTTCCATGGTATGACTCGTTATGGAACTGGTATAACTTTTTATCAGGCTCACCAATTGCTTGATGAGCCTACCCTTAAATTATTATGCGCTCGTCATGGATTGCACCCTATGGGAATGAGAGTGGTTGATGTTAATGCCAGCATTAACATAGGTACACCTCAAAATAATGTTCATAATAGTTTTAAGGACTTCATTTCTTTTGAAGTAGTTAAACCTAGAACTACCAACATATAGATGAAGTCATTGTGTTAGGCGCATCAGCTCCGAATTTTTCTTTCCAAATAGTGCTTGTGCTTTTTGTGGCTTCGTTAAAAGCTAGCATATCTGTAGGGTTGGGGTCATGGTCCATAAACTCGCCAAATATATTGTCACAGTCAGCTGCATATTTTTTAGTATCAAGAATATGGTAATGCCAAGCTTTATCGGCCATTTCTGTAGGGACAATTTTGTCTCCACCACTAGTTAGGCGCAGTTCTAGGAACTGTTTATATTCGGTGACAGCTTGTTGGATCTGTTCGGTTGAAAGCCCTGCATCACGCTTCATCCGTATAATAACTGAGTCTAAATCTAAGTTTTCGATAATTTTTGAAAGTTTAGCCATTACAGTATTCCCCTTTTAGTTGTGTATAAATAGTTTAGGGGGTATAAGGCATAATTATTATTACCCTTTAGAGGTAGAGTGTGTACACATAGTGGGTAAACAATAAAAAAAGACAGTCTTCATCATATATTAGTGGAAAGTAGTAAGGATTTTACGCCCAGGTGGAGTGTTCCATGGAACAACTCGTTACGGAACAGGAATAACATTCTATCAAGCCCACCAACTACTTAATGAGCTTGATACAGAATCTTTGTGTTATCATCATAATATTACATTAAGGTAATATTATGATATGCACATAGCTGGAGTCATATTTATTGGTGCTTCATTGCCAAATTTCTCTTTCCATAGAACATGGGTATTTTTAACAGTATCATTAAAAGCTAACATATCTGTAGGGTTAGGGTTATGGTCCATAAACTCGCCAAATATATTGTCACAGTCAGCTGCATATTTTTTAGTATCAAGAATATGGTAATGCCAAGCTTTATCGGCCATTTCTGTAGGGACAATTTTGTCTTCACCACTGGTTAGGCGCAGTTCTAGGAACTGTTTATATTCGGTGATAGCTTGTTGGATCTGTTCGGTTGAAAGCCCTGCATCACGTTTCATCCGTATAATAACTGAGTCTAAATCTAAGTTTTCGATAATTTTTGAAAGTTTAGCCATTATAGTACTCCCCCTTTTGGTTGTATTGTATTAAACAGTTTAACAAATATTTCTGGCATATACAAAGAAAGGCAGCCTAATGGCTGCCTTTCTTTGTAATAGATATTGCAATTTTTAGGCTACTTTTGCCTTAGATTGCTTCCCCACTAGCTCTGGGAACCATAGGCTAATTTCGAATTCAGCTTCGTCAACTTCACCTGATGCGTGGATCAGGTTAGTAACTGGGCGTTTTTCTTCGTTTGCCATGCTTGGTGAGTCGCAGCTAAAGCGGCCACGGATAGAGCCAGGGTCTGCTTTATTTGGCAATGTGTGGCCAACTATGCGGCGTACATTTTTAACTGATTCGTTACCTTCAACAACCATTGCAACGATTGGTGCAGAAGCCATAAAGTCAACTAACCAGCCTTTAATGATTTTACCAATTTCGATAGGGTTATCAGTGCCGAACTCAGTTTTAAGGTCTTTGCCTGAAGCTTGGTAGTCTTCAACTGTTTTACCACCAACAATACCTAGCCATTTGTCATCGCTTGGGTAGTGCTTTACTAGGGTTTCTTTGTCGGCTGTTAGCATTCTAATAGCTACAATAGAAAGGCCTGCGTCTTCTAATGTTGTAATAATACGACCAGTTAAGTTACGTGCAACTGCATCTGGCTTTAAGAGAACTAGTGTTTGTTCAATCATGATTTCTTCCTTTATAAAACTGTGGATTGTCGGCTATAATTAGCCTAATTAGTCTATATATGCAAGTATACAATTAGTTTTATAGGTTATTAATTTGAAAATATCAAGATAGAGGCTAACCATGAACCGTGCACTACGCCGTAAACAACAAAAATTACAGGCTAAAAGAGTTAATAACCTTCTATTAGATGGTACAAACACCGAAAAGTTAAGCCATGGTGCGGGGCTACATAAGAAAAGGTCTTTCCAAGAGGCTCTAACTTATTACAATAGCGTTTTAGACATAGACCCTAGCCATGTGGATGCTCTATACCTTAAGGGTGCAGCTCTGATAGAGCTAAAGCAATTTGACCAAGCAATTGTACCCTTAAAAAAAGCAATCTCTATTAAAGAAGATACAGCAGCAGCACACCAAAACCTTGGTTTAGCATATAAAGAAAAAGAAATGTTTGCGGAAGCCGAAAAACACCTGATGCGTGCTTTAGAGCTAGAACCAGATAATACTATTGTTAAATTCCACCTTAAAATGGTGCAAGTTGGCAATACCGACAAAACTAGCCCTGAA
>JAJFIW010000003.1 GCA_021774615.1 Alphaproteobacteria bacterium | reverse complement strand
CGCAAACGCAGCATATCGGCAGTACCATGGAAAATATCGACTAGTGGTTGGTACATAAAAGATTATCCATTTAATTATTTGTTTTTGTTTGAGCTGCCTTAAGGTAAAACTCTATGTTTTCAATCATCTTAGGGTGGTTCCAGTCTCGTTCGCCTTGCTCTATACCTACTATATTTTGCTTTGTATCTATAATAAAAGTTGTAGGTATTCCACGTAGGCCAATTTTTTCTTTAATTGCTTCTCCATTTTTATCCCACAGAGCTGGCATTTCGTTAAAGCCATGTTGGCGCAAGAAATTTTTAATTACAATAGGGTCTTTGTCTATAGCAACTGCAACTACGCTATATTTACCTTGCCTATCTAAAGCCATTAAACTAGGAAGCTCTTTGATGCATGGTGCACACCACGTTGCCCAAACATTCATTATTAATGGTTTTTTATTTAACCTACCAATTTTATAGGGTTCGCCATCAAGGCTTTTTACCTTCAATTGCGAAACATGCGTAACTGAACCTACATTAGCAGGGTCAACATCAATTGTGCGTAAATTAAAGTACCCTGCGATACCTGCTAATAATATAATGAAAGATATTACCCATAACCGATACATAAAACCTAAACCCTTTTAAGAATGTAATGACACTGACGATTGCTGATCATTAAAAACAGCTATCTCAAAAGATTGCCACCGAGACTCCCAAGGTAATTGCGGGATTCTAAGTGTTGAGGCTAAAGCTGCTGAGACTATCATGCTATAAAGAATGTCGGCAGTTTGGTCGGACGATAGTGGTGACTCTGTTTTGTTTTCGGCTCTGTCACGTTTAACTAGTAGTGCTAATTGCGAACGTATTTTACCATGCAATAATGCTACTTTATCGCTAATGCCTGCTGCTTCAGTATTTGCTTGCCCCAGTAAAAGACGTGCTAGCCCTGGGTGTAGTTCTAAAAAGCCCATATAATCTTTGAAAATATGGAATAAATTTTTAGAAAGCATCATATTTTTATGCTGCTGCGCACGAGACAATGGCACCATAAAATGCGACTCGGTATATTCTAATAGCGCCATAAAAATATCTTCTTTAGAGCGGTAATGGCGATAAAGAGCAGCCTCGGTTACGGCAATATGGTTTGCAATCCGATTAACTGTAATTTTATTAGATGGGTCTTCAAGCAAAGTTGTAACTGCTTTTAGGATTTTCATTTTCCCATCGCTTAGTTGCAATGCAGCTGGTGCATTGTTGTTTTCTACTTCAACTGTAGTTGTAGCCATCTCAACCATTATAATAAGCCTCTCTATTTATCTTTAGTAACTTTGTCTAGCCATGTAATAATGCAAGGCTCCTGATGGTGCACATGCTCGTGGTTGTGTTCGTATTCATGGATTAATACTGTAGTCATGCCCATATCATGTGCAGTTTTTAAGTTTGTGGCTGTATCTTCAAGCATTAAGCATTTTTTAGGGTCTGCACCAAGTTCTTTTATTAGTTTCTCGTATGGTGCGGTTGCTGGTTTTGGTACGTAGCCTGCCCAAGATGTATCGTAAAGACCGTCAAACATGTCGGCAATACCTAAGCGTTCTAAAACTTTCTCTGCATACTCTTTATTAGCATTAGTAAAAATAACTTTTTTGCCTTGTAACTTTTCGATACCAGACCGTGTTGCAGCACACTCTTTAATAACTGCTAAATCTATATCGTGGATATAATCAAGGTAGCTAACGGGGTCTATATTGTCATGCTCCATTAGGCCATGTAAGGTTGTACCATAAGTAAGCCAATAATTGCGGCGAATAACAGCAGCTTCTTCAACCGATATCCCATGGAGTTCAGATATAAATTGATTCATTTTTATACCCATAGCATCCATAATACCAGTAGAAGGGTGATACAAAGTATTATCTAAATCAAATATATATGTGTCGATATGTTTTAATGGCATAAAGCTATTTAACCTTACCTACATTTGTGTTTTTAACCCATGTTGGTAAGTTAGGGTACCAAAAGTCTACGTGTGGTTCGTCATGTTGTTTAGGGTGTACTAATACTGTTGCCATGCCCATATCATGGGCTGGTGCTAAGTTTGTGTGTTTATCTTCAAACATAATGCAGTTTTTTGGGTCTTCACCAATTTTTTCTAATAACTCGTGGTAAATATCTAGATCTGGTTTCATCCGCTCGTTACGAGTGGTACGATCGCAAGTGTACTCGATGTAAGGCTCAATATGTAAATGCTCTAGCAAACGTTCGGCATGGCTTTTATGGGCATTAGTAAAGACCACTGCTTTTCCCTGCCAATCAGCCAGAAATTTATTTATTTGCGGGCATGGCTTAAGGTGGGAAATGTCTTGTTGGTCAACAAAAAGGCATACATCATCAAGGTTTAAACCGTGCTCTTGCTCCCATAAAAACATCGGGTCTTCCGCATTTTCATCTATATAGCACTGGCTAATTGCCTTTGCTTCTTCAAGGCTAATTTTGCAAGCAATAGACGCATATGTATTTAATAATTCCATGAAATATTCGTCACTTAAAAAGTGCCCATGGGGGTAAAGGGTGTCGTCAAGATCAAAAATTAGGGTTTCGGTACCGACGAGTTCGTGCCTTAATAGTTCTATCATTTTTAAGGCTCCTTTATTTGTTAGATACTTAGAGAAGTATATAATACCTCGCGCAATTCTTCTATACCTAAACCAGTTTCTGATGAGGTAAGTAGTGCTTTACCTGTTGGCCCTATAATAGTTTCCATATCAGCTGCAACGTGTTTTAGAACCCCTGCTTGCTGCTTTGGTTTTAGTTTGTCGGCTTTAGTTAAAACCACAATACTAGCAACACCATATTGTGCTAGTTGTTCTATCATGTCTTTATCGCTATCTTTAAAGCCATGCCTAGTATCTACCAATACACACACAGTTTTTAGGGTTGGGCGGTCTGCCAGATAGTCCGAAATATGTACTGCTAATGCGGCGGACTCGGTCTTGCTCATTTTCGCATAGCCATAACCAGGCAAATCAACCACGTAACATCTGCTATCTAGGTTATAAAAGTGGATAGCACGAGTCGCCCCCGGAGTGTTCGACGTACGTGCTAGCTTCTTACGGCCCAGCACAGCATTTATCAAGCTTGATTTACCAACATTAGAACGACCAATAAAAGCAACCTCAGGGAATGTAGGCTCTATTAATTCCACACCTGCTGGAGCCGCATACACATGTTCGGCAAAGCCTTTAAATAACTGCTCGCTATCAGCACTCATCTAAGTATTCACACCAAGGCGGCGCATTACAACATATTGCTGCGCTACCGAGATAATACTATTGGTTGTCCAATAAAGTACCAGCCCTGCTGGGAAAATTGCAAACATCACTGTAAATATCCACGGTAACATTCCCATAACTTTAGCTTGTACAGGGTCTGCTGGTGGTGGGTTCAGCTTTTGCTGAACATACATAGTTACACCCATAATAATTGGCAATACGAAGTATGGGTCACGAGCTGACAAGTCCACAATCCAGCCAAAGAATGGCTCATGGCGGAACTCGAACGAAATCAAAATCATCTTATAAAAAGCAAAGAAAATCGGAATTTGGATTAACATTGGCCAGCAACCACTCATCGGGTTAACTTTATGCTGACGATATAGTGCCATCATCTCCATGGTCATGGCTTGTCTGTCGTCGCCATGCTTTTCCTTAAGTTGTTCCATTTTAGGCTGTAGCTTTTTCATCTGTGCCATTGCTACATAGCTTTTACCTGCTAATGGCCATAGAGCTATTTTAATTAGCAATGTCATCAGCATAACGGCAACACCTAGGTTACCAACCAAGCCATAAAGCCACATAACACCGTCAAAGAAAAATTTAGCAATAACGTGGTACCAGCCAAAGTCTACAGCTAGCTCTAGCTGTGCTTCAGGTTTTTCAAGTAGAGCTATTTTCTTAGGGCCTGCAAAAATATCGTAGGTATTCTCGCGGTAACCGCCAGCAGGCACAACTACAGGCTCGCCCTGCACATCTACTGAGAAGAAGTTTTTACCACGCACCCCATTATAGCGGAAAGTGGTTTTTTTGTTCATTTCTTGTTGTTCAGGAATAATTGCACCAATGAAGTATGGTTCTGATATACCCACCCAACCTTGGCGAGTTGTGAACTCTTGGAAGCCAAGTGCCATAAGGTCTTCATAGTCAACACTAGTATGTTTACCAGCAATAACACCCTCTGGCCCTACAAAGCGAGTAAAGGTGCTGTCAGCTATCATTTTTTTGGTTTCTTCAGGAGAAGACCCTTTATGCAATTGTGCATAATGAACCAGAGTTACATCTTTCCCACTAGTGTTAGAGATACCATCAGTAACAGTAATTGTGTAATCGTCAGGGTTTAAAATATATGTTCTTTGGAACTCGAGCCCTTCGCCATTATCCCAAGTTATGGTTAATGGATTGTCCATAGTTAAAAACTCGGTTTCTGCTTTCCATACGGTGTTTCCGTCTGGTGTTGCTAAGTTTTCTGCCAACCAACCTGCTTCAAAGAAGAATACTCGTTTACCCGATGGGGTAAACAAATCTATTGGCTTATTGTGTTCTAGGTCTTCAGTATATTGAAGTAGGCGTAACATGTCGATACGGCCACCTTTTAACGCTACACGACCGTCAAAATTAGCTGTATTTAGCTCAACCAAGCCTCGTTCATCTGTGTGTAGGTTTTGCAATGCTGCGCTTGCGTCGTGCATTGCTAATGTTGGCGCACCAGGAGAAACTATCTCGCCATTATCAACTACTTGCTCTGTGGTAGCATCATGCTGAATTTGCGGGGCATTTTTTAATCGGAAATAATCAAACCCAATAAAAACAAGAGTACAAATAAGTACTGCGATAAGTAAATTACGGTTATCTTGTGATGTAGGTGTTGGCGATGCCATATTTTTTTATCCTTTTCGAGCAATTCGATATTATATAGTAATTTAACTTAAGCTCTGCTTAAATTGCGGTAAAACCGCAGTTAGACTTCACTAGTGGGGCACAAAACAGTTTGTACCCATAGTCGTTTAACTATGTTAAACGACTATAAGTCTTCTATAGCATTTACTGATAATAAATTATAGCTTTTTTTCAGGAACTGGGTCAAAGCCACCCGGATGAAAAGGCCCACATTTTGCAATACGTTTTGCAGTTAACCATCCGCCCTTTACAACACCATGCTTGGTTATAGCCTCTTGCCCATAATGCGAACACGATGGATAAAATCTACAGCAATTACCAACTAGTGGTGAGAAAAAAAGCTGGTAAAACCGGATAAGTTTTAAAGCAATATATTTCATTATATTTTGCACCCTCTAGCTTTTAAACTTTTTGCTAGCTCATCCTGCATTGATTCAAACGAACGTTGCAATATAGAGTGGCGTGCAATAAGAACCATATCAACCCCGATGCTACCATCTGGTAGAGTAAACTGGGGGTTTAAGCGTATAATACTGTCGGTTAAAGCACGCAAGCGCCGTTTAGCACGGTTACGCTGCACAGCACCACCTACAGAACGGCGACTCGCTGTATAGCCAATACGGCAGCTATCACTATCAGTATATAAAAGCACAAAAGCAGGTGTCTTAAACACCTGTCCTTGTTCACTAACTTCGAGAAAATCTTTTCGTGTCTTTAAGTGCTGCCACTTTAACATAGCAAGGTAAGCTTATGCGCTTAAACGCTTACGGCCTTTACTACGACGACGCTTAAGAACCAACATGCCGCCAGCAGTAGCTTTACGAGCATGGAAGCCTAGACGGCGTTTACGTCTAATAACACTAGGTTGAAATGTACGTTTCATTTGTCAAATTCCTATTAACTATATATCAGATGCCACATCTAATAGGCAGCACCCATCTATTCATCAGAATTGAGTTTATAACGGCTAAATTATATTAAATCAACTGAAATTCTATTATTTATGATAAAAATATTTAAATATTTCAACTTATCTCGTAACTATAAGTGCCACTATTACGTATTGATAATAGAAACTAACTAAGGAACTCTACCATGATATCGGATACAAAATTTGACTTAATCGTTATTGGCGCTGGCTCTGGTGGTCTAACCATGGCAGCGGTAGCAGCACAACTTGGTTATAAAGTAGCACTCCTTGAAGGCAATAAAATGGGTGGCGACTGCCTAAACTATGGCTGCGTACCCTCAAAAGCATTACTAGCAGCAGCCAAAGCCGCACACCACAGCCGCACCAGCGCTAACTTTGGGGTTAAGACTGGTTCGGTAAAGGTAGACATGGAAGCCGTACATAAACATGTACATAGTGTAATTGCAAAAATAGAACCCCATGACTCACAACAACGTTTCGAAAAACTAGGCGTAACCGTTATCCGTGAATATGGGTTCTTTATTGACAAAAAAACCATCGGCACCGAAAGCGGGCTACAATTAAAAGGACGGCGGATTATTATCGCCACAGGTTCGCGCCCCTTTGTGCCACCCGTTACAGGGCTTGATAAGGTGGACTACTTAACTAACGAAACCATCTTTAACCTAAAAAAACTACCAAAAGAACTGCTTATTGTTGGTGGTGGCGCTATCGGGGTTGAAATGGCACAAGCTTACAGCCGCCTTGGCAGCAAAGTAACGCTTATAGAAGGTGCCGAGCACATTTTACCTAATGAAGATGCCGACATTGCAGAGGTTATCCATAATCGCTTAGTAAATGAAGGGGTTGAAATTATTACTGGCTACATGCTCCAATCTGTTAAAAATAAAGGCAGTAATAACATTACCCTAGTTCTTAACAAGAAAAAGCAGGCAATAACTGTTACTGGTAGCGATTTATTGATGGCGGTTGGTCGTGCACCCAACACCGAGAAACTAGAGCTAGAAAATGCTGGCATTAAACTTAATGGGCGGATGATAAAAACAAATAGCTCACTCCAAACCACTAACCGCAAAGTTTATGCAGTGGGTGATGTTGCTGGCCCTTATCAATTTACCCATACCGCAGGCTACCAAGCAGGGCACGTTATTAGGCATGTTTTGTTTGGGATGTTTTGGGCAAAAATCAAATACAATGCTGTGCCATGGTGTACTTATACCGACCCCGAGCTTGCCACCGTTGGGATGAATGAAAAAACCGCACGGGCAGCTTATGGCAACAAAGTAACCATAACCAAAGTATCCATGAGCGAAAACGACCGTGCTATAGCCGAGAAACAAACCGACGGGGTAGCAAAACTAATTACCGTTAATGGCAAACTAAAAGGCGTAACCATAGTCGCACCAAACGCAGGCGAACTTATTGCCCTATGGACATTATGCCTTAATAAAAAACTACCCCTATCTGCCATCGGCAGCATGATCCACGCTTATCCGACCCTAGGCGATATTAGCCGCCACATGGTAAGCACCTTTTATAAGCCTGCGCTGCAAAGTGAAAAGACTAAGTCTATCTCACGCTTATTGTTTAGGGTTTTTGGTTAACGCACTAACGCCCAGCCATTTTGGTTAGTGCGGCAGAATATGCCGCGCTGGTCGGCATCGGGGTGTTGGGGGCGGCGGCTGGTTATAATGGCGTCGCGGCACCATTGGTTGGTTGCTGCAACAGAGTAAGTATCGCTATTAATGGTTATAACCATCAACCCTGACGCTATTTGCAGCTGCATTACAGCGCCAGTTGGCGCGCGCTCGAGCGCTTCTTGCATAAATTGGCGCTGCATTATATCGGCCAAAATAAAAGACATACTGCCATCTGCCATTGTTACCGCTTGCCAATGCAAAGGTGAGGTAACAGGCGCAGTATCTACAGAATTAGTATTAATTGTATTATTATGAGACACATAACCCCTTTGCCTAATAGAAGCGGTTGAGGTTTCTATAGCTTCGGTTTCGTAAGATGATACATACGGCTTTGGAGTATACACAGGCAAAGGCAATGGTTCGGGGCTAGAGCACCCTATAAATGAAAGTGATAATGCTGTTACTATAAGCAGTCTCATTATTACGAATTCCTCATTATTTCGTTATAGGCAGAATTTATAGTAGCCATTTTATCTTCTGCTTTTTTAATTTCCGTTTCACTTGCGCCATTGCCATGCAATTTATCGGGATGGTGCGCTGCCACAAGTTTGCGATAAGCCCTTTTTACGTCTTCAATAGATGATTTTGATGATACACCCAGTACAATATAAGGGCTTTCGCCAATTTTATGGTTTACATTACCACTATTGGTTTTTTGTTGCTGCCAACTACCAGAAGCATGAGAACCAATACCCAGCTCTGTCTCAATTGCTGACAATCTCGAAGGAGAAAAATCGAATATATCTGCAACCCGTAATAAAAATATTCGTTCACGCTCGTCTATTTTCTCGTCTGTGTAGGCAATCGAGTATAGGACTTTCATTATATTTTCTAGCTCGTTCCTGTTGCCGCCTACCCCATTAAAAATACGTGATGCCAAATGGTCGTAGCCACTTACCGTTGTGCGTGCTTGGTTAAAAACCATTGATACAATCGAACGATGCTCGGGCTCTACTTCAAAAAATCTATCGCACATTAAGATGTCGTCTTTATTGACCATCCCTTTTGCTTTACACATTTTTGCGCATAAAGAGATAATATCAACCGAAAGGGATTGCCTAAACAACTTACTACGGCGCATTGGGCCTGCTACATACATAATATAATAGTCTATCCCTATCCCTACCCCAATCATCGTGATAAGGAACAAAACACCGCTGTCGTAATAGCCTACACCATAGATACCAACTACGAAGCCGAAAATGCGACCCCCAAAACTTGCTCTTAAAAATGACTCTGCCGAATTTCTCATAATTTAACGAATATCCGAAAAATGATTGACGAATTAATAACCTTGCGCCATAGTTTACACTGTTTTTTTAGTATCGTTAACCTATTCTCTGCTAATGAGGTAATAAAAATAATGGATTTGTTCAGCAGGTTGTTCACAGTTTTCGTCATTGCGGCGGATTTAATGGCATTAGTCTATTTTGGTGGACACTTTATTATTACGGGGCATGTGTTCCCAGAACACTCAACCCAACAACAAGAGCGCATTGCTATGCTTGTTCCAATAGAGGCACAAGCAGCAGATACCTCCGTTAAAGCCAAGAAAAAAGAAATCCCCCTTATGCCTGCAAGCGCAGAACGAGGGCAAAAAGTTGCTGGGCTTTGCCTAAGCTGCCATACATTTAATAAAAATGGCAAATCGATGACAGGCCCTGCTTTATGGAATACAGTAGGGCAGCCAATTGCACGTGCAGATGGCTACCAATACTCGCAAGTTTTCCTAGGTATGCAAGAACAAAGCATGGTGTGGAGTGAAGAAAATTTAGATAAATTTTTAGCCTCACCACGTAAATTTGCCAAAGGTACAAAAATGAGTTTTTCTGGTATTCGCAAGCAACAGCAACGTGTTGACCTTATTGAATACCTTAAAACACTCAAGTAAGTATAATATATAGTAGTTTAACTTTGCACTTGCATGGTTAAACTACTATATGCACAAACTGTTTTGTGCCTCACGTTGCGAAGTCTAACTGCAGTTTTACCGCAGTTTAAGAGGAGCTTAGTGCAACTTAAGGCCGCGCAGGTCTTAAGTTAAATTACTATATTTGGGGTAGTATCTTTTATACTGTCAGTAAAATTGCCTGACTATTCTAGTGCAGCTATGCATAATACTAAGTTAGAGAAACTTAAATTATAAGCATGCAGCAAGTATGCAGCAAAGTTTCGTCGGGTAATAAACTAAGTATAATAAGATAGCAAGGGAGACTTTTAGTCATGCTTAATAACAAAACCACAATTACAAAATTGCGTTCACAGCGCGGTGCGATGTTCGGGCTTGATGCTCGGGTTGCATTGGCTATTTTCGCGGGTCTATCAGTTGTAGCTGGTATGGCCGTATTTGGAACAATTCGCCAAACAGATGTAACAGCTCTTGTAAGTGAGCTAGATAATGTTGGTAAAGGCTACGTTAACTATGCTTTTGATACTGGTATTGATGTACCAGTTGGTGCTGGTGTTGGTCAAGGGTTCAGAGGTTTATTCCAAGATACCGCAGGTGGTGTCGTAGGTTGGAATGGGCCTTATATTACTCGTTCTAGTGCCGAGCACCCTAGGTTTGGTACTTATGATATTGTACAAGGCCGGATGGATGCTGCAAGCCCAGCAACTGGTATACCAGCAGCAGCGGTTGCAGGACAAATGCAAGGTTCATGGGCATCACTTACGCTTGTTCCTTGTGAAATAGCACAGAACCTTGATGAAGAAATTGATGGTGATACTGACCCAGTTACAGCTGGTGTTCAGCTTTTACCGCTTGATGGTAATTTGCGCCATGCTAACCCATGTGCAGCAGGTGCAACTACAACAATACACTACCTACTATCAAGAACTATGACACAGCCATAGTATACATTGTGTTCTTAAAAGTTTAGTTTTGTACGACAAAACGAACACAGTCCTTATGGTTAAAATCGGCATCTTACTTAGTAAGGTGCCGATTTTCCGTATAAATATGCTAGCATGGTAATTTGGTATGGTAGTTATAAATCAAGAGTACGGGGGAGTTAATACAATTGAATATTGTTGATCTAATGCTTAAAGATCAAGTTGTATCATTACGTGACTTACAGTCGCTACCTGTTACTGTACAAAAAAATCCTGACACCCTTATTGAGTCACTAGCTAAAGCAGGTAAACTTTCGCAAACTCAACAATCTCGTTACCGTGCTATAGCTTACGATTTCCCATTACGGTCGGTAGAAGAAATGGCGAAAGTTACCCCTCATCAAATTGAAGGTATTAGCCGCGAATTTATGGTGCGTTACACCGCTTGCCCTATCGAGCTTGACCGAGGTAAAGTTTTATGGGCAGCAACAGACCTACCAAATAAACGTTTAATGAGCGAGATAATCCTCCGCAATCGCCGTAATAAGCACGAGTTTACATGGGCTTCAGCTAAAGCAATTGAAGATGCTATTGAGCGCATGTCTGAGCAAGAAGGGCACTCGCTTAAGTTTTTAGTAGAGAATGCATATGCCCAAATCAATACTGGTAATGATGACACTATTATTGGTTTAACTGATGAAATCATCAGAACGGCTTACAAAAACAATGCAACCGACTTACATATAGGTATCGTTAACCGCAAACCTAACTGTATGGCACGTTTTGATGGGCAATTAGAAGAGCTTGTTTCGTTACCTATCGAGGTTTATGAACGAGTTTTAGGGCGGCTGCGCCATATGGCTGGTGTTCGTGCAGAAAACTACAAAAAGCCAATGAATGGCAGGATGACATTCGAAATATCTGGCCGTGAAAAAATTGATATTCGTTATGCTAGCCAACCTATATCCCTTGAAAATACTGCATCTATTGCACTACGTTTCCTGCGTCCATTTGAAGGAGATATTGATACATTTGGTTATACTCCTGAAACCATTAAGCGCATCGATCACCTACTCCATATGGATGAGGGAGTTATTTTGTTTGCAGGACCTACAGGGTCTGGTAAATCAACTGCTGCACGCCTAATGTTGCGCAGAACCCACCGTCCAGGGCAAAAAATGATTGCTTATGAAGATCAAATTGAGGAGAGAATGGATAACGTAATCCAGTCTGAAGGTGACCAAACTATTGGTTTTACTCTTGAAAGTTTTATCGAGAACGTTGTGCTACGTGGTGACCCTAATGTAGTATTCATCGGTGAGGTTCGTAACCCTGAAGACACACGCCGTACTATTGACGCTGGTAACTTGGGACGCCTTATTGTATCTACCATTCACGCTAACGATAGCTTTATGACTTTTGATAGGTTGTTACAACGTGGTGTTGCACCTGAACAAATATTTACCAATGTTCGTGGTGTTATTGCCCAAAGGTTATTGCGTCGTTTATGCCCTAAATGCAAAATATCTGAAGAAATTGACGAGAGCACAGCAAAGAATTTTTCTGGCTTAAGGAATATAGAGTTTAAAAAAGGTGATATAATCTACAACCATAACCACAATGGCTGTGACCATTGCCATTATAGAGGTTACTTAGGAAGAATTGCGGTTGAAGAAATATTTGAAATGCACCGAGAAATTGCTAGAAATGTCTGGTCTGATACTAAGTTGCGTCCTAATTGGCTAGATATTATCCGCGAAGAAGCAACAAAACTTGGAATGAAAGATATGTTAACCCATGGTTTAATGCATATAAAAGATGGTATTACAACTGTAGAAGAACTTGAAAGATACTTCGGTGCTGAACTTGAAAATATTAGGGAGTAACGCCCTCGGGCCAAAAGTAAGAGAAATCAGCTTACGAGACCGTGAGCGGATGTTCTTTTTGATGTCGCAAATGCTGCGTGCAGGCCAAACTACAGAAGCTAGCTTACGTGCAGTTGCAAAAGCCTTTAAAACTGAGAAAAAAGACGATATCTCTATGGGGCTTAACTCTATTGCACAAAAGGTTTCTCAAGGTAGGCCTCTTTCAAAGTCTATGGAATCTGAGCATATTATGTTTGATGCTGTGAACCGCGCTGCTGTTATGGCGGGTGAGGCTTCTAATAGTATGTATGAATCTTTTAAAGTACTGCAACAGCTTGAAGCGCGTAAGGTTGACTTACAGCGTTCAAGTATGGCTGAGATTATAACACCAACAGCTCTATTTCTTTTATCATTAGCATCATTATTCAACACAGGTCTAAATACGCTACCAGCTCTAGCTGCTATGAAAAAAGCACAGGGCAAACCAGTAGGGCTTATCCCTGAAACGATTATGGAATTCACTAGTTTTATGTCTATAAACTGGTATATATTCCTTGCGATAGTTATAGTTATGATTGTCTCTGTTTATAGTGCAGTTAATACCCCTCAGGGGAAATTTTTACTGGATTATTATATTCTTAAAGTGCCAGGTCTCGGCAAATATATTGCATATAAAGTTTATACCAATATGCTTTTATATTTCCCGAGCTTAATTGAAAGTGGCGTGAAACCAAAACAGATGATCCCGATTATGGAGGCTCTTGCAACAAATATTGTTTTGCGCCGTAAAGTAGACCTTTTTAACCAAGTATTAACTGCTGGCGGTAAAATGTCAGAAGCCATGGAAAGAGCTGGGTTCCCTCCTCTTTCTGTAACACCTATCCATGTTTCTGAGCATTATGCAGGTTCAAGCACTGGCGTTAACGATGTTATGGTAGAAGGAATGAGACACTCCTATACTATTCTTGACCGTGATTTAGGAGATGCACAAAGCAAATTTGTTACAATTGCGTCTTCGTTGATGTGGTTTTTAGGTGGTGGAGTTATGCTACTTGAGATGTTATCTATAGTTTTTGCGCAAACTTAAGAGAGAGAACTCAGTATGAGTACAAATAATAATTTAGTGTCACTAAGTCGGTTTAAGAACATATGTTTTATCGGGCTTAACAAAGTAGAGTTCCACCCTGAAGGTGGAGACCCTATGTTTGCTGAAAATTGGCTGGATATTACAGATGAGCAGTCACGGCGTAATATGATGCTCGGGTTTTTCTCTCCTCGAGACCTTCATGGTGAACCTATGGACCCTGCATCTACCATTATTGGTGATGACCTTGACGACATTACTACTCAGCAAATGCTTCAAGAAATGAAGTCTATTTCTATGTTTGACTTTTGTCGTTCAGGAAGATCTGCGCCTAATACTATGTATGCGATTATTGTTGCTGATGTTATCTTCCACTGGGATAGCCAAGATAATTATATACAGCCCACATCGCCAGAAACTTGGCCTCAAGATTTAGAGCTAATTTTAAAAACTTACCCAAGAACAACAAAAAAAAATATTTATACAAATTGGGACACATCGCCAGCAAAAGATATACAGGATATTGAGCTCCACCCTTTATTAAGCATGCCTATTAATACAAACATGTGGATAAATAGACCTACCCTACAAGAGAAATACGGCGACTACATGCTACTAGCTGGAGTTTTAGCAGCAGCATTAGCATATACAGTGTCTGAATACCAACAACAGCAAATTATAAAATCATCTTATGCAATAAAGAAATTATCAACTCAGACCAATCAAAACCCAGATTTTAGAACAATTGTAAACCATATCCAAACTATTGAGAGCTATTCAAAATACCAATCTTTGTTCTCTCTAATTTTTAAAGATATAAGCCTTGCTTTAGCAGATACCAATTTTGTTGTAACTAGCTATATTCTTGAGAACCCAAATCCGAAAACACCGCCTGATGCATTTATAACGAAGATTAAATCAAGTACAAAACATTATGCAACATATGAAGAGCAAGAGCCTATTGCCAAGAAGTTTCTATCTTCAAGCCTAACTATAAATAAAATTAGAAAACCACCAATTACAGGTAACCCCACAGATTTTATGATTGAGGGGCTTATACCATTAGAAAAAGTAGCTAAGTCGTATTTGGATTTCCTCTCAATTCAAGGTGCTACAAAGCAGCCAGCAACAAGTAAAGGTAGTTCGAAATGATAAAATTTCCTTTAGGATTATCATTGCTTATTTTATCAATAATAATTGGCTCATTCCAATTTTTTGAGGACAAAGACGCCTTATACAAATCGCAGCAAATGTTCAAACATATGCAAAGCCAAATAGACGAAATGAAGCACCTTGAAAAAAGAAAGGCGAAAATAGATAATTTAGTAATGCGTACTGGTGATGACCAAAAAGCAAATATAGAAAGAACACTGGAGCTTGGTGGTACTAGTTTATCATTTAGATTTTCTTCCAACATAAAACCAGATGCTCCTGCAAATAGATTTTTCTATATTCATGAATTTAATATAAGAGGAAATGCTAGTTACTTTGAAACCATAAAACTTATGCAGAAAATGGAAAATACACCAGGCTTTATTATAACTCATATATGTTTTAAATGTGGTTTGTCGGGAGTAGCAAAAGAAGAAGGAAAATATCCTATCTTAATTAGAGGGCTAATTTATGTATCTAACCCAGATAAAGCTTAATAAAACAACTATAGTAAATGGTAGTTTTATACTACTACTTATTATTATAACTGTACCAACGGTTAATGCTATTGACTGGCCGTCTTCATTTACTTCTGGACAAGCTGAGTTCGAGTTTACAAGAAAAGATCTAGATAAAGCTGATACTACCACCATAACTCCTGCGGCAAGAGGTAAGGTAACCGCCAGAGAGATCGGCACGCCAACAATGTCTATGCTTATTAGGCGCGACTTAATAGATCCATTTAATATTGAAGAGAAACAAGAAACTTTACCTTTATTACCGCAATTACCTGTAGATATTACGGTACCAGATCTACCAATGGAATTTATTCAAGAAAAATTGGATTTAGAAGAATTTCGTAATTATCTAAGAACAATTGTTACAACAGAATCTCTACAATCCTCTCCAGAGGTAGTTCAAAGGGATTTTAAGAAAGATTTAAGCAAAATTGTTATATCGTCAATGATGGTTACACCAACACCTTATGTAGTTATAAACAACCAACGTTTCTCTATTGGTGACAGATTCTTAATGCCAATCCACATTACCGATAATGAGCCTAAAATAATCGAACTTATAAATGCACAAATGCCCTCGAGTGAGAACATCTCAGAAAAAACATACAAACAATTTGAATTATTGAGAGATGAAGCAATCAATAACTACAGGATAGAGAAAGCAAAACGTCAGGCAGATTCTAATGCTAATGCACATAATATAAGTGTGACAATAACTGCTATAAAGCATCGTAAAGTTATGTTGTCAGTTGATGGTGTGGAATATGTGCTACCAATCAAGATGGCTTTATAAAGCAAAAGAAGTAGTTTGGGGGAATTTTGGATCTAATAAATTACATTAAATGCGCTATTGTGCGTCAAAGAGGGGCGGTTTCTCCGTTCCTATTTGGTATGCTTGCTGGTGTGGCAGTGCTTTCTGGTGGTATAAAAATACAAGCAGACCTAGAAATGAAGCGTATCCAAGAGCAGCAAGAGCAGCGTTCAAAAGAAACAGCTGATACTTACCGAAGAGCCGTTGAAGGCGCACTAATGGCAGAAACAACAGGTACATTTGGAGCTGTTGATACCAACGCTATTAATAGCTTTGTTGCAAAAAGTATTGGTGGTGGCACTAGGTCTGGTCAAAATATTGCTATAGGTACAATTACAACAGATGTTGGTACCAATTCTCAGCAAATTATAATTTCAACAAGTGATGACAACCTTGTTCGCACACAAATAACTGCTCTAGAAACTGCTGGTGATGCAGCTGCAATGGCAGCTGACACAATAAACAATCGTGATGATGTTATAACCATTGATACATCTGGAATTAGAACTAAGCAAATTGCAGAAACTATAGATAGAATGGAAAAATATTCTGAAATATTATATTCGTTCTGGGGAAAGAATGGTAGATTCCCAACACTTGTAGAATACCCCGCTATTGCAGCACAATCAAGTACTACTGATTTCTGGGGAGGAGCATTTACCTATGCTATTACTTCAGACAACATAGCGCAGCTTCAAGCTACAACCCCATGGGCACAAGTTTTAACTGTACCGATGAATATGGATAACGTTATAGTAATGCCAGATTCATGTGCAGGCCTAGGCAACAATGCCCAAGGAGGCATTTGCCTTGCAGCTGGTGTAGGTGCTTTAGTATCTGCAGAACAAGATGAAGCAGGCACACCTGTATTTTCTACTGAGAATGTTATAACTGGTGCAACTAGCCTACTAGATGGTGCAGCAAATACTGATACTTATATAGGGCTTGGTGCAGCCAAATACCCAGTAGCAGCACTATGCCACAACCTTGTTTTAAATGGTTTTGATGACTGGTACTTACCATCAAGAAATGAACTAAGCACTCTTTATACAAACAAAGCCACTATTGGTGGATTTACCGATTGGGAATTATACTGGACATCAACTGAAGCTACTGACAGTGCTGCAAACACAGTATCTTTCGGTGACGGGCTTATCTATCAGTCTGGTAAAGGCAGCCTAGGTATCAATACACGTTGCGTTAGAAAAGGTAATTAACTCTTATAAAAAGGCATGAAGATGATTGAAAACCTAATAAAACTACAAAAAGGTGCGATGTTCTCGATGGACGCTCGGATTGCATTAATAATTGCAAGCGTGCTAGCTGGCGTAGTGGGGACTCAGGTTATCCAAAAGGTTGAGCGTAATCGGGTAGAAGCAGCCGAAATTAGTGTAAGTGCACTTGTTGATGGGCTTGAGACCTATTATAAATCTCAACCTACTGTAACTGCTCTTAATGGTTTACCTGCTGGCCACACAGCCCTGGTCCCTCTACCAACTAACTTTAATACAGGTTTAGGTAGCTACCAAACCAGAGTTATAGACGCAGGGTTAGTATCTGCAGCCTTAGTAGAAGAGCCTTGGGGGCAAACTTGGGCGTTTGATAAATGTGTAGCTACACAAACTATTGAAGGAGTTCAAGTAACCGTACATTATGCCGTTATATATTCTGGTGGCCCAGACCGAACACTTAGTTCTGGAACAGGTGATATCCTTGCTAATGCTACTTGTGTAGCAAATTTTGCAGCTTGGAACACAATTAATGACGATATTGGTATGAAATTTAGCACTATAGATATTGAGCGAGCTTATATTACTGAAATGAAGAATAAGCTTATTATTATACAAGAATCCTTACAAGCATATGAAGCAACAAAAGTTATGGAAAACCAAGATTTTTGTTCTACTACACTAAACCCTGAGACTTTAAACCCACGCTGCGATTTTAATAATGATGGAGCCTACCAAACAGGTGAAGAAATAGGGTCAAATTATTTCCCTCGTTCGGCTACTGATACAGTAGATACAGCGGTACCTCCAAACAATTATTACTATATACCTTATGGCAGAGCAGCAGCTGGTACCGAGGTTGGTGATGTAGCATTTAACCTTGCAGGCATGCAAGCTTTTGTTATTTCTTTAGGTCTAGATGCAAGCTATGCAACTGACCCATGGGGTAAATTATTGTGCTACGAGTCAAACCGTACTGGCAATATGCAGTCCCCTTTTACAATTAAATTAAGTTATGCGGCAGTTTGCCCAACACCATAAACAAGGAATAGTAATATAATGTTTAAATTACTGTCTTCACAAAGAGGTGCGATGTTCTCGATGGACACTCGTGTTGCCCTTGTAATTGTAAGTGTATTGGCTGGTGTTGTCGGAACACAAGTAGTTAGTAAAATAGAAAAAAATCGGGTTGAGTCATCAGATATTGGCGTACAAAAAATAGCTGATGCCCTTGAAGAAATGTTTATTTCTACCCCAGGCATTGATAGGACTAATTTCGTTAATTATACCGTATTAATACCTAGGACTACAGTTAACCTTAGGGACTGGGTAAATGGAAGAGTTGTTACAGGAAATGACGTTGACTATCTAAAGGATTCATCCTTAGAGAAAGACCCTTGGGGACATGACTGGATGTTCGGTATGTGCAACACTACTATTAATGTGGGAGGGACATTATTTGGTGTTGATAATGTAGTTATATACTCTTCTGGACCTGATAAAAACTATGACTCGGGAATTAGCTCTGATGACGGTACTACTAGTGTAATACTAAGAAAAGATACTGAAGCTAACTGTATTACAGATTATACAAACTGGAAACCTATGAGTGATGATATTGGTGTTAAATTCTCTACAATTGAACATGTTAAGAAAGCTGCACTAGAAACTCATAGAAGAGCTGCAACCGTACAAAAACGTCTCCAAGAGTACGAGAGAACTCTTCGTATTGAAAATAAAATATTCTGTGCCACAACTGCAAACCCAGAATTATTACACCC
This sequence comes from Alphaproteobacteria bacterium, assembly GCA_021774615.1. GTDB lineage: Bacteria > Pseudomonadota > Alphaproteobacteria > UBA1280 > UBA6503 > UBA6503. The sequence continues at coordinate 66,520 of JAJFIW010000003.1, read as the reverse complement.
TCGTTGTGACTTTAATAATGATGGTGCTTACCAGCCTGGGGAGGAGCAAAATCTAAATTATTTCCCTAATTCTATTCATGATGCTAATGACGGGGTTATTGCACCAAATAATTATTATTATATCCCTCATGGAAGAGCAGCAGTTGCGCCAGAGCTAGACGAGGTTAACGATAGTGATTTACTTACTTTATTAAACCTACCACCCTCAAAATATAATACATTCCCAGATCTAAGGAGATTATGCTACAGATCAAACTATAATAATGTGCTAAAAGCACCATTTACAGTTAAAATTAGCTATGTCACAAACTGCCCATAACCATAATAGGACAAATAACATAAGCCATGTGGGAACTAGAAAAAAGGTATGTGCTGCCTGAGGAAATTGACGACGGCATACTACCTGTACGCTTTATAAATCGAGCTTGGGCATTATTAAGTGTTGGGCTTTGTAGCCTTTTATTGGCAGGGTTTATTTATGGTGGATTAACAGCACTACAGTCTATATTACTTATACCAATTGCAGTACTACTAGGGCGGATGACTGCTGTTGATTTATGCCATTTTTTACTTCTAAATATCTATACTATCCCTCTCTTAATTTTAGGTCTGATTTATGCGCCTTTAATTCTAGAAGTTACAATCATCGAAAGTATACTTGGTATATTGGTAGCTGCTAGCATTGGAGTTGTGATAGACCTTATCCTTAAAGCTTTGCACAAAGGTGAAGGTGACTTAGGCTTTGGCGATGTAAAAATGCTTGCCGTACTAGGCGCATGGGTGGGCTTACCAGCACTACCCTTTGCACTTGCAATTGCTTTTATGAGCAACCTAGTATTATCGCTAGTAATACCACGTGGGCAGGCTATTCCCTTTGGCTTTGGGCTAAGCATTGGCTTATGGGTTATGGTTACTCTACAACAACCACTCATGGATATGATATTCTTTATTTTAGGATAAGTACTTGCTTTAAACCATTTGCTCTCTTATACTTCGTTGTTTTTAAAAAGAGGTAGCTGCATGACTTTCAAACGCATTTGTGCTTATCCAGATTGTGGAAAAGAAGGCGAATTTCCAGCGCCACGTGATGCCCAAAAACTAGGGCAACGTATTTATTTCTGCCTAGAGCACGTAAAAGAATATAATAAACATTGGAATGGGCTTGAAGGCCTATCTAGCGATGAGATATTCACCATGCAACAAGGTGGTTACTGGAATAGACCAACTTGGAAAATGGGCGTCGGGAGCCACTCTTACAAAAGCGCAACTATAGACGAGAAAATAACAGACCCCTACCGTGTTTTTGGTGAACATATGCGCCAACAAGATACTCATAAGCCCGAGCCAAAACAAGATATGGTGCCCGGGCAGATCCGTAAAGCATGCCAAACTTTAGGTATTTCTACACCTCGAGACCTTAATAAGGTTAAAACTGCTTATCGCCAATTAGCTAAAAAATATCACCCAGATTTACATCAAAATGCGCCAGATGCTGTTGAGCGCATCCAGCGCATTAATGACGCATATAAAATTCTACTTACTTATGCCCAAAGGCAAAAGTAGCATTAGTTATTAACATTCCCGTATATACCTGAACGAGTGTAGCTCTTCATTAGTCTAGCAGCACCTTCTTCATCACAGCTTTCAATCGCAGCATTAATCCGAATTTGTAGCTGCATTAAGCGCATAATAGCATCTCTATCAGAGAACATTTCTAGGCGTTCGTTTATTTTCATGCCTAAGAATGCTTCAATAAGGCGTGCTGTCATTTCTTTACCAGCAAGAATAGCAATATCTCTATGCCAGCGAGACTCTAGCTTTTCGTTGGTTTCAGCGTCAGTGTCACGCTCGATAACAGAGCTGTGCAATGATCTTTTACTACCTTGGCTTGCTCTGCAAGCTAGCATCACAACCTCTTGGCATAGTACTGACACTAAATAATCTATTTCTAAGCTGTCAATATCAGCATGTTGGCCAGCAAGAGACAAATCACGCATCATATCATCTAAATTTGGAGAACGGATAAAGCTACCACGACCAGGGGTAACCTCCAGTATACCAGAAACACGCAGCATCTGGATGGACTCACGCAATGTTGTTCTGGAAACACCCAAATGGGTACATAATTTTTCTTCTGTTGGTAATCTATCACCTGGTTTTAATTGCCCTGAGCTAATCATTCCTCTTAAATGCTCAGCAATTACAGCTGATCTTCTTACTTTTTGGTGTTTTTCTACTTCTGGGAGGTTTACAGTTTCGCGCATCAATTATACATCCTTAAATCTATTTTATATTTTATAATAAGGTATTAGCAATAAATGTGTGTTTATCAAACAGCAGATTATAATACTAATTTACGTTGTATTGCATTCAACCATACAATTACTAGTTGTGTAAAACAAGCAAAATAGGTGCAATAAAAGATAATAATTAGTATTTCTATTACACCTTAATAGGTATACAGGTGGGGGTTTATTCTATGAATTCAATTGCTTACACCGATCAACTGCTGCAGTTATTGCTTTATTAACTACAACCTTAAATTTACTGTCTTCGAATACTTTTAATGCAGCTTCAGTGGTTCCACCTTTACTTGTAACCGACTCACGTAGTTCTGAAACCGTCATTTCACTGCTTTTAACCTTGGCTAACTCTCCTGCACCACGGCAAGTCTCTACAACTAGTTTACGAGCTAGTTCTTCATCCATCCCTTTAGTAATAGCTGCTGCTATCATTTCTTCCATTAATAAAAAGAAATACGCTGTCCCAGAACCAGAAATAGCAGTAACTACATCTATTAGAGACTCATCATCAACCCAGTCACATCTGCCTACACATTGCATTAGCATTTCAGCCAATGCCATTTGCTCAAAGGCTAAATTACCAGAATGACACAAACCTGTTGCACCAAGCCCTACTGAAACTGGTGTATTTGGCATAGCACGTATAATTCTTGCATCATCACCCAGATTATTCTGCAAGGTTTTGATACTAACCCCCGCTGCTATTGACAAGAAACAAGTTGTTTCAGACACTCTGTCTTTAAGTTCCAATAGAGTTTCTGCCATTATTTGTGGTTTAACTGCAAGGATGAATACACTCGGAGGGCGGGCCAGACCTTTTATTCCATAAGAAAAATCAATACCTAGTTCTTTAGCTAATTTTTCAGCTTTCTCGCTAGGGTCTACAGCATGAATGCGGCTTTTGTTGATACCATTATTAATAAACCCCTCAGCCAAGGCTTTTCCCATATTACCAAAACCGATGATGGCAATTCGTGCGCTATGTATCATGTTGTATTCCCCAGTATTTTCTGCTTAAGTTAAGTTAAGCCTATGAAATAAAAAAGGCAATAACTAATGAAACTATTAACAAATTAGAGTATAGTAGTTGCTTGTATAAATATACTATATATGGACAATATACTAAATGCGATTACAAGCAGTAACAGAAATTAGCCCCAGCTTGCATAAGGTTTTTAACTTATGACGTTAGCATTCCCTAATATAGACCCCGTGGCTTTTTCAATTGCTCAGGTTGATGTGCATTGGTATGGGATTGCCTACATTGCAGCATTTTTTAGTGCTATGCAGTACTTAGCTTGGCAAAATAAACGCTACCCCTCACCACTTACTAAAGACCACCTAGACAACTTATTTATTTGGTTAGTTTTAGGTGTAATTATTGGTGGTAGGCTTGGGTACACACTGTTTTACAATCCTTCTTTTTATTTTGCTAACCCTGTTGAAATATTCAAAACATGGCAAGGTGGTATGTCGTACCATGGTGGTATGTTAGGGGTTATTCTGGCGATGGCAGTTTTTGCAAGAAGCCATAATGTTAGCTTATTTACTATTTCAGACCGGCTTGCACCTGGGGTTTGTATTGGGTTGTTTTTAGGCAGAATTGCAAACTTTATTAATGGCGAGCTTTATGGCCGTGTAACAGATGTTCCGTGGGCAGTGGCATTTCCTGCAGGTGGGTATTTACCTCGCCACCCTTCACAGCTTTATGAAGCTTTTTTAGAAGGTGTATTACTATTTGTTATCCTCCACCTTGTAATAAGTAAACGCCTTAAAAAAGGCGAAGTATCGGGCTTATTTTTAATTGGCTATGGTTTATCTAGGTTTGGTATCGAGTTTGTTCGCCAACCCGACAACATTACCCATCTTCATGAGGGGATATTTACATCTATCACTATGGGGCAGTTACTAAGCCTACCAATGGTAATTGTAGGAATGCTGATATGGAATTGGTCACGAAAGAACCCTACCCAATATGCGCAATAAAATTATTAAACATATCAGTAGCCATGGTGCTATTACCGTTGCCGAATATATGTCTATGTGCCTTTACGACCCAAAGCAAGGCTACTATATGACCAAACAACCCTTTGGTAAAGATGGCGACTTTATTACCGCCCCCGAGCTAACCCCACTATTTGGTGAAATGCTAGGTTTATGGGTAGCAGATACTTGGCAGAAAATGGGCTCACCAAAAGAATTTACCTTACTAGAGATAGGCGCAGGAAAAGGAACTTTGTTTTTAGATATGCTCCGCGCGATAAATAAAGCTTTACCTACTTGTCTAGAGGCATGTCGGGGGCAAATTGTTGAAATAAGCCCCTTATTAACCAAAATACAGCAGCAAACCTTAGTAAACACCCCCTGCCCTTTACAATGGCATAAAAGTATCGAGAATGCTGACTTTACCCTCCCCACTATTGTTATTGGTAACGAAATATTAGATGCATTGCCTGTTCATCAATACGAAAAAATAGAAGGTAACCACTATGAGAGGCTTATAACAACCGATGGTAACTCCTTGTTCTTTATAAATGCCGACAAACCAACACCTATAAATAAAACTAGTACAGATATTGTAGAGCATAGCCCAGTAATGGTTAATTTCTTAAAAACAATTACTAGCAACATAAAACAAGGTGCTTTATTACTGCTAGACTATGGCACCTCGCAAACCCCACAAGGTACAGGCGAAACCCTACAAGCAATGCGTAACCACATTTACGAAGATATATTTGCAACTCCAGCACATGCAGACCTTACATGGCATATTAATTTTACCGAAGTTTGTGATATACTAGGGCAACATGCAACACCAGTAGCTGATATGTCATTGTTTTTGACCGAACTTGGCCTACCAATACGAGCAGAGCAAGCTCATAGAGCAGCAGCAACAAGCGAACAAAAAGAGCATATAGAGCAAACTACACGCCGCCTACTTGACCCCAACATGATGGGGCACCACTTTAAGGTTATTGGTTGGCGGAGTAATAAACAACAACAGCTATCGGGATTTAATCACTGTAGTAAATCCTAATTTTATTTAGGTGATTTTGTAGGAAACTATCCCAAAATTATGAAGTTTTTTATTAGGAAGAAAGAATATAGCATACACTCTATGACTGATGAGCAATGGGAAATATCATGCTTTTTGGGACTGAAAAATATTGAAATAAAATTAGGACTTACTACATTATGCTAACTATTGATGACCTAACAAAACCATCAGCACCTCATGCTGAGTACCAATTTGGTACTACAGAAGGCGCAAAACCTAGTATTGAAGATAACATCCCGATGCTGGTAGACAAACTAGGCCCAATTGCCTACATGCGCCAAGTGCATGGTTCAAAACTACAGTATGCAGCAAAGCCTGGCATCTATGAAGAGACAGATGCCCTATTTACTGATCGCCCCGACATATGGCTTGCAGTTAATACTGCCGATTGTTTACCGATACTAATTTCATCCCCTGAAGCTATTGCAGTTGTCCACGCAGGATGGAGAGGTTTACAAAAAGAGTTACTACCAAAAACTTTATTAATGATTATGGAAGAGTTTGCCCAAGACCCTACCAAAGTTTTCCTATCTGTAGGGCCGTGCATTCGCCAATATAACTACGAAGTAGAAGAAAGCTTTGCCACAATATTTGATGATAAGTTTTTTAAACCTTCTACAAAAAAAGGGCACCTATTAATGGACTTACCCGCTATCGCCCGCCAGCAGGCTAAAGATGTAGGCGTCCTTGACCTTAATATATTTGACTGCGGGATTGACACATTCTCCGATAAACGTTTCTTTTCTTACCGTCGTAGTAAAAAAAGTGGCGAGGCAAAGCAAGTCCAGCCATCGCTTATTCGCCGCAAGCAACAACGATCAATTATGATGTAAAGAAGTATATTAGTTATGAAAAAAGTATTGATTTCCTTAGGTGTATTTATAGCTTTAGTAGTTGTTATAGTTTCATCACTAGGCTTGTGGCTAACACCCGAGCGGGTTAAAACATCTATATTACCAACATTGTCTGACGCATTGGGCAGAGAAGTTAAAATTAATGGCGATATTGGTCTAGAACTTTTTCCTAATTTTGGTATATCACTAGAGCAAGTCTCTGTTGCAAATGCACCAAAGATGAGCCCTAAACACATGGTTAATATTAGTAAGGTTGACGTAGCAATTGCAGTATTGCCACTTCTTGGTGGGAGTGTGGAAATATCACAATTTATTTTATATCAACCAGAATTTTTCCTTATTAAGCCAACAAAAGGCGAACCAAATTGGGTATTAGGCGCACCAGCCCCTACCCCTATAAACCCCGAGCAAGAATTACCAGCAGCAGAGCTACCACTTAGCGAGCTACGCATTGGTAAGGTTGCTATCAAGAATGGGCGGTTAAGCTACCAAGACCGTACCAGCGGTGATAAACAACAAATCAACAGTATTAATGTAGAACTAACTATGCCCACCATGAGAGACCTACTTACCATGTCAGGGCAAGCAAAGTTAAATGGCCAACCAGTAAGTGGTAACCTTACGCTGGACTCTGTCGCCAAGTTAATTACAGGTGAAGCTACATTATTACATGTCGATGCTAGCACCCCATTTGGCGATATTATTAGCGAGGGCTTATTCTCGTTCAATGCCCCTGTATTAGAGGCTAAATTAACCCAAATAAACTTTGCTAGCCCCACTATTAATATTGCTGGGACAGGTATTATGCAGGTTATTATGGGCAGCACTCGCCCTGAGATAAAAGCTAAACTGAACCTAAACCATATTGACTTTGAAGATATAAAAACTGCACCAACAGCAGAAGCAATAGCCAAAACCCCAACTCCAATAATATGGCCAGAAGAACCATTAAATATTGGAGTACTAGCAGCAGCTGACACTAACATTAACATAATTGTCGATAGCATCCATATATCAGGGAAAGCTCTTGGCCCGTTAAAAACTAATATATTACTACAAAATAAACTACTTACAGTAACCCTTAAAGAGTTTGATATTTTTGGTGGTAGTATTACTGGTAAAATGGTTGCTAATGGCCGCAATTGGCCTTTGTCAGGTACTATTTCTTATGACATAGAAAACATTAACGGTAATTATGCCATGCCCGAAAGCCTCAAACCATACGGCATATCTAGTATTATTAATGGTACTATTAATTTAGAAACACAAGGCCGTAGCATTAAAACACTTATGGATGCAATGGCAGGCTCACTAGAAATAAAAACCACCGAAATTGGTGTAGCTAATATCGAGCCTAAAGAGTTTGCCCAACAGCAATTTGGAGAACTAGGCCCTATTGTTGCTAGCAAGATATCGCCAGAAATGGTGGCTTTTATTAAAGATCGTGTAACAACTGCTGCGGTTATGTCTACAATTGAAAAGGGCGTTGCTGCAACTACTATTTCTTTTGCAGGACCAGTTTTGCAAGGTGGTGGTAAAGGCCCAATAAATTTATCGTCAGCTAATATTAGCCTAAACATGAAACCCACCCTTAAAGGAGCCATACAAGACATTACACTACCATTTTTTATCCGTGGGCCATTTAATGACATTGCTATTAAACCCAATAAAGATGCCATTGCTAAAGAAGTTATCAAACAAACAGCTAAGTCTGGTGCAAAAAAAATATTACAAAAAGCTGCGGAATCAGGCAGCAGTGCTATGGGCGTATTAGGCGGTATTATTAAAAATATAACCAATACTAACAATACAGAACCTACAGAAGACACACCCCCTCAAGAAGAGGTCAACCCTGTTAAAGACTTACAGAAAGCTTTAGGCGGGTTTTTGGGTAAATAAATTTATTCCGCAAAGAAATTATAAATTTGTTGCGCTAATGTGCTTGATATACCCTCAACCTGCGCAAGATCAATGATAGAGGCTTTCTTAATTTGTGCTACCGAGCCAAAGTGGTGGAGCAATGCTTTTTTACGCTTACTGCCAATACCTGCAATTTCATCCAGCTCTGACTTAACTAGGTTTTTGGCACGTTTTAACCGGTGGTAGCCAATTGCTACTCGGTGCGATTCGTCTCTGATTCGTTGCAGCATAAATATAAGTGGCGAGTTATACTCTACAGCCAAAGGCTGGGGCTTATTTGGTATAAATATCCGCTCTAGACCTTTGTCTCGCTCTTTGCCTTTGGCTATTGCGCATAAAGCAACACCATAAGCAGATGGGTCTATATTAAGTGTGGCAAAAACTTCTACTAGTACCCGCAGATGCCCTTTACCGCCATCGACCATTATTACTTGGGGCCAATTTGCCCCGTCAGGGTTTTCTTTAAGCAGTCGTCCATAACGGCGGGTTAGTATTTCGCGCATCATGGCATAATCGTCGGGGGTATTTTTACTTTTAACTGCAAATTTACGAGATTGATTTTTAACCATCCCCTCGCCCCCTGCAACTACCATACTTGCTACAGGCTGTTGCCCTTGAGTGTTTGACACATCAAAACATTCTATCCGTTCTATTTTTGTATCAAGCTCTAGTAAGGTTGCAAACTCGGCCAACACCTGTTGTTGTTGCCTAGTTTCAGACTGGCGGCGGGCAACCTCGGCTAATGCATTACTTTCGGCTTGTTTAATAATTTCTGCTTTTTGCCCACGTTTAGGAACAGCCAGTGACACTACCCCACCCCTACGCTGCTGCAATACCTCTATGACAATATCTTTCTGAGTCGGCATGACATTTAACAATAAATCATGCGGAAGGGGTTTGTCGGCATAATATATAGATAAAAAAGCCTGCATGGCATCAGCTGCTGCTAGCTCGTCAATTTGTTCGGGGAACAGGCGTAAATTACCTACATGGTATCCATGCCGATACGAAAATATCTGCACAACTGTGCAATCTGCTTTTTGTAGTAGTGCGATAACATCCACATCCTTAAGGCCTTCGGTTATAACAGTTTGGCTAGATGTATTTTTAGCCAACAATGCTAAGCGGTCACGTTGACGGGCTGCTAGTTCAAAATCTTCTGTTTCAGCGGCAAGTAACATCTTATTTTGTATTTGCTGCTGGATGTGCTTTGCTTTGCCTTGTAAAAATAGCACTGCTTCCTCTACTTGGTGCTGGTATTCAACTAAAGAAACCTTCCCCACACAAGGTGCAGAACAACGCTTGATATGGTATTTAAGGCAAGGGCGTTTACGTGCTTTATAAAAACCGTCACTGCAAGTCCGCAGGTTAAATATCTGCTCTAAAAGGTCTAGCATTTGCCGCACACTTTGCGCCGATGGGTACGGCCCAAAGCACCAACCATTTTTTGGCTTTTTACCACGATGTAGCCTTAGTTGTGGCGCAATTCCACCGTCAACAGGGGCAGTGATGACAATACTGGGGTAGCTGCTGTCGTCTTTAAGCCTAATATTATAACGAGGTTTTAGCTCTTTAATTAGATTTGCTTCAAGTAATAATGCTTCAGCTTCCGACGTAGTCTCGAACACTTCTAGCTGCCTAGTTAAATAAACCATTTGCCGAATACGACGGCTTAAACCATTTGCTTGGGTATATTGGCTAACTCTATTCTTCAGGTTTGCAGCTTTACCCACATACAAAAGTTCGCCATTTTCCCCATACATACGGTATACGCCCGGCCGTTGTGGCAGGTGCTGCACTTTATCTTTAATAAAAGCTATTCCATCTTTACTCATAAATTTTCCTATAAAAACAGCTTGTTATACACTTATCCCCCAAAGATGTGGATAACTCTGTGCACAAGTAACTTTGTATGGCAAATAAACGACACCTAGCCACCTATTCTGCATATTGCCCAAAAATTGACCATACTTTTTTTACTATTTAAATACAAATAGTTAACTAGTAAACACAAGCAGTTAACGCACTTAAAAATTAATTTTTATTTATCTTGCCATAGGTGTGGATAAGCAGATAGAAATATTAGTCAACAATTACAACAAAATGTATCAATTACTTAAATTTTAGCTCTACTTTTTCAAGATCTTTAATTCGGTCACGCAAGGCTGCTGCTCGTTCAAATTCTAGATTTTCTGACGCCTCTTGCATTTGCTTTTTAAGAGTCGCAAGATTACTTGGCAAATCTGCTAATAACGATTTTTCCTCATTCACCCGTGAAGCAAATTGGCTGAGGCTTTTTTCGTTCGCTTTTTGTTCGTTTTCTTGGCTATCTTTTTCAAGGTAATTCCGAACCTTTTTATTAATAGTTGTGGGGGTAATGTTATGTTCTTTATTATATGATAGCTGCTTACTACGGCGGCGCTCGGTTTCGCTTATTGCAACATTAAGCGAGTTTGTTATATGGTCGGCGTAGCATATCACTCGGCCCTCAGCATTGCGTGCTGCCCTACCAATTGTTTGAATAAGCGAAGTTGCTGAACGTAAATAACCTTCCTTATCGGCATCCAATACCGCAACTAATGCTACTTCTGGGATATCTAACCCTTCTCTAAGTAAGTTAATCCCTACTAGCACATCGTAACTACCCAAACGCAGTTCTCGGACGAGCTCGGCACGCTCTAGTGTTTCGATATCGGCGTGCATGTAACGTACTTTCATCCCGTTTTCGTCAAGGTACTCTGTAAGCTGTTCCGCCATTTTTTTGGTAAGGGTTGTTACTAGTGTTCTAAAACCTTTAGCTGTAGTTAGCTTAATCTCTGCCATCAGGTCATCTACTTGTTGTCCTGCAGGGTGGATTTCCACCACAGGGTCAACTAAGCCAGTTGGACGAATAATTTGTTCTACCACTTGTTCTCCTGCTTGCTCTAGCTCGAAAGCGGCAGGTGTAGCCGATACGTAAACAGTTTGTGGGCGGCGGGCAAACCATTCTTCAAAAGTAAGTGGGCGGTTATCTATTGCCGACGGCAGCCTAAAGCCATAATTAACTAGTGTTTCCTTACGCGCTCTGTCGCCTTTGCTCATCCCTCGGACTTGGGGCACACTTACGTGCGACTCGTCTACAAAAAGCAAAGCATCAGGGGGTAAATAATCGAACAATGTAGACGGAGGCTCGCCAGTGTTGCGCCCTAGTAAATGCCGAGAGTAATTCTCAATCCCGTTACAATACCCTGTGGTTTTCATCATTTCCAAATCAAAGCTAGTGCGCTCGTTTAGGCGTTGTGCTTCTACTAGTTGGTTATTGCTTTCCAAAAATGCGAGGCGTTCGGAAAGCTCAGCCTTAATCGACTCTATCGCACTTTTTATCTGTGGTTTTGGCACGACATAATGGCTGTTTGGATAAATTACGGTTTTGTTTAGCTCTTCAAAAACTTTGCCTGTTAGGGGGTCAAAAACAGTTATTCGCTCTATTTCATCATCAAACATATATATCCGCCATGCGGCGTCTTCTAAATGGCTGGGGAAAATTTCCACCGTGTCGCCTCTAGCTCTGAACGTACCACGAGTTAAATATAAATCATTACGGCTGTATTGGAGCTCTACTAAGCGATGCAATAGCGATTGTCTATCTAAGCTGTCACCAATGGCGATGGGCACTATCATGCTCGAGTACCCCTCAGGGCTGCCGATACCATAAATGCATGATACTGACGCCACAATAATAACATCGCGCCGTTCTAAAAGCGCACGGGTTGCGCTATGGCGCATCCGGTCGATTTGTTCGTTAACTGTGGCTTCTTTCTCGATAAAAGTGCTGCTCCGAGGCACGTAAGCCTCGGGCTGGTAATAGTCGTAGTACGACACGAAATATTCAACTGCGCTATCGGGGAAAAACTCTTTAAATTCTTCATACAACTGCCCTGCAAGTACCTTATTATGCGCCATAATCAAGGCAGGCCTACCAGTATTGGCAATAATATTTGCCATAGTAAAAGTTTTGCCCGAGCCTGTAACCCCAAGTAGTACTTGGTCACGATTACCATCGTCAATGCTATGGGTCAAAAAATCTATCGCCTGTGGCTGGTCGCCAGCAGGCGCGTAAGAGCTAGATAATTTAAATTTTGTTGGCATAATGCTGCGCAGTCTAACAAAAAAGGAAACCCCATGCAAACTGCACGGGGTTCCTCTCGTTTCTAGGCTAGCTTAGCTAGCTGGTTCTGGTTCAGTTTCAACTTCGGGTTCTTCAGGTAATGGTGCAAACGACATGGTTGCTTTCATCACCTTGTCGCCGCGTAATAACGATATAGTTACAATACCATCCAAGTCACTATAAAGCTTACGCTTAAAGTCCATAACATGAATAATAGGTTCATCATTAACGGCAAATATTTTGTCGCCAACTTCGATACCTACTCGGTTTGCATTACTTGACTCTGGAATATTTGTTACTTCTAATACTCCATTGCCATCTGCAAGCTCAACTTCCTCAACCTCTATACCAAGGTCTCGTGAGTACACTTGGCCATAAACAGCCATGTGACCTAAAAAAGCTGTAAGTAAATTACTTGAGCGAGCAAACCCAAGGTTATTGGAATTATCATTAATCATGCTATTAACCCCAACCAACACACCATTTTCAGTAAATAGTGGGCCGCCAGAATTACCTTTGTTAATAGCTGCATCTGTCTGAATTAGTGAATAGCCTGAGCCATTGCTAAAATCTAGCCAGTATCTATTAGGGTTAGAGACAATACCTTTTGTTAAAGTCCAGCCTAAACCGTATGGCTGGCCAAAAGCATACAAGGCATCCCCATATTTCAACAAGGAACTGTCACCAATAGCTGCCCAAGGAAGGCCTTCGCAGCTTTCCATTTTTAAAAGTGCCAGATCATCATCTCGGTTTGGCAAGCCAACGATCTTTGCTTCAATGTTGCGAGCAATCTGGTCGCCATTTGGCAAAATCTCATCAATAACTCTTACCATAATGTCGCCATCAACTGCTGTAACATGCTCATTAGTTAAAACTAAGCACTGTTGGTTATCAATAATAAACCCAGAGCCATTACCCATGCCCTGCATATTAGAAACTTGCAAGGATACGTTTACTTCTACAGTAGCACGCAACATCCGCTCCATGCGTTCATCAGGGGTTAACCCTTCAGCAGCGGTGCTTTGGCTCATGTCAATTTCCGCCAATGGCGTAAACTTTACTGGTTCTGGGTTTTGGTTATAAACCCTAATTGGTACTTGTGGAATTTGTTTTTCAAGCGTTAGCTTGATAAAGTCAATCGCTTGGTTGCTCAAGAAAACCACTAAAATAATTAATGGTACATAAAATGCTAATTTCTTAAAGCTTCTTAAAATTTTAAGAAAAGTATTCATAATGTGTTCTCCAAAAGAGAGAAAAAAGAATAGGAAAAGAAAAGTAAGAAAAATTACTATGTAATAAACAAGTTAACTACTGATTGCTGTAGTTTCAAGTAAAATATTGTATTAATGATAAATTACTTGACGAATACTTTGAAATGTCTTAATAATTCGCCGTTGTGGTACAGATATCGACGTGTCTTAACTCCAGACGCTGGTAGCTGTCACGCCAGAGGTAAAGTTTTTTACCTTAGACAACCGCAACATTAAAGGGTGAATGGTCAGCCTTTAATTTATTAAAACAGCGTGGATTCAGGAGAGCAGATATGCCAAATAAACGCCAACATTCTAAGTATAAAATTTGCCGCCGCATGGGTGAAAACCTATGGGGACGCGACAAGTCGCCAACCAATACCAAGCCAACAGGCCCAGGTATGCACGGTGCTCGCCGCAAAAAAATGACCGATTACGGTATCCAATTACGCGAGAAGCAAAAGCTTAAAGGTTACTACGGTAACGTTAGCGAAAGCCAATTCCGCACTATTTACGACAAAGCATCACGGATGAAGGGCGATAAGTCTGAAAACTTGTTGAGACTTCTTGAGTCTCGTCTTGATGCACTTGTTTACCGCATGAACATAGTAGCAACTGTATTTGCTGCTCGCCAACTAGTTAACCACAAACACGTTATGGTTAATGGTAAAGTTGTAAACATTCCATCATACCGTTGTAAACCTGGTGACGTTATCGAAGTACGTGAACGTTCTCGTCAATTACCACAAGTTATTGAAGCTGTAGCTAAAACAGAGCGTGAGCTACCAGACTACATCACTTTTGATGCTAGAACATTTAAAGGTACTTTTAACCGTATGCCACAAGCAGACGAAGTGCCATACCCAGTACAAATGAACCCGAACCTAGTTATTGAGTTCTACTCACGATAAGTTGAGTTACTACTGCAAAAAGCCCCGCATATTGCGGGGCTTTTTTTATTTGTTAGAAAAATCTTATGATCTAGACACCCGCATTAATACCATAAACTCGGTATTTGTTTTCTTATTATTTGCAGTTGAGAATATCTCGCGTAAGCCTGGTACATGGTTAAACCCAGGAACATACGAACTATCTAGGTTTGTACTAGATTGGATAACACCACCAATTGCATGCACACGGCCGTAGTCCATGATCATGTCTTGGTCGATTAAGTTTGTGCTTAACTCTGGTACATCATTTCTTACAGGGTCACCAACACCCACAGCAGTAAAGATAGAAACAGCCCCAGACTGGTTAGATATGGAGAGGCGCATCCGCATTTGTACTTTATTTTTACCAATAAATGGGATAATTGACAAAACTGTACCCGCATTACGGAACTGCGCTTCATCTGTACGCTGACCAATAACAACATTACCGTCAGAGTTTGTGTTAGTTTCAACAGTTGTTTCTGCATAACCAATTTGTTGGGTAATCGCCACTCGTGATATTTGGTTATTTCTAGCAAGAAGAGATGGGCTAGAAATAGTATAAACATCACCAACTTGGTTAAGCATTTGTACTACCGATTGAATATTATTATTATTAAACGTTAGGTTTAAGAACCCACCCAATTGCTCGTTAACACCAGTTGGTACAGCAGGCTGGCCACTAAACCCAAGCGCACCACCTAAAGATTTAAGCCCCGGAATACCTAAATCTAAAGAACTACCAGATAAGTTACTCCCACGGTTAGTTTCTTTATCCGTCACAATTGCAACAATCCTTGCTTCAACAAATATTTGACGTAATAGTGATTGTTGAACTTGCTCAAGGTATGTTTCAATCATCCGGTGTGCTTCAGGAGAAGTCCTAACTGTAATAATACCTGCACTAGGTGTTATTTGTAAGAAAGGCTGTGCATCATCGCCAGAAGATAAATGGTCACTACCTTGTACTGCTGGCAAATCTTCAGGACGGGTTGTATCACCACTTCCACCCGAAAAACCTGCTTCAGGGATAAGCCTGCTTTGCTCTGTATTTGAACCGACTACAGATCCAGAAGCAGCGCTAACTCCGCCAAATGTTTCATCACTTCCAGAGTCTGCTAATGCAGACGAGCCCGTACCTACCAAAACAAGCTGCTCTAAAGTATCAGAAACTTGTTCCCACAACTCATCAGTATAAGAAGTTGATAATTCTTCAATACCACCACTAGCTTCTACTGTAGCAGCATCGCTTATAATCTGTTTAGGTTCTAAAGCAGTATTAAGAGAACCACCTCTGTCTGACTGCGATATCTCAAGCTGGTAATTACGAACTGGGAAACGGGTAATATACCATACACCTTCTACATAGTTATAATGATAGCCTACCTTAGACAATACAATATCGAGCATACCCTTAAAGTTAGAGCCAGAGTGAACAACAGTAATTGTTTGCTCTCGTACGCTTGATGGAATCACAATAGATTCGCCAGCAGTGTTTGCAAGCTCAATAAGGATATCTTCTACAGGTTGCGAAATATATACTACATCAAACGGTGGTAGTTCTGGCCGTTTCAGCTTAATAGCAGGGTCAACCAAAACGCTCGAGCGGTCACTAACTCTTTGCATATGGAATGTGCCTTTTTTAAGAACACTACGCGGTTGCATTGTTTTTAATTCTACAATTTCTTGTTTTGTAGGGGCTTTAACAGTATCACGGTAAATAGCCGTACAAGCAGACAAGTATACAGCCGATACAATAAGAACCGTATAAAGTAAAATACTCTTAATTGGTGTAAATAACCCTCGCATTATACTAAATTTCTCCCTAAAAATTATCAGCTATTATAATAATTCGTGATGTTTCAAATACTTTAATAAATAATTTTGTTCCAGTAGTATTATTTACTTTAGCCATCAGGTTTGCCATAAATGTTTCAAAGTCGCTCTCAGCATTAATGTTAACCCGCTCATGCCTCAATACTTGGTTTTCATCTTTTAATCTCCAACGAACTTTCCATGGCCCTGTTTGTTTTTCAGCCTTGCTAACAACTGACGATATAACTTCTTCTAAAGTAATATTCTCAAGCGATACGTTAACACGCACATCCCCAAGCGAGATAAAATCTTGTTTTATATTCCTACCTCTAACCATTTTAACATCCTGCTTTTTATCAAGCTGCCTAGCTTTAGGTTGTTCAGCTTTCTTAACTATAGCAGGTTTAGGAGCAGCGCTATCTACCTCATCTTTTTTAACAATGGCTGTTGGCTCTGGAATAACAGTAGGTTTAGCATCTTCTACTTTTATATCTTCTTGAATATTATTAACAGGGAGCTCCCCTTTTAATTCGCCAAAATCCTGTCCAAAATTACGGTGTGCATCTTCAAACAGTTTTTCTAAATCTTGTTCTGGGAGGTATTCAACAACAGGTTTACTTGCAACCTCCAAAGAACTTGGCAATGGTGGTGGCAATAAATCTTGTTCTTCTTGAGCATACGCAGAAATGCTACCAAACATAGCACTCAGACCTAACAAGAAAACAAACATTTTAAAATTCATTGGTATATATCTCCCTTACACACGATAACTGATACTCCCATTTAAGTACACCAACAGTTGTTGCTCCCCCAATAAAGAGAGGTAACGTATGTTGCATATCAAACACTATTATAAAGCACGAAACATTTTGAAACCATTTGATAAACGCTGTACTCTATAAACCACAAATTTCTAAATGAGGATTGTGCCCATGAGCTCTAATGACAATTTCGAATCACAAGTATTACAAACTGGTAAGTCGCTTCTCTCTTATGATGGGGCTAAGGGCTTTGGCTTTCTAAGCCCTCATAAATGGAGCCAAGCATTGCTTGATAAAATGATGGGCAGCGAACCATTCCGCGTTGCATCTTTACGATTTACCGATGTTGCCCCTACTCTGCGTAACGATGGTGATTTTATGGAGCATCTAACAGCCTATTATGGCCAAATAGATGGTATGGAGAAATTTTTAGGTAACGGCATCCCTGCAGGGAAATTTTTAGGCAAAGTTATTGCACCAGTTGTGCGGCAAAATATCCGTGGTATGGCAGGTACGTTTATTGCTGGCGAAACAATTGCCGATGGCATTAAAACATTTAAAGGCCTGCACTCTGATGGGCTTGCTTGCTCTATTGATTTATTAGGGGAAGCAGTCATCAGCAAAACCGAAGCCGAAGCATTTACCCAGTCTTACCATGATGCTATTGAGCAAATTGCAAAAGCCACCCAAAAATGGGGTGGTGCTAAATACCCCGAGCAAGATAAAATCGGAATAATTGCCCGTGCTAATGTGTCGGTTAAATTATCTGCACTTTACGAGCATATATCACCAATGGCGCATGACCACTCGGTAGAAGTTCTTACCCAACGTTTTGCCGACCTTATGGCAAATGCAAAAATCCACAATGCTTATGTCCATATCGATACTGAGCAATGGGAGCTACTGCCAATTACTACCGAAGTATTCCACAATGTATTAATGGACGAACGTTTCCGCGATTACCCCCATGTTGGTATTGTTTGCCAAGCTTACCTGCGTGAGAGTGATAAATTTTTACAAACATTAATAGACCTTGCCCAACAACGAGGCACACCGTTTTCAATCCGCCTAGTTAAAGGTGCTTATTGGGACTATGAACAAGCTTATGCCGAGCAAATGGGCTGGGACTGCCCAGTTTTTGACTACAAAGAGGAAACCGATATTAACTATGAGAAATTACTAAGAGTACTTATAGAAGCCTTCCCTACAGTACGTCCTTTAATAGGTAGCCACAATGCTAGGAGCTTAGCTGTAGCTATTACTTTACAAAGAGAATTTGGCCTAGAAAAGCAAGATATAGAATTCCAAGTGCTAAACGGTATGGCACCTAATTTCCGCGATGCATTACGTGATATGGGCTATAGAGTGCGGCAATATTGCCCTGTGGGTGCATTTATCCCCGGGATGAGCTATTTAGTTAGAAGACTGCTAGAGAACACTGCTAACCAATCATTCGTAGCACAAAAAGCAAAAGGTGAGGTTGACGTAGACACCTTACTAGCCCCGCCGCAAATGCCAGAGGTTATTGTTGGTAAAGAAAGATCTTCTTTTACAAACCAACCTCTACGCGATTTCTCTAGAATATTAGACCGTGCAAACGCAGAAGATGCGATTGAAGATATAAAACAAAAACTCCCATTTAGTGCCGAGCCTGTTTTAAATGGTAAAGTTACCAAAACTAACACCACCATAGACCACACCTGCCCATGGCAAACCAATACTTTGGTAACACGAGTTACTTGCGCTACAGCCCAACATGCCGACCAAGCTGTTGCTATTGCAAAAGAAGCTTTACCTGCATGGCATAAAATGGGTTTTGCTGCCCGAGCTGACATCCTCGATAAAGCCGCCGACATTATGCAACAAAACTGGCAAGAATTATTCGCCATGCAAGTTTACGAGGCTGGTAAAGACTGGGCTTCTGCCGATGGAGACATTGCCGAAGCTACCGATTTCTTACGTTACTACGCCCAACAAGCCCGCACTTTAGAGGAAGACTTCCAGCCAAACAGCGTATGGGGTGAGAATAACACTTTACGTTACGAGCCAAGAGGTGTAGCTGCCGTAATTGCACCATGGAACTTTCCATTAGCTATTTCTGTAGGGATGACTGCGGCTAACTTAGTTGCAGGAAACCCTGTAATTTATAAACCAGCCGAGCAAACCTCGGGGATTGGTTTACAAATGTATTCTATCTTGCGTGAAGCTGGTGTCCCCCAAGGAGTTCTGCATTTCTTACCTGGTGACGGAGCCGAAGTTGGAGCTAGGCTTGTAGAACACCCTGATGTAGCATCTATTACTTTTACTGGTTCAAAAGAAGTTGGCTTAAAAATTTTAGAGCAAGCAGGCAAAGTAACCGACAACCAAGGACAAATCAAAAAATGTGTCATCGAAATGGGCGGCAAAAATGCTACCATCATTGATGCTGATGCTGACCTAGACGAAGCTATCCCCGCTGTAGTACATGCTGCATTTGGTTTCCAAGGGCAGAAATGTTCTGCTACTTCACGAGTAATTGTGGTTGGTAGTGCTTATGACACTTTTATTAAGAGGCTTTCGGAAACAGTAGTTGACTTACGAGTTGGAGGAGCTGACGAGCCAACCAATGACACTAACGCTGTTATTGACATGGATGCTAGAGATAAAATTGAAAGTTACATTAAAATAGGGAAAGAAGATGGCAGACTTTTGGCACAAGCTTTCCTTGATGAGAACACTGCAACCCAAGGGCATTTTATCGCGCCGAGTGTATTTGTTGACCTAAATGAAGATAGCACCGTTGCTAGCGACGAAATATTTGGCCCTGTGCTAACCATTCATCGTGCCAAAACAGTCGAGCAAGCAGTAAAAATGGCATTAAACTCTAATTACCGCCTAACCGGAGCTGTGTTTACTCGTAATCCTAATACAATTAGTTACGTAAAAGAGCATTTTCGGGTTGGTAATTTATATATAAATCGTGGTAGTACTGGTGCATTAGTAGCTCGCCAACCTTTTGGTGGCGGTGGGCTGTCTGGTACTGGCACAAAAGCCGGGGGGAAAGATTACCTTCTAAACTTTGTAGAGCCCCGTGTTGTAACTGAAAATACAATGCGCCGCGGCTTTGCACCAAAAAATGACTAAATAGGAAAAGGAAGAGATATTATGTCAGAAAAAGATCAATCATGGGCAGCTTTATCGCCTGAACAAACTCTAAAAGCAGCTGGTCATTTATATAAAGACCTGCAAAACCTTATTGTTTTTGCTGTTTTTGAAAATGGCAGTGTTGGAACACTTTTTACAAGCAACTCTACGCCAATGTCATTAATGTGGATTTTGAAAGCTATGGACTGGGACGCTATTGCCGAATCTGAAGACCCAATGCCACTTTTAGAAGAAACTTATAAAAACATGGGTGATGCTCTTACAGACGAGAGCCAACAGCACCCTGTTACAGCCCAAGCAGTAAAACAAATGCAAAACATCGAGCATGTTATTGTTGCAGGCCTAACTGAAGACCAAGAGCTAACAATGGCAACATCTAAAGATGTTAACTTTATGATGACAAGCTTCTGTGTTGACTGGTTCAGGCACCAACTGCTTAACCAAATGATGGTAACAGCACAACAACAAGCCCAAGCCCAACAAGCTGCGGCAAAGAAGGCTTAGTTTAAACGTGCTTATTAAGCCAAAATCATTACATGTGGGGAGCACGGTGGGTATTGTCTCGCCGGGCTCGCGCATGGCTGATGACGAAATAAAGCGTGGCGTTACCGAATTAGAAGCTCATGGCTTTAACGTTGTGGTTCACCCTCAATGTTTTGCCAACCACCATCGTTTTGCAGGTACCGACATAGAACGAGCTGCAGCTTTAATGGATATGTTCGAAGACCCAGAAATTGACGGCATTATGTGCACTCGTGGTGGCAGCGGCTGTATGCGCACCGAGCACCATATTGACTATGATATTATTAGATATAATCCAAAATTCTTTTGTGGCTATAGCGATGTAACCCTACTTTTACATGCAATCGAGTCTGAAACAGACCTAACAACTTTCCACGGCCCAATGTTAACCAGCTTTCAAGAGAGTGACGAATATTCTTTTAACCACTTTATGGCAGTTGCAGCAGGGAAGCAGCCCGAGCTTACCTTCCCCGAGGCTATACCCCTTGCAACAGGTACAGCTAGTGGGCAGCTAATTGGTGGCAGCCTAAGTTTATTAAGTACTCTACTTGGTACACAACACGATTTTTCTACCGATAACACTTTATTATTTATCGAAGATATTGGCGAAGAACTATACAAAGTAGACCGCCTCATATGGCATTTGCACCGTGCTGGCAAACTACAAAATGTTAAAGGGGTTATAGTTGGCGAGTTAACCGATATTAATGACTCTACCGACGGAACACCCCCTTACGTATTACACCTCCATGATGTTATCCAAGAGTTAACCGAAGGTCGAGACCTGCCGATTGTAGGCAATGCCCCCTGTGGCCACGGCAAACACATGGCAACCTTCCCTCTAGGTGCACAAGCAACCCTTAGTGTTGGAACCAATAAGACCACCCTTACTCTTGACGAAAAAGTCACAATATAAGTAAATAAATACATATAATTAGACACTCTATCTTTATAAAAAACTATTTTTCGTTTATACTACGTATCATGTTAACAAGTCTTAAAATCAGATCCCTTATCTACCACCTAACCTTGGTGGCTCTTTTAGCTTGGGTGGCGTCTGAAGTAATCATTATCGAATATATCTACAGTTGGTTTTTTGCCATTAACATTATTGTGTTTGTTAGTTTTGGGGTTGATAAACTATTCGCGAAATTTGGTGGTAGCCGCACCCCTGAGATGACATTCCATACCTTAGGCTTACTAGGTGGCTTCCCTGCTATTTTGGTTGGGCGCAAGTTTTTTAACCACAAAACCAGTAAAATGGGCTTTATTATCCCGATGTGGATATTGTTTTTTGCCCAAATATTATTTTCAGTCTGGTTTTTTGGCGACCTTGATAAAACCTACGAAGACTGGCAAAAGTCTCACGAAGTAAACAATATTCAGGAGACTACCAATGAAAATTAAGCAAATGCCACTACTGCTAGCAACAACAGCTCTTATTGGTATAAGCACTTTGCCAAGCATAGCTTTTGCTGATGTTGTAGATGATGCGATGCTCGCTGTTAATTCCCCACTTATTGCTGGTGATGAGAATAAAGATTTAAATATTACAGGCGCTGGTGAAACCATATTTATAGATAACAATAGAACTGTTGGTGAAACAGCTGTTGATCCTGATGCTATTAATACGCTTTTCAATACAGGGCCAT
Organism: Alphaproteobacteria bacterium; assembly: GCA_021774615.1. Lineage (GTDB taxonomy): Bacteria > Pseudomonadota > Alphaproteobacteria > UBA1280 > UBA6503 > UBA6503. Next base: position 44,165 of record JAJFIW010000003.1, on the reverse strand, counting down.
CATCCCTAAGCATACTACAATCAGCTGTAGCTATGCCACAAACCTTACAAGTTATTGGTAATATTAATGCAGCTACTGGACAGGATTTAAATTTAACTATAGCCGCAATAGGTGGGTTTGGTGCAGCTAATAGTGACATTATTGTTGATGTTACTGGTGATCTAAACCTTGGAGAAGGATTTATTACTATTATATCTAATAATACAATAGCAGATAAAGATGCATCGTTATTAGTCTCAGGAGATATTACAACTGGAGGTATTACTTTGGTTGGTAATTCAGCTACAGCTGTTGCTCAGATTGATCTTGGTGGAACAACCTCTATTGTAAATTCATTAGCTACCACTTCAAACACTATTATAAATAATAATGGCAACCTAACTGCAGGAACTTACGGCATTACGGCAGGAAGCATACTAAATAATTCAGGTACAATTAATATTTCTAACCCTGCGGCATCGGCTTCATTTAATGGAACTGTTGACCTATCAAGCGTTGCTTTACAAACGGGTACTCTTAACCTTGGCGATGGATTTATTAATGCAACAACTGTATTTACAGGCACAACCTTAAACATGACAGGTAATGTTGCAGTTATTCCTGATGTTGCTTTTGGTTCAGGGACAGTTGTGCTAGTTGATAACCTAGTTGGTAATGCCGATGAAAATGTAGCTAACATTAACGCTGATAACTTGTTTCGTAATTTCACAGTTGCTGTTAATGGTACCAATGTTGAAATTACAGCAGGAGCTGCTAAACCAACAACTCAAATTGCTACAACTTTAGGCGTTAGCACTACTGATGCAGGTAAAATAATCCAACTTACTAGTGGTGCTACTCTTCCTGCTACGGTTCAAACTGCTATAAACACTGCTGTTGCTGGTACGCCCTCCCAAATTCAAGAAGCTGTAGGCAAACTAGGGGATGCAAACGTTGTTGCAGGTGCTATTAACAATGCTGCGACAGAAGTTTTCCATGTGACTACTACAAGTATTGCTAATCGCCTTGCTAGTTTACGAGGTGGTAGTTTAGGTGTTTCTGCAGGTGATATTACTGCAAATAATAAAATGTGGTTCCAAGGCACTGCAAGCACCCTTGACCAAGGAGCACGCAAAGGAATTGCAGGCTACGAGGCCAACAGCATTGGCGGCACAATTGGTTACGATAACGAAGTTACTACAGGGACCCGTGCAGGCTTAGCATTTAGCTATAACTATGCCGATATTAATGGCGAAAGCTTTGCAAACTCTGACGCTAAAGTTAATACCTATATTTTAGCTTTATATGGCGACAAAACAATAGATGACTCATTTATAACAGGGTCAGTTCATTTTGGTATTAACGATGTTAATACAGCACAAAATGTACTTGGTTTTGGGCGGATGTCGGGGGATTACTCGACCAATCAATATGGAGCTGACATTAAGTTTGGTAAAAAGTTTAACGTAGCAAATACTACTTATATTATCCCAGAGGCTGGTTTAAACTACACCCATATTACCAAAGATAAAGTTACCCTGCGCGATAATGTAAACACTGTGCAAGACCTTATCTCTAGTAAAAATTCCTTGGTAGGTAAAATAGGTGCTAGGTTAGAGGGGTCATACAAATACAATATGAATACATACCGCCCCGAAATACATGCCAACCTAATGTACGACTTTGCTAGCGATGAAGTACAAAGCACTCGTGCTTTTGGTGGTGGCGCGTTTGTGTCTGACCAACAGGTACAAATAGCTGAAGAATCGCTTAACCTAGGTACGTCTTTTACTTTTGAGTCGGCAAATAAAATGATAACTCTGCAATTTGGTTATGATGCCCAGATTAAAGACGAATTTTTAAGCCATACTGGGCAAGTTAAGGCATCTTTCAAATTTTAAATAACAAAAGAGCCATGTGGGTTACACATGGCTCTTTTGCTTCGCTAATTTTAATATTTACTTGCTAGCTTCATCTTCTTTAATAGTAATAGTTAGCTCGCCATCTATTGCGAGCCCTATAGCTGCTAATTCATTTTTTACGCAACCACTAAGGTGGTGTGCGTTTAATAACTCTGGCGTTATAGATCTTATTAATTCTATACTTTTTATAAAAATTGCTGAGATATCATAACCTCGGTATATGTCGTCATGACAACCATCTTGTTTGAGAACCTTCCGAGCATGGTTAGCTAAGAGTATGTAATCTATAACTTTTAATGTTGTCTCTAACTCTGTAGTTCTACCACCTTGAGTCATAGAGGTAGAAAGAGAGAGAGGTTCTTTTATAGACAAATTAATTACTCTCTTAACCCTAAGAAATGGTAAATACCGTGATGTAAAATAATAATAGCTACTGCCACCTAAATAAGTTTTTATTTTACCAAACCAATGGTAGTACACAACATGTACCATATTGCTGGGGACATCTCGCTCGTGCGCTTTTACAAAAAGAATTGTGGTAACAATTATTAAATCTCTAATTGGGTTTGGTATTAGAATGAATACTGCCAACATAGTGGCCAAAATTAAGGATAACACTAACCCTAAAGCTAAGGATACAGGTTCCATAAAAAGTCTCCAAAAAAGTAAGAAGAAAAAGGAAAGGAAGGTAACGACTAAATCATTACCTTCTTATAAACATATTCGATGCTTATGTACAATAGAATTTACGAAAGGCAAAACTATGATATTTTCTTACGGAGAATAATGTTATGCCACATTTTTTCTTTAACTTTTGATGCAGCCGACCACACTTCTACAATTTCTACACCTTCAAGGGTACTAAATAATTGCTTTAGCTCGTCAAGAGAAAAGCCATTAAAAAAGCGGCCATCTGCTGCGACACCTGCGGCGTTACTATCTTTAAATGAGGCGTACATTACGCCACCCGGCTTTAACCATGACCAGACTTTGGTTAACAATGCAGGTAGGTCAGTATCTAGGGTATGCACTAGCGAGCCACCAGCCCAAAGACCATCAAATTGGCGTGGTGGGGTGAAATCTTCAAACTTGTAGTTATAAACCCTGCGCCCTGTAAAAAGGCGAGCAATTTGGCACATTTCTTTAGAGCCATCTACACCTGCAGCATCAAAGCCTTTATCTGCAAATGCTTGTAAGTCTCGCCCAGAGCCGCAGCCAATATCAAGAATACTTACCCCATGCTTTAAATATGGAACAAATCTGTCAATCTCATCCGACATACTAATAGCTAATGTCCGCTTGGAGTACTCTTCTGCGTTTGTATTGTAGTAATCTTGTGTGTGCTGATGCATTGCAACCTACCATTAATTATATAAATATCAATTTCAAATGCTACACATTTGAAATTGCACTACACTCGTTTAAAATGCAGCAAAGCTACATTTAGACTCGCTAATGGACTACAAGATGGCTTGTAGTCATAGTCAATTCAGTTTGAACCAGAATTGACTATATCTCCTGATTTTATCGCACAACCTATAGTACGCTGTCAACAATAGTGGGTTTAATGTTTAAAATAATCTTCCAGTGCGGTATGATGCCAACACGTTTTTTATAAAGTATAGGAAATAGATAATTATATGAATACATCAAACCACCCAACAGCTGTTATTGTACTTGCTGGTGGCAAAGGGCGCCGTATGGAGTCTGACCTTGCTAAAGTATTACACCCATTAGCAGACACCCCAATGGTGCACCACGTACTAGAAGCTGCAAAAGGGCTAGAGCCAATTGTTATGATTGTAGGCCATCAGGCAGATGCTGTTAAAAGTAATGTTGCTGCTACTTTCCCTGGAGTTAAATTTGCGTACCAAGCCGAGCAATTAGGCACAGGCCACGCCGTACAACAAACAGAACAAGCTCTTAAAGGTTTTGTTGGTGATGTAATCATCCTTAGTGGTGATGTACCGCTAGTAACGCCACACCTTGTTAGAAACTTGCAAACTCAACATATTTCTAAAAACGAAGCTATTACCGTACTCACGACCACTCTTGATGATGCTACAGGCCTTGGTAGAATTATCCGCGATAAGAATGGTAATTTCAAAAAAATCATTGAACATAGGGACGCTAGTGAAACCCAACGCCAAATCCATGAGATCAACACAGGGATTTACATGGTAAAAGCACCCCTAATTTTTGAATTATTAAAAGATGTATCTAACGATAATGCCAGTGGCGAGTTTTACCTTACCGATATTATTGCTTTAGCTAGCGACCGAGGCTTAGCCGTAAACACTTTGCATGTTGATGATGGGCTTGCATTATTAGGGGTTAACTCTCCAAGCCAATTAAAAGAAGCAGAAGCCATTTACCAGCAACGCTGCCTTGTTAAAAAAGAGGCATAATACCATGTGCGGGATTTTTGGTGTTGTAGGTTCAGACCATCCAACCGATGATGTTCTAACTGGCTTAGAACGGCTAGAATACCGTGGTTACGACTCGGCTGGGATTGCCACTATCCATAATGGTAATATAGACGTAACACGCCGAGTTGGTAAATTACTAAACCTTAAGCAAGCATTTATTGAAAACCCCTTTACTGCAGGTAGCTCTTTAGCTATTGGCCACACCCGTTGGGCAACCCATGGTGAGCCAACCACAGAAAATGCCCACCCCCATATGTCTGAAAAATGCGCTGTAGTACACAATGGCATTATCGAAAACTACCAAGAGATTAAAGATAAACTTATTGCTAAAGGGCATATTTTCAAGTCTGAGACTGATACCGAAGTTTTGCCAATTCTTATTAGCGAAAACCTAAAAAATGGTATGAACGAGCTTGATGCTGTTATTAAAACCTTAAACCAAGTTGAGGGTGCATTTGCTTTAGGGGTTGTTTTTAATAAAACACCAAATACTTTATTCGCTGCTCGCCGTGGTAGCCCTCTTTTAGCAGGTCGTGGGAATGGTACAAACTATATTGCATCAGACGCCATTGCCTTAGCACCTTTTACCAATAAAATTACTTATCTTGATAACGATGACATTGCAGTTATAAGCACCGATGAAATTAAAATTTACCGCCCAGATGGCAAAACAATTATTCGCCAAGAAAACATTGTAGATGTATCGGCAAGTATTACTGGTAAAGATGGTTATCGGCATTTTATGCTTAAAGAGATCCACGAACAACCACATGCTATTAGTAAAACACTTGAAGCCTACCTTAGCGATAACCACCAAGATATTATATTACCAAATATGCCTTTTAACCTTGCCGACATAGCGCAAATAAACCTAATTGCTTGTGGTACATCGTCTTATGCAGCAATGGTAGCCCGCTATTGGTTTGAAGAATTAGCAGACACACCAGTTAATGTAGATGTAGCATCAGAGTTTCGCTACCGTAAGCCACCTTTTATAAAAAATAGCCTTAGTATTTTTATATCCCAAAGCGGCGAAACTGCTGACACACTTGCAGGGCTAGAGCTTGCTAAAGAACAAAACCAACACACCTTAGGCCTTGTAAACGTGCCAACTAGTACTATTGCAAGAGAAGCTAGCGGAGTACTAACAACTTTTGCTGGCCCTGAGATTGGCGTGGCATCTACCAAAGCGTTTACCACCCAACTAGTAGTGCTAGCACTATTTGCAATTAAGCTAGCTGAAGCAAAGGGCAAGCTCGACGATAAAACTCGCCATAGCCTACTACAAGCACTTATCCAAACACCACAGCGGATGATGCAAATTTTAGACAAAGAAAATGAAATTTTAGAAATGGCGGAAGCCATTGCACCAGCAACATCAGCCTTGTACTTAGGGCGCAATTCGTTGTTCCCCATTGCCCAAGAAGGCGCATTAAAGTTAAAAGAGATTAGCTATATCCACGCCGAAGGTGCTGCCGCTGGCGAAATGAAGCACGGTTTAATTGCCCTAGTAGACGAGAAAATGCCAATTATTGCATTAGCAACTGGTGGCGCGCTACTAGAAAAAACACTCTCTAATATCCACGAGGTACAAGCCAGAAAAGGCAGAGTATATTTACTCTCAGATAAAACAGCTGCTGATACAGCAGGAGAAATGAGCGGCGGTAAATTTATTACCCCTGATGCCCACCCATTTGTTGCCCCAATTCTAATGGCACTACCAGTACAATTACTAGCTTACCATGTGGCCGTAATTAAAGGCACTGACGTTGACCAACCACGAAACCTCGCAAAGTCGGTTACGGTTGAGTAGCATCCAATAACCCTTGAAATATTAATTTTAATATCCATATCTTTTTTGTTTTATTCCCTATACGGGAAATCTTATTTATCTTTTCAAAGGAAACAACCATGTCTACACGAGACGAAGCTTTAGCAAAACTAGCCCGAAATGAAGCTTTAGTAAAAAAAATCGGCATCAACTTAGCATCCATAGCTCTTGGAATAGCCTTTATTATAGGCATGTTCCATGCAGTAAGTTGGGTGTATTGGGAATATGCCCATGAAGATAGAACAACAGCAAAGATTTGCGAAATGGTTGAGGTTGAACACCTCAAACCTGAGCATCGGGAAGCATGCTTCCCGAAAAAAGAATAGCTTATTAACGTTTTACTATTAAAGCCCAGCATCTAATGCTGGGCTTTAATAATTTATACTACTTCATTTAATAACAATCCGTGCTACAAAGTTGTCATCCTCAACTTTGGTAGTAAACTGCATGCCGAATAATTCTGTAGATGCTGCCACCATGGCAAGACCAATCCCCATACCAGTGCTACCATCTTGTTTAATAAATGGTTTTTCGAAGTCTGGTGGTGGTGGGGTTACTATTTTATTTTTAATAGATAAAGCAATTCCGCCTGCTGTATTTTCTAGCTTTAGCGAAACTTCTGACTCGGCTTCTCGATGCAATAGAGCATTATTTAGAAGCTCCATGAATATAGTTTCTAGTAATTGTTTTTCAGCTTTAATCTCTGGCAAATTAGTAGCAATGTCTGTATTAACCCTCTCCTCGGCGTGGGTTAGGATTAGCTCTTGTATGGTAATTGCTAGGTCTATTTGAGACATCTCCAATGTTGGCTTTGAGCTTGCCCACCCCCACCAACAAAATAAACGAATTGCTTTGGTAATATTAGCCCCATCTTTATTAATTATTTGCTCGATAAGAGCCTTTTCAGCGGCATCTACCTCATCATCAGATGCAAGTAAGTCTGACACACTTTGAATGCGCCCAACATAGTTTAAACTATCATGTGCAAAATGGCGGAAGTCTTGAGCAGAAATTGTCATTTGGATAACCTTTTTATTATATAATTGCAGGATAATAAAATTCCCCCCAATAATCAATTGTAGAATAGATTACGGGCTGCTATTCTCCACCTCGATGGATAAACTACACATTTTGTTTGTATGCCCCGATGGAAATAACTTTAACCTGATAAAACAAACAGGTACGTTAGCGCTTGCCTTTGCAGCTGCAGAAATACAAGTTAGTATCATGGTGGGGCAAGTCAACACTAGCCCTCTTAACAATATCCACCCTAATATTAACACTATCCATATAAACAAGAAAAATGGTTGGTTCCCTAATATTGTTCAGCAGCCACTACACATGCGGCGCCGTCTTAAAAAATATCTTTCAAAAGACCATACTGTTGATATTGTACATTTTACTTGTTGCAAATGGCCTTACAGTCTCCTTGCAAAGGTACCTGAGAAATTACAAATCCCAACCATTTCTAATGCAAACTCTGAACAAGACATTACAGGGGATGCCCTAAATTTTTGGCAGAAAAGCCTTCATAAAAAAGCCCTTCTTGCATCTAAACCATTGATTGTTAGCAGTAATAATTTACTCGAGACAGCCAGAAAACAAAATTTGTCAGACGTTGCTTATATTCCTTACGGTATCCAGACCGAACAGTTTAAGCCTGTATTATCAAAACGCCCAATAAGGCGCGAATTAGGCTTACCTGAAAAAGCAACGCTTATTTGCTGTATGGCTGAAATAAACCCAGATAACGCCCAACTAGAGACACTAGAAAAATGTTTGCCTTTATCAGAAGGTAAACACTTATTTTTTATTGGAAAAGTCACCGATAAACAATACATTAGACAACTAAAAAAATCTATAACCCAGCACAGAATGACTGATTTTGTACATTTTATTGATGCCGTAGATAACCCTGAAGAATACCTTAAAGCATCTGACGTTTTTATATTACTAGGTGGAATAGAAGAACGCCACACTACTATTTTAGAAGCACAAAGCGCAGGCTTACCAGTTATTTTAGCGCCATCAGCAAATGCTTTAATGCTTAGTAATGGTAACCGTTGTGGTGTGGTTTTATACCCCAACAACCCTTTAGCAAAACAAGCCTTTGATAAACTACTCGATGACCCATCATACCGCCAAGGTCGCTCTATTAATACTAGGGCTTATGTCCGTAAAGAGTTTTCTCTGGGGAAGATGCTCCAAGCTTATCATAAGTTATATAAGAGCCTTTAAAGGTTTCCTTCACCTGGCTTTTCTGAGAACTCACCAGCCTTGTCTTTTTTCTCCGCCCATTCATCAGCATCAGCAGGTGCAGCCTTTGCTACTGTAAGGTTTGGCCATAAAGCTGAGTATTTAGTATTTAATACCAGCCATTTCTCTTCACCAGCGGCAAGCTCTTCATCGCTTTTAATAGCTTCTACAGGGCATTCTGGCTCGCATACACCGCAGTCTATGCATTCGTCAGGGTCAATAACTAACATGTTTTCACCCTCATAAAAGCAATCCACAGGGCATACGCTTACGCAATCGGTGTATTTGCATTTAATGCATTCTTCTGTCACCACAAATGTCATGTCAGTATTCCTTATTACTTAAGATAATTAAAGTACATCGCTATATTTAGCTTAAATAGGGCTATTTTGCAACTACACGTAACTATTTTATATATTAAACGTATTATTATTAATAATCTGACATTTTATTATTTGTGCCGACACTGATAAGGTATTGTCGGGGAAAACACATTAATAAGAATAAGTATGGGGGATATGGTTCTGTTAAAAATAAATTATATGTATAAAGTTATTTTTTTACAAACCATTGTGGCATTTTCGTGGATGGTATACGTACCTTTTGCAGAAGCTGCTGCACAAAAAAAGACAGAGCCAACAGTTACAGAAGAAGACCGTGCAAGAGTACTAGCAAGGGTTACCTCATTTAATCAGAACCCTGAAATAAAAAAACAAGAGATCCATAAAGGCGAAGTATTTAATAATTTACCTAAGTCGCTGTCTGACATTGCAGCAAAAGATAGTCTTATTAGAAGAATCCATGTTCCTATTTACCAACACAACCCCATGGCTGGCAACTTAAAAGCACCTATAACAATTATCGAATTTAGTAATATAGGCTGCACAAGCTGCTCAAATATAACGCCTATTATTAAAGAATTAATGGACAAATACCCTAACCATATTCGCCATATACATAAACATGCATCTGACAACCCTTTTGCAACTGATAACCTAGCTGCTTTTTATAGTAAAATTGCCAATCGTCATGGACTATTTTGGAAATTCAGAGAAGAGCTTAGTCAGGTTAAAGTTCAGGATGATGAAACTCTATTACTGGCTTTAAAAAATGCAGGGCTTGCTATTAGGAACTCACAACAAATGGTGCGCCTAAACGCAAGAGATGTATACCGTGAGATTGATGCTGATGCATCTCTAAATAAGTCCATAAAACTAGGGAAACTACCAATTATGCTTGTTAATGGGATTCAGATAGGAGCTAGCATCCCATTTGATGCATTAAATGACCTAATCCTTTACGAGCTGCACCGTAAAAAAATCAATATTGCATCACTTGAGGAGCCTGCTCATGACAAGTAACATTTTATGCGAGGCTACAAAAAAGGTAGCAAAATGGTAGCTCTTAAAAGCACTCTAAATAAAACAAAGGTTATGCTAAAAAAGCAGCATTCTGCTTACGTTAAACGCCGTACTGCACAGCCAATCGCAGGTATAGAGAACATACCCACCGAGCTTCCAGAAGAAAGCATTGCTATTGGAAGAATGCTACTTGCAGCAGTCCAAGTAGATAGAGTTTCTTATATACCAACTGAAGACCCTAGAATTCAGTTACATAGAGACACCATAAAGACATTAGAAAGTCATAGTCCTGCTGATGATGAAATTGAAGAAAATGAAGAGTTAGAAAGCCTTAAAAAGGATGACTTAACGCCTCCTCCTCCAGATTTAAGTGCTCCTCTCACTCAGTTTATTCTACGGGCTATTGCCCCTTTGCCTAGTTCTATCAACGAAAAACAGCACACTACAGGCTTATGCCTAGCTGGACTTAATCTAAAATCAGAATTTTTCCCAAAAACAGCACTATCAAGGTTTGATAATACTACCAAAGAAGAAATTGGTCTTGATGGGCAGTTATTATCTAGGATGTTAAGCCATGAAACAGACCTAGCCCGAGCAAACCCTTCTGATTACCAAACAACAACTATTACTGTACAAAAAATACAACGTGCTATCCAAGTATATCAAGAAGGTCGCGCAGCAGATTCTTTAACAATTCTAAAAAATATTAGGAATGAAGACCCGCACAATAGGTTGTTATCTTTTGTACTAGCAAATATTTTGTACCACCGTACAGCCCATGGTAATAATAAATTTTTACCAGAAGCAAGGCAAGAAGGTAAAAAGGCAGCATCAGATAGCAAAAAATTTAATGCTAATATACTGCGCCGATTTAAATACCATTATATTGCAACAGACAGTGCCTTTGCTCCAGACAAAACCATTAGCTTATTAAGAGAACATGCACTTTACAAAATACCAGAGATACAAGAATTAGATAATGATGATTATATTATCTATGTAAAGTCTATGATTCTTCTATCTATGACAAACCATAATAAATGGCAAAAAGAAGAAATAATCGCCATAAAAGAGTTTGCCGAATGTGCTTTAGGTGGTGGGTTATTATACTGCTTATTTTTCGAACAAAAGATTTTGTCTCTTCTTTTTAATGAAAAAGAAGACACACGTATTCTATTTGAACCACTAAAAGAAGTACAAGAAACTATAAGGATAATCCAAAACAACTTAGCCTCTTTTCATGAAACTATTAGTAAAAACACCTTAGAAGATGAAAAGAAAAATACCGCACATATGTGGACTATTAATAAACATCTACTACAAGAGTGTATAAAGCATATCCCAATACCAGAGCTTAGCGATATACTAACAAACACATCGCTTGATGGCAGACAATATGGACCAACAGAGACGCTAGACCGGATACTCCGCGAAAAAGAACTAAAAATAGGTGAATATTGGCCTTTATGGGTAGCAAAGCTTAATTTTAAAGCGGCATCTTTTATGCCAGAGTCAATACCAAATTGGTTAGTTATAGACGAAAAACCTGTTTTAGAAGAATATGAGAAAGCATTAGCAGAACTAAAACAAGAAGAAACTAAGATAATAGATAAAGAGAAATGGTCTCTTAGCCATTATTACCAAACACCATTTAATTACGAAAACTTAATGGAAGTTGGTATTAAACGTTCTTTTACACAAACTACATTTGCCCCTATGGCTCCATCATTAAAATCGCACTACCAAGTGTGGGGTGTAGGGCGGCCGCAAGGGCTGCTTATTTCAGATATAATAGAGCAACGTGCCAGAGCTGGGGCATTTGCCAGTACAAGAGAAATACAAGCTGCTTTTGAAGGAGCCTATGAACTGTTATATGACAAAACTTATGGAATTAAAGAACGCCAAAACAAAGCATGGAAAAGATATACCAACATGCAAGACAAAAGCCAGCAGGCGTCCACTAATAACCAAGATTATTTACAAAAATTATTTGCTGAGATGTGGTGGTTCTTCTTAATTATTATTCCAGCGTCTCTGGCTGCATTTGCCATTACTGCATCGTCCGATACTTTTGAGCAAGGTGCTAAAACATTTATACTAGTTATAATAGTAAGTGTTCTTATTAGTGGGGGGTTTTTGGCTATTCGTAAAGGCCGCTCAATATCATCTTCCTTAAAATCTTATGCTGAAGATATAATGGATAATGACCCTGATTATGGCCAAACGGATAGTAATACAAGCCTACAGGATATAGCTAATATGCCTAAATAACTCTGGATATAGTAATTTCTGTAAACATGTTCACAAAGGCACATCACTCACTTAAAATGCAGCTATTTACTAGAAATAGCTAATAATGAATTATACCCTTGCTCATGCGCATAAATAGCTGCTTGTGTTCTATTTTTAGCACCCAATTTCTTTAGAACTGTTTTTACATGAACCTTAACAGTACCTTCTGCCATATCAAGCATACGCGCTATTTCTTTATTGGATAACCCCTCACCTAACTGAGCAAGAATTTCTTGTTCTCTCCCTGTAAGGTGTAATGAATTAGTATTTTTGCCCCGATTTTCACTATGGTAGTTTTGTAAACACTCAGCAGGGAAAACAGACTCTCCATCAGCAATAAGCGAAATTGTACGTACTAAAGACTTTATTGACGCTGTTTTATTTACATACCCCTGAGCACCACTAGACATTGCATCATAAATATAATCCGTAGAGCCGTGCATTGTTAAAAACAGTATTTTAATATTTGGCCAATACCTTTTGACTTGACGAGCAAGGTTAAACCCATCTTGTTCTGGCATAGAAACATCGCTAATAATTATGTCGGGATGGTCTTCAGTAATCATTGCAATAGCTTCTTCAGAGCTATTTGCAATACTAATTTCCCCAAACCCTTCTTCTTCTAATGATAAACCGATACTTTCTGCAAGCATTCGGTGATCATCCACTATAAGGATACTTGGTAAATCTGTGTTCTTAGAGTTATTCTTATTCATTTTCTAGAAATCCTATATTACAAATAGATACCACTGGCATTGGTAATTTAATTTCAACACACCTATATGCAGTACCATCGGTTGTTATAGTCTGAACCCCCTGCCATTGCGACACTCTTTGTGCCATTAAATACAGACCTTTTCCTCCCCCTTCTTTAGTATTATCACAGTAGCCACTTTCCCCAATAACGGCTACGGTCATACAAACCATATTATTATCATGACGCAGAGAAACACAAATATCAACATCTGACAACTTTGTGTATTTGTATGCATTTGTTAATAATTCAAATAAACATACGCCTAAACGCTTATTGGTTACTTCATCTAAATAATCTAACTCTGAGTCTATTTTAATAGGTAATAATATTTTAAATGAGCTTATAGACTCTTCTATTGTTGGAAATAATAAATCTTCATCTCCAATGTTCCCCTCATGGATACCGCTTATAACCTTACGAATATTTTTATAACCTAAGTCAAGATTACCCCATACAGTATGAAGTACCTTCTGCTGCTTTTCTGAGAGTTCGTCTTCTTCAAAGCTATTAATAAATACCTCCATCTGCATTCTACTAATAAAAATCTGCGGAGCTATAGCATCATGCAACATATGACCTACATTTAATAAAAGCTGATTATTTTTACTATCATTATACCTCATACTAGTAAGTTTAGCATATTCAACCTTTGGTAGTATAGTATAATATTCACACTTAAAAGATGCATCGCATCTAACCACTACTAGATATTTAACAAAATGTCTTGATTATGTAGGTGAGTAGACGTAATCTACCGCTATTATGTTAGCAATATCAGATACCCTAAACAAATTCCTCCATACTGCCTTTGAAAACCAAGGGCTCGACGTTAAGCACGCAGTTGTGGTGCCATCAAACCGCCCAGAGTTGGCAGACTATCAATGTAATGGTGCACTAGCATTAGCAAAACCACTAGGTAAAAACCCTCGTGAAATTGCTAATGCCCTAGTAGACGAATTAAATAACCTCACCGAAGCTAAAGAAATATTTTCTGAAGTATCGATTGCTGGTGCTGGCTTTATAAACCTAAAGCTAACCGATACTTTTTTAGTAGAGCATGCCCAACAGCTACTAAATAGCACTACTCTTGGGTTTGCTAAAGTAAAAGACCCTTGCAAAATTATTATCGACTATGGTGGGCCTAATATGGGCAAACCTATGCATACAGGCCATCTTCGTCCTGCTATTATTGGCGAGAGCATCCGCCGTATGCTTTGCTTTGCTGGCCACGATGCACTAGGTGATGTTCACTTTGGTGACTGGGGCATGCCAATGGGTATGATTATTGCTGAAATTGAGCATGAGCAACCAAATCTACCATTTTTTGATACAAACAGCACTACAGACTTCCCAACTGTTAGCCCACTTAATATCGATCAAATTGGCGAAATCTACCGCAAGTCTGCAGCTCGTGGTAAAGAAGATGAAGAAGTACGCCAACAAGCTCGCCTAACAGCCGCAGCCCTACAAGATGGGCATGCAGGCTATATGGCTTTATGGAAATTACTACGCAAAGAGTCTTTTACAGCCGCAAAAGAAAATTTTGCGAGCCTAAATGTATTTTTTGATTTATGGCTAGGCGAAAGTGACACCCGCAACATCCTCGAGCCCATGGTTACAGAGCTACAAACAGCAGGATTAGCCGAAAGAAGCCAAGGAGCAATTGTTTTTCCTTTTGCCGACATTGAAAATATACCACCCCTCATGCTAGAGAAATCTGACGGTGGCTATACTTATGGCACAACCGACCTTGCAACTATTAAGCAGCGCACAGAGCAACTCCATGCAGATAAAATTATCTATGTTGTAGACCGTCGCCAAAGCCAGCACTTCCAGCAAGTGTTTGAAGCAAGCAAACGTGCAAAATATGCAGAAAATTGCGAGCTTGCATATGCACCATTTGGTACCATTAATGGACCTGACGGCACACCACTAAAGAGCCGTACAGGTGCCCCACCAAAGCTAGAAGATTTATTACAAGATGCTATTAATAAAGCACGAGAAAGACTCCCCGAAACATCACCTGAAATGTCAGATAAAGATCTTGACCATTTAGCAAAGCAAATAGGTGTTGCTACTATTAAATTCCAAGATTTACATAATAATCGCAATACCGATTATATCTTCGACCTTGAGCAATTCTCTCGTTTTGAAGGTAAAACAGGGCCTTATTTACAATATTCTGTAGCACGGGTTAACTCATTATTCGATAAAGCCTCCGAGACCGAATACAACCAACCAATTATTATTACTCATAAAACCGAGCGTGAGCTAGTTTTAGCTATAACATCTTTTGCAGATTCTCTTACTCGTTCTATAGATCGCCTCGAGCCAAGCGCACTATGCGAGCAGGTTTATACAGTTGCACAAAAATTCTCTACTTTTTATAGTGCGTGCCAAGTTTTAGGAGAAGAAAACACCTCCATCCGCCAATCTCGTTTAACCCTTGCAGCATTGGTAAAACACCACCAATTAGTTTGCCTAGACTTACTTGGAATAGACGCCCCACAAAAAATGCTAACTCGCGCTCAAGAGTGCCCTGCAGCTTAAAATATTAAAATTATTTGTATTTATATTACTTTGGGTATATTTTCTTTTAAAGTGAATGATTAAAAGGTCTCCTTACGATGGCTCAAAGTCTACACAAAGTATCTCTAGAAGATAAATACACCCTCATAAAAGGGCGTATTTTTGTTTCAGGTTCGCAAGCACTAGTCCGCCTACCAATGCTCCAACGGGATATGGACTTGGCAAATGGCCTTAATACCGCAGGCTTTGTTAGCGGCTACCGTGGCTCTCCTTTAGCGGGGCTCGACAAGCAGTTAAGCTATGCCAGTAAATACCTAGAAAACCACCAAATTAAATTCACCCCTGGTATTAACGAAGATTTAGGCGCTACTGCTGTTTGGGGAACACAGCAAACAACCCTTTTTCCAGGTGCAAAATACGACGGCGTATTCGGTATGTGGTACGGCAAAGGCCCTGGTGTTGACCGCAGCATGGATGTTTTTAAACATGCCAATGCTGCTGGCACTTCTCAATATGGTGGCGTGCTAGCACTTATGGGCGACGACCACGACTGCGTATCATCAACCCTAGGCCACCAGTCTGAACAAGACATGATAGCAGCAATGGTACCTGTTTTATACCCATCTACCGTGCAAGAATTTATCGACTTTGGCCTTATTGGCTGGGGCATGAGCCGCTATGCAGGTTGCTGGGTCAGCATGAAATGCGCTACCGAAGTTGTAGAAAGCTCGGCCAGCATCGAAACATCGCCCGACCGCATAAAACTACAAACCCCTACCGACCATAGCATACCCGAGGGTGGGCTTAGTATTCGGATGCCAGACCCGCCACTAGCACAGGAAATGCGCCTCCAAGACAAGGCAAATGCTGCTATTGCTTATGCTCGTGCAAACAAGGTTGACCAAACCATAATTGACAGTAAAAAAGCGCGGCTTGGCATTATTACTAGCGGTAAATCTTATAAAGATGTATTGCAAGCTTTTGATGACCTTGGGATTAGCCACAAAAAAGCCGAAAAATTAGGTATTCGTGTCTATAAGGTTGGTCTAGTCTGGCCGATTGAGCCACAAGGAGCACTAGAGTTTGCCGAAGGCCTAGAAGAAATTTTAGTAGTCGAAGAAAAACGTGAAATGATTGAGCAACAGCTAAAATCATTAATGTTTAACCTACCTGCAAACCAAAAACCTATTGTTGTTGGTAAGTACGATGAAACCGGCGAACAACTACTACCATTTGCTGGTGGACACACCCCACGAATGGTGGCGGAAGTTATTGCTAAGCGTATCGAGAAAATGTTCAACGATACAGACATAAAGAAAAATGCTGCCTACATAGAAACTCTAAAACAGCAGCAAATAAGCTATGAAGACAAAGTAGTACGTTTGCCATATTACTGCGCTGGTTGCCCACATAATATATCTACCAAAGTTATAGAGGGAAGCCGTGCTATTGCAGGTATTGGCTGCCACTATATGGTACAATGGATGAACCGTAGCTCTAATATCATCACCCATATGGGTGGCGAGGGTGTTAACTGGGTTGGCCATGCGCCATTTACTAGCGAACCACATGTTTTTGCAAACCTTGGTGACGGCACTTATTACCACTCGGGCAGTTTAGCAGTCCGCCAAGCGGTTGCTAGTGGGGTTAATATAACCTACAAAATCCTTTATAACGATGTTATCGCCATGACAGGTGGGCAAACTGTTGAAGGCCCATTATCGGTACAGCGTGTAAGCCAACAAATGGCTGCTGAAGGTGTTAGCAAAATCTACGTAATGTCTGACGAGCCAGAGAAATATACCTCAAAATCAGAATTTGCAGCCGGGACTATTATTAAGCACCGCGATAGTTTAGAAGACGTGCAAAAAGACCTACGCGATACCAAAGGCACATCTATCCTTATTTATGACCAAACTTGTGCGGCCGAAAAACGCCGCCGCCGTAAGCGTGGCAAATACCCAGACCCAGCAAAACGTGCTTTTATTAACCCGCTAGTTTGCGAAGGTTGTGGCGATTGTTCTGAAAAATCAAACTGTGTTGCAGTTGAGCCTCTGGAAACAGAGTTTGGCCGCAAACGCCAAATTAACCAATCTAGCTGTAATAAAGATTACTCTTGTACTAATGGTTTTTGCCCTAGCTTTGTTACGGTTGAAGGTGGCACACTTAAAAAAGGTGAGAAACAAGACAGTAGCAGCCAAAAATTTACCCAAATACCCGAGCCAAAAATACCTAATATATCTGGCTCCTATAACATGCTGATTACTGGTATTGGCGGTACAGGTGTTATTACCATTGGCGCTATTTTGGGTATGGCTGCTCATATTGACGGCAAAGGCGTTACTATACTTGACCAAACAGGGTTAGCACAAAAAAATGGTGCTGTAATGAGCCATCTACGCATTGCCGAGAACCCAGAAGATTTACACGCAGTACGCATTGCAATTGGTAATGCCGACCTTGTTCTAGGTTGCGATATGGTTGTGTCTGGTAATTCTAAAGCATTAAGCCGTATGTCGGCTAAGCGTACAACCGCAATAATTAATAGCCACATGACACCAACTGCTAACTTTACCCTAGACCCGGACACCAACTTCCATGAGACTGAAACAATGGCAAAAATTGCGGGTGCTATTGGTAAAGATAGCTCCACTTTTATAGAAGCAACTCACCTTGCTACAACTCTGATGGGTGACGCTATTGCA
Organism: Alphaproteobacteria bacterium; assembly: GCA_021774615.1. Classification (GTDB taxonomy): domain Bacteria; phylum Pseudomonadota; class Alphaproteobacteria; order UBA1280; family UBA6503; genus UBA6503. The sequence goes on along the minus strand of JAJFIW010000003.1, from coordinate 26,104 downwards.
ACTAATATGTTTATGCTTGGTTATGCTTGGCAACAAGGTTTAATCCCTGTTTCACATAAATCTATTATCGAAGCTCTTACTCTTAACGGGGTTGCAGTCGAGAGCAACATTAGCTCGTTTAATTGGGGCAGGCTTGCCGCTCACGACCCTAACCAAGTGAAACAAATTGTCCATAAAGCAAATAATATCGAAGAAGACAGCATCTCTGAAACACTCGAGGACTTAATCTCTAAGCGTATTACATACTTAACTGGCTACCAAGATGCTAGCTATGCCAGCAAATACCAAGAATTAGTCGAGAAAGTAGCCAAGGCAGAACAAAAAGCCATAGATGGTAGCACCATGCTTACCGAGGCTGTAGCCCGCTATGCATTTAAACTTATGAGCTATAAAGACGAGTACGAAGTAGCACGCCTATATACCTCAGGCGAGTTTGAGCAACGCCTAAAAGATACATTTACTGGCGACTACAAGCTTAAATTCCACCTAGCGCCACCATTGCTTTCTAAAAAGAATAGCAAAGGCGAGCTACAAAAAATGGAGTTTAACTCGTGGATGCTACCAGCATTTCGTGTTCTTGCTAAATTAAAAGGCTTACGTGGAACACCTCTAGATATATTTAACTATACAGCCGAACGCAAAACCGAGCGTAAATTGCTAACAGACTACATCAAGCTAATTAGCGAAATTTGCACGGCTCTAAACAATAAAAACCATACACTAGCCGTTGCATTAGCCCGTATCCCCGAAGAAATACGCGGTTTTGGGCATGTAAAAGAACGCCATATAGAACTAGCTCTACAAAAACAACATACTCTGCTAGAAGCATTTAAGAACCCCGATAAAATAGAAAAACTTGGCGAAGTCCACCTCCCTGGAGCACATTTGCCAAATAGTAAAACAAAGCAAAAAATTAAAATCGCTATTAGCTAAAGAAAAGAGGTCTAGCATGGATATTCTTTTAAACGATGAACACCGCATGATTAGGGACTCTATCCGCCGTTTTGCCGAGGAAGAAATAAAACCCCTTGCCCAAAAACTAGACGAAAAAGAAGAGTTCTCGGTTGAGCTTACTAAAAAAATGGGTGAAATGGGCCTATTCGGCATGACCATTGCCCCAGAATATGGTGGGCATGGTCTCGACAGCCTTTCTTATGTTATTGCTATGGAAGAAATAAGCCGTATTGATGGCTCGCAAGCAGCAACCGTTACCGCCCATAACTCGATTGGGATTGGCCCTTTGTACATGTTCGGGACAGAAGAACAAAAACAAAAATACCTACCTAAAATGTGCACTGGCGAAATGCTATGGGGCTTCGGTTTAACCGAGCCTAATGCAGGCTCAGACAGCCGTGCAACCGAAACGACTGCTACCAAAACTAATAGTGGTTGGGCTATTAATGGCGCTAAAATATTTATTACCAATGTAGCAAACCAACTTTCTGGCGGCCTTACCGTGCAAGCACGCACTGGTACCCAAGAAAATGGCAACCCCGAGCTTACATGCTTTCTGGTCGAAAAAGATACCCCAGGGCTAACCGTAAAACCAATGCATGGTAAACTAATGTGGCGAGCGTCTGACACCGCCGAAGTATATTTCGATAATGTAGAAGTAGCTGATGATGCTATCATCGGTGAAATTGGCAATGGCAGCAAACAAATGTTTACCGCACTAGACTATGGCCGCCTTGGTATTGCTGCAATGGGCCTAGGGCACGCACAAGGTGCCTACGAGCTAGCACTAGCATATGCAAAAGAACGCAAGCAGTTTGGCAAGCCTATTTCAAAACACCAAGCAATATCATTTAAACTTGCCGACATGGCAATGGAAATAGACCTTGCCCGCACCTACCTTTACAGTGTAGCTAAAATGCGTGACAACGACGAGAATTACACCAAACAAGCAGCTATTGCTAAACTATTCTGCACCGAAATGGCAGGCAGAGTTACCGACCAAGCAATCCAAATCCATGGTGGCTACGGCCTAATGCGCGAGTACGATGTAGAGCGCCTATGGCGCGACCAACGGATTTTACAGATTGGCGAAGGTACCAGCGAAGTGCAAAGAATTGTTATCTCGCGGCAAATAGGTTGCTAGCTACCACTTGAAAAATAATAAATCATCCCCATGTATGAGGCGTTATTGGATTTTACATATTTATTTAGAGGCAAAATTATGAGAAGCAAAATTATACTTACAATTGTTACCGTAGCCATTGCTACTATGGTTTCTATCCCTGATGCTTCTGCCTTAAAAGTACGTTGTAGCGACCCACAAACACGTACAACAAATGGTAACGTTAATATAATCCCTGCTGCCGAAAGAAAAGCTAATAACAGGCTTACTCTTAGAGAGAAAAAAGATTTACAGCGCAAGAATAGAGAACAAGCCCGTAAAAAAGGTACCACGCAACCTCAAGACAGCTACGCACCAATGAAATTTGAGATTGCAGACCAGAAAAACCTTAACTACAAAGTTTGTAACAACTAATTTATTTAAACATTCCAAGATAAGAGCTTAAAATGAAGAACCTAGTCGTAATTATTATTGTAACCATTGCTATGGTTGGCTTTGTAACCCCCAATGCCAATGCCATGAAAGTACGCTGTAGTGATGCACAGCCACAAGCAGTACGTGCTATTGCACCTACTTATATAAGTACTTATACATCTAACGGGCACCGTATAAAACCGTCAAAACAGCAGCAATTAAAAAATAAGAGAATGCAGCAACAACGCACTGCATCTATCCAGCCAAAGGTTTATGCACCACAACCTGCAAGTGCCAGAACATCACGCTACAAGGTCTGTATTGACTAGGTTTTTGCTAGCATTTGTTTTTTTAAGTAGCTGGTATGTTGCGCCTATAGTAATGGCACAAACAAAAACTGCAATTTGCACCCCAGACCATGCCCAAGACGAGAACAGCCTGTCATTAACCCGCCTTCAGAACGGTGCAATCAACGCCAGGGGTAAAATTGTTGTGCCGTCACCTGGATATTCTGTGCATTTACGAATTATCGACGAAGTACTAACCCTAGAAATAGATAACCCACCTGAAGAATTTAGCTACGCACAAGTAATTACAACCTTACCTATCGAACAAACTCTACACCTACCTACTTTAGAACTCCCCCTAAAAATAGAAGTCAAAAAAGACTTTGGCTGGGGTGTTGTTAGCTTTATCTGCGAATAAGCATCTCGCTAAAGTCTGTTACTAGTGTTTTATTCAGCCTATCCACGTCTTTACACAGTGCGAAAATGTTGTTGGCTTGGGTATCGTCAAAAACAACTCGTAGGTTACGTTTAAACTTTTCTTCTAGCACTGGTATCCCCTCGTCTCGGCGGCGGCGGTGGCCGATTGGGTATTCAATCGCTACTTTTTCGCTGCTTGTGCCATTGGTAAAGAAAATTTGGATAGCATTAGCAATGCTGCGTTTTTCGGGGTCATGGTAGTCAACCGAGTATTGTTTGTCCTCACTTACTACCATTTTTTCTCGTAAAACATCTATTTGTGGGTTAGACGCTGCCTCGTCCGAGTAGTCATCTTCGGTAAGGTTACCTTTTATTAGTGGCACTGCCACCATATATTGCAAGCAATGGTCACGGTCGGCAAAGTTATGGAGTGCACCAGTCTTGCTAATAATCCGAATTGCGGCCTCGTGGGTTATTAGCTCAATCCGTTCGATATCATCAAGGCGGTTTTTAACTACATCATGCAGTTTTACCGCAGCTTCTACTGCTGTTTGGCTATGGAACTCGGCAGGAAAGCTAATTTTAAATAGAATATTCTCCATTACGTAGCTAGAAAACTCCCGTTGGAATTTAAACTCTTTACCCTTAAACAACACATCATAAAAGCCCCAAGTAGGTGCGGTTAGCACGCTTGGGTAGCCCATTTCGCCTTTTAGTACAATTAATGCAAGGCGTACTGCACGGCTGGTAGCGTCGCCCGCAGCCCAGCTTTTGCGGCTACCTGTATTTGGCGAATGGCGGTAAGTCCGTAGGCTTTGCCCGTCTAGCCATGCGTGGCTTACGGCATCAAGCACTTGTTGTTTTGTGCCACCCATAATGTGGGTTGCAACAGCAGTAGACGCCACCTTAACCAATACCACATGGTCTAGCCCTACTTTATTAAAGCTGTTTTCTAGTGCTAAAATACCCTGTATTTCATGGGATTTTATCATGTAAGTAAGCACATCGTGGACAGTATAGTTTTTCTTGCCAGTTCTGGTCATGTAGTCGCAAGATGCTAAAATTGCACCAAGGTTGTCGCTGGGATGCCCCCACTCGGCAGCAAGCCACGTGTCGTTATAGTCGAGCCAACGCACCATGCAGCCAATGTCGAACGCAGCTTTAATTGGGTCAAGTGTATGGGAAGTCCCCGGCACTGGCACGCCGCCCTTATCCATAGGTAAGTCTGCGCCCTCAACCACTGCCCCCAGCATTGCTTGGCACTGCGGGAACTTCAACGCTAAAAACCCACACCCAAGGGTGTCCATCAAACAATTACGAGCAGTGTCGTAATCTTCCGTCGAACTAGGCACAAAATCACAAACATAATCCGCAATTTTCATCAATACCTCGTCATAATCTTTACGAGTGTTGTCATCAGTTAGGCTGTGGGCTAGGTTGCTCATGCTATTTCCTTATTATTTCTATTAATTATTTTATTTTATCTACCGCTTCTCCAACGCCACAAACGGTAATTCACTTGGCCCGATGTAGTCGGCGCCGGGGCGGATTAGTTTGTTGTTGGCGCGTTGTTCGATAAAGTGGGCTGCCCAGCCGCTGATGCGGCTCATTACGAAAATTGGGGTAAAGAGTGGAGTTGGAATGCCCATTAGGTTATAGGTGCTGGCCGAGTAAAAATCTAGGTTGGGGAACATGTGTTTTTCGTCCCACAGCACTTTTTCGATTGCTGCTGAAATGTCGAACAGGGTCATGTCGCCGTGGTCGGCTGCAAGTTTGCGTGAGCACTCTTTGATTACGCGGTTACGGGGGTCAGCTTCGGTATAAACCCTATGCCCGAAGCCCATTATTAGCTCTTTTTTGGCTAGTTTATCTAGCACGCCTTTGCTAGCTTCGTCTGGAGTTTGATAGCTTGCGATTAGCTCCATCGCGGCTTCGTTTGCGCCGCCGTGCAGTGGCCCTCGTAATGCACCGATTGCGCCAACTGTTGCCGAGTAAAAGTCGGACAAGGTTGAGGTAATAATACGGCCAGTGAAAGTTGAAGCGTTAAACTCGTGCTCGGCATAAAGAGTTAGCGATATATTCATCATCTTTTTATGTAGCTCTGACGGGTACTTACCGTGGAGCAGGGTTAAGAAATGTTCGGCGATGCCGTCGGCCTCGCTAATGCACTCTATTTTCTCGCCCTTTTGGGTATAGTGCCACCAATACAGCATCATGCTTGGTAAACATGCCAGCAAGCGCTCGGTAATGGCGAATTGGTCGTGGGTTGTGGTTTCGGGTTCGATATTACCTAGAAAGCTAACCCCTGTACGCAAAACGTCCATAGGGTGGGCTGTAGCTGGGATACGTTCCAGCACTTCTTTTAGCGAGTCTGGAATATCGCGCTCGTTATGCAAACGCTCGTTAAATGCTGTAAGGTCAATTTTGTCGGGTAGTTTACCGTAAATAACAAGATAGGCAACTTCCTCAAAAGTGCAATGTTCGGCCAGATCATAAATGCTATAGCCACGGTAACGCAGCTCGTGGGCACCGCCAGCCGATGAGATTGCTGTTTGACCTGCTACAATGCCTGCAAGTCCGCCTGTTTTCTTTTTAGGTAGTGCTGTCATAAGGTAAGCTCCTTGGTTGTTTTATTTATGCCGTGCATTTAGACGTGCTAGCACAGTCTCACGGCTATCAGTTTGAGGGTTATAGTCTATTAAATCGCTATATTCGTGCCGAGGGCGCAGCTCACCACGGTCTACCATACCTTGGGTTGTGCCTGTTTTTTTGATTTCGTCGAGCCATGTTGTTGTCATGCCGTGCATGGCTCGGTTAAGGGATACTGGTAGTAGCATAATGTCTACATCCACGCTGGCGAGTTCGCTTTGTGAAAACAGCGGAGTTTTGCCGTATTCAGTCATATTAGCAAGTAGTGGAATATCTTTACCGATAACATCTCTAATTTTGCGGTAGTGCTCTAGGTCTGTCATGGCTTCGGCGAAAATTGCGGTAGCACCTGCATCTATGTAGGCTTCAATCCGTTTTATTGCACCTTCAAACCCTTCGATAGCAAAGGCGTCGGTACGTGCCATAATCATAAAGTTAGGGTCTTTTATTTGCCCTGAGGTTTTGCCTTTTACAGCCGCTTTAATTCGTTCTGCCATTTCGGTGGTTGGGACTATGCTTTTGCCGTCTAAATGGCCGCAGCGTTTGTCCTCGGTTTGGTCTTCGATATGGAAACCTGCAGCACCTGCTGCAATAATTGTTTGGGTTGTTTTTTCGGGGTCATTCCAACCTGTGTCTACGTCTACCAATAATGGTAGGTCGCACACTCGGCAGAATTTACGAACTTCGGCCGCTACTTCATCTAGCCCTAAAATACCTACATCGGGGATGCCATAGCTAAAATAGCTCATCCCTGCGCCCGACAAATATGCAGCCTTATAGCCTTTAGCCTCCATTTGCATTGCAACAAAAGGTGTGGGAGCGCCAAGAACAAGCAATGGAGCCGTTTCGGCGTAGATAGCGTCAAGAAATTGTTGCCCGATTGTAGTCATGGTGCAGCTTTCTATTTATTATATGTGCCTAATATACAATAAAAATAACAATTATTTACGATTTTCTTTTGACTTTAGATGGATATTGCCTTAAAAATGCGACACAACCGAGATTTAAAGAGGGTAATACCGTGGCAAAGCGCACAAACAGCCAATACATCAAGCTAGTTTCAACAGCTGATACAGGCTATTATTATACAACTAAAAAGAACCCAAGAACTGCAACTGAAAAATTGGAAATCAATAAATATGATCCAGTTGTTCGTAAGCACGTTCTATTTAAAGAAACTAAGCTAAAAAGCTAATTCTTTTACGCATATTTTAAAAGCGCCCCCAGTGGGGCGCTTTTTTATTATTTAAGTACTAATGTTACGGGGATATGGTCCGACGGGCGCTCTTTAGCTCGTTCAGCTTTATCTAGCACAACATCTTTTACTAGTGGCAGTAAGCTTTGCGACACTAGATGATGGTCGATACGCATCCCGCTATTACGCTGGAAACTAGCTTGGCGATAATCCCACCATGTGAAGGCTTGCTCGTTAGGGTAAAGGTTACGGAAGCTATCTATTAGCCCAAAGTCCATTAAATGTTTTAACCATTTATGCTCGCTAGGGTGGAAACAGCAATGCCCTAGCATTTTGTCTGCATCCCAAACGTCAATGTCGGCGGGAGCAATATTAAAATCGCCGCAAATGACTAATTTATCGGTTGGCTTATGGTTAGCTGCAATAAAATCGGTAAAGGCTGCATACCAAGCCTCTTTAAACGCAAATGATGGGGTATCTGGTGCTTTACCATTAGGTGCATATACATTATAAACCCGCACATCGCCAACATCTGCAGCAATAATGCGGCTTTGTTCGTCGAGGATTTCTATGTTTGTGTTGGTAACAACACCAGCCAAAGGCTCCTTGCTAATCAACGCAACCCCATTATAGGTGCGTTGCCCATTTAGGTATACTTCCCAGCCTGCATCTACAAATAACTCCTCAGGGAAATGCTCGTCTTGCACTTTTATTTCTTGTAGGCACAATACATCTGGGTCGTTCTCCTCGAGCCAATCTAAAACATGCTCGAGCCGCGCACGGATAGAGTTAACATTCCAACTAGTAATTTTCATTATATCGCCTTTGTTATTCATTTAAAAATTGTGTATCATTATATACATGCTAGATACAATTAAAACCATCCTAACCAATACTTTTAATCCAACGATGATAGATGTTGTCGACAAAAGCCACCTTCACAAAAACCATGCAGGTGCTAAAGAGCATGGCGGCGGGCATTACGACGTCCTAATTGTTAGCGATGTTTTTGCCAATAAAAATAATATTAAACGCCATCGAGAAGTATATAAAGCGTTAGACCAATTTTTGGCTAACCATAAAATACATGCTGTTAGTATTCGTGCTTATACGCCGCACGAGTGGGAGCAACCACAATAATGAGTACCTGCGACATTCTAATTATTGACGATGATGAATCTTTGTCTGAAATGCTAAGCCTACACATTGATGATATAGGCCTTACAACCCACATTGCACACACAGGCGCTGAAGCCAAAAAGTTTTTAGATACAAATGCTTGTAAGCTTGTTCTCCTTGACCAACACTTGCCCGATACAAATGGTCTAAAATTATTGCAATGGCTCTTGGAAGACAACAACCAGCGGCCAGTTGTAATGGTTACTGGTTTTCACGATATGAAATTAGTCATCACTGCCATGAAAACAGGTGCTTTTGATTATGTCCATAAGCCTATAGACCTACAAAAGCTTGATACTATTATTCACCATGCTCTTAAAGCTGACACTAAAAAAGCTACGGTAAATACTGCGCCTTCCCAAGAAGATACTACCCCTGAAATTACTGGCAGCAGCGCCGAGATGATTGAAGTATGCAAAAAAATTGCTATTGCCACCCAAAATACTGCCAATGTACTTATCCAAGGTGCATCAGGAACAGGTAAAGAGCTAGTGGCAAAAGCCATTCATAGCCATGGCGAACATAAAGGCCCTTTTGTTGCTGTAAACTGTGCCTCAATTGTTGATACATTGCTCGAGAGCGAACTTTTTGGGCATGAAAAAGGTGCTTTTACAGGTGCTGACCAAGCCAAACAAGGGCGTTTCGAGATTGCTGAAAATGGCACTTTGTTCCTTGACGAAATTGGCGAAATGTCGCCACATTTACAAGCAAAATTACTACGAGTATTACAAGAGCAAACCTTTGAGCGTGTAGGTAGCAATAAAACATTAACTACTAACGCTAGGATTATTGCTGCGACTCATCGGGATTTACGCAAAATGGTAGCGGCGGGCAAGTTCCGTGAAGATTTATTTTACCGCCTTGATGTTATTGATATTTACATCCCAACTTTAAAAGAGCGGATGTCTGACTTCACCGCGATTGTAAGCAACTTACTAATGCGGATTAACCACAGCCTAGGTAAAACCATTAAGGGGATTACCTTAGATGGTATGACACAACTAAAAGCACAACCTTGGACAGGCAATATCCGCGAGCTAGAGAACGTTTTAACCAGAGCCGCAGCCCACGCACAGCAAGCATACATAGACGTTGAAGACATTAACCCTAACCTACCAACAGCCGCAGCCACAACAGACCTTGACCTAGCCCCTACAGCCTCAACACAGCTTATTTCTTTAGAAGAAGTAGAAAAAGCGCATATCTTAAACGTTCTAGAAGCAACAGGTAACCATAAAGGCAAAACCTGCGATATTCTAAATATCTCTCGCCCAGCGCTTGACCGTAAGCTTAAGAAATGGCAAGCCTAGAGACATCCCGAGTCGCCGCTAGACGAGAGGTTGTCGACAGTCTGCCCAACGCAGCACCAAGAGTTAGGCTTTTGCCTAACCGCAGGTGGATTAAAAACCAAAAAAAAGAGCCGCTAATTGCGGCTCAAAAGTTTTGTGTGTGTCGGGTACTTCACTAAAATAATAGCAAGGTCACATAGTTAGTATAGGTGCAAGCATAGTGCCAACTTTTACCAGTTAGTTTTTATAAATAAAAACAATAGGTTAGGGTAGTTGTATTTTATGGCAATTTTTATAATACAACGAATTGTTATAACATTTTGTTAAAAGATGTAACGTTACGTTATAGTAGTTTAACTTTGCACTTAATTATCTTTTAAATGTTTAACCCCGTACATGCTGCCATCAGCTATTGTGAGGAGTTTTTCTACGTTTTTGCCGTCTTTAGGGTAGGTTGCAATGCCAATTGAGGCGCCAATCTCTATTTTCTCTGCAATACCTCTGATTTTGAATGGTTTAGCTATGACTTGTTGCAAATAGTTTGCTTTACTATCAGCCATTTTCTTGTCAGAATTAGGGAGTATTATGCAATATTCATCACCTCCCATCCTAGTTATAATCGCATCTGTCGGGCATGCTTCTTCTAGACGGTTGGCGACAGCTTTTAAAACTTCGTCACCAGCATCGTGGCCGTGGGTATCGTTAACGGGTTTAAATTTATCTAGGTCTAGGTACAAAATACTAAAAATTTTAAATTCTGCAGGCGCATTGCGCAGGGTAATCATAAACCCTGCTCGGTTTATTAACCCTGTCAGAGCGTCACAACCTGCTACTTTATGGCGGTAAATACGGGCAATATCGGGCAGGTTTTTAAAGGCTAGTACCTTTTCCTTATCGTCTAAAAATGCAGTAATAACACTAGGTGGTACGTCCAACGCCCCTGCTGCCTTTACAACATCACCCCCGAAATGCTCCAGTGTATTCGCCGTTATTTCTCGGCTGTCGTCTACGGCTGTGAGGTTTTGGGTTTCTAGGTAGATATAGCTACCAAAGCTATTATCCTCTTTCTTGATTTCCCTAAGCTTACTTAGAGCCATAATCAGAGCCCCAGCTGTAATTATGACACCAGCTATGATATCCGTATTAGACAACTCTTTTAAGGATAAACCTGTTAAGGGCATTGTAGCCCACTCCCAAAAGAGTGTAGAGAAGAATGAGAAAGATGTAATAGTAAGATAGTTCTCTGTTTTAATTATATGTGTACTCGCAAATTCAAGATAGCGAATAGGTGTGTAAATAAATATTCCCATAACCATACCTGCTATAATACTTGGCATGTGAAAGAAATTTTCTGGTTGGATAAGAAACAGAATTCGATTCTCTGGTACAACAGAGGACTGTAAAAAAGCTACTCCTGCTGTAATGCCCACAAAAATTAAGGTAATTACAAACATTATATATCCGATGACACGACATCTCGATTTTATATCATTCGTCTCTACAGCTTTTTGATGAGGACGATGAAATTCTGCAACAAATAAGCGAAGTGATTGAAATACCCCTGCCAAGAACATTAGAATATAAACTGTCATTGCTTTTTCTTCTGGTATTGCATCGCAAATAACAAGCAAACCAATTGCAATTGCAAAGACTCCAATCAGCTGCCATTTATTGGGCTTACGCATAAGAAATACCCAGCTACTAAATAAGCTAAAAATAACACTAAACCTTTGTAAAAGACTCGCTTCTGTAGCTGTAACAACACTAAATAAATTAAGTGTAATAAAGTAATTTATAAGCATAATTATGCCATAAGCCCAAGTGTCTATACTACGAAGGGTTTCCTTAGAGAGCTTACCGCTACCTGCATAGAAAAGAAGACAAAAAGAACAACTTGTGAAAGTTGTACAGGCAAAAATAATTTTATGGACTTCTAGAACTTGAGTGGAGTAACTCATAAATACATTACTTATACCCCATAACACCATCACACTAAAGAATGCCTGTGCCCAGCCAATATAGTGTTTACGTGGTTCAACCATTCATCCACCCAATGTATGCTAATATCAGGAAAATAAGATTTAAAAGTCCACATAAAAACATAGTCCTACGCCAAGTCTGTTTCTGCTCTTGGACTTCGCGCATGCGGTCTAGTTCGTCGTGGCGGCGTTCGGATTTGATGAATTCGTCAACGGTGGATTTAGGTAGTTTGTATAGCTCAGCCTCTGACTTTGTACCAGACTTACGACGTGCGCTTGTCGTTTTTTTATTTTTTGTCATCTAAGAAATTCTCACTTCCATACAAGACCCCACATAGACAAAAGAACTAGCAGAACCATAACAACAGCATAGAAAGTTAGTGTTTTTTGCCAGTCTTTCTTTTGCTCTTGGATGTCTTCGAGGCGCTCTCGCTCGTCTTGGCGGCGCTCGGCTCGGATAAATTTAGTAAAAATAGATTCAGGCAGCTGGTATAGCTCTGCGTCAGACTTTGGTGGTGTTTTACGGCGCGACTTTACCCCTGAGCCCTTACTAGAAGCGTCTGTGTTTTTACCTTCTGCCATAGAAAATCTCTTTCCTTATCTTAAGTTGTCGCCAAGTTCCGCCTAAAGGAACAGCTATACACAGATATTCTACAACATTTATTAAGTTTTACCAACCTAGCGTTAATTTAGGTGATGGTTCGTCTAAATAGAAACCTTGCACATAAGGTACTTTAAGCTTCTCGCACAAATCTAGCACTGCTTTATTTTCTATTTTTTCTACTATCATTGGTAGGCTGTTTTCTTGGCCTGCAAGGATAATCTCCTGAAATTTCTCTATTTGCTCGGGCAAGCCTCGGTCTAGGCCATCAAACCTAAGAGCATTAATTTTCATGTAATTAAACTTTAGTTTTTTGGCCGCTTCTACTGTTTGCTTATTATTACCAAAATAATCCACAGAGAACCTAGCCCCTTTTGCTTGCATGTCTCTTACAAAACCCATGGCGGCATCATCTTCTATTATTTCTTTAGAGCTTAGCTCGAAGTTAATTAAATCAGGACGAATTTTCCCGCTATCGAGCCCTTCTTTAAAAGTATTTTTAAAGTTTACGCTACTAAATGCGCCATAAGACAAGTTTATGCTAAGCATAATATCTTTACCCTGAGACAATATTTCCATATGCCTTCTTAATGAGGCAATAATTACCATGTCGTCAATTTGGTCAATAAAATTGTGTTTAAATGCCAAGGGGATGAATTCGTTAGGTTGCATCAAATCACCATTATCTGAAACCAAGCGCAATAAGGTTTCGAACATTACCTTTTTCTTGTTCTTTGTTTCAAGAATGGATTGGAAGTAAAGACGGAAACGCTCATTTTCGATACATCTATGGATTTGTTTTATTTGTTCTCTTTCGGCAGCTTCTGCTTTTTCTTCTTCGGTCTGTGCAATTATAGGCTCTTCTACCTTTGTAGCTACTGCTGGTTCTTCTTTAGCAATTTGTACCGGTTCAACTTTAGCAGCTGGCTTTGTTTTAGTAGCAGGCTCTTGTTGCGGTGGCTGGTTTCTTTTCTTTATTAGTTCTTTTTCTTCTTCTGAAAGAGTCCGAGACTTACTACCAGTAAATGCAACACGTATTTTTTTGAATAATTCTTGTGGTTTCATACTCTGTGGTTGCTTTTGTGGGGCTGGTGTATGCTTGGTTTTGTTCCCAGTAATTTTAGTTATATAACTAGGGAATAAAGGCGCTACAGGGTTGATAATCCGCCCCATAATCCTTGCTACTAATGTAAGTAAGAACAATAAAACTACAGCTGCACTAAGCAAATAAAAATTACGTGTTTTGTTTACTTGCTCATATGCAACATCAAGCTGGACAGAGCCAACATGCTGCCAAAATGGAAATTCTGGTATAATCGAGGTAAACATAAACCGTTCCTGGCCATTTGGTAATTTATAAAGACCAAATTCTTCAGCTTTACCATTAAACAGAGGTATTTCTATCTGGGATAATTTATATAAAAAGGCACTAGTTTTATTTTCACCCCAATTAATAATAAAAACACCATCATCGCCATTGCGGCGTGCGAGGTTAAAATCAACATATCTCCAACGAAAAGAGCTATCTTTTAGAATATTAGCAGCGGCGCTAACCTCGATCATATAGACTACATAGCCAAGGTTTTTATTGTCTTGCTTAACTCGAGACGAAACAAACAACCACTTCTTATGATCAACCAAGGAAATAAATGAATACCTATCCAAGTTTGTTTGGTATGCAGCCGCTAGAGTTTTTCTGATTTTTAACGGTAGTTCTCTAGCATTTTCTTGGAATAAAAGCAGCCTACCGTCTTTAGAAAATAAATATGTATGGTTAAGGCCATATTTTAGCTTTGCATATTCATGTATAGCTCGTACTGCTTCAGCCTTAGGGGGTAGCATCCCGCTATCATTAGCTTTTTTGAGGAAATTATAAATTCTATCGTCTTTGGCAATTTCTTTAGAGATATTAATTTGGTCTACCAACCATTTATTAATAACACTAGATTGCTCTTTACTAGCTTCTTGTAGCTGTGATTGCCAGTAGTCTGTATTCCTGTCTTCAAGGTGGATAAGTTTTTCGGCCAGCCAACCGCCAGCTACCAATGCCCCTGCAAGAAGCACAACAAGCCAGAATAAATTAATCAGTCGTGCCGACATAAGCCTTCTTCCGCTTTATGTTTATATAAAAAATACCTGTTATCCCATGCCATACTAAATAACCATCGTACAAGCTAACTGTAATACCCACTAAAGATACCCACCACCAGTGCGAAACTTCAGCAGCGCCACTAGCTTGTAGCCCCATAAAAGCAAAATTTACGGCCATAGCCAGTATAATACGTTGCCAACCAAAACGAATATTGTCTGCTGTGTATGGTTCGGCTTTTATACTCTCAAATACAAGCAAGAATGATGCCAACAAAGCTGTTGCAGCTAAAGTATATGGGTGCAAAAAAAACCCAACTGCCAGCAAATGGTGCACCATCACTAACCGTAGCTTAGACCAACGAGAAACCTCTTGTAATGCAAGAGGATAGTCAAACACTAAGCGGAGTTTATAAATCATTTATTATTGTCGGTCTCGGAACATTGCGTTATCTACTATTACAATTTCCGAGTGTATCCAAGGATGGGTTCAGATGCAAAGCAAATTTTAACTAATACAGCAGCATTATTTATACCTTGAGAAAACAATAATATAGTCTATATTAAGCTCGAAATATCATATATCACGACCAAATTAGGGCTAATCATGATTAAAGATCAAATTTTATCACAAGACAAAGAACTAGCTTGCAACAACAAAAAGGTCGCCTATTATTTTGCACTATATGTTGCTGTAATGGTACTAACAATGGTTGGTGTTTTAGGTGCAGAGGGGCAAGAAATTGCAGGAATACCTCTAACCATTTATTTAATTTTTGGCTTTATTTTTTCTTTTCTGGCTCTTGCTGTTTATGCTCATAAAATACTTTTTAAACCATGGGCAGAAAAGTTCGATGCACAAGACAACTCTAATAGTTCTATAAGGTAAGAAACATGATTACAGCAGTCATCGCAACGATAGTAGCTTATATATTATTAATCGTTTACCTAGGTTTTCGTGCTAATAAAAGCAGTTTAGATACTGTTACCGACTATTTTTTAGCAAGCAGAACGCTTTCTTCTAAGCACCTTGCTGTAACAACTTTTGCTACATGGTTTAGCACATTTGCCTTTTTAGGGTCGCCAGGGTTTTACTATTCTAAAGGTGTTGCTTGGGGTTTTGGGGTTATTTTCTTTACTTTAGCTGGGCTCTTTCTTTTATGGTTTATTGGGCGCAAATTATGGCTTATCTCGAGTCAGAACAACTACATTACCCCTGCGGAACTTCTGGTAGATTTTTATAAAAATAAGCCAATTGGCTATATGGTAGCAATTATCTCGATAGTATCTTTAGTGCCTTATGTGCTTATCCAAGTTATTGCTATTGGTAAAGTTGTTGAGGGTGCTACCAATAGTATTATCTCCTATGAAATGGCAGTAATCACAGCAGGAGCTGTTGCTGCATTTTATGTTTTTTTGGGCGGGATGCGCGCCATCATTTTAACCGACTGGATCCAAGGTGCTTTATTTTTAGCTGTTGTTATTATTTCTGCAGGGATTGCCATTTATGCATCAGGCGGGCTAATAACAGGGTTACAAAACTCGGTTGCA
This sequence comes from Alphaproteobacteria bacterium, assembly GCA_021774615.1. Classification (GTDB taxonomy): domain Bacteria; phylum Pseudomonadota; class Alphaproteobacteria; order UBA1280; family UBA6503; genus UBA6503. The sequence goes on along the minus strand of JAJFIW010000003.1, from coordinate 10,378 downwards.
GCACGACCAGACTTATTTGTTATGGATAGCCAAAACATGGGCTTTCCGATAACTATTGGTTTTTCTTGGATTTTAGGCTTTTTGCTACTACCCCATATGTGGCAACGCACCTATATGGCAAAAACTGCAAAAGACTTTGCCCAATCGATCTATTACCAAGCTTTTATTGTTTCTATAATTGCAGTTGCGACTGTTATTATTGGGGTATTAAGCATTGGCTTTGTTACAGGGTTAGAGGACTCGGACAAGCTTGTACCAACCCTATTTGCAACCTACTTACCATGGGCAGTACCATTATTAGTCTTAACAACTTTTGCAGCAGGGATGTCTACTACAGATTCACAACTTTTAACGGTTTCGTCGGTATTTACCCGCGATATCATCCGCCCTGCCATGACAAATAAACTTAACCCCCATAAAGGTAAGCTCTTAGGGCGTTATTTAGTAATTGTGTTGGTAGCTGTTATTACAGTTCTTGCTCTACTCCCTGAAAGCCAAGGCCCAATTATTATGTTAGCAAGTAAAGGAGTTGGTCTTGCAACACTACTGCTTATTCCTCTGATTGGCCCACTGTATTGGGACAAAGCAACCACATCTGGCGCAATTTCTGGGATGTTAACAGGCTTCTCGTTCCAACTAGCGCACGAGTTTAATCTTTTCGAGATACCATATAACTTTGGCTCACCAATCCCTGCTTTGTTGTTGGGGCTGGTTGTTTTTTATGGTGTAAGTATGCTTGCGGGAAGCTCGAAAAAATTAGCAACAGCAGTTAATTAATCAAACCGCCACAACTGCGCATGGTGGCCTAGGGTTTCTTCTAGCTGTTTCCAGTTTTTGCAGAACTGGGCGACCCTGCCCCAAAAGTCGGACGAGTGGTCCATATGCTTTAGGTGGGCTAGCTCGTGGATAATTACGTAGTCTTGCACTTCTTTTGATGCCATCAACAGCCGTACCGACAAACGGATAATCCGTTTTTTAGCCTGACAGCTCCCCCAGCGTTGCTTAGCATTGCTGATGATAAGCTCGGGGATTTTCTCTTCCATGCCGTTGGCAAACCTTGCAAGGCGAGGTTTAAATTCTTGCTCGGCTTGTTCTTTGTACCATTGCATTAGGTTATGGCGTACTCGTTCGGTGTTGGTAGGGTCGGTTTGGTAAAGAACCAAAGCACCGTCGCTAACCTCTACCGACACACGGCTACTAGGTTTAACTATTAGCTGGTAGGGTTGCCCTGTTAAATAAAATATATCGCCAGTTTGCCATGTGCGGGCAGCTGTTTGGGGGCGTTTTTTGCGCTCGTTTTTTTTGCGCTCGATCCAGTCCATCCGCTCTACGATAAATTCCTCGATAAAACGTTGGCTAACTCGTTGTGGCGCACGTACCTCTAGGCTGCCATCGGCCAACACCAAAATGGCGACACTACGCCTGCGGTCGGTGCGGCGTAGGATATAGTCTGGTAGTTCTACTTGTTGTGTATTTTCTTGTCCCATACCCTTTAGTTTAAACTAAACCACATTTTTTTGCAGTACTTGTTTTATTAATATGCTAATAAAAAAGGGCAGTTCGCTAAGTTGTCGCGTTTGTGTTTACATAAACGAGGAAAGTCCGGGCACCATAAAGGAAGATGCCAGATAACGTCTGGCGGGGGTAACCCTAGGGAAAGTGGCACAGAAAATATACCGCCTGCCTTTGGTAGGTAAGGGTGAAAAGGTCGGGGTAAGAGCCCACCGCTTGGCTGGTAACAGCCCAAGGCACGCAAAACCCCATCTGGTGCAAGACCAAATAGGAACGCTGTTTGACTGCCCCTTGTAGGAGGCGTTCGGGTAGGTCGCTAAAGGTAAATGGCAACATTTACCATAGATGAATGACAGCTCTCGACAAAACCCGGCTTATCGGCGAACTGCAATTTTTTAATCCACCTGCGCACTGGCAAAGCCAGATGCTTGGTGCTGCGTTCCGCAGACTGTCGACAACCTCTCGCCTTGCGGCGACTCGGAATGTCGAAGGTGCTTCGCACTTCAATATATTTTTATAGTCCACAACAAGATAACTGGTGATATACTACCGTCGTTATATAGCTAAAATAAAACAGGAAAAAGTCCCATGAACGCTAAAAATGACATTGTAATTCTTGCAGCATCTCGTACACCAATGGGTGGGATGCAGGGCGATCTTTCTTCTTTCGCAGGGCACGAGCTTGGCGCTTTTGCTATTAAAGATGCTGTTAAAAAATCGGGCTTAAATGCTGACAAAATCCAAGATGTACTTATGGGCTGTGTGCTGCCCGCAGGGCAAGGGCAAGCACCCGCAAGGCAAGCTGCTCTTGGTGCAGGGCTAGACAAAGCCACCACTTGTACTACCATTAACAAAGTATGTGGCTCGGGCATGCGCGCCACGATGATAGCCCACGACCAGCTAAAACTTGGCGATATGGACTATGCTATTGCTGGCGGTATGGAAAGCATGACCAACGCCCCTTACCTACTAAAAAATGCCCGTAGCGGTTACCGTTTTGGGCACAATACAGTTTATGACCACATGACACTAGACGGCCTTGAAGATGCCTACACAGGTGGCTCTATGGGCGAGTTTGGCGAGAAATGCGTTAGTCATTATCAATTTACCCGCGAACAACAAGACGCTTTTGCGCTAGAGTCGGTTAGTCGTGCCCAAAAAGCTGCTGCTGATGGCTCTTTTGCAGCCGAAATAGCCCCCGTTACTGTTGTAAGCAGAAAAGGCGAAGACATTATAAGTTCTGACGAAGGCCCACGCCGTGCTAGACCCGAGAAAATCCCAACCCTACGCCCAGCATTTGCAAAAGACGGCACAATTACTGCTGCCAATGCTAGCTCTATCTCTGACGGTGGTGCCGCACTAGTTTTAGGACGGATGGAAGCAGCAGAGAAAGACGGCCTTACCCCACGTGCACGGATTGTAGCCCACACTAGTTTTGCCCACGAGCCAGAATGGTTCACCACTGCGCCTGTTTCGGCTATTAATAAATTAATGGAGAAAACTGGCTGGAATGTAAATGAGGTTGATTTGTTCGAAATTAACGAAGCATTTGCCGTTGTTACCATGGTAGCAATGCAAGAGCTTGGCCTACCGCACGAAAAAGTAAATATCCACGGTGGGGCATGCGCACTTGGCCACCCGATTGGTGCAAGTGGAGCTAGGATTATCGTAACCCTACTAAATGCACTCGAAAAACATGACCTTAAACGTGGTGTAGCCGCACTATGTATTGGTGGTGGCGAGGCTACTGCTGTAGCTATCGAACGGCTCTAATAAATAAAAGGATTGTCGACCATGTACCTTACCGAAGAACACAACCTTGTTGCAGACATGACCAAAAAGTTTGCCGAAGAACGCCTGCTACCAACAGCAGCCGAGCGCGACAAAACCCACGAGTTCCCCCGCAAAGAGCTGCAAGAAATGGCAGAGCTAGGGTTATTGGGTTTAACTGTTCCGCCTGAATACAATGGCTCGGGGATGGATTATTTGTCGCAAGTTATTGCTATCGAAGAAATATCGGCAGGTTGTTGTGGTACGTCTACAATTGTGTGTATCCAAGCAATGGTCGAGTCTATCCTTATTAACTGCGCTAACGATGCTCAAAAAGAAAAATACCTAAGCCCCCTTGGTAGTGGTGAAAAAATCGGAGTTTTTGCCCTTACTGAACCAGGTGCAGGGTCAGACGCTGCTGCATTAAAAACAACTGCCCGTAAAGAGGGTGATTTTTATATTCTAAATGGTTCAAAACAATTTATTACTAGTGGTAAAAATGGTGACACTGCAATTATTTTTGCTGTGACTGATGTTGCTGCTGGCAAAAAAGGGATATCAGCATTTATTGTAGAGGTAGGTTGTGAGGGCTACGAAGTTGCCGCACTCGAGAAAAAGATGGGGCAACGTTGTTCGGAAGTAGCGCAGCTAAATTTCGCCGACATGAAGGTTCCTGCTGAAAATTTATTAGGTAAAGAGGGCGAAGGCTATAAAATTGCCCTTTCTAACCTTGAAGGTGGCAGGCTGTCGATTGCAGCGCAATCCCTAGGGGTAGCTCGTGCTGCTTTAACCGCTGCAACCGAATACGCCAAAGAGCGCAACACTTTTGGCCGCCCAATTATCCAGCACCAAGCAGTAGGCTTTAAACTAGCCGAAATGGCAACCAAACTAGATGCCGCCCGCCTGTTGACACATCGTGCGGCAATCATGCGCCAAAACGGCGAAAAATGCCTTAAAGAAGCCTGCATGGCAAAAATGATGGCATCAGAAGTTGCCGAAGAAATTTGCAACGACGCAATCCAAATCCACGGTGGCTACGGCTACGTTGAGGACTTCCCCGTAGAACGCCTTTACCGTGATGCCCGAGTTTGCAAAATCTACGAAGGAACATCAGAAGTACAAAAGCTTATTATTAGCCGTGGGCTGTAAAGTGAAATAGCGCTAAATACTTCTAATATTATTCGTTGTAAGGCTTACTAACGCGAATAAACATCGGTTTATTAGATTCGTGCTTATTTATAAGTTCATCTGTTATGCCATTTAGGTTCATATAGTCTATTGTTTCATTAATTGTTGACTTTAGCTTTTCAGAACCTTTAGCAAAAGCCAATGTAGCGCCATACTCTGGTAGTTTGCCAGTAAAGTTTACTTTTCTAAACATATCAGAATTACTTTTTGTAGCTCGTGCTGCTACTGGTGGCTCTACAACAACTAGGTCTGCTTTATGGGTCAATACTTCCGAAAACAATTGTGCTGTGTCTACAAGCTGTGGCAACCCTTTAACTTTTGCATTAGGAAATAATAGTTTAGCATAAATCAAAGTAGCATCCCCCTCTATGCCTACAAAAGTAAACTCTGGCGAGTTAAGGTCATCGTAGCCTATAGTGCCCTTAAGCCTCTCATCATCAGAGCGAGCATATATAACATTACGAAGAAAAGTAAAAGGTTTAGAAAAATCTATATGAACAAACATATTGGGGTCATAAGTACCAGTAATAGCGCAGATTGCGTCTACCCTATTATTTTTTAGAACATCTACATCACCACCAACTGGGACGTTCTCGCTCCATTCTATTTTTATATTAAGAGTTTTACCTAGCTCTTCAACAAAGTCGTAACCTAGCCCTTTAAATTTGCCAGTTTCTAAGTCTTTCTCCATATATGGTGGGTACAAAACATACCCACAACGCAAAGTGCCAGTACGCATTACCCGCTCATAGGCAGTTTCTTGTTTCTCAACATTTGCTACTGTTAGAGTATCCCCACTAAAATGCAACACAGCAAAACTTGCCACTACTGCTGAAACGATAGATATTAGAACTGTTTTCATTTTATCACTTATAACTTTTTATTAGTTCATAAATACTAAATTATTCTATGCTCTGGTAGTAACTCTTTAATAGTGGTGGTTTTACCGCCTTTTAGTATAACTTTAGTATTACTATTATATTCGCTTACTTGGAAGATGAATTCTCTGCATCTGCCGCAAGGGGAATAAATACCCTCTTTGCAGTGTACTGCCACAATTTTTGCTATGTTTTGCTCGCCATTGGTTAGCATATTGCCAATTGCATTAGCTTCGGCACAAAAGCCCATCCCGCAGGGTGTGTCGATAGAGCAGCCTGTATAAATATTACCTTTATCGGTAATAAGACAACAGCCCACACGGCCTGCGTCAGAATTTAAAGAGAGCTGTCGAGGAATTGCTATTTCTGAAGCTTTTTGGATTAGGTCTTTGTCTGAATACATATTCAACCCCTATCAAGTGAGAATGGTGGGCAAGGAGGGACTTGAACCCCCGACCAAGGCATTATGAGTGCCCTGCTCTAACCAACTGAGCTACTCGCCCCCAAACAGATGTATATCATTTAACACATTCGCCCCATGCTATGCTACAAAAAATGTTTTTAATAGCGTATTTTTTATCGCTTATTGTTTTGAAAAGAGTTTACTATATACTTAGCGGTACAAAATTAAGTAGATAAAAAAACAATGCAGATTTTCTTTAAAAGCAAAGTTCTAATGGCTATTGGTAGCTCTATTATTATAGCGCTAGGGCTGGTGCTTTTCTTTATGTACCCAGTACCCTCTGTCCCCGACAGTTATGTAACGAGAGATAGTGCAATTAAACAAGGTGATATTGCACCTAATTTTACATTAAATAGCTATGATGGTACTACTTTTGCCTTGTCTGAAGCATTAAAAGATGGCCCTGTAATTGTAACTTTTTATCGTGGTAACTGGTGCCCTATTTGTGCGCAACAGCTTAAACTGATGGAAAGTGATTTACCCAAGTTCAAAAAACTTGGGGCAAAACTTGTGGCTATTTCGGCACAAGTGCCAGCAGAAACTGTAAAAACACCTTTACAATTTGGCTTATCCTTCCCGATACTTAGTGACAAAGGTATGAAAGTTACACGTTTATACGGTATTGAATGGGCTATCCCTGCCGATAAACAAGAAGGGTTTGCATCTTGGTTAGGAAATAGCACAGGTAAATCAATAGCTGACTACCAAGGAAAAGAAGAATTTATACTTCCTATTCCTGCGACATATGTTATTAACCGTGAAGGCTATGTGGTTTACGCACATGTAGATGAAAATTATAAAAATCGGGTTAATAACAACACGCTTATAAATGTTCTAAAAGTGATAAAATAAAGGAATTACCATGCCAGCAGAAATGCGCAAAGAATCTGACACTATGGGTATCATTGAAGTCCCTACTGACAAGTATTGGGGTGCTCAAACTCAGAGATCATTAGAAAACTTCCAAATTAGTACCGAAAAAATGCCTGCTGTACTTATTAGAGCATTTGGTTACCTTAAAAAAGCGGCTGCAACCGTTAATGCTGACTTAGGCCTTCTACCACGAGAAACTGCCGACGTTATTGCCACTGTTTGCGACGAAATTATTGCAGGCAAGCTAGACGACAACTTCCCTTTGGTTGTTTGGCAAACTGGTAGTGGTACCCAAACTAACATGAATGTTAACGAAGTTATCGCTAACCGCGCAATTGAGCATATGGGCGGTATTATTGGTTCTAAAGACCCTGTACACCCTAATGACCATGTAAATTTATGCCAGTCGTCGAACGATACATTCCCCACAGCTATGCACATTGCAGCATTAGATGCACTAGAAAACCATGTTTTACCAAACCTACATAAGCTACATGAAGGGCTTGAAGGTAAAAGCAGTGCTTTTAAACATATTATTAAAGTTGGTCGTACCCACCTGCAAGACGCAGTGCCACTAACACTTGGGCAAGAATTTTCAGGGTATAGTAGCCAAGTAAGCCATTGCATTAACCGTGTTGAGCATTCTATGGATGACCTTAGAGAGCTAGCTATTGGCGGAACTGCTGTTGGTACAGGTATTAATGCTCACCCCGAGTTTGGTGATAGAGTAGCTGTAGAGATAACTCGCCTAATGGGGTTACAATTCTCGTCTGCTGCAAATAAGTTTGAGGCTTTAGCCGCACACGATGCCATTGTTCATTCCAGTGGTGCTTTAAAAACTACCGCCGCAGCGTTGATGAAAATTGCTAATGACATCCGCATGTTAGGTTCTGGACCACGGTGTGGACTTGGTGAAATAAACCTCCCACAAAATGAGCCTGGTAGTTCTATTATGCCTGGTAAAGTTAACCCTACGCAGTCTGAAGCTATGACTATGGCTTGCGCGCAAGTTATGGGTAATGACGTGACTGTTGGTATTTCTGGTGCAAGTGGGCATTTAGAGCTAAATGTTTTTAAACCTGTGATGATAAATGCATTTTTGCAGTCTTGCCGGCTTATTGCAGACTCGTCCCTTAGCTTCCACGACAACTGCTTAGTTGGGATCGAGCCAAACCGCGAGCATATTGCTCATAACCTCAAAAACTCTCTGATGCTAGTTACAGCACTTAGCCCTCATATTGGTTATGATAAGTCAGCATCTGTAGCGAAAAAGGCTTACGCCGACAACCAAACATTAAAAGAAGCAGCTCTTGAACTAGGCTACTTAGACGAAGAAACTTTTGAACGTCTAATGCGCCCTGAAAAAATGATAGAGCCTGACATCACATCAAACAAGAAATTAGGATAATTATAAAATGATTCGTCTACTCGCCAGCTTTTTGTTTGCACTTGTTATACTAGCTTTTGGGCATTTTGGCACATGGTGGTTTGCTGCAAAACACGCAGAAGATAAAATTATGGCAACAGTAAATGCAATGCCTAATATTACATTTGTGTTAAGTGAAGTAATACCACGAGGGTACCCAGAGTCGGTAAGTTTAGAAGTTCATGATATGAAACTTATTTGGGAGAAGGACTCTAAGAAAATTATTTTACATACCAATAAGGCTTTGATTAACACCCCTATGTTTGATATGCGCAAAACATCGGTTACCTTGGATAAAGAGATATTCTTTGATGTTGAGGAAAATAATAAAACTATCCGTTCTTTTAGAATTGTGACTGAAGGTGGGCACCTCTCAAGCTTTTGGAGGCCAGATGGTGCAACAGAACATGCCATTAATGTGGATAATCTTACTATATGGGACACAAAATCAGAAAAGCCTGATACTGCTGAACTTCGCATGGGGCCTGGCTATTTAGTACGAGAAACCCCAGGGGTTAGAACGCCTGTTTCATGGCGCATGTCTGTTCGGGATATAAAAGCTGTTGATAGCTTTATAGGAGAGTCCTTTACTATAAACAGGCTTGTTTCTAGTATTGGGTTTGAGAAAGACTTTTTCTCTGCATATGGTTCAGATTTTCTGCCATTGCTTTCGCCGACTAAAGAGCAGCGTAATTCTGCACGCCAAGCACTTGCTGAAAAAATGGTGTCATCTACATCATTACCGCAGCTATTTATAGAAAGCATGCAAATAGAAAAAGAACAAAATTGGGTATCTTTACGTGGTGGGTTTGGTATTAATGAGCAACATTACCTTGATGGGCAAATATCTCTTAACACTAACGACCTAAACCCTGTGCTAAAATTTATGACTAATATGAATATTGTGGATAAATCTAACTTAAATAAAAATCGGCTTGTTTCTAACATTTTAGCAGCATCTGAAAACCCAAGTAATATTAGTATCCTCCTTGAAAGAGACCGAGCTTACATCAATAGCTCTAAGGTAGCGGAAATGCCATCATTTACAGAGCTAATGAGGCATAAAGAATAAATGAAACCTATTTGGCAGCCATCACCAAATTTTGCTGAACGGACGGTGGATATTTCCTATGTTATCCTCCACGGGACATGGATGGCCGATGACAAAGAAGCACTTAGCCGCCTGTGCGACCCTAAAGCAGAGGTAAGCTGCCACTATTTAATTGATAATAATGGCAAACTACTACAACTAGTAAAAGAAAAGCATACCGCTTGGCATGCAGGTAAAAGTGCTTGGGGCGACATAGAAAGCCTTAATCACCATTCTATCGGGATCGAAATCTCTAACTGTGGTGAAGAAGTAGAGCACGACTATACCGAACAACAGTACGAAGCCCTATATTCATTACTGGCAAACATTTTACAACGCCATGGTTTACCACCTTCAGCTGTTATTGGCCATAGTGACATTGCACCAGAACGTAAAAATGACCCTGGTAAACATTTTAATTGGAAGTTGCTTGAAGAAAAGAACTTAGCAGCACCCTGGCAGCCCATAGCAGGCGAAACAGACCCCTTTGCTGCACTACATACCTTTGGCTACCGTGGTAACGAGAAAGCTATTACCGAAGCCTTCCAGCGGCGTTTCTTACAGCAGCACATATCTGGTGAGATGTGCGATATAACTAAAAGTCTTATTCTAGGGTCAAAATAACATACGAAGCAATTACAGCTTCTTCATTCTCGTTCCGCAAGAAATCGTCCTTAAATGCAACTTCTGTAAGTCCATATTTATCAGCTAGACTACGCATGTAGCTGCTTTTATGTTTATGGCGTTGGGTGTCTTCATTAAGTAAAATATCTTTGGAATAGTCATCAGATAATTTTTCAACTGTGTAAATAAAAGTTCCACCTTTACTTAGACGTTCTTTAACTAAAGAAAATACTTTATCTAGGTCTTTTATATAAATAAATACATCTGCGGCTGTTACTAAATCAAACGTTTCTGTATTATTTGCAAGGAATGTTTCTAAAGAAGATACTTCTAAATTATCATAAATGCTTTTGCCTCGAGCTTGCTCTACCATTGAGCTAGAAATATCCACCCCGATCATTTTTTTACAATATGGCTTAAGTTTTTCCCCTAGCAACCCAGTTCCACAGCCTAAATCAACAACATTATTAAATGCCATGTTAGAAACATTCTCTTCCAAAAGAGCTATTAGCTTCTCAGGGCCTTTATAGCCTAATGAGCCTATAAGGTTCTGT
>JAJFIW010000020.1 GCA_021774615.1 Alphaproteobacteria bacterium | reverse complement strand
ATTATTTCTAAAGGTATTTCAGCTGGTAAAAGTAGTAATACGTACCGTGGACTAGTTAAGATATTTCCTGATGCCGCAAATGCCCGTAATTATACCCAGTGTGATTCGTTATTAATTGGTAATGCTTGTGGCGCACATACGGTGCCATATATCCAAACCTCTAACGATACCGCTAACCTCGAACACGAGGCCACCACTAGTAAAATTAGCGATGAACAACTTTTTTATTGCCGTCAGCGAGGGCTTTCTACCGAAGACAGCGTATCGTTAATTGTAAATGGGTTTGCTAAAGAAGTTATGCAACAACTACCAATGGAGTTTGCTGTAGAAGCACAAAAACTCCTAGGGATATCACTAGAAGGAAGCGTCGGATGACCCAAAATAAAACCATATTAACTATTAAAAACCTGCATGCTAGCGTAGGCGATAAGGAAATCCTTAAAGGGTTAAACCTCACTATTAACCAAGGGGAAGTACACGCCATTATGGGGCCTAATGGCTCGGGTAAATCAACGTTAGCAAACGTGCTTGCAGGTAAGCCAAATTATACTATGACAAAGGGCAGTGTTACTTATTTAGGCAAAGACCTTAGTAAGCTCGAGCCCGAAGAGCGTGCACAAGCAGGCATATTTTTAGGTTTTCAGTACCCTGTGGAAATTCCGGGTGTTAATAGCATGTATTTTTTACGTGCAGCACTAAATGCCCAACGCAAAGCTCGTGGTGAAGAAGAGCTAGATGGTATGGACTTTATGGAGCTAATCGAAGATAAATTAGAACTTCTAGATATGGATATGTCGTTTTTAAAGCGCGCTGTAAATGTTGGCTTTTCTGGTGGCGAGAAAAAACGCCACGAAACACTGCAACTTTGCATGCTAAACCCATTACTTGCAATACTAGATGAAACAGACTCAGGGCTTGATATTGACGCTTTGCAGATTGTTTCTCGTGGGGTAAATGCAATCCGTGGTACAGACAGAAGCATTGTGCTAATTACCCATTACCAACGCTTGCTGGATTATATCGAGCCCGACTTTGTCCATGTATTAAAAGACGGGAAAATTATTAAATCGGGCGATAAAACACTCGCTTTAGAACTCGAAAAACAAGGTTACGCTGGCTTAACAAGCGCAGCATAAGGGTAAAGAAGTATGAGCAACAAACGCCAAGCAGAACTAACAGCAGCAAAAGAGATGGCACAAGCCTACGCCGACTCGTTTGCTGGGTATGCTCCATTGCCAGCACTGTCTGCATGGCTAGGCAAACAAACAGCCCAAGCCAAAGATACATTTGTTAAACTAGGCTTTCCAACAACTAGAACCGAAGAATGGTGTTTTACAAACATAGCACCACTAGCAAGGCAAGCATTTCATGCTCCACAAAAACAAGCAGTTAATGGTGCCGTTATTAGCGAAGCTAAGTTGGTTAAAGATGCCGTAACTTTAGTGTTTATTGATGGCCGCTTAAATTACGATTTGTCAGAGATTACAAACCTACCTAATGGCGTAACAATTGCGCCATTATCGCAAGGGGCAGGGTTGCTAGATGATGCTAAAAAAGCAAAAATTTTAAACACTACAGCCTCGTTAGAAGCTGCAAATACAGCTTTTTTAACTGATGGCTATATTCTTATTGTCGCCGATGGGGTGACAGTAAAAACACCTATAGAACTTGTTTTTGTGGGTACAGGCAACCAAAGTGCTAGCCACATCCGTAACTTTATTTCTGTTGGTAAAAATAGTAAGCTTGAACTATTCGAAACATGGACTTCCAGCAATAACCCAGACAATATCTACTGGCATAATAGCGTGTGTGATATAATCTTAGCAGATGGCAGTAAACTTGCTTTTACACGCCAACAGAGCGAAGCTTTACAAGCATTTCATACTGCAACGGTTAAAACTACAGTTGGTAAAGATGCAACGTTTACAGGGTTTATAGCTAATTTGGGCAGTAAAATTGCTCGGACTGAATGGCAAACAACTCTAAACAATTCAGGTAGTAGGGTCGAGCTATATGGTTTTAGCCTAGTCGGTAAAGGACAACATCATAATGTTACAACCCATACCAACCACACAGCCCCCAATACAAGTGCCGACCAACTATTTAGAAATGTAGTCGCCGACAGTGGGCATGGGGTTTTTATGGGTAAATATCATGTTCTGCCAGTGGCACAACAAACAGACGCTGCAATGCTAAACCAAAACTTACTATTAGGTAAAAAAGCCAAAGCCGACAGCAAGCCAGAACTAGAAATTTATGCAGATGATGTTAAATGCAGCCATGGTGCAACTTGCGGTAGTCTTGATGAGGGCGCGCTATTTTATCTGCGTAGCCGTGGTATAGACGAGATGGCAGCAAAGGCAATGCTTACCGAGGGCTTTATTGATGACTTAATTTTAAAAATTGATAATGCACAAGCAAAAGAATTACTGCATAGCCGTATCCATCGTTGGCTGCAAACGACTAAAAGGGTTGGCTAATGAATGCTGTTTTAGAAACCAAGCATATTTTTGACGCAGAGCAAGCAAAAAAAGATTTCCCAATTTTTGCAAATAACCCAAATATAACTTTTTTGGATAGTGCCGCAAGCGCACAAAAGCCGCAGCAGGTTATAGATGCAGTTAATAATTGCTATAGCAATGCTTATGCTAATATCCATCGAGGAGTATACAAGCTTAGCCAAGATGCAACTGCTGCTTACGAGGGATCACGAGAAAAAGTAGCAGAATTTATTGGTGCAAATTCGGAGCGAGAAATTGTATTTACTCGTAATGCTACCGAAAGCATAAACCTAATAGCCCAAACTTGGGGGCGGCAAAACCTTAAAGCAGGTGATGCAATTTTGATTAGTGAAATGGAGCACCACGCCAATATTGTGCCATGGCAAATGCTGCGTGATGAACTAGGGATAGATCTAAGAATAATCCCAATAACTGATAGTGGAAACATAGACTTTGATGTATTCATTAATCTTTTAGATGAAGATGTAAAGCTGCTTTCCATAACCCAAATGTCTAATGCACTTGGTACCTGCCCACCTGTTTTTGACATGGTAAAAATGGCAAAAGAAAAAGGCGTTGTAACGTTGGTTGATGGCTGCCAAGCAGTTGTGCATATGCCAGTAAACGTTACAGAATTAGACTGCGATTTTTATGTATTCTCAGGGCACAAACTTTATGGGCCAACAGGGATTGGGGTGCTCTATGGTAAGTTAGAAATGCTCGAAGCAATGCCCCCATACCAAGGCGGTGGCGACATGATACGCTCGGTAACATTCGAAAAAACAACCTATGCTCCACCACCCGCAAAATTTGAAGCAGGCACACCACACATTGCAGGCGCAGTTGGGCTAGGGGCTGCAATTGACTATATAAATTCTCTTGGGTTAGAAGCTATCTGTAACTATGAAAAAGAGCTGTTCGATTATGCCACTAAAGCGCTATTAGCTATTGATGGTATTACCATTTATGGCCACGATATAAGTCGAGATGCAATTATATCGTTTAGTGTCGCTAATGTGCACCCTCATGATATCGGCACAATCCTCGATCAACAAGGCGTATGTGTACGAGCAGGGCACCACTGCGCGCAACCAGTCATGAAACGCCTTGGCGTACCTGCAACTACTCGGATGTCTTTGGGGCTATATAATACTAAAGCTGATATTGACCACCTTGTTGTAGCAATTAGAAAAGTTCAGGAGATTTTCGGATGAGCGACAATGATTTGCGCCAATTATACCAAGACATGATTTTAGAACATGCACGCAAACCTAGGAACTTTGGTGAACATGAAGATGCTAACCGCCATGCCCATGGCCATAACCCCCTTTGTGGTGACGACATAACAGTGCACGCCGAGGTTGATGATAAAGGCATTATTAAAACAGTTAAGTTTGAAGGCCAGGGGTGTGCAATATCTACTGCTGCCGCTTCTATTATGACAGGGCTTGTAAAAGGCAAAACTCTGGCCGAAGCAAACGAATTATTTACTAACTTTCAGCATGCGGTAAAAGATGAAGGCATGGAACAAAAATTACCAACCAAGCTAAAAGTTTTTGTGGGTGTTAAGGACTACCCGATGCGAGTTAAGTGCGCCACCCTTGCTTGGCATACATTGCATGCAGCACTAGAAAATAAGCAAGAGCAAGTGACAACAGAATAATGGTTTATAAGTCGAGTGGTAAAATGAAAGTTGTAATTGCGCCGCAAGCAGCACCAAAAGCACCAAAGCCATTGGCAGAGGGTGCATCTATGGATAAAAAAGTAATCCATGCTATTCGCCATGTATTTGACCCTGAAATACCACTTAATGTTTATGACCTAGGGCTTATTTACTCGGTTGATTTTGTTGAAGAAAACCACGTTATAGTAACCATGACCCTAACCGCACCAAATTGCCCAGTAGCTGACGATATTGTCCGTGATGTACAGCAACATGTGGCACAAGTAGACGGCATTGAAAAAGCAGAAGTAAACCTAGTTTTTGACCCACCGTGGGATAAATCAAAAATGAGCGATGCTGCAAAACTGGAATTAGGATTATTATGAACAAAATACCATTAATTTTAACCGAAGCCGCTATTAACCGAGTTAAATATTTGCTAGCTAAAGCAGATACAGACGCTTTAGGCGTTCGGGTAAGTGTAAATAAAAAAGGCTGCTCGGGGTATGCTTATAAAGTAGACTATGCCAAAGCTGGGAATGAGGATGATATAAAAGTAGAAACCCAAGGGGTCACTGTTTTTATAGCACCAGATGCTGCCCTTATTTTACACGGTTCGGTTATGGATTATGTAGAAGAAGACCTCTACCAAGGATTTAAGTTCGATAACCCCAACGCCAAAGGCACTTGTGGCTGTGGCGAAAGCTTCCATATTTAACCCGCTAACGTAATAAAACCTCCGCTAAAAAGCGGAGGTTTTATTATTTCGTTCTACAGCATTGCAGTTTTAACTACCTGCGACTGCCATGCTTGCAACCTTAACAGTTGGCGCGTTTACATCACCATCCATTTTTAGGTCATTGGCAGCTAACATGTTTAAGAACATGTCTTTAAGGTTACCTGCAATGGTAATTTCATCTACAGGGGTGGTTACTTTGCCGTTCTCAATCAGAAAACCGCTTGCACCACGAGAAAAATCACCAGTGGATAAGGTGCTTGAATGACCAAGCATATCAGTTATCAGAACACCATATTCAATGCCAGCGATAAGTTCATCACGGCTAGTGTTACCAGCCTGCATGTGTAGGTTAGTTGTACCGCCAGAACGGCCATTGGATGTTAAACCCAACCGCTTTGCAGACGCTAAACCTAGCAACCAGCTTTGCAAAATACCATCAGAAACCAATGTTAACGGTTCTGACTCAACTCCTTGTTTATCACATGGAGTTGAACCCAATCCGCGAGGAATGGTAGGGTCATCAACAATAGTTATACCCTCAGCAAAAACTGGCTGGAAGATACTGTCTTTCAAAAAAGTTTCACCTTTGGCTACTGCCATACCATTAATGGCTTCGGCAAACATTGTAAGTAGTTGAGGTGCTATGGTATGGTCAAATACTACTGGCATATTGCCAGATGGTATTTGTACCGCACCTTGTTTAGCTACAGCACCTTCACCAGCTTTTTTACCAATTGCAGCCATGTCTTCTAAATCAGCAAGATGCCGCTTAGAATCATAACTGTAATGCTCAGTTTGAGTGTCACCATCGCCTGCAATTACAGAAACTACAGCCATATAACAGGTATCAGAAGTGCTTACTTCAAAGCCAGCACTTGTAACAATTGTGGTATGGCTAAACTTGAAGGCTACTCTTGACGTGCTGCACTTTGTTACTCCAGCAACTGCAAGTGCTGCATTTTCCATGGTAATAGCCATTTCTTGCATCTTTGCTACATCAAGATTAGTTGTGGTATCGAACAAGTCCAATGTTTCGGCGCGAGCCGTAGCATCGGTCATGTATTCACCATCAGTAGCAATTATTGCATCTTTATTAGCAGGTGCCGCTAAAGCCATTGCTACGGTTTCAGTTGCAAGAGTGCGCAGTGCCTCAGTTGATAAATCTTCTGAAAACGCCCCTCCAACCTGCTGGTTGATCATTACGGTCAATACAACCTTTTTGATTGTAGAGTTCTCAAAAAATTGGGGGTTACCAGCCATAACATTGATGGTTTTATCCCCAGTTTCTGATATTACTGCCGTTACCTCAGCATCGGCAGCTATTTCTTTGACAAAGCCAATCAGGCTTTCACATATTTGTTTATCATTCATGGTTATTGCCCTCCTGAAGTGTCAGTACCACCAACGGTAATACCTTTAGGTAAACGAATAGCTGGCATGCCAAAAGTTACAGGCGCGCCTTGCCCTTCTTTACCGCAAGTTCCACCTGGGCCCCAGGCAAAGTCATTACCGATAAGGTCGATGTATTGTATGGCATCACTTGATGAACCAATTAGGGTAGCACCCTTAACAGGCTCACAAATTTGGCCATTCCTTACCATATACCCTTCAGTAACTTGGAAGACAAACTTCCCCGTCATTGGGTTTACTTGCCCACCACCGTAAGAGACGGCATATATACCATGCTTTGTATCAGTGATGATATCTGCAGTAGTAGAATCACCATTTGCCATATAAGTATTAGTCATCCGCACAATTGGGCGGTGGCGATATGACTGCCTGCGACTATTACCAGTAGAACCACCACCATAAAAACGACCATGTAAACGGTCTTTCATGTAGTTCACTAGGATGCCATCCTCAATTAATAAAGTTTTCTGAGACGGCGTACCTTCGTCGTCAGTATTTAGCGAGCCTCGTGCAGTAGAAACTGTACCATCATCATAAAGATACACTCCCTCAGCTGCAACTCGCTCACCAATTTTACCTGCGAACATAGATCCACTACGAACAATATCAGCCTCGACACCATGGCCAACAGCCTCATGCCATAGTACACCAGAGTCGCCAGCACCTAAAATAACTGCCATTTCGCCAGCAGGGCAAGGGGCTGCTTGCATTATTACATCTGCTTTACGCAATGCTTCATCAGCAGTATTTTGCCAGTTAGCAAAAATATTGTCGTAGGTTTCACGGCCAGAGTACACTGCTCTTACAGATGCGGCCATGGTTACATCAATTGTTAATGCGACCATAGGTCTGCAGTCGGTTACAACGTAGCCATCTGCCCTTACAACTATGACATTTTGCATACTGCCTTTTAATGAAACTTGCACTTGCTGTACGCGGTTATCTTTGCCACGAATATAGGCATCAATATCTTGCACAAGCTTAATGCGAGTTGGTAAGTCGAATTTACCTAACGGTGAAGTTGGAGAGTAAAACTCTAAACCGCCACCACCACTTGGTGGTAGTGCTATTGTTTTGTTGCCAGGGCTTGCTGCTGCAAGCTCTGTAGCTGCAAGTCTGACTTGTTCTGGCGTAATAATGCTAGAATATGCACAAACTTGGAACTGGTTAACAACACGGTCTAGTCCAAAACCTTCGCTGATCGAGTATGATGGAACCACTTGACCATCACTTATAGTTACGTCTTCTGCTAGCACCTTTTCGATAAATAAATTACCGTCGTCAGCACCATTGGTTGCAATTGCTACAAGCGGTGCAAATTGCTCCGCAAGGATATCATTGGGTGAGCTCATAAGAACCTCCATCAGATTATAGAAAAATAACTACCAAAAAAACTGGTAGTTGTAAGAAAAGAAAAGTAAGAAAACTACTTCGTAGAAAATATAGTATACACTATTGTATAGAAGTCAATCATTTTAGCCTAGGCGAGGGCCTGCTTGGCAGCGTAGGCGGTCGTACATAACAATTGCCCCTGCCACACCTACATTAACGCAAAACCGCATCGGGATTTTGATGGTATAATCGCACCGTTCTAAAAGCCGTGGGTCAAGGTTACCGCCCTCAGGGCCTAAAATATAAATGGCTTGGCGAGGGTGTTTGAAGTTTGGTAGGTCAATAGCGTCGTCGGTTAGCTCAATCCCCACTAGTTTTGCGCCGCTAGGTACTTTTAAGTCGTCGACTCCTTCATAGTCATAAACAGGGAGGCTAGTTGTAGCACCTGATGTGTCAGCCTCGCGCAGTTCTCTTTTTGAGTAATCAGCAGAAACAGTAAAAAAATAGCTTGCGCCAAAAGCATACGATGTGCGCAATAAGTTGCCCATATTATGCGCTTTACTCAGGCGGTCAACGCCTATGGCAAAATAGCCTTTCATGGCGGGGGCGCCACCACTTTTTTGGCGCTTACCACCTTTGTTCAGAGATGGAGTTTTATTATTTTCCTGCAACTGTCATGCCGTCTATTTTTACAGTTGGTGCATTGGTGCTGTATTCTATTTTAAGGTCGTCAGCTGGAACCATATTTAAAAACATGTCTTTTAAATTACCTGCAATGGTAATTTCGCTTACAGGTTTAGTAATTTTACCATTTTTAATTATAAATCCTTCAGCACCTCTAGAAAAATCACCAGTAGTAATATTTACCGAGTGGCCAATCATGTCGGTAATAAGAATACCATCATCAACACTTGCAATAAGCTCATCACGGCTAATAGTGCCTGCTCGCATGTACATATTAGTTGTGCCGTCAGCACGGCCGTTAGATGTTAAAGACAAACGCTTAGCTGCGGCTAGTCCTAATATCCAAGTTTTAAGTGTACCGTCTGCAACCAAGGTCATAGGTTCAGATGCTACTCCTTGCGAATCACACGGAGTAGAGCCAAGCCCACGAGGAATGGTTGGGTCATCAACAATGGTGATGTTATCTGCAAAAACTTTTTTGCCCATAGAGTCTTTCAAAAATGTCATGCCTTTGTCTACGGCCATGCCATTAATAGCTGATGAGAACATTCTTAGTAGAGTAGGGGTAACTTCACGGTCAAACAAAATTGTCATCTTGCCCGATTTTATAGATTCTGCCCCTTGTTTTGCTACCGCTTTTTCGGCAGTTTCACGGCCTAGTTTTGCGAGGTCTTCTAAGTCAGCAACATAACGCTTAGCAGTGTCGCCATATTTGGTAGTTTGGCTATTGTCTGTACCTGCAATAGCACCAAGCCCAGCGTCATAGAAGGTTTCCGATAGGCTTATATCAAAACCTTCGCTGGTTAAAATTGATATTGAAGTAGAAAATGCAGTAACTTCAGCACTTTCACAACCTGTAGCACCATCAACTGCTAATGCTGCGGCTTCCATAGTTTTTGCCATGGTTTGTAATGTTGCGGCATTAGGCATTGGGGTGTTATCAAACAAGTCTAGCGCTTTTGACCGCATTTCGGCATCGGTAATATACTCGCCCTTATTAGCAATGATTGCATCTTTATTAGCAGGGGTTACTTTTGCCATGGCTACAGTTTCTTTAGCTAATGTGCGTAAAGCTGTATCAGATAAATCTTCAGATGCAGCAGATGCTTTCTGTTGGCCAATAATAACAGTTAGCTGAATAGAACGAGTTTGGGAGTTATCGTAAGATTGCGGATTGCCCGCCAAAACACTTACGGCCTTTTTCTCGGATTTATTTAGGGTTACTTTTACCTTTGCGTTAACCCCAGCTTCTGTTTGTGCATAGCCTAGTAGTGTTTTACAAATTTGTTGATCATTCATGATTATTGAATCCCTTCTGCGTCTGTTCCACCAACTGTAATGCCAGCAGTTAAACGAATTGTTGGCATACCGTCGTTAACGGGTGCGCCTTGCCCACTTTTACCGCAAGTCCCGCCAGCTTCTTCTAGCGAGAAGTCGTTGCCGATAAGGTCGATGTTTTTTAGTGCTTCACGGCACGAGCCAATTAAGGTAGCACCTTTAACTGGAGCTACAATTTTGCCGTTCTCTACCAAGTAAGCTTCGGTCGCCTGGAACACAAAAGTACCAGCCATAGGGTCAACTTGCCCACCACTATAAGCAACTGCATAAACACCACGTTTGGTATTTGCAATAATATCATCAGGGTTCATATCGCCGTTTTCCATAAAGGTATTACGCATCCGCACAATTGGGCGGTGGCGGTATGTTTGGCGGCGTCCGTTACCAGTAGAGCCCCCACCATAAAAACGTCCGTGGAAACGGTCTTTCATG
The DNA here is from genome assembly GCA_021774615.1 of Alphaproteobacteria bacterium. Classification (GTDB taxonomy): domain Bacteria; phylum Pseudomonadota; class Alphaproteobacteria; order UBA1280; family UBA6503; genus UBA6503. The sequence continues at coordinate 3,315 of JAJFIW010000020.1, read as the reverse complement.
TAGTTAACTAAAATACCATCTTCAATTAAAACGGTTTTCTCGGTTGGTGTGCCTTCGTCATCAATGTTGATAGAACCTCGTGAGCCTTCAATCGTGCCATCGTCAATAACCGTAACGCCTTTAGACGCAACTTGCTTGCCAATCATCCCTGAAAATGACGAACCAGTGCGGATAAGGTCAGCCTCGATACCGTGCCCAACAGCTTCGTGGAATAGAACGCCAGAGTCACCTTTGGCTAAAATAACGTGCATTTCGCCAGCAGGGCATGGGATTGATTGCATCAATACATCAGTTTGGCGTAGTGCTTCGTCAGCAATGCTTTGCCAGTTTGCAAAAATATTTTTGTAGCTTTCACGGCGAGAGTATTTAGCCATGCCTGTTTCGCTGCGTGTGCCGTCATCCATAGTAACTACAATAATAAAAACAACCATCGGGCGCATGTCTGTTGCCACATGCCCATCGGGGCGCACAATCATAACGTCTTGTACATTAGCAGATAATGTAACCTGTACTTGGCGTACACGGTTGTCTTTACCGCGGATGTAGGCGTCTACATCTTGTACAAGTTTAATCCTGCTTGGTAAGTCGTACTCGCCAAGAGGAGAAACAGCAGGGTATAAAGACAAGTTCCCAACTTTAGGTGCTTCGGCTAAGGTGCCGTTGCTAGGGCTTGCAAGGGCAAGCTCGGCAGCGGATTTTTTAATTTGATCGATGGTAATATCGTTAGAACAAGCATAAGCTTGGAACTCGCCCACAACACGGCGCAGGCCAAAACCCATACTATTAGAAAAAGCGGTAGATTTTATTTGCCCATCATCGATAACAACTTGCTCTGAAATTGCATTTTCAATAAATAGTTCGCCATCGTCAGCGCCTTTAGTTGCAGTTGCAACCAGAGGGATTAACATATCGCCAGAAAGGCCCGTTAGTTTTTCAATAGAGTGCATCGCTTTTTCCATTATTTTTTGTAACTAACAAGATACCTTCTTTTTATGCGTAAAGTCAATGTATTGCTACCAAAAACACCACAAAAAAAGCCCCTAACTGAATAGGGACAAATATTGCGTTAAAGAGAGAAAGTGTGATTATTAGTGCGTTTTAGGGGAATGTATTATTATTTTATCCATGGATATATCCTCATTATCAAGGAGCTGATCAAAATTAGCAGGCTTAGCAAAGCCCGCATGCAGTAAAAGGGCAATCATATTTTGTTGTTTCTCTAAAATAGAATTTTCTATGAATATGGTTGATCCCTTCATCTTTTGGGAGATAAGTGCAAGCCTACTTGCATTGTGGTTTATGTCATTCAATTCCCCAATACCAGTAAAGTTACGATGCAGGGTTAGGTGCTGCATTACATTTATCTCCATATTACATTTTTGGTTTAAAATATCAGGCCTGATCGCTGCAAGTCTCAATAATAGTGTAATATTATTGTTTTTTGCCAATATAACTGCTGCATCATGGCCAAAGAAGTCATGATCAAGCACATGCGGCGCTTTCTGTGCCATTTCTATAGCTATCACATTATTTCCTATAATGGCTGCTATAAATGGTGATGAGCCAAAAGATGTTTTATCTAAAACCTTTATATCCATATCCATTAACTTCTGGACTAGGTCAAACTTTCCTTTGCCTGCTAGCATTGTTGTGATGCTTTCACCGCTTACAGATTCAGTAAATACACTGGCACCTGCTCGGACTAGAGGGATTACATCAACCCATTTTTCATTATTTACTGCGCTTAGCAGTGCTTGGTTAAGCCTGTTTAATTTTGTTGATTGTGTCATGAGGACACCTCCTGTCAGATAAGAAAAAAGAAAAGAAGAAAAAGTATATTACCAAGGTTAAATAGGAGCTTAGATGTTCTTTGTCAAGAGCTTTAGACTAGAATAGGTTGTTAGGCTAGATGTTTAAATAACATCTAACCCAACATCAAAAGCTGGTGCAGAGTGGGTAATGAACCCTGCCGATATATAATCAACTCCAGTTTCGGCTATTTTGCGGATAGTTTGGGGTGTGATGACGCCTGAGGCTTCGGTTGCCATTTTGCCATTTACCATAGCTACTGCCTTTTTAAGTATTTCAGGGGGCATATTGTCGAGCAGAACAATATCTGCACCACCTAGTGCAATTAGCTCTTCTAGTTGTTGTAGGGTGTCTACTTCAACCTCTGTTTTTAGCGCATGGCTACGGCCTGCTTTGGCAGCTTGCAGGGCTTGTTGTAGCCCACCTGCAAAGGCGATGTGGTTGTCTTTAATCATAACCATGTCGGCTAAACTCATGCGGTGGTTATGCCCGCCGCCACAACGAACTGCATATTTTTGCAATGCTCGTAAAGTTGGGGTTGTTTTACGGGTATCGAGCAATTTTGTAGGCAGGTCTGCAATAGCATTTGCCATTTTATAAGTTGTAGTTGCTATGCCCGACAAGTGCGACAGCAAATTAAGCGCAACTCGTTCGCCAGTTAAAATAGCACGAGCATTGCCTTTTACGGTTGCTAGTTTTTGCCCTGCTTTAACAAACTGCCCATCAGTTATAAGAGGGGTTATTTGTAGGCTATTATCTACCAAAGTAAATGTAGTAAGGGCAATATCTAGCCCTGCAATAATTCCGTCAGCTCGAGCAACTAATGTTGCTGTAGCTTTTTTATTTTCGGGGATGGTTAGTTGGCTTGTTACGTCGCCAGCAAGCCCTAGGTCTTCGACCAATGCTTGTTTTAGAGTTGGTAAGTATAACTCTTGGGGTAGAGGTGCAATAGGTGTTTCAATAATACTATTAACCATTTTAAGCTGCGCTTTCATGAGCGTTCTCCTCTTTTAATTCTTCGGTAATTTCTAGGTCTTTATTATTAAGTAAAATATGGGTTTTCCACTCATCAATAGTTTCCTTGAAATCGGTACGATAGTGCCCGCCACGGCTTTCGGTGCGAGTTAGTGCAGCGTTTAAAACTAGGTTTGCTACTTGGAGCATATTATTTGTTTCAATAGCTATAGCAATTGTTGTGGTAGTTGCTAGTTGTTGGCTGGCGTTTGCTAGTTTGCTAATTGCAACAAGCCCTTTTTTAAGCCCTTTTTCGTCACGCTCTAACCCACCATAGCGGTACATCATCGCTCGTAGTTTGCCCTGTACAACTTTGGCATATTTAGGCAAAGTTAGCTCGGGTGGCGTTGTGTGGCTTGCTAAACTAATAGCTTGTATGGGTTGGTGTTTAATAGCATCAGCCACTGTTCTGGCAAACACCAAACATTCTAGCAAACTATTGCTTGCTAGACGGTTTGCACCATGTACACCTGTTGCTGCTACTTCGCCAAC
>JAJFIW010000019.1 GCA_021774615.1 Alphaproteobacteria bacterium | reverse complement strand
ATTGTTGAGGCTACCAGCGGTAATACTGGCAATGCCCTTAGTATGATTGCTGCGGTTAAAGGCTATAAAATGTTGGTATTAATGCCCGATGGTTACTCTCGGGAGCGGGCGGCTATTTCGCGGGCATTTGGTGCAAAGCTCGAGTTTGTGGGGCATTTCCAAGTTAATGAAGCACTAGAAAAAGCTCGTAACCTAGGTAAACAAGATGGCTATTTTTGCCCCCAACAATTCGATAACGAGTGGAACGTTGCAGAAAACCGCGATTGGCTAGCACCCGAAATATTAGGGCAACTACCCGAAGATATTACCCTTGATGCAATTGTTCAAGGTGTGGGTACGGGTGGAACGCTTATTGGTGTAACCCAAGGGCTGCGCTCGATGCATAACCCAGATCTAAAAAGCTTTGCGATGGAGCCAGAAGAAAGCCAAACTTTGGCCTGTTGTTTAGTTGGAGACCATAAAATTGAAGGTATCTCTGACGGATTCGTCCCCACTATTTACGAGCGACACAGGGATGAAATTACCGAAGTTATTTCGGTCCCGAGTGATGCTGCTGTTACAGAAATGAAAGCACTGTCGAAAGAAAGAGGACTATTTGCAGGCCCAAGTAGTGGTGCTAATGTATGGGCTGCTAAACAAATTAAGAAAAACCACCCTGAGATTAAAAATATCATCACTTTTTTATGTGATGAGGGTGAGAAATATTTAATGCAGCACTATATCGCTGAAATGGATAAGGAATAAACCACTGTCTGACGATAATAGCAACTGGGCTCCACCGCCTGAGGAAGACACAGCACATACAGCCTTCCCAGCTTTTCCTCATGAAGAAAAACTGCGTAAAATGCCCCCGTGGGATATGAACCTACCATTATTTACCGATGGTAGTGAGCGTATAACAGCACGTGCTTATAAGGCTTATGCGGGCTATTTAGTGTGTTTATTTGGGATTGCGTTAGTTGCGGTTATTATACCTTGCGGGCTTATTGCTGGCGTTGGGGTTGCAACAGGGTTTTTGCCTTTAAAGGTGCTAGCCATTATAGCGGTTGTTATTATGGTTGTTTGTATAATGCTATTTGTACAAAACTTGTTTAGAGCACTTATTTACCGAGCACATGACTTTGGCTATTCAGGCTGGTATTTATTATGGGTTTATATAGCAGCTAATATTATTGACGGAATGATTGGTATTGCGCTGTTTTCTGGGTTATTTATGGTTGCGCCATATGTGCTCGAGAGCAACCGCTTTAAAACCCCCTATGGGGCAAAAACCATGTATAGGTGGTACTCGTACCCTCGGTTTGTGCAAATTGGTGGGCAAGTTTCTTTGGCTTTAGCGGTAATGGCTGCTGTTTTTGGTTTACTTGGTGCAGCTGTGATGGATATAATCCCTTTCGAGGCGCCAGATATTACCCAAATTATTATGGATAATGTCCACGTTGAAGGAATTGACAAGATTAAAGCTTTAATGAGATGAGAATAATACCTTATGAATGATACGAATAAAGTAGTAACCGAAAGCCATGTAATTGCTGACCGCCGTGCAAGGTTTGACGCATTGGCAGAAAAGCAAAAGGTTATGTACCCCAATAGCTTTCGTCCGCAACATCTAGCCGACGAAATGCAGCAACAGTTTGACGGCTGGGAAAAAGAAAAGCTTTTAGCTGAAGGCAATAAATACAGCGTTGCTGGGCGGGTGATGTTCTTGCGGATGTTTGGTAAACTTGCGTTTGTACAGCTACAAGACAGAACAGGTCGGATACAAACATCTGTTTCTATAGATGGTATTGGTGGGAAAGAATTCGACTTATTTAAAGAATACGTAGAGCTTGGCGATCTTGTTGGAGTCGAGGGTACACTTACTCGTACCCGTACGGGCGAGCTTACAATCCATGCTGAAAAATTAGTTATTCTAAACAAAACCATACGCCCACTACCCGACAAGTTCCACGGTTTGACCGATGTTGAGCAACGTTATCGGATGCGCTATGTAGATTTGTTCATGAACCCCGACGTACGTGATGTTTTTGTAAAGCGCTCTAAAATTGTGCAAGAAGTACGTAATTTCTTTTTAGATAAAGACTTTCTAGAGGTTGAGACCCCAATGCTGCAAACCCAGCATGGTGGCGCTTCTGCACGCCCATTTGAAACCCACCATAATGCGCTAGACATGCCTTTATCATTACGGATTGCACCCGAGCTATACCTTAAACGCTTAGTAGTAGGTGGCCTGGAACGAGTATTCGAGATAAACCGTAACTTCCGGAACGAGGGGATATCGGTACGCCATAACCCTGAATTTACGATGATGGAAGCATACCACGCACATCTTGACTATAATGGCATGATGGAGCTTACCGAAAACTTACTATCAGGCGTAACCGAAAAAGTATGTGGCAGCACAACTATTACTTATGGCGAGCACGAAGTAGACATGTCTACACCTTTTCGTAAACTAACAATGCATGATGCATTACTAGAAGTAGGCGGAGTAAAAGAAGAGGATTTAGACTCGGTTGAGAGAATTTATAGTGCTGCAAAAGAGCGGGGGGTTTCTCTTAAGCCTAAGCTAGATTATGCACATGCTTTTATGGAACTGTTCGAAGAGCTATGCGAAGAAAAGCTTATAAACCCTACCTTTATAACCGACTATCCAAAGGCAACTTCACCACTTGCTCGCAGCAAAGACAGCGACCCTGAATGGGCTGAACGGGCAGAGCTATTTGTAGTTGGGCGAGAGCTCGCAAACCTGTTTTCCGAGTTAAACGACCCAATCGAACAAGCAGCTCGTTTCCACGACCAAGTGTCCCGTGGTAAAAACGGTGACGACGAAGCAATGTCTTATGACCACGACTATGTGCGGGCATTAGAATACGGCATGATGCCAACAGCAGGGCTAGGGGTTGGTATGGATCGCTTTATAATGCTACTAACCAACCAACCAAACATTAGAGATGTTATTTTCTTCCCGACACTGCGCCCTGAAGCTGGCCTTAATGAGATGGTTGAAACAGAAGTAGCTGAATAATTGTTGGATAAGTTAAATAAAAAGAGCCCTGTTCTTGGTTAAGAACAGGGCTCTTTTTAAGTAAATGCGATAAAAGCAGTAATCGTTAATAGGGTCGTACTTAACGCAATAATTATCCAACCGAATACACGGTTAAAATTAGTAACATTCCAGCGTATTAATTGCTTTTTAAAGAGCACTACTAGCCCTAGTTTACTTAACCAACCAATGTGCGCACCAATAAGTACAGCAAGTACAGCAACACATGCTTGGATAAAAGTAAGGCTTGCCTCACTCTCAAGAGTAATGGCTGCGGTATGGGTAGCTAAGTTACCTATATTGGCAAGGGTTAAGAGTAAGCCTAGGGTAATACCAGTAATTGCATATTCTTTAGGTTCAGAGTGTTCTTTACGTAGGAATATGACCCCAGAAATGAACATAAATATACCAATTAGTGTTAGTAGCTTTATGATATTGTCTTGGACAAAGTTTAGCATAGCTTGCATAAACTCGCTGTCACCAATAACTACAATACCAAAAGCAGGGAGCGCTGCAAATATTCCATGGGCTATGGTTGCACCTATTGCTATCGCCCAGCCTGCATTGAACGAATGGTTAAGAGTACGTTCAAATGCAATAATATTTACAATCCCAGGCGGAAGCGAAATTAAAAACCCACTAATCATAGCGTAGATAAATAAATCAGACATATATGTGCCCTTAAGAAAGGAAAAGAAGATAATAAAGAATTGTCTGGGGAATGTACGCCGTAAATACTACTTCTACAAGAGTTTATAGCAAAAAAATAATCCCGCCAAGGGCGGGATTATTCGTTATTCAGGCATGTTCAGATTGCTGCCTTTATTGCTGCTTGTAGGGTTGGTAGCCCACAAAATACTGCATGACCCGAAACATCTTTTGGGTTAAGCATCATTCCGACTACTTCTCTTCTTCTATTGAATAGAGGAGAGCCGATGTTCTCGGTTTGATGGCTTGGTGTTTTTACTGTAAGAACATTCCCAAATTTTAGAACCGATTGGACCTTTCCATCACGATGATAACCTTCATGGTTAGAGAAACAAACGTAGTCATTTCTCTTAATCGAGCTGGTTGCCAGTTGTGGTACTGGTAGACCATGCGGCTTTTGTAATTTAATGATTGCAATATTATAGCTCGCCTTAAGAGCGGTATCTACTATCACTATTTTCTCAACGCCAATATCATTTAAAAATCGGATAGTTAATGACGGATCATTAATTACTGTTAATATTGATGTTTCATTAAGTACAAATCCTTGCACATCAGCGCCATCTTGGTATGGGATTGCAAGGGGGGATATAAGGCTTACTTTTACGCTTTTATTACAGTGCATGCTTTCAGAATTGCTAATAGCAGGGTGTGTCATATGATTTCCTTTTAAAGGATGAAAAAAATGAAGATGAACCAATGTAAACCACCATATAGCGCTACTAGAGGCATAGTTCAAGGGCTTTGTTAGATTTATTTATAAAAATAAATACCCCCTGAAATTAGCAGGGGGTATTTATTCTTAGATTAGTCTTATTGGCTAAATAGTAATAATAGTTATTTTAGTATCGTTTTGGTGTTCAATAGTAAATGTGTCGATTAGCATATTCTCGTCATTAAATGTTAATGACATCTTTGTGTAGGCATCACCAACTCCACTAACTAGTTCGAATAATTGGGGAGTTTTTAATACGATAATTTGGTTATTGCTTATAACAGTGCCATTACCATCCCATAGTACAATGTCTTGGTATAGGGTTTCTACAAGGCAGGTAATCCTGATATTATTACTTTCTAAGGCTTTTAGCATAAGGTTATTCATCTTACCCTCCAAAAGAGAAGTGTGATAAAAAAATAAAGAAGATAGCTAATTAAAAATATAATACTATATAGCGCATATTTTATGGAATTACAATAAACGGCTTGGATAACAATAAGGTTCTAATTAGTCGTTGTTTTGCAATTGATAAAACCAGAATAATTACCTAGTTTTAAGTAATCGGATACCAAACTTAATAGATAAGGGGGGATTTTTTTATAAAGGACAATAAAATTCCTATATGGTAAAATGACCCATACAAAAAAAGGGATAATTATGCTAGCCACTCCCCGTACCCTATACGACAAAATTTGGGATATGCACCAAGTAGCAGACCGTGATGATGGTACCACGTTGTTGTACATAGACCGCCACCTTATCCACGAAGTTACAAGCCCCCAAGCATTCGAGGGGCTGCGCCAAGCAGGGCGAAGTGTCCGCCATGTCGAGAAAATATTAGCAGTTCCCGACCATAACGTACCCACAGTTACCGACCGAGCTAGCGAATTTGCTGCTGACCCTACGGCAAAAATCCAGCTGGATACATTAGAAAAAAACCAAGCAGATTTTAAAATCCCCTATATTGGGATTGACGACATCCGCCAAGGGATTGTCCATGTTATTGGCCCTGAACAAGGCTTTACCTTGCCAGGGGCTACGATTGTTTGTGGCGACTCGCACACCTCTACCCATGGCGCATTTGGCGCACTTGCTTTCGGGATTGGCACTAGCGAGGTCGAGCATGTGCTAGCTACCCAAACTTTACCGCAAAAAAAATCAGCTAATATGCAGGTTGTATTTAAAGGCACCCTTGCAAAGGGCGTTACCGCTAAAGACCTTGTATTAAAGTTGATTGCGACCATTGGCACAGCAGGTGCCACAGGTTATGTTATCGAGTATAGTGGCGATGTTATTAAAAATATGAGCATGGAAGGTCGGATGACCATTTGCAACATGTCTATTGAAGCGGGTGCTCGTGCAGGGCTAATCGCCCCAGACGAAACTACATATAATTACTTAAAAAATCTCCCCCTATCTCCCAAAGGTAAACTTTGGGACGATGCCGTAAGCTTTTGGCAAGACCTACCAACTGACGAAAACGCCGTGTTTGATAAAACCATAACTATAGACATCAGCAACATGCCACCCCAAGTAACATGGGGCACCAGCCCCGACACAGGGCTAGACATTACAGATTATGTACCAACACCTGACAACATTACCGACCCCGAGCAACGCCAAAGTGCAGTTAGAATGCTTGAATATATGGGGCTTAAACCTAAGCAAAAACTAACCGATATTACAATAGATACAGTTTTTATAGGCTCGTGTACCAATAGCCGTATCGAAGACCTGCGCCAAGCAGCGGCAATATTTAAAAATCGTAAAGTAGCAAGTGGCGTTAAGGCTTTAATTGTTCCGGGCTCAGGTCTAGTAAAAGAGCAAGCTGAAAAAGAGGGGCTAGACAAAATATTTATCGCCGCAGGCTGCCAGTGGCGTTTGCCAGGGTGTAGTATGTGCATTGCGATGAATAGCGATAAACTAAAAGCAGGCGAACGCTGCGCCAGCACATCCAACCGCAACTTCGAAGGCCGCCAAGGCCGTGGCGGCCGCACCCACCTCATGAGCCCTACTATGGCCGCTGCCGCTGCTGTTTGTGGCCACATTGCCGATGTGCGAGAGTTTTTATAAGATAAACCCTTGAAATATACAATCATAGTAACCACAATTGGTGTTGATTAACAAAGACTACAAATTAAACTCCTATTATATAGGTTTTTAGTTTATAGATATTCCCTTCCGTTTCATTTTTATAGAGACATTTCTATGACAAAGCCTACCTTTGAAGTTACCATAACCAGAAAATTCACTAACCTTACATTTTTAGAACTTATTGAACTTGTAAGTTTTAATAATGGTAAAGATCAGTTCTCTACTGAGCAATTGTTAGCTGCAGGAGCCTCTAGTTCTGAGACATTTGTTGCCATACCAGAGTTTAAAAATTCAGATAGAGCAACATTTAAAGCCAATGCAACTACTCCTGTTATTGAGGATGATAAGTTTAAGTGGAATATTATCCAAGAAAGCAATGTTTCAAACTTCGAACTTGCTTCTAAAGGACAGTACTCAATAGAAGCACGTAAACAATCCAACGGCCTATGGGTCGTGGAATATAGTAAGATTGATCATAATTATACTCCTAATGAAGTAGATAAATACGACCAACTTGCATCTTATCTTGGGTTGCTTTAGCTCCTGTTCACGAAAAGCAATAAGCCCGTATCTAAAAGATACGGGCTTATTGCTTTTCGTAAGTACTACTTAATGCAGTTGTTTATGCGAACTTCCCATTTTTTTCAGGAATTCTTCTAGTCTGTCGACAATCATCCCAGCTTCGTTGTGGTGCTCTTGGTTTAGATGCCGTTCGATAGATTGGAAGATAACCTTATGCGCAGGGTTTACCTCTTTAGTGCTCATAGAGTGCTCTGGCACGGCAATAACCTCGATGCGTTTGTCTTGGCTAGAGCAAAGTTGCGCTTGCTCTTTAGTTACCTGAATTAACCATACAATCCCTTGGACTGGCATAGACTGATTGGCTGCTTTGTCTTTCATGCTTAAAACTGGTGCAGCGCAAACACGGTCTTGTTCTAGTAAGTTATGGTCAAATGCTTTTGTAAATGGTGTGCCTAGCATGTGGCCTATAGTGCTAATAAGTGTTTCTGAAATTGGCACATCTACTTTACTTTCCAAACAACCAGGAAAACGTGCATCACCGTCAGGGTTACTTACATCACGAACCATTAGGAACTTCCGCATTCCACCATCTTGGTACCAAAATACGACAGTTGCAGCTACTAGGCTTGTGCTATAAGAAGTTACATGCATAGCTTGACCATAAAGTGTGTTAACTAGCCAATCTGCGATACGATAACGTAATTTTTTATTGGTTGCAGCGCCAATTACGCTTCTTGAGGTTAGGTCTCTATTTTTATTATTTTTAACAGGCATTGCTGTTCCCCCTTTTTAATAGATATAAAAGTTATGGGTGGTAATAAATAATCTTCAACCCTTGAATTGATAGAAACTGACATTTTTTTATAAAAAAGAATTATTTTTATAAAAGTAGTCAGTTTTATTGTGATGTATCTTTATAAAAAATAATTAAGAATCCTTTGCAGATATGACCACGAATTGTTAAAACATTGGTTATGGATAATATAGAAAACATTATAAACGAGTTAAACCCACCCCAACGCAAAGCAGTCGAAACAACCGACGGCGCATTGCTGATACTTGCGGGGGCTGGTACTGGTAAAACTCGTGTATTAACTACACGGCTCGCATCTATTTTAAATAGAGGGCTTGCTGCACCCCACGAGGTGTTGTCGGTTACTTTTACCAATAAAGCTGCAAAAGAGATGGCAGAACGGGTAGAAACCCTAATTGGGCATCCAACATCAGGCATGTGGTTGGGCACATTCCATGCTTTGTCAGCAAGGATGCTGCGTAAACACGCAAGCTTACTTGGTTTTAAGAGTGATTTTATTATTGTAACTACTGACGACCAACTCCAAGTTATAAAACAACTTATGGCAGCTAACGGGATAGACGAAACCCGTTGGCCTGCAAAACAGACCCTTTCTATTTTTTCAGGCTGGAAAGACAACGCATGGACCCCTTCTGACGTACCACCTGCCGAAGCTGGCAGCTTTGCAGGGGGTAAGGGTATTGCACTGTATGAGGCTTACCAAGCTCGCCTAAAAGCACTAAATGCTTGTGATTTTGGAGATTTGCTACTGCATGTAGTAACTTTGTTAAAAACAAACCCTGATTTGCTAGAACGCTACCAACGTCAATTTAAATATATTTTAGTAGACGAGTACCAAGACACCAACGTAGTGCAATACCTATGGCTACGTTTGCTGGCCTTAGGGCATAAAAATATTTGTGTAGTTGGTGATGATGACCAGTCTATTTATGGTTGGCGTGGGGCGCAGGTTGGTAATATTTTGCGGTTTGAAGAGGATTTCCCTGGTGCTAGCGTAGTGCGCCTCGAGCAAAACTACCGCTCTACTGGGCATATTCTAAAAGCAGCATCACACTTAATTTCCCATAATGGTAGCCGTCATAGTAAAACTTTGTGGACTGAAGACAGCGAAGGGCTCCCTGTTGAAGTTGTAACAGTGTGGGACGAACAAGAAGAAGCTCGTGGCATTGTTACCGAAGCCGAAAAACACTTTAAACAAGGTGGCACATACAGCGACTGCGCTATTTTACTGCGTACAGCCGCACAAACCAGAGCGTTTGAGGAACAATTTATTAAAGTAGGCATGCCATATGTAATTATTGGTGGGCAGAAATTCTACGACCGTAAGGAAATCCGCGATGCATTGGCGTATTTGCGCTTAACCCATACCCAAGTAGACGACCTTGCTTTTGAACGTATCGTTAACGTACCAAAACGAGGAGTGGGGGACGCGACCCTTAAAACTCTGCGTGAGATATCTAAAATGCATAATATCCCACTGTTTGAGGCAACCTCAAGAGCTGTGCAAGACGGAACCCTTAGCGGCAAAGCCCAGTCGGCGTTGCGTGGCTTTGTCGAGTTGATTAACAGCTGGCAGGAGTCTAAAAGCTGGCAAACTGACCAGTTGATGGAACGTATTTTAGAAGAGTCTGGCTATTTAGCGATGCTTAAAGAAGATAAAAACAAGGAAGAAGCCAAAGGGCGGATTGATAACTTAAAAGAGCTAGTGCGTTCGATGCAGGACTACGCCGACATCTCGGTTTACCTAGAGCATATTGCACTAGTAACCGATGCAGACGCTGATGATAACGCTGATGCTGTTCGGATGATGACCGTACACGCCGCAAAAGGGCTAGAGTTTGACACGGTGTTTATCCCTGGGTTTGAAGAAGGGTTATTCCCACACCAGCGTAGCCTCGATGATACTGGCACCGAAGGGCTAGAGGAAGAGCGCCGCCTTGCTTATGTTGCAATTACTCGTGGGCGGAGAAGGGTAGTGGTATCTTATGCGTCGTCTCGGCGGTTATATGGTAATTATATGCCTACATCAGCCTCACGGTTTCTTACCGAACTACCTGATGAAAGCATCAAGAAAATGGCAGCATCTAACCCCTCACAACGTGCTTGGCAGCCAACCCACGGTGACAATTGGTCACCTCATAAGGCAACAAAAACACCTTTATTACGCCCCGAGAGCGACTATGTATCTAAAAGTGATAGTGATGACGGTTTTGGTATCGGGCATAAGGTGTTTCATGATAAATTTGGTTATGGGCGTATCCGCCGTAAAGAGGGTGATGGTGCTACGTTAAAAGTTGTTGTGGCTTTCGATAAAGCAGGCGAGAAAAAACTATTAGCGTCGTTAGCAAATTTAAAGAACGTATAAGGTAGGTTTTTGTGGATAATATTATTGGCTGGAAATACCAACGAGACGTATCTCGTGATAAAACGGATTTGTTCGAGTCAGTACTCGAACAAATGGCGACAGCTATAGACATAGACGAAATCCCGACTGATATGAACAGCTGGCGGTTGACTGTATTTTTTGATGCATCAGCATCTCGCCAGCAGTTATTGTCGGCATTGTCTTTGGCCGAAAAAGTTGCCGATATCGAAGACATAACAAAACCAGTAGCACTGCAACCAGTTGTTGACGAAGACTGGCAACAAAGTGTGGTGCGGAGTTTCCCACCAATTAACGAAGGGCGGTTTTTTATCTATGGTTTCGAGGAACAAGTACCAGATAATTTAGTTGGCTTGCATATTCCTGCTGGTATGGCATTTGGTACGGGCGAGCATGCAACCACAGCCTTATGCCTCCACCTTTACGAGCAGTTAATTGCAAGTAATACCTTTGTAAATGGGCTAGATATGGGCGCGGGCTCGGGCATTTTGGCAATTGCTGCAGCTAAAGTACAAAAAACAAAATTTATAGCGGTAGATAATGACCAGCCATCTGTAGAAGTTTGCCAAGAGAATGTCCATAATAACGGTGTTGAGGAACTTGTTACCTCCATGTGTGGCGATGGCTTTAAAACTTTGGGTGTACCAGCCCGTAAACCATACGATATTATTTTTGCTAATATCTTGCGCAACCCCTTGCTGGAAATGTCCGAAACATTAGTAGCGCATCTTAAAGAGGGGGGTTATTGCATCTTGTCAGGCTTTACCGAAGACCAACTAGACGACATCCGCAACGCCTACACCGAGCTAGGCCTTACAGAAGTTAAAACCATGCAACGTAAAGAATGGTGTGCAGTAAGCCTACAACTGCAAAAATAATCTTGACTAAACATTTCTAATAAGCATAATCCAGCGCACAAGTAAGAAAGCTATTTTTATATAGCTGTTTGCAGTATCTTGTTTCCTTTTTATGCTCTTGCTTTTTGCGGGGGTAAATCTTGTGGAGAAAACTATCATGACAGTCGTAACTGCAGTAGAAACTAATGGCTCCGTGCACGGCATGTACGAAGATATATCAGCCCTGCTACTTTCTGACCGTGGCGAATACAATGGCTATTTGCTGGAATTAGCAAATTCTGTCCTAAAAGAATTTGAAACTAATTTAAGGCTCCATTTTAAAATTGAGGTAATTGTTATACCTGCAACATCCCTTATAGACCCACAAAAGGCAGCCACCCAATTTGCAGCAATAGTTTTGTCTGGGGTACCTGTAATTATTGTTATTAGCAATATTGAGGCATTGAACAATGCGCCGCATATTATTGCAGAAGTTAACAATCTTACCGACAACATTGCAGCCATTGCAACAACTACAAGCATAAGTAATGTTTCGGAACCTCTGCAAACATGCTTTAATTACCATGCTTAAGCTAGTCGTATAGGCTACGTAAAATAACAAAAAACCCTCTATTAATATAATGTAGAGGGTTTTTTGTTGTAAATACTTGTAATAGACATATGTAATGCACATATCTGTGCTACGCAGTAAAGTGGCTATTTTAGCCTTTTTGTAACATCTTGTTTTATTTTTTTAACCCTGCCCTTTTATGGGCTTCATTGGGAGAGACCATGACAACTGCAGCTATAACAACCCTAGGCAGTGCTATTGAAAGAGGACTTATAAAAGCTAATAAGCCAATATTATTTATTGGTGACTTAGAACCTGATGTAATAAGGAATAATATTAGTGCTAGTTTCAGCAGCATTAATATCCAAGCAACTGATTTGGAAGAAGACTGTGAAGAGCTAAACTATGCTCTGGAAAGCAGTACTAGTAATAAAATAGTATTTTTGTATGGGGTTGATAGTATTGATGACCCAGAAATAGCTACAAAAGTTGTAGATAAACTATCTAACGGCATCCCAGAAAACACAGTTCTGGTGATGACGGCTCAAGACCTAAACAATGTACAGCTTGGCTTGGCATTGTTTGGGGTAATTATTGTTTAAACATTTATTGGACGAAACACCCCAACCTTATAGGTTGGGGTTGTTTTTTTGTTTTAACTAGCAGCCTTGGCGCATGAAAGAAAGTCTTTAATGCGAGGGTGGGTTGGTTTGGTGATTATAAACCACTTGAAATAGTCTATTACAATACACACACTATGATTTGCAAATAACCAAGGGCTGTTTTAAGCCCTTAACGCAACATCTTCTTCCACTTTTCAAAGGGCGCATGCCCTACTTTGGAGATAACTATGCAAGGTAATAACCAGCAGTTCTTATTAAAGCTAGGCTTATTAGCAGAAGATGTAGTAAAAATCATAAATGATCATACTACATTCCCTGTTAATAGTCGCTATAGAGGGTTTTTGGTAGATGCTCCACCTAATTATGCAATTAGCAGTATGAATACTATTGCGGAAAAAGTTAGAAATATTGATAGCTCCCTTAATCTGTTGCTCACATCGGTTCTAGGCGGTGATCTTTCTATTTGTAGTGATGCTGAGGGAAGAGGTATTAAAGAGATATTTCGCTCTGTAAAAGAGTTGAACAGTATCATTTTTATAAATAATATTGATGCAATGACAGATGAAATGGTTATTGATCAACTTGTTTATGAAATTGGTGGAATGCCTAACAATAATATTGTTATTGCTATAGCAACTAATGTTAGTGATGTTTCACGAAAGTTATTAGCAGATACAATGTTAGATAATTGCATCTCCTTTTAATAATAAAATTACATCGATTTTTGCAGCCCTTGATGGGCTGTTTTTTGTTTTAACTAGCAGCCTTTGCGCACGACAAAAAGTCTTTAATGCGAGGGTGAGATGGTTTGGTGATTAGCTCGGTAGAGCCTGCGGCAAGCACCTTGCCTTCGTCTAAAAATACCACACTGTCGGCACTGGTTTTAGCAAAGTTGATAAGGTGAGTAATAAGCAATACGCCAATATCGTTATCTTTTAGCAGTGCGAGAGCTTTTAGCACTTTTGCAGCTTGCTCTACATCTAGTGCCGAGGTTATTTCATCAAGTAAAACGTATTTAGGTTTTAATATAAGCGCACGAGCAATTGCTGCCCGTTGGCGTTGCCCGCCAGATGTTTGGTTAGGGTAGCGGTCGATAAAATAGGTCATATCAAACTGCTTTATTAGCTCATCTAGCTCGGCATTTAGTTTTTTGCTGTCGTCCTTAAGGCGAGCTTTTAACGGTAGCAGTATATTCTCGCGCAGGGTAAGGTGGGGCCATAAAAATAGCTGCTGGAACACCGCTGTAACCTCTGGCCAAGGGGTAGGTTTTTGGGTGGCCTCATCTTCTAAATTAAGCGGGAAGTCGTAGCTTTTTGTGTCTAAACTAACTGTGCCACTATTGGGGTAATCCAAAAAGCATAGTGCTTTTAAAAGCGTAGTTTTACCCGACCCCGACGGCCCAACTAATGCCGTAATTTCCTTGCGCTTTATCGTCAACGAAACATCGTCTAATATCAAACGCCCATCGGCTGTTTTTACGGTAATGTTTTTGGCTCTTAGCATATTATAGTGGCCTATTATTTTTCTGAGGGATGTAAACATCTCCCTTATTTTTTATATATTTATTGATGATGTTCTCTGTAACCCCACTATCTTGTAGCTGCCGTAAAGATGCATTTAATAAGTTGCCAAGTGCATAGTCATGCATTTGGTACATGTATGTTGTTTGGTATGACCTTATTGGGCTTGTTTTTGTGATTATTTTTAACTTATTAGGGTTCTTAGAACTAAACCCACGAGCTGTTGCTGCATCCATAAATGTAATATCAGACTTTAGATTAGCAACATTTGTCATTAAAAGAGTAGTTGCAGAGTTTCTTACTACAGCAACTCTTTTCGCTTCTGGGAAGAGGCTCTCTGCTATCTCTAAGGATACATCGCCGTCTTGGACAGCAATAGTAAACTCTGGGCTATTTAAGTTAGAAAGGGTTTCTTCAAAACGATTATCATCTACACGTGCATATGCATGGACAATATTAAACATAACAGGCATAGCATAAGCAGCCTGAGCCCCTTGAGCACCATATACCCATTTACCCGAGCAAACAGCGTCATAACGACCCGCATTTAATCCTGCAACCATGCCTTCCCACGGAACTTCCTCAACCCATTCGATTTCCAAATTCATCAGTTTGCCAATTTGTTCGGTTAGCTCGTAGAAGATACCGTGCCTTTTACCAGTTTCGGGGGATACCCCAAAAAGTGGTTCCCACATCCCATACCCACACCGCAAAACACCCGTACGCATAACCCGCTCGTAGGCGGTTTCGGTTTTAGTACTAGAGGCACCGTTAGTGTCGCCTATAAAATGGACTGTTCCAAAGGCTGCAATAATAGCAATAATAGTGGTTGTAAGCATGCTCTTCATTTAATTACCTCCTAGTTTGCCTTCGGGTAAGAAAACAGCCCGTCGGGGTCATATTTTCTGAACATTGCTTCAAGCTCACCCGACACAATTAGCTGGGTTAGAGCATTGTTGATTAGAGATTTTAGAGCATATTGCTCGTTGGCAATACTAAATGCAACTGCATAAGTATATAGTGCTTTATCTGTAGCTATTGGCTTAAGTTTATTTGGGTTAGTTTTATTAAAGTTAGCAAATACAGAAGGTAGCACAAAGCCAATATCAGCTTTATTTGCTGCTACAGATACAAGTATCTCCGATACACTCGCTAGCTGCGGTAACATTTGCATTTTAGCTTGAGGTAACAGTTTTTGCGCAGCAGTAGTCGCACCTTCACTATCTATCCCTGAAATTGTGATGTTCGCCCAATCAATCTCAGACATAGGTTTGTCAAAACGCGTGTCATCAACGCTTGCATAACCTCTAATAGGTACATAAGCATAAGGAATGGTATGGTCTGCCGTACCTCCACGAGGTAGAATAAATATGCCGCTGCATACCATGTCGTAGCGATTGTTTTTTAAATCTTGAGAAAAAGTAGAAAAGCCAATTTCGGTGGTCCATTCAACCTTTAGCCCAAGTCCTTTAGCAATTTCTTTGGTTAAATCAACTGCTAAACCTGTAAATTCTTTACCATCTTTTAACTCGGTAAATGGCGACTCGATGAAGTAGCCACAGCGTAAGGTTTTAGTACGCATAACCCGTTCGTAGGCGGTTTCAGCTTTTACAATAGACGTGGCTTCAGAAGAAGCGGAAGTTTTATTAAAACTTATCGCTCCATAGCTTACTGCTAATGCTACAAGAATGGTTATTGAAATATTTCTCATTTTGCTACTTTCTTCATTTTTATATTTCGTAAGGGGTCTTTAATCTTAGTAGAGTGTTTGGTACTTCTTCGTAATTATGGATTGTGCGTTCTAGAAAACCTGTGTTTTGCAGAATTTCTATATTGCTATTAAGCATGGCTTTTAATTCTTCCTGCCCTTGGGGTAGAGCTATAACATTTGGAACCGCAAAAACAACACCTAATTTTTTAATGGTGTTGGAGTTTTTCTTCATAAACTTGTTGGCTACATCATCTTCAACAAAAGTGGCGTCTGCTTTTCCTGTTATAACATTCATCAAAACATCAGCTACAGGGGTATGATGAGAAAGTGCTAAAGTTTTTGCCTTAGGGAAATGTTCTTCAGCGATGGTTGCAGTCATCTCGCCATCGATAGTGGCAAGAGTATAATTTTTTGAGTTTAAGTCTTCAACATTTTTAAATCTATTGTCGTCATTTCTTACATAGGTACTTACACCGCTATAATAAAGAGGCATGGTAAAATCACCCTGCATCGAGCGGGGGGCGTTCATCCATACACTAGATGCTACTACTTGATAACGATTAGTTTTAAAGCCTTCGAAAATGGTTGCAAAAGAAATTTCCTCAACCCAGTCCATAGTGAAACCAGCGTTCTTTGCTATCTGTTCCATACAGTCGTAAAATATGCCTTCAAACTTTCCTGTGGCGGGGGACTTCATAAACCCTGGCTCGTAATTGATGTAGGCAGACTTTAGTTTACCAGTATTTTTTATTGTTTGTAATGAGGATGTTGTAGTACTTTTTTTATGTGTAGAATTAATACCTTTTTGGCTTTGCTTACTTGCAATAACACTAGCAGGAACTGCCATTATTGTTGCACCTAAAGCTGTAAGAAACTCTCTCTTTTTCATAAAATAGCCTTTTAACTTTCACTAATATCGCGAGTAAATTTGTGTTTAAACCATAGGGCAAAACCATTAACTGGCAAACTAATTGCGAGGAATAATACACCTAGAGC
This sequence comes from Alphaproteobacteria bacterium, assembly GCA_021774615.1. Classification (GTDB taxonomy): domain Bacteria; phylum Pseudomonadota; class Alphaproteobacteria; order UBA1280; family UBA6503; genus UBA6503. The sequence continues at coordinate 7,547 of JAJFIW010000019.1, read as the reverse complement.
GGTGTATATTTCTACAGGTTTATAAATGCTAGCATTAATGCGTTGAGCAATGCGGAATACTTCTTCGACCGAGATAAGGCTTGCAAATAAAGTTACATGCAACATTGTTACTTGGAGTAATAATAGTGCGGGTAAAATCTCGCGGAATATTAGCGGGAACTGCACCGATAAGAAGGTCTGTCGCTCGCCCATGCCACATACTTTTGCCGCAGTTATATATTGTTTTGGGAAGTCGTTCAGCGCGCTGCGTACAATGTCGGCAACCGCAAAAATATTTACAATCGCAAAGGTAAATGCAGCGGTATAAAATGGGTCGATAACAACATTAAGCATAAACTGTACAGGGTAATGGAGCCAAAACAAAAATACGAGGATAGGGATACCACCAAGGATAAAAGACAATACCCGTGTAGGCAGGCCAACCTCATGTGGGTATTTATTACCCATTATGCCAAGTAAAGTTCCTAACAAAAGCCCTGTCACCCATACAATAGCACTTAACTGCATTGTAACCTTAAGCCCTTCTAAAAAGGCTGGGTGGTATTTTATTAGGATGTCGAGGGTATTCATCGCAGTATTTTTATTTCCATATTTTAAGAATATGGGGTGGATTATAGCATATAATTATTCTAATTAATATTAGACCTTGAAAATATAATTATTAATGGCTACTTTACAGTGGTAAGTCTAATACAAGATGCTCTTGTCTTGTTTATCTGAAGTTTCTTTTTTATTATTTCTATAGAGGAAATATCAACTATGATAGCTACCCACCCTAAAATATTGTTTTTAGGCGTAGGCAAACATTGCTCGCGCAGCCATATTGCACCATTGAATAAGTTAGGTGCAAATGTATGGGGGTTTTTTGACCCTAACCAAGGCAATATTAACAAAGCTATTGCAGAACATGCGCTTGAAGATGTTCGAATATTTAACTCTGATGATGAGGGAATGGCCGAAGCTGATGCCGTTGTAATTGCATCACCAGACCGCTTTCATTTGTCGCAAATGATAAAGGCGATCGGTAATGGTTGCCATGTTTTTTGTGAAAAGCCTTTGGCAGCATCTGTGGATGAAGTCCATATGCTTAAGGTTTTGTTTGAGGCAGCCGCTAAGGTGGGGTTAACGATCACAACCTGTCATCCTCGGAGGATGGATCCTCAATATATCCATGTTAAGCAGCATTTGGAAAATTTTTGCAATTTAATGGGTAGAGTTGTTGAGGTTCACCTCGATTTTTCCTACCACATACCAAGTAAGACTGGTTTGCATGGCGGCAGTTTGCTGCAAGACCATGCTAACCACGAGATTGACTATTTCTGCTGGTTAATGGGCATAAAGGCGTTTACAGCCTATAAATTGTATGACGAGGAAGACCGTTATGCATTATCTGGTGTTAATGAGGACGGGGTTGTATTCCATTTTGGTGGGACACGTAGGCTTGAAGAAAGTATCTATGCTGAAACCATCCGGATTCGTTTTGATAGTGGTGAAGTTCTTATCGATACAGAGAGGCCTGACAATAGCTACTTCCAATATCGTAATGATGGGGAAAGAATTTCTATTAGCAGGATGCCTAAGGCAGACCATGATAAAAAGTTTATGGATCTTAACTATCACTGGCTCCAAGTTATGGCTGGTGAGGCAGATAACTATGTGTCTACTGAACAGATGTTGCTTAATACTGCAATGTCGGTGTCATTCCAAGATAACCATACTTTTAGATATAAGCCGCTGCAAAGTCTTTAGCGATAAGAAAGCCCCCAGCACATTCAGTGCTGGGGGCTTTCTTTTGCTAGAATGCCTTTTGCCAGCCGAGCATAAATGTGTAGTCTGTTTCTAATTGTGGGCCGTTAAGGTTGCGGTACAGCGGTACACCTGCTTCTATTAGCAGCCTGTGCCCTTTTGCTGTACCTTTTGTCCCTAGCAAATTAACCCCAAAATTTAGGTTAATGGTTTCGCCACCATAGTTGCTAGGGTCGGCAGTTTGTACAGGGCCAATAATTGCCGAGTCTATTCCTTTAATGGTATCTTCTGTTGTGGCAGTAAGGCGCATAGAGGTGCTTACCCAGTCTTGCCATTCGTAGCTGCCCCATGCGGTTATTTTGTGTTTGTCGCCCCATAGGTAGCCTTCACGGTTTGTGTTTTCTAGGCGCATTTCGCCAGTATATTGCGAGCCCCAACCCCATTTGCCTTTGTGCCCTGCATAGGTAACCCCAGGGTGAAAATCAAAACTACCTGTACCAAGTTGCATCGCGTAGGGGAGGCGAATATTAGGAGTTGCACCATTTGGTATAAGGGCATTTCCCCTTTCTTTAATAGACCCTGTAGGCAAGCTAACCCCTGCATTTAGGTGTAGGGAATGGTTATTGCTTTTATATAAACTTATAAGGCTCGATATTTTGGTGTCGCCAATGCCCTCGCTTTTGGTTTTAAACCCACCAATTATTGCAGCACCCGCAGGGTTATAGGTAAGGTGGTTCATCTCTTTTTCTGTATAGGGCAACATAGCCATTAAAGTTAGCTGACTTGTAGGTGCATACATGGCGCCAAGCATGTGCATGTCCATGGTCATATCTTCAGGGACAATTCTTAATGAGGCAGGTTGCCCTGCTGTTCCCGAGAATAGATTTGGCATGGCCAAAATATTAGAGTGGTTTAATTTATTTGTGCCATTTCGGTTGCCTTCCATCTCCATACGCATGAACCGATAAGACAGCATCCACTCGCCAGCACTATGCACATGGTCGCCCATTACACCAATTGGAGCATGTGAACTTGCCCCGTGGTTTCCGTGGTTTACATGCATATCTTTAGGTAAAGAATTAGGTTTGTTTTGTGCTATTGCCCCTGTAGAGCTAAGCCCAGATATTATAAAAATAGCACCAGCTAGTAATATTTTTTTACACATAGTTTTATTATTTACCTTTATTTAGTTGAGAGTGGAAACTCATGCTCGCGGCATATTTTTTCGATGTCAGATTTAGATAATCTTTCACCAGTTAGCCCACATTTAAATTTACCTTCATTAGAGCTTTCATTAAATCGGCAAGATTTGCATTGCCCAAAACTTTTCATATCATTTTCAGCCTGCCAATTAAAGAGAATTTCTTTAACTGCCTCTATAGAGGTATCATCATTTGGTGGAGGCTGTGTAATATTAGAAAACATCCTTTTAAGGCAAGCCTTACCTTCTTTTGTAAGGTAGATTTTAACCGCGCGTCCATCTTTTTTGCAAGGTTTACGTTCGATATAATTTAGCTCTTCTAGAAAACTTATGCTCTGAGAAATACTACCTTTGGTCTGCCCGAGGTATTCGCTCATAGCCTGAGCAGTATTTGAATATTTGTTACTGATAGATAAATACTGCAATATTTCTATGTGCACTAGGCGCATGCCTTCTATGCTTGCAGCCTTGCGCATTTGGCTTTTGTGAAGAGAAGAAAGACATTCTAACCATATGTTCATATTTTGCACCATTTTTATAAAGTATCGTAACTAAACTATATTGACAACCTTTTTTTTGTACTATACAGTCCCCATATATATAGTATAGGAACTAAACTATATTAATAAAAGTAGTTAAGGAGAAAAATGATGAAAGTTGATATATATGATACTTATGCTAGGTCTGCTGAGGGTTTAATAATTCATTTTGATGTTTTGGTAGAAAGTGGAACACCCCATGATAAAGCCTACCAATTTGCAAAAGAATGGTTAACAGAAATTGGCGAGAACCCAGAAAAGCTTGACCAATCGCGCTGTAACTATTGCCACTCTGGGGAAGCTAACCCAGAAATAAAAGAGTCTATTGGCAAAAAAGAATATTACATCCTTCAAATGGAAGGTTGCCCAAACCCTATTCATTAATTAATATTAATTATAAAAAGGAATAAAATAATGAGAGTTCTTAAACAAAACATACTAAATGTATCAGCAGCTTTACTATTATCTGCTGCAATTATAACACCTGCTAATGCTCATGAGATAAAGGCAGAAAAAGGCAACGCTAAAATGGCCGCTTTTGATATTGTCCACGCTAATGTAGAAGCAAGCGACAACTGGCTAACTTTCAAAATGAAAGTAAGTAAAAAAGCTGGTAAAACTGTACCTACACCAACTGGTAAGCTAGAGGGCAGTGATGTATTTTCTTACGTTTGGCCAACAAAAATTGACAGCTCAGTAGTTGGCTTTGAAAAAGAACAAGGTATTTTGGCAATGGCCATTACCTCGCACCCCGACTTTGACGATACCCCATTATTTGACGAAAATGGTGACGGAAACCTAGGCAATGACGGTACCGTCTGGCACTCTCACTGGGTGGTTCTAGTACCTGATGACGCTTGCGGTAAAGGTGCATTAAAAGTTAAAGATATCCCAGCAGGAAGTAACCCTAAATTGCCTATTACTTGGCCAGGTTTACCAATTCTTATCGACAGCCCAGGCTACTCGCCAGTTATTAGTAAGAATGACGTTATGGTTCGGGTACCATTCAGAAATGCAACCAGCCTTAAAGGTGTAGCATTTGATGGCGTGACCTCAGGCCTACGCGTTAACGAAAGCGCGCACGCACCACTACTGTGTATTGTAGATGTGTTCGACGTAGCATCTGGTGACCTATCATTACCGGGTAAAATTAAGTAATTAATTTTACAGCTAAAACAAAAGAAGGGCATACGTTTATAACGTATGCCCTTTTTATCTAGTTATAATAGCCAACTATTATAACTAGCAAGTGTATACAGTTTGTGTTATTTTGCCCGCAAGTCTTTTATAGGCTCATCTTCTTTGTTTTTTCTTATACTAAAAGTTATTTTGTAATAATTACTATTAGTAAAGTTCTAACATTTTTTCATACCAAGCGTTATTCAACGCTTTTCTTTAAGGAGTTTATTATGGCTGATTTAGCCAATACAAAAACTAGTATCTTTGCAGATATAAGAAACCACTTCGCAACTAATTTCCCTAATTTAAATAAGTACATTATGATAGTTGTGCTTCTGTGTTTAGGTGTTGTTTTTGCTATGTGGTCAATTCCCCAGGTTTTTGATGGGGCCTCTACAAGTGCACCTATCCTAGAAGACTATATAGCATGGGTAGCATATCTTTTTGGTGGGATTTTTGCTTTATTTGTATTTATGCATTTAATGCGAAGTTCCTATAATTTATTAAAGTCAATATCGCCAGAATCTTCTAATGACCCTGTTTCTTGGGCATTTATGGCTTATATTGTTTTTTTGCTTATAGCAGCTTTTGTTTCTGCATATACAACTTTTTATGGCTTACAAACTTTATTTTTTGATAGGTCAGAAGGCGTCTTCCGTTTTTATATCCTGCCTGTTATTATTGCAACGGCTAGCTTCTTCTTCATTCTTTGGGCTTGGAGCAAGCCTATGCAGGTTATGGATAGAGTTGGGCCTTGGAAAAAGGTTTATTTATTGTTCGTATACGCTCCGATTGTCGGTGTCTTTATATTTGGTATCTCAACGATGACAAGTGTTATAGGTATTGGTAGTGGTGCTGCAGTTAAGTATCACCTTACTCAAACTATCGAAACGTATGAGAAATCTTTAGATGAAATCAAACGTTTTCGTGAGCAAGAGTTACCATTGGCGGCAACAGCAAGGCTGTATGGAGAACGGTTCAATAGCATGGCTGATGAAGAGCGCAGAACTGGCCGTTTAACTGGTGTAACTGGCGGTGGTGCTGTTACAAGGTATTTAGAAGGCTTAGGTGACTATGCTTTACGTATGGATAGTACTCTTGTAATGAACAACGAAGAAACAGAAGAGCAGTTTAATACTATAAATTTTATGCTAACAAGCTTGCGTGAAGAGTTAGACAACGGCTACTTAGACAGAAATTTTAAAGAAAGAACATTAGAGTTCAGAGAGCAGTTTAATGAGCTTCGTGGTCTTATGATAAAAATGGCTGAAGAGTCACCGTTGCCTGCTATCAGGGCGCAAGCTATTGATGGTCAGGTATTAAACCCACAAACACTATTAAGTGATCATGATAAAAGCCTTGCTGAAAAGCAAGACAATATGATTGTAACACTGCAAAACATGTTAGATAAATTTATGGAACGTATGGAAAGTCAACTGGACAATTTAGACCAGCGTGAAGCGCCTGTTATTCCTAAGTTCGAGCAAGTTTCTTTGTACCAGTCAATTGTTTCATATTGGCACCAAATCCCTATGGTTTGGTTGCTGGCATTAGCAATGGATTTTGGTGCATACGTAGCTTTGCTTTTAACAGCTGTTATTGGTTCTGCAAATATTCGTACCCCTAACCGGGGTAGCAATACTGCAGATATTACTAATTAATCTCTAAGTATGGTCGTTATAACTTAAACGGTACATACAGAAGGCAAGGGGCAGGGTTTCCTGCCCCTTATCCTACCCCTTATTTTCAACACATAAAGGTTAAATATGTTTAAGAAAGTTCAAAAAGGGGATTGGCTAGTAGATTTTCTTTTGTCTCCGTTTAAGCTTATTTTCGCTGTTTGGGAAATTAGCAATCAAAATAGTCGTCATCAGAAGAACTCTAGTACTACTCCTAAAAATCAACCTGTAAAAACTCTTGGGCAAATTGCTAACAAAGCAATTGACACAGCCACAGAGGAAATACAAAACCCTATAACCATTGCAACTATCCTTTATAGGATAGTGCAATTCACAGCAGCTCTTTTCCTGCTAAAATTTTTTATACCACCTGCAATTTATAGCTTTACGGCTATTTACTATGCTACAGGCCCAGCCGTAGAAGCTTTAATCATGTTCTCAAGCCTTACCATGGTTGGTTCTCTTGTTGGTATTGTTATTACACCTCTCTACTACATAATGCTTTTGCTGCTTTTGGTTGCTCTTATAATTACAGTCGTAGGTCTTATGCTTTTAGGCTTATTTGTTTTGTTTTTTCTGCCAATGCTTCTACGCGAGCGTTATGGCAGTATGGCAATGCCGTTACTGGCACATTTATGTTTTTTTACATTTATGTACTTGGGTATTTTCCACTGGCCTGTAGTTTTGGAAGCTTGGCAAGAGCAAACCCTTGGTGTAATGGTGCTTATGTGGATATACCTCAATATTTCTAGTGATAACTGGAGAATTGGTACATCTGTACTTATACTTATCATGATTGCAGACTTTGTAGGTTATTCAACAATACCTCCAGATGCAACTAAAGCACTGCAAACCCCCGAGGCACAAATAACGTCTGAATATCAACCTGTTGGCTATAATGAACAAGTCGGTATAAAGACAATGGCTTATATTGTACCCGCAGTAGGTGTTATAGCATCAACACAGTGGGAGTATGGCCTTTATAACCCATACAAGCAACAAGCCCAAGTGCAGCAGGTGCGGTTCTTTCGCTTTTCTCTTAACCCTAAAGGTAAGGGTAGCTCAAGAGCTTTTAAAAGCAAGTCAGCAGCACAAACTAGTTTTGCTACTCATTTTAGTTCTAGCATTTCAAAAACCGAAGAGATAGTAAAGTCTTTGGGTGCTAATGTGGGTAATATAGTAAAGCCCTTGCGTGCTAAGCTA
>JAJFIW010000018.1 GCA_021774615.1 Alphaproteobacteria bacterium | reverse complement strand
TGCACCACTTGCATATGATGCCTTGCGTGATGACGTAGAGATTGGCAAAGTTATGGACAGTGTATTAGACCATGCAAAGTCGCTTGGGTTTAGGTATGTTATAATGCATGGCGATGTTGATGCCTACCAAAAGCAAGGCTTTGTAGACGCTGAAGAACTTAATGTAACAAGCGATGTGCACTACCCAAATAGCATTTTGCTAATAAAAGATTTTGGCGAGGGTGAACCTGCAACAATTAGCGGCAAGGTAGAGTATCCACCATTTATATCTTAAATATGGAATGGTAGGTTTACGGTGTCCCGAGTCGCCGCAAGGCGAGAGGTCACCGACAGTCTGCGGAACGCAGCACCAAGAGTTGGGCTTTGCCCAACCGCAGGTGGATTAAATAAGACCCCGTAGTTCAACGGATAGAACGACAGCCTCCTAAGCTGTAGATGTGGGTTCGATTCCCGCTGGGGTCGCCATTAAGGTGTTAGAGAAAATGGCAGCATCTTGGGGCGGCGTTAGCCGCGAGATTGTTATTATTTTATATTAAACTTTATTACATAACCTTATTTACGGAAGATCGTTATATAGGTCGCTGTAAGGGTCTTCATTATAAGGTATTTCTAGTGTCTCTGGCGGTGGTTGGGTAGCTTCTTTAGGAGCTTCTGTTATCTCTTGGGGCTGTTGCTTTTGTGGGGCGTCTTCTTTTATTGGTGCTGTACCTTTTGTAAGTGGTACTTCACGTAGTAGTAAAATAGCAATGCGGCGGTTGCGCGGGCTTTCTGGGTTTTCGGGTTCTAGTAGTTCTGTTGCAGCTTTGCCCGAAATGCGGAATAAGCGTTCGTGCTTTACCCCTTCTTCTTCAATAACACGGCGGCTAGCATTAGCTCGGTCTGCTGATAGTTCCCAGTTAGTAAAAGTAGCGCCTTCTCTGTATGGGGTGGCATCAGTATGCCCCGCAATTGCAATTTTGTTAGGCAGTTTATTAATAACTTTAGCAACTAGAGTAAGTAATTTATGGGTATGATCAAACATGTCAGAGCTACCAAGTGGGAACATGGGTTTGTTTTCTTGGTCGACAATTTGGATACGTAGCCCTTCGGGTGTGTGTTCGATTAATAAGCTATCGGCTAACTGTGCAATTTCGGGAGTGTTTTCTATTGCTTGTTCTAGCTCTTCCTCGGCCTCGTCGAATTGGCGTTCTTCTTCTTCTGCGATTACACGCTCAGCTTCGTCTTGGTCTACTTCTCTTTGGTCGGGGACATCTTCTGCTGTAGAAGCACCTGAATCGTCAGATGCGACGGGTTTGTCTACCATAAAGCCAAATGGGTTTGCACTATCGATGCTGCTTTCACTTTCGAATGGTGACTGGCCACCAAAAACACCAGCTCCACCACTACTAGTGCTAACTGCAACAGACGGTGAGAAATAGTCAGCGATACCGTCTTTTTGCTCGTCGGTAGTAACACTTAGTAACCATAGCAGTAGGAAGAAGGCCATCATTGCTGTTACAAAGTCAGCGTAAGCTACTTTCCATGCGCCGCCGTGGTGCCCACCGTGCCCACCCTTTTTAATCTTTTTTATAATTATAGGCTGGCTGCCGACCTTATTTTCTTCATCTGCCATAATTGCTCTTCCTTATTAGTCTGCTGGGGCGTTGGAAATGGCTTCTTCTACTTCGTAGAAATTAGGTCGCATGTCGTGGAAGATATTTTTCCTAGCAAACTCGATTGCAATTTGTGGTGCATGTCCATGCATAAAAGCAAGTAAACCTACTTTGATAGTGCGTAGGTAACGTGCATCATGACCATGGATTTTTTCTAGAGATTGGCTAATAGGGCCAATAAAACCATACGCCATTAATACCCCAAGAAACGTACCAACCAACGCACCACCAATAAGCTTACCTAAAATCTCAGGTGGCTCGGTAATTGAACCCATGGTGTGGATAACACCCAAAACCGCAGCCACAATACCTAATGCTGGCATTCCATCGCCAACTGATGCCACTGCTGCTGATATTTGGTGGCTTTCTTCGTGGTGGCTATCAATTTCTTGGTCCATTAGATCTTCTAATTGGTGGGGACTATTTGTACCCATAGTAATAAGGCGTAAATAATCGCACAAAAAAACCCGAGCATGATGATTACCAAAAAAACTAGGGAATTTCTTGAAAAACTCGCTATCATCAGGGTTTTCTACATGTGGTTCTAATGCTAGGACACCTTTTGTTTTTGCCATTTTAAAGGTAGAGAATAATAGAACTAGTAATTCGAGGTAAGTTTCTTTTTTGTAGCTACGACCTTTTAGAATGTCGCCTACTCCGCCTAGGACTTTGGCAATTAGGTCTTTAGGGTTGGCAATAATAAATGCCCCTAAAGCAGCACCACCAATAATAACAAGCTCGAATGGTTGGTAAAGAACTGCTAAATGCCCACCAGCAGCAGCATACCCGCCGAATACGCAGGCAAGAACAGTTAGGGAACCTATAATAAAGAACATTAGTTGTTATTACTCTTTTTATTTTTATAACCACTTGTTAAATAGTAGTAGGTAATTTTCACAGCTATGGGTTATTTATGCAACCACAATCTATATTGTTGGTGGTATGGGGAATAAAGCAGTGTTACTTGCTTACCACGTTATTTTTTGCTGTCGGGGCTAAGCATCATATTCATTTGTCTGCCTTCCATACGAGGGCGATTGTCAACTTTTGCTACTTCTGTTAAGTCTGCGATAATACGCTCTAGCTGAACCATGCCTTTAGTTTGGTGTGATAATTCGCGACCACGAAAACGAACAGTAACTTTTACTTTGTCGCCTTTTTCGATAAACTCACGGATTTTTTTAAGTTTAACTTGGTAGTCATGTTCTTCGGTTCCTGGGCGTAGGGTTATTTCCTTAACCGTAGTAGTGTGTTGTTTTTTGCGCGCTGCAGATTGCTTTTTCTGCTCTTCAAAACGGAATTTTCCGTAATCTATAATTCTGCAAACAGGAGGTTCTGCATTTGGTACAACTTCAATAAGGTCCATTCCAGCTTTTTCTGACATGTCTAGTGCTTGTTCTATGGCAACAATGCCAGCCTGTTCGCCATTTTCATCAATAAGACGTACTTGATTTGCTGTAATATCATCATTTAAACGATGTTCTTGTTTCTGTGGTTTGCGTGGTCCACGTACTGGAGCTTGTGTAATGGTTGTATCCTCTAATTTATTATATAATTTATCCAAAATGCCCTATTTTACAACTAAAAGCAAGTAGTTAGGCAGCATTTGCTTCTTTATGGTGTGGTGGCAATGCTTTTGTTGCTATTTCTTGTTGTAGCATAGTAAAGAAATCTTGTTTCAAAATAGTTGTTTGTTGGTTCGAGCCCAACCTGCGGAATGTTACTGTGTCGTTAGCAATTTCCTTGTCTCCTAGTACTGCAATATAGGGTACTTTTTGGTGGCTATGTTCGCGGATTTTATAACTAACTTTTTCGTTGCGGGTATCGCTCTTGGCTTGTAAGCCCAGGGCTGTAAGTTGCTTAACAAACTCCTCTACCTTTTCGTTTTGGCTTTCGGTAATGCCTGTTGCAACAACTTGGATAGGTGCTAACCATAGTGGGAAATGCCCCTCAAAGTTTTCGATTAATATCCCGGTAAAGCGTTCTAGCGAACCAAGTAAAGCACGGTGGATCATCACCGGTGCATGTTTGTTGCCATCAGCATCGGTAAACGCAGCATTTAGGCGAGTAGGTAGGTTAAAGTCAAGCTGAATAGTCCCGCATTGCCAGTCTCGACCGATAGCGTCACGCAATACAAACTCTAGTTTAGGGCCATAAAATGCACCGTCACCAGCGTTTAATTCCCACTCGAGGTTAGCAGTAGCGCAGGCATTTTTTAACGCTGTTTCAGCACTATCCCAAACTTCATCACTGCCGACCCGCATCTCAGGGCGGTCAGAGAATTTGACAAATATTTCGTCAAAACCAAAGTCAGCATAAATTTCTTTGATAAGTTCACATAAAACCACAACTTCTTGCTCGATTTGCTCGTGGGTACAAAAAACATGGGCATCGTCTTGGGTCATGCTAGTTACTCGCATTAGGCCGTGCAATGAACCGTGGGACTCGTTACGCATACAAGTGCCAAATTCGCTCATTCTTAGAGGTAGGTCACGGTAGCTCTTATTCCCATTGTTAAAGATTTGTACATGGCATGGGCAGTTCATCGGTTTTAGGGCATAAACTCGGTTTTTTTCTTCATCATTAACAATAAACATGTTCTCGGTGCCGAATTTGTCCCAATGGCCAGATTTTTTATAGAGGTCACTATTAATAAGAAGAGGGGTGTTAACTTCCTCATAGCCATTATTAAGTAGTTTTTCACGGATGTAGCTTTGCAGCATACGGAATAAGTGCCACCCTTTATGGTGCCAAAAGATTTGCCCTGGGGCATCGTCTTGAAGGTGGAATAGGTCTAGCTCACGACCAATCTTGCGGTGGTCACGTTTTTCGGCTTCTTCAAGGCGGAATAGGTATGCTTTAAGGTCTTTTTCGTTTGCCCAAGCTGTGCCATAAATACGGGTTAGCATTTCGTTGTTGCTGTCACCACGCCAATAAGCACCTGCTAGTTTAAGTAGTTTAAAACCATGCCCAGCTTTGCCTGTAGATGGGAGGTGCGGCCCACGGCATAAGTCGATAAACTCGCCTTGCTGGTAAAAAGTAATTTGTTGGTCTTCGGGTAGGTCAGAGATAATTTCGGCCTTGTATTTCTCGCCAATTTTCTCAAAAAATTCGATAGCCTCAGCTCGTGACTTTATTTGCCGAGTAATTGCTAAGTCTTCATCGACAATTTCGTGCATCCGCTTTTCGATTTTTTCTAAGTCGTCAGAAGATATTGTTTTCGGGAATGAAATATCGTAATAAAACCCATTATCTATAACAGGCCCAATGGTAATTTGTGCCTTCGGGTAAATCTCTTTAACGGCTTGTGCTAAAATGTGGGCGGTAGAATGGCGGATAACTTCTAGCCCCTCAGGGTTTTTGGCAGTTATAATGCTAACAGTGGCGTCGTGCTCGATTACAGCGGTAAGGTCGGTCTCAGTACCGTCTACAACTACTGCTAGTGCGGCTTTAGCAAGGCCTGCGCCAATGCTTTCGGCCAGTTCTTTACCTGTTACGGCATTGTCAAAATTTTTCTTACTACCGTCGGGCAGGGTAATCGCAACCATCTCTTTAGAAACCTTATTATTTAATATAGCAGGTATTATGCCTAGAAGTTACAAAAAATCAAGCAATAGATAGGCTTATGGAGCGACTTGGATGTCGATAAACCCTGAATAATCACCAGCAGGGGTACCGTCAAGGTCGGTACCAAGAATGTCTATAACAAAATCTTGGTTGTCTGTACCGCCACAATCAAGAGGGACTGTATTATCGGCGCTAGGTAGATTTATTTCCTGCACTCCAGAGGTAAAAGACCTAGCAGGAGCAAAAGTTACTGCGAAGGGAATAGTATTTGTACCATCAGTAAGGGTAAATGCGCCACCAGTACCGCTACCAGTTATGGTGGCTTTCCATAGTTTATTACCAGCATCTTTACCAACACATGATAATTTTGATAATGATTTGTCACCAGTACCAACGGTATGGGAAGCAAAGGTGTAGTCTTCCATCCCGGTAATGATAATTGCCCCCCAAGCAAGGTGTGGGGTTATGGTGATGGTAATAGCAATGGTAATAAAAGCACATAAGCGTTGCATTTATATATTTTACCCCTGTGTTTAAAATAGGTTGTGGTACAATATTGTGTTATTTCCAAATTATAACACAGGAGAAATGCACTTGTTAATACGATATTCTGCATTGATAGCCCTAGGCTATTCTTTAGTCTTTGCAGGTGGTATTTATACCGCAAACGCTGCGAGCGATGGTACATTAGGTGCTACCTCTACAGGGCGTTCTAATATTACAATTACAGTTACTCGTGAGTTAAGAATTAATAATTTAGGTGATATTTCGCTAGGTACGTTTGATGTTGCTACAGCTCCATTTGTAGGTACTGATACTCTTTGTGTTTATGATAATGGCTCAACCGCATACCAGATGACACTTAGTAGCTTAAATGGTTCTGGTATTTTTGAGATGATAAATGGTGCCAATCGCATTACTTATACTGTCGAGTACGATGACACTGGTACTGGTGCAAGCTATTCTAGCGCAACCGAAGCCGTTGCACTTGTTGCCCAAGCAAACGCTACATCAACTAATGATAGCTGCGTAACAGCAGGCTCTGACAATGCTACAGTGCGTGTCACAGTAACAGCAGCTAATGTTAGTAATGCTGCCAACGGCACCTATACTGATACTTTAAGTGCGGTTATTGCACCTACCCCATAATATATAGTTAAATTACTCTATATTTAAGCTAGAAATTAAAAATACCCTCCCCATATTATTATGTAGTTAATAATAAGAAAGGGTAGTTAGTTGACAAGGCCAATTCAAAGAAAACAGCATGTTATATTAGCAGCCCTTATTACAGGGGGTGTTGTTAGTATTGACGCCCTTGCACAAAACATTGCTTGCCCTGACTCTAACCCTTGTGAAGTTATTTTTACCCTTGATGCCGAGAATAATATTGTTCTTGAAGATGCTGTGGCAGGCAACAGGAGCGGTGGTATTTTAAGGCTTACAGAAGAACAGGCAAATAAAGCTGCAGCAGGGCCAGTATCAGTTAATAATATTCTGATGCCAAAAGTTAAGAATGACGATTTTGCAAATGTTATTAACGAGTTATCTACTGTTCCAGGGTTAGGCTTTATGAAGAGTAATCAGAACCCAAGAAGTAATAAAACAGCGTCAGCACGCCCTAAGGTGTCAGTAGTATGCTCGCAAATGATGAGCTTTATGAAAGCAACACTAGATGATGCTAAGAACGGGGTTGCTTTACAAAATAGCGACTTTGTTACCTACCCCGAAGTTATCCTTGCTTGCGGCGAAAAAGAAACCCCTAAAATAATGAAGTGGTACGACACCGAACGTCTTAAGACAAGAATAAGCCTTTAATAATAGACCCTTTAAAAGCACCAAACATAGATATTTTTATATCTATAAAAATGCCCATTGTCATGATGGCGCAAGATAGCGCTAAAAATATAGCTAACCCCATAACAAAAAGGCTATTGTCTTTTTGGTCACCCTGAGCAGTTAACCTAAATGGGCGCATTACCCGTAAAAATATAAATACCCATAATAGAAATACGATAATAGCAATCATACTATCTTCGATAAAAACTAGTAAGGCCGTTGCGAAAGCATCATTATAATGAGCAACCGTATTGCTAAAATCAAGCATGCGCAGAGCTTTTAGTAGCAACAGTTATAAATGGTGCTAGCTCTTTTGCACAAGCAAGTGGTAGGTCTTCTGCAATAAGGCCAAAACCTAATGTATCAGCTGCTTTACCATGTATCCATGCTCCTGCACAAGCTGCGTAGTTTGGCGCCATTCCTTTTGCCATTAACCCTCCAATAATACCTGATAATACATCACCACTACCTGCTGTAGCTAGAAATGGTGGGGCATTGTTGTTGTGTATTAACTCTTCTGGAGTTGCAATAAAAGTATTAGAGCCTTTATAAAGAACCACACACCCAGTCATGGTAGAGGCATGGTAAATTGCCATTGTTTTACTATCGGTGGGGATGTCTTTAAATAAACGGGTAAACTCGCCATGATGTGGGGTTAGAACACATTTGTCGTGTAGGGCTTCAAGAAATACAGTTGGGTTTTCTGCAAAAATGGTTAGAGCATCAGCATCAACAACAATTGGTAGTTTGCAGCCTAGAGATGCTAAGACCAATGCTTTTTGGGCATCACCATGCCCTAGTCCTGGGCCAATAATTATCGAGCTTACTTCACGTTGTGCACAAAACTCTTTTAACTCACCAATATCGTTAAGCTCGGAAAATAGCATACCTGGAGCATCCGCTTGGAGCAGAGTTTTGTTGTGCGATGTACCAACGACTGTTACAAGCCCACTACCAATACGCCTTGCTGCCATTGCCGCTAGCCGTGATGCACCAACGATATGTTCGCCGCAAATAACTAGAGTATGCCCACGTTGGTATTTATGGTTAAATGCCCTTTCTTGGGGGAGGTATTCTTGCCAAAAATCAGGAGTATTATGTGTAATATGAGGCATCTGGTGCATGGTATTAGCGACCTTCCATTCGTTGTGGGCTTAGTGGTGTTTGAGTGTGGGGAATGCATTCGCTGTGTGCATAATATTCGTTTACCCCGTTCATAAGTAAAACTCTAGAGTTAGCCTTGTCGCTAGATACTTTTAAGCAAGACTCTTTAAGTAAGCGCTCGGCTTTTTGTTCTTCTGTCTCTTCAAAACGCCATGTTCTCGAGTCTTCCCAAGTAAAATTCTCGGCACAGCTAGCTAGAGTAAGGGTTAGAAATATTAGAGGGATAATTTTTATCATGCTACTGCGCCCTTTGGTAAGGATATCATTTCTTGGTAAATTTCTAGCTCTTGCTCGCACATTTTCTGGTTGGTGAACGAGCCTTTAACCCATTTTGCTGCTGCCTGACCCATTTTATGGAGGCGGATAGTATCAGTTATAGCATCGGTTAAAGCTAATGCCAGCTTTTCTGGGTTGTCTGGCTTAACAAGCCAACCAGTCTCGCCAGATTTAATAATTTCTAGGTTAGCACCATGCCCAGAAACAATAACGGCCTTGCTCATGGCTTGGGCTTGGATTGGGAGGCGGGTTGCAGTTGCCGGCGTAGTACTTGGATATACCACAACGTCAGCGGCTGTATAAACAGAAGCAGTGTCATCTTGCTTACCAATAAATAGTACTCTGCGGTTAAGATCAAGTGCTTCTACTTGGCTCCATAGGTCGGTAAAATAGCCTTGTTTATCGTCATAGTCACCAGCAATAATAGCTTTAAAGGGGAGGTTTTTGATTAAGTCTAAAGCTTTAATGAAAACTTCATGCCCTTGCCCTTTTTCAAGTGGTGCTGTAGTTAAAATAACTACTGTTGCTGTGGGGATGTCCCATGTGCCCCATAGTTTGTCAACTTGTGTGGAGTTTATGTTACGAGGGTCTAAATGCCTTGGGTCGTACCCTCTGATAATAGTGCTTATTTTTTCTGCCGCAATACCTTGCTTTTTTAAACTTTCTTTAATAAAGCCTGATGTTGCAATAATTTTAGAGGCACTTTTTAGTGCAATGCGGTTTTGTTTGTTTATTACTAGGTCGTTATCAACCGTTGCAATAAAAGGTAACCCCGCTATTTTTGCAGCTAAATAAGTTAACCAAAGAACACTATTAGCCCGAGCATGAAGGAATGCAGGTTTTGTAGTACGTGCGATTTTTGCTACTTTAAAAGAGGTTTGTATTGTCTTATACCAAGAAGATGGGGAGGTATTAATATTGAAATACTCACCACCAGCACGAAGTAAGCTGTCGAGGTGTGCTCCGTTATTGCCGACTACAATTGTGCGCCAATTTTTAGATGTGGCATATTCTGCTATAGCTACAGTGTCGATTGCTGTATCGTTTAGTTCAAGATCAGGGCATAGGTGTAATACCGCTAGGTGCGGTACTTCTTCGGTGCAACGCTGTGCTGATTCTGGTTTATCTGCCATAAAAGTTGGTATAACCTCAGTTTAATTTAAGAAAATGGAGTAACCTATGCTGAAACAGAATACATCAAACACCTTCTTCTTGGAAACTACCTCTGGTAAAACCCCTATAAATATAGTTTACGAGTATTGCAAACAAGCGACAGGTAGCAAACAAAAACCAGTTGTAGTTTTTTTACATGGCCTGCATTCGGACATGTTTGGCAATAAGGCAGAGTCATTAAAAGTATGGTGTAAAGAACGTGGAGTTGGCTTTGCACGCCTAGAGTATTCGGGGCATGGCAGCTCGGGTGGCGAATTTGTGGATTTTACCATTAGTAAAGCCATAGATGCAGCCCAGCATTTATTAAATAACATTATTAAGCAACCAGTAGTACTAGTCGGGAGCTCAACTGGAGGGTGGCTAACCCTGCTGTTGGCAAAAGCATGTCCAAAGCAAGTAAAAGGGATTGTGTCTATTGCTAATGCTTGTGACTTTACCGAAACATGGTGGAAGTCTCTAACAAAACCAAAGCAACAAAAATGGCAGCAGAGCGGCGTACTAGTTGAAGAAAAATACGAAGATGAAGTTTGGGAAATTGGCTACGAGCTAATCAACGATGGGCGCAAGCATTTATTGTTTGATAATGGCAAACTTGCCAAAGTTACTTGCCCCATACGGCTTTTGCACGGCCTAAAAGACGAGGCTGTCCCATGGCAAGTGTCGGTAAAAGTAGCCGAGCAACTAGGTGGTGATGATGTAGTAGTGGAATTATACCCTAACTCCACCCACCGCTTTGGCGAACCTAAAGACATTGATGCACTATGTGCTGCAGTTGATGACCTGCCCGTATGGAATTAAATATACACAAATAAAAAAAGGCTGCCAATGGCAGCCCTTTTTAGCTTCAAGTAGCTTACTTAATAGCAGCTTTGGCTTTAGTAACCAATTCTGCAAAAGCATTGCTATCATTCATAGCTAAGAATGCTAGAACCTTGCGGTCAACGTCAATGCTAGCTTTCTTTAGGCCATTCATGAACATAGAGTAGCTTAAGTCGTGTAAACGAGCTGCGGCATTAATGCGGACAATCCACAATTTGCGGAAATCACGTTTTTTGTTGCGTCTGTCGCGATACGCATACTCTAATGATTTATCTACTGCTTGTTTAGCAATACGAATAGTGCTTTTACGACGGCCACGGAAACCCTTGGCTTGTTTTAATATTTTTTTGTGCGCAGCGCGGCGTACAATACCTGTTTTAACGCGAGACATACTTTAACCCTTTTTCTGAATATCTATATAAAAATGAACTTAGCCTGAGTAAGGCAACATCCGCTTAATGCGTGGTGCATCAGCATCGCTTACCAAAGTCGTGCCAGCAAGTCTGCCAGCTTTTTGACCCATTTTACTTAGTTCGTGGCTATGGTATGCCTTGTTACGTTTGATTTTGCCGTTACTTGTAACAGTAAAACGCTTCGCAGCAGAGCTTTTCGTTTTCATTTTTGGCATGGTGCCATTCCTTCCTTTGGTTAACGGCCAAGTGTGGCGTTAACACGTTTTTTGATCGGTCAATAGCGGCGGGAAGGGTAGTTTTATATTTAACCACGCACCCACTTTAGGAGCCGTTATTGCAACTATTGTATACAGTTATACATAAATATAACTATATAAGAAAGAACTATTAATAGGTTTTGTAACAATAAGCAACAAAAAAAACAGCCATTCCCTAATAAATATAGGGAATGGCTGTTTTTTTAATCGTATATTATCTACCACACAAAGTGGTGAGCTCCATTTATGTAGCAGGTATTTTACAGTTTTATTTTTTCTGCAACAAAATCAAGGGTAGAGATAGCCTTGTGTAGCATAAGTTTTATTTTCATCCTGATAACTATCAGGTTGATCTTGTGTGCCATATTGCTGGCATCTTTTTTAACGATTTCAACCTCTTTTACAGGCTTGTTCTGGTTAGGAGCTGGGTGAAACCTACCTTCAACTTTATGAGTTGAGCCGTAGGTTGTAATTATTTTTGCTACAAGAGACTTTAGCTCTAGTATTCTCTTAATAGCAGTATTTAATTTTTCCACCTGCTTTTCGGGCTTGTCCTGCACGCTATAGATTTTCATCTGGGTAAAGATGTAGTCTAAATTGAAAGGACATTGCTGTTGCTTCTTACTGCCATAAAGGTCCAGCAGTAATATTGCCTCGTATAGCAGGTTTATATCTTTTTGTGCTAGTTTGAAATTGTTAGGGTTACTCATGGGGAGTATCTCCTCTGGGAAATGAGAAAAGTAAAAAATAAAGATAGCTAAAAAGCTTTGTGAGTGGATTTATGCTACTTTGTGTTGCATAGGTCAAGCCTTTTATGAATGTATCAAAGCTTATTTGTATAAATTACTATAAAGAAAAGCATAAAACCACCCTAAAAGGGTGGTTTTATGCTTTTCGATTCTACAGACTGTTATTATTCCAGCTTATCGAGATAATGATAGATCTCAATATTTGTATACTCCGCTCCTACGAGGAAATGATCAGGGATGGTTCCTACAAGCTTAAACCCTGAGTTTTCTAAGATTTGCCGCAGGCTACCATTTTTGTAGTCTACAACATCTGAGGTAATGCTCACGTACCCCAAATGCCTTGTGAGATATTCTAAAAACAATTGCAGGGCAGCTGTACCAATTTCTACCTTTCCATCCATTGGGGGGATAGAAATCCCGATTTTGCCAGCTCTGCTAACATTATCGGTTTCTGTAAACATCATGAATCCGAGTGGCTTTTCGTTGCTATCAAATATTCCCACCATAGTGGACTGGGAGTTTCGGTGCTCTACCCATTTTTTCAGGTCATCAGTATTTTGCAGAGAAGCCCTGTTGCCAATGGACAGTGCATGGTCAGGATTATTTCTTAAATTTGACCAGGCATTAGGATGTCTTTCAATGTCCTTCAGCTCAATTCTTCTTAGGGTCATCGGACCTGCTGCTGTATTAGTATTAATAGGTTTTGAATTACCATAAAATGATATTGTTGACATAAGCTTCTCCATTTGAAGTGTAATCTACCTATGCATTTGTACTACAAAAGTATCGGTAGATTTATGGTTAAAAATAAAAGAAGATCACCAAGATGTTTTTTGGTAGTTGACCCATACAACTGTTTCTTTCATAAGTCAAGCCTTAGGCGTTATATTATAACTGAGAAAGGGGACTGGGCGCTAAATGTTGCTAGAAGCGAGGTTAGGCGTGTTCGTTGTTTGTTCCGAGGTAGTACTTCGTCAATCATGCCGTGCTCGTAGAGGTATTCGGCGGTCTGGAAGTCTTTTGGTAGTTTGGCACCAATGGTTTGTTCGATAACCCGAGGGCCTGCAAAGCCAATTAGTGCTTTAGGCTCAGCAAACGAGAAATCACCCTGCATTGCAAAGCTAGCAGTAACACCACCTGTTGTAGGGTGGGTTAATAGCACAATATAAGGTAAACCTGCTTCTTTTAGCTTAAGCAGCACCGCAGACGTACGTGCCATTTGCATTAATGACAGAATGCCTTCCTGCATTCTAGCCCCACCAGACGCTGTAATAAGAATTAGTGGGGTTTTGTCGGCAATTGCTTTTTCAGCAGCAGTAATAATAGCATCACCAGTTGCAGTGCCCATAGAGCCCGCCATAAAAGAAAAATCCATTAAAGCAATTGCAACAGGGTAGCTACCAATGGCGCCACTACCAATAAGGATAGCATCACGCCTGCCGCTGCTACGCCTTGCAATACGTAATCGTTCGCTATAGCGTTTGCGGTCTTTAAATTTTAGGTGGTCAGCTTTTTTATTTGGCAAGGGGATAGGCAACCACGACCCTTCATCAAGCAAGTGCTTTAGGCGGTTTTCAGCAGATAGTGGGAAGTGGTAACCACAATTTTCACAAACATTATTATTAGCAACAAGGTCCTTACCATAGAGCATGCTGCTGCAATCTGGGCACTTCTGCCACAGGTTGCTTGGCATCTCCCGTCGCTTATTTGTAGCGATTTTGGGCCTAACTATGTTCTTTAACCAGCTCATGGTTAGTATTTATGACAGAAAACAAATAAAAAGTCAGTTGTTTTTACTGGTTTTTTATAGTGCTTTAGGGTTAAATTGCCATAATGAAAGAAATTGTTAATTGAGGTAAGTAAAATGACAATCAGCAAAGTACCAGCAGGTAATAATGTACCTGACGATATAAACGTTATTATAGAAATTCCAGCACACCAAGTGCACATTAAATACGAGATTGATAAAGACAGCGGCGAGTTAGTAGTTGACCGTTTTATGCCAACCCCAATGTTTATGCCTACTCATTATGGCTATGTACCACACACTTTAGGTGAAGATGGTGACCCAATTGATGTATTGCTAGTAACAGATATTCCAGTTGTACCACGTTGTGTTGTGCGTGCACGCCCTGTTGCAGTTTTAGAGATGGAAGACGAGTCTGGGATGGATGCAAAAATTGTTTGTGTACCACACGAAAAGCTAGACGCACGTTTTAAAGATATTAAATCTATGGATGATCTTGACAACTTTAACAGCATGCTCCGCGAGCAAATCCGCCATTTCTACGAAAACTACAAAGCACTAGAGCCAGGTAAATGGGTTAAAGTGTCGGGCTGGGCAGACGCTGCCAGAGCCAAACAAATGATTGTCGAAGCACAAGAGCGCCTAAAGGCTCCTGCTGCTTAAGTATGGCATATATAACAGTAAGAAGCCCTCATCATTTGATGAGGGCTTCTTACTTATAATAGGTTTGTTGGCTATGAGGAGGCAAAATTGATGTTATTAAACAAATGTGGCCACTGTACTTTTGAGCCACTAGGGATCTCTTTTTTTACAGTTAACGTGCCACCAAAAGTGAATTTCACACCTGCATATCCTTCTGTATGGGTATTTGGGGGCCGTTTCTTCATGAGTATCCGATAATATCTTTCATTAATATCACTACCATTAGCTGGCTGCTCTGATATTGTAATATTGTCTTCTGTTAGTAATTCCCCAGGTTTAATATCTGTAGTAGCTACGATGCTTTTTATTGTCATAAAATTTCCTTGAGGTGAATGGCAAGTTAATGCCGATGAAAGGATAATAATTTTCTCTAGAGCTAGAGTTTTATAAAAAGGACAAAGAAGATTATTATCGGCAGACCTTAGCTACATAACTTCAATTGGTCAATTAGATTTTATTATATTTAATAATAAAAAGCCCCGCTAGTAAACGGGGCTTTTAAAATGGTATTTACTTAAAATTAATTAAGCAAAGTGTTCCATTTTCATGGCTGTACCCATTTTAAGGTCACACATAGCAGGTTTACCTAGTATGTTGTGGTAGTGTTTTGGTGGTAAGCCAAGACCAGGGCGGATTGCACGCACATTTTGTGCTGTAAAAATGTCACCTTTTTTAATGTCGGCAGCAATGTATAGGCTACGACGGTGTTTAACAGACTCTTCCTCTTTCTGGCAAGTAACACCATAGCTAGGTGCACCTAGAGACTCCCAAGCAGATTTAGTTTCTGTAACCAACTCTTCAAGCTCGTGTGGCTCAAGGGAGAAAGCACTGTCATGTCCGCCTTCAGAGCGTTTCATCATCACGTGTTTTTCGATAACTGTAGCACCTAAAGCTGTTGCAGCAATTGCAGTGGTGTTGCTTAGAGTATGGTCAGACAGACCTACTTGCACACCATAACGCTCGCGCAAGTCAGCCATTGTAGATATGTTTGCTTGTTTTGCTGTAGACGGGTAAGAGCTGGTGCATTTTAGCAAGATCAGGTCTTTACAACCAGCAGCACGAGCTGCGGCTACAGTTTCGTCTAGCTCTTCGATACTAGCCATACCAGTAGAAATAATAATTGGCTTGCCAGTGCGAGCAACTTTCTCGATTAATGGAATGTCTGTGTTTTCGAATGAAGCAATTTTGTAGATTTCTGGTGCACATTCTTCCTCAAGGAAATCTACCGCGGTAGCGTCAAACGGGGTTGAAAGTGGAACCATACCTAAAGAGCGAACTTTTTCGAATAACGCTTGGTGCCATTCCCAAGGGGTGTAAGCTTCTTCGTAAAGGTTGTAAAGGCTGTAGCCTTTCCATAGCGAGCCTTCGTCTGTAATTGCAAAGTCACCCTCATTGATGTTCAAGGTCATGGTTTCTGCTGTATAAGTCTGGAATTTTACCGAATGAGCACCAGCTTTGGCAGATGCTTCAATAATTTCGAATGCACGCTCTAGTGAACCATTATGGTTGCATGAAACTTCAGAAATAATAAATGGTGCATGTCCCTCACCAATTGTGTGGCCTTCTACAGTAATCGAATTCATTTGGTCATCTCCTTTGAATTAAGTAATCAACAGATAAGCATCATACTTTAGTAGATCAAGTGGTTATTGTAAATAATATGTAAAATTATCCTAATTATGAGGTGCACTTATGCTTTGACTAGGCTTTACTTGTTCTTTTTTAGGGGTTCTACGCCCAAGGCTAGTGATGATTACGCCGATGATAAAGCCAGTACTTAGTAATGTAAATACAACAAGGTAAAGCGGGACTTCGTAGGTGTGGCCGCCACTGTTAATAAGGATAGAGTGGCGGTTTTCAAGAGTAAATATTGCACCTATGGCTAATAAAGCTAGTAGGATAAGCCGTTGTAGCCATACAAAAAACATCTGCCATGCTTACTTGTTTAGGCGTTCTTTAAGCTCACGCCCCATTTTAAAGAAGGGAGTGCGCTTAGAATCTACGTTAACTTGTTCGCCAGTACGGGGGTTACGACCAACCCGAGATTGACGCTCACGCACAGAAAATGCACCAAGGCCACGTAGCTCAACACGGTCACCACGGGTAAGAGCACCTGAGATTTCTTCTAGAACTACATTAACTACTCGTTCCAAATCTTGCATATGAAGATTACTGTTTTCGTTAGCTAATTTTTGGATTAGTTCAGATCTTGTCATGGTGGTGTTTCCTTAGTTGTCAATATAGTTATTATCGTAACAAAGCCATTATACCTTGTTGTTGCGTTTGTGAAAACAGGATAGAGTCTGCTCCCTCAAGTAATTCTTTTAAAACTCCTCTTTTTTCTTCAAGCTCGAATGAAACAAGAGGGGTTTTAACTGGGATGTTGTGTTCGGTCTCGAGCCATTGGCGTGCGGTTTGTCTGTCGCCTAGTTGGTCTACAAGCCCTAGTTTGTGTGCGGTTGTGCCCGCAAGTACTCGGCCATCGCTTATTAATGTGATTGTTTCTGCTGACAGTTGGCGCTGCTCTTTAACAAGGTTTAGGAAAACTTGCTGCATGTCCATTACTGTGTCTTGCAAGTATGCACGGTCGTCTTTGGTTCTATTATACAAAGGAGATGTTACAGCTTTTAGGTTGCCACTAACAATTTCGTCAGACTTTAGACCAATTTTGTCTGCTAGCTGGGTTGCGTCTACTAGTGGCATTAACACCCCAATAGAGCCAGTTAAGCTACCTTCATTAGCGACGATATGGTCACCAGCTGCTGCTACCATATAACCTGCTGATGCGGCCACTGTGCCCATAACTGTTACAACTGGTTTGTCGGCTGCAATGCGGCGTAAAATTTTATATAAGCTAACCCCACCAACCATAGTTCCGCCTGGTGAGTCAATATATACTAATACTGCTTTAGCGTGGTCGTTAGTACGGATGCTTTCGAGAATATCTTGTTGGTACAGAGAGTCGGTGATAACGCCGTTTAACTCTATCTGCGCTACAAAAGAGGGTGGTGTTTTGTTGTCATGCCCACCGATGGATATAATAGTTCCAACTAGTATTAAAAACAAAAGAACAGCAACCATCCGCCAGCGTCGCCTACTGCGATCTGCTCGCAAGTAGGCAATTGCCTGGTCGAATAAGTTGCTGTTATTTGTATCTGCCATAGATTACTACCTTAAAGCTTACTTATCAGCTTTTTTGGCAGTAGCCTTTTTAGCTGGTGCTTTCTTAGCGGCTGGGGCTTTTTCCTCAGCGTCTTTTTTAGCATCAGCTTTTTTCTTAGGCTTTACTTCGGCTAGTGCTTCACCTAGAACGTCACCTAAAGAGGCGCTGCCTTCGGATTTACCACTGTAAGCTTTAACAGCTTTCTTCTCTTCAGCAGCGTCAAACGCTTTAACTGACAACTGAACAGTATTGTCTTTGCTGTCAATCCGCATTACTTTCGCGCTGATTTTCTCGCCTTCTTTGAACTTAGAAGTGCTTTGCTCGTCACGAGAACGGCTAAGGTCTTGTGCTGAAATAACACCAACCACACTATCACCAAGGTCAACAGTTAGGCTTTCTTCAGTGATGGCAGTAATTGTGCCTTCAACTTCAGCGCCTTTCTTAAAGGAGCTACGGATGCCTGAAGCAGGGTCTTCTGCCATTTGCTTAATACCAAGTGAAACACGTTCCTTGTCAGGATCGATACTTAGTACGATAGCTTTAACAGTGTCGCCTTTTTTGTAGTCTGTCAGAGCAGATTCGCCGCTCTTATCCCATGAAATATCTGACATGTGAACAAGACCGTCGATTTCTTCTGTTAGACCAACAAAGATACCAAAGTCAGTTACATTACGAACTGTACCTTCAATTTCGCTGTTTTCTGGGTGGTCAGCAGCAAAAGTATCCCAAGGGTTTGCTTGGCATTGTTTTAGACCTAAAGAAATACGACGTTTCTCGTGGTCAATTTCAAGTACCATTACGTCTACTTCTTGTGAAGTTGACAATAGTTTACCTGGGTGGATATTCTTACGTGTCCAGCTCATTTCTGAAACATGGATTAAGCCTTCAACACCTGGTGCAAGCTCTACGAATGCGCCGTAGTCTGTGATGTTGGTAATAGTACCTTTAACAATTTTGCTCAATGCAAAGCGTTCATCAACAGTTGTCCAAGGATCATCTTCAAGTTGTTTAAGACCAAGAGAAACACGCTTAGTTTCTTCGTTAAAGCGGATAACCTGAACTTTTAAGGTTTGACCAAGGGTTAGCACTTCTGATGGGTGGTTAATACGGTGCCATGCAATGTCGGTGATATGCAATAAGCCATCTACACCGCCCATGTCGATAAATGCGCCGTAGTCGGTGATGTTTTTAACAACACCCTCAAGGATTTTACCTTCGTGCATATCGCTAAGGATTTCGTCACGAGCTTCAGTGCGTGATTCGTCCATAATTGCACGACGTGAAACGATGATGTTTCCGCGTTTACGATCCATTTTCAGGATTTGGAAGTCTAGGTCAATATGCATCAATGGGCCCATATCACGGATAGGGCGCACGTCAACTTGTGAACCAGGCAAGAATGCTAATGCACCTTGTACATCAACCATGAAACCGCCTTTAACACGACCAAAAATAATACCTTTAACAGTAGTTTCGTCGCTGTAGGCTTTTTCTAAAACGTCTAGTGATTCTTCACGACGAGCTTTCTCACGTGATAGGTTTGCTTCACCATGAGAGTCGTCAAGGTTTTCAACGAATACGTCGATAGTGTCACCAACAGTAATAGTGGTTTCTTTTTTAGCTGGGTCAATAAATTCTTTAAGAGGAACACGTCCTTCTGCTTTCATGCCAATGTCAACAATGGCTACATCGTTTTCAATAGCGATGATAATACCTTTTACAACGTTACCAGACACACCTGAAGAAACAGAGAAATTCTCGTTTAATAGGTCGTCAAAATTTTCTGATAGTGCTTTTTTAAGAACGTCGGGGCTTATGCCAGGGATATCAAGAGGAGTTTCAAAATTGTCATTCATAATCATAATATAACTTTCTAGTCTTGTACGGGTGCTGCTTGCTGCATAGCTCGGCCAAGGTTGGTTTAAATTTATGCCATGCTACATACATGACTTTACTACTTTGGGCGGCACTATGCCCTTTGTTTGCTTGGTTGTCTAGTAAAAAAATCAATAAAAATAGCTATTTAACTAGATAATTTAGCATATTGTAAAATGTATTCTCGCGGTATGACCAAGGCAAAGCGTCTTCCGGTGATATTTGAGCTAATGTACAAGGCTTATTGTCGGGGATAAATATAGCATTATAACCCCCACCAAAAACATTATGCTCGGGGCTAACCCAGTTAGGGTAGTCGCCCCATGCTTCTTCTTTTGCGACGACTCCATAAATTGTATTGGTAAAGCATTTATACTCGCCATCGGGGGTAGCATAGGCGCATGAAGATGTAATACTGCATTTGCGGTTTGTATGTTTTTCTAGCATCTCTAGGATTTTACCACGTCCATGTTCAACTTGGAATTTACCAGCATTAAGCCCAGGAAAACCATCAAGAGCATTAACCTTAAAGTCGGTATCTTCGGTTATAACTGGTAAGTCAATTTTTTTAGCAACCTCTAGTGCGCCTGTTATTGCAATCTCTTCGGTGCTAGAGCCTACTTCATCGTAGGCTACTTTATCACCATAAAGGTTTTTGCCTTGGATAATCTGAATAGGGATATTGTAAAAATCTTTCACAAACTCTATTTGTGCTATTTTTGCTTTGTTACCTGTTGCTAGTATGATCTTTTTCATGGCTTCTCTAATAATTTTATGTCTGTTATAGCTGGCCCATAACCAAGGTATAATTGCTCTGGTTTATAAATATTTAGCATATTTTGTACTAAATTATCTAAATATTTTTCTGAGCAATAATTAGCAAAATTCAGGAAAATAGTTGTAGGAAGAACCTCTGCGGTAACTCTTTTATATTGTTGGTAAGAAAAAGTAGCAATTCGACGAATTCTTTTAGTGTTAGTTGTATATTCTTGTTTTAGGTTTAAGTCTGCCCAAGATAGCTCTTCTGAATCTGGATAGAATGGCCCTGAATTACCTATTTCTATATTATTTTCGTCTATTAGGTTACCAACCCTAATTGGGTGAGTTCTCATGGTTAAAATAGCATTACCAAAATTATTTGGGTGGACATTAGCATCAGCTAATGCTTGCGGTACAGTTATAGAATGAGATGTGCAGTATGGGTACGAGAACCCCTCGTTAATGCCTAGGTCATAGCCTTGGGGCATTTCGATTAAGATAGTTTTACCGCTTATAATCTCGGAGTTAAGGTCTATTTTTGCGATGTTGAAATTGCTTTTTAAAATATCCGAGTTTTCAGCTACAGCATTAGGGTATCTGTGTATTTTTTGTGTTGACGCTTCTCCAACACCAGATTGAGTAGACGCTATTTTAGTTTCGCTGGAGTTAGGGTCTTTCTCGGCAGCAATGCAGCTCTCGTCAATAACACATGCTCGAGGGTGGATGGTTATAAGGCTTTTATCTACATTGTATTTAGTGCATTCCTCTAAAAGAATGCGGGGGTTTATTCGTGCACCAGCATTTAGATAAATTGGGATATTATTAATAACCCCAGAAATTGGAAGGTGTTTTGTAATAATAGTTTTGCTTCCAACAATAGCTGTATGCCCAGCATTGGGGGCAGCGTTAGATACTGCAATGTCAATATGCTCTTTGGTGGCAATAAAAGCCGCAAAAGAACCCTTGCCAGTAGAGCCAAATTGGCCATCAAGCAGAATATTAGCTTTTCCTTGTTGAAGAATACTTTCCATTTAGGCTATTTACTGCACTGCATTATCTCGGCAAACATTAGCAAGTTCTACCGCTTTTGCAAAAACTTCGTCGGCATCTAGGTATGAGGTATCAATAACAACCGCATCACTTGCTGCAACTAGTGGCGCATCTTTACGGTTACGGTCGCGGTTGTCGCGTTCGATAATTAGTTGATGGATTTCATCAAAGTCAGCTGGTTGTCCTTTTTCGTGGATTTCTTTAAAGCGACGCTCAGCACGAACTTTAGAGCTTGCATCAAGGAAAAATTTTAAATCAGCATTAGGGCAAATAATTGTGCCGATATCACGCCCATCAAGAACTGCACCTGTGCCGTGGCGCCCTCTTTTTATAAAGTTTAGTTGGAACTCTCTTAATGCCTCACGCACGGGGGTAATAGTTGCTATTTTTGATGCGGTTTCCCCCACTCTAATGGTGCGTAGCTCTGCTTCAACATCGTTACCATCGATAAAGGCATGGTATTCGTTTTCTCCTATGTGGGCAAAACCAAAGTCTAGCCCTTGCGCAGCTCTTATGGCATCATTTTCGTTGGTGGCGTCACCATCATTCATTATTATAGATAGAGCAACCGCACGGTATAGAGCACCCGTATCGAGAAAGCCTAAATGGTATTCTTGTGCAAGGCGTTTTGCGAGTGTTCCTTTACCTGCTCCTGCTGGTCCATCGATCGCTATAATCATAGTTCAACCCTTTCTAGTTTGATGATGGTCTAATCATTAAAGCAACAACGCTTACAAGCATTAGCCCCTGTAAAACAAATGCTACTGCTGATGGTAATGTTATTTCGAATAGGCTATGGAGAGTCATTGCAGCAATATGGAGGCTAAACAGACCCGCAAATAATGCTGGGGGCCAGTTAGCATCACGAGCACGCATGATAAATGCTGGGATAATAGCAATATTGGTTAAAATAATAACAAATGCACCCCAAACAGGTATTTTTATTTGGTCGGGCGAGGTTATATCTACCCCTGCTGCCTGCATTTTTTGGATAAAAGCTATTTGGGTAAGAATTGTTAAAACAAAAAGAATTATATTAAGGATAATAAACTCTTTACGGTGCATCTTGCCTTCTGCCTTGGCATATGTAAGAAGAGGGTGCTGTTCGTTATTTTCCATTATTATTTTCCTTAGTTTTAACGACTATAATTTTGAGTGGCAGTAACGGCTTTTTGCCAACCTGTTAGTTTTATGTTACGAGCAGACTGTTCAAGCTCTGGGTTAAAAGATGCATCTTCACACCATTTATGGGTTAGCTCATTAGTGGATTTATATACACCTATTTGTAGCCCTGCTAACCATGCGGCACCTAGTGCTGTAGTTTCTTGGGTTGTGGGGCGGCTAACCTTTGTATTTGTTAAAGATGCTAGCTGTTGTGCAAGCCAATTGTTAGACACCATACCGCCGTCTATTTTAATGGTAGTGACAGTTTTTTTTGTGTCGCTTGCCATTGCAGAAAGAAGATCGTTGGTTTGCAAACAAACTGCTTCTAGCATTGCACGAACAATTGCAGCTTTGTCGGTATCTAGTGTCATCCCGACAATTGTTCCTTTGGCACCAGAGTCCCACCATGGTGCGCCTAAACCAGCAAAGGCAGGGACGAAATAAAGGTCGTGGTTGTCGGGTGCAGTTTTGGCGAGTTGTTCTGTTTCTTTGGCTGTTTTGATAATGCCTAGTTTATCTCGTAGCCATTGTACCCCCGCACCTGCTACAAAAATGCTTCCCTCAAGGGCATAAACTGGTTTGTCGCCAATATGGTATGCAATTGTGGTTAGTAAACCATTGCTAGATACAACAGGGGAATTCCCAGTATTTAGCAAAGCAAAACAACCCGTGCCATAGGTGCTTTTGACCATACCTTCATTAAAACAAGCCTGACCAAACGTAGCGGCGTGTTGGTCGCCAGCCATGGCAGATATTGGTAAAGGTTCGGGCAGTATACCATTTGCAGTATGCCCAAAATTGGCAGTATTAGGCAGTACTTCTGGCAAGCTATGTTCGGGGATAGAGAAAATAGCTAATAGTTCTGCTGACCACTCAAGTTTATGAATATCAAACAATAAGGTGCGTGCAGCATTGGTGGTGTCGGTTAGGTGTTTTTCTCCGTTGGTAAGCTTCCAAAGTAAAAAACTATCTATCGTGCCAAAGGCAAGGGTTTTATTGGCTGCGGCTTGTTTAACGCTTGGGATGTTTTCGAGTAACCAGTGCATTTTGCTGGCGGAAAAATATGGGTCTAGTGGCAGCCCTGTCAGTTTTTTAACAGTTTGTTCGTGCTTCTCTTTTAAAGAATTACAAAAATCAGCGCTACGTTTATCTTGCCATACTAATGCATTGTGTAGAGTTGCGCCTGTGGTCTTGTCCCAAGCTATAATGGTTTCCCGTTGGTTGGTGATGCCGATAGCTTGTGGGGTATAACCTTTTTTAATAGTGTCGGCATATACTTGTTGTAGAGCGTTAAGGGTGTTTTCCCATATTTCTTCGCAGTTATGTTCTACCCAGCCATGTTGGGGGTAAATCTGCTGGTGCTCTTTTTGGTGCGAGGTAATAGGGGTGCTGTCTACTGCAAAAGCAATTGCACGAGAACTTGTGGTTCCTTGATCAATGGCAATAAGAGCAGGCTTTAGCATGGCTTTTTTTAAACTCTTTTTGTTTTTAGATATTCTTTTAAACTGGCTTGCTCGTCAAGGCTTAGGTGTAGCCCCATTTTAGTGCGCCGCCATAAAATGTCATCGGTTGTTGTGGCCCATTCGTGGCTGCATAAATAGTCTACCTCTGCTTGGTAAAGCCCCCCACCAAAATGGGTGCCAAGGTCGGCTAGTTTATTTTTACCTTCTAAGAATATTTCTGCGAGCGTCCCGTAAGACCTACAATAACGGTTAGTAATACTTGCTGGTAGCCACGGGTTGGTTTGCTGTAAATAGCTAATATAATTGTTTAATCGTTCACGCTGGATATTGCCACCTGGTAGTGGTGTGGTTGCAGTTTTGCTTTGTGGGATATTGGGTAAATAAGCTTTAAGCTCTGTTAGGACTTGCTCTGCGGCTATACGATGAGTTGTTAGCTTACCGCCCCAAATATTAACTAGTGGCAAGTCTTTAGACGGAGCTTCTATAAGAAAATCTCTGCTGGCTTTACTTGCGTTACCGTCGCCATCGTCAATTAGTGGGCGTACACCGCTAAATTGCCAGATAATATCCTGAGGGGTGATTTCTTCTTTAAAATACTGGTTAATAACATTGCATAAATATGTTGCTTCTTCTGCAGAAGTTGTGGCTAATGCTGGGTCTTCGTTGT
This sequence comes from Alphaproteobacteria bacterium, assembly GCA_021774615.1. Lineage (GTDB taxonomy): Bacteria > Pseudomonadota > Alphaproteobacteria > UBA1280 > UBA6503 > UBA6503. The sequence goes on along the minus strand of JAJFIW010000018.1, from coordinate 7,215 downwards.
GTGGAATATCTGTAGTACCAATTAAGGTAAAACTACCCTCGTAAGGAAGCGCAAAAACAATCCTCTCGTCATGGGTTTGCAAAATATAAGCATTATTATGCTCGAATAATTTGGGCACAACAATATGGCTACCTTTAACAAGGCTAAGTTTTTTGCTGTAATCGGCTAGGTTTAAGTCATTAAGTAGTTTTTCGGCCCAAGGTCCTGCGGCATTAACCAAGGTTTTTGCTTGGATGGTTTGTTGGTCATCATTTTTAGACTGTACAGTTAGTTGCCAAATATTATTGGTGTATTCAGCATTAATACAGTTTGTATTAGTTTTAATGGCGGCACCATTATGGTGTGCACTTATAGCATTAAGAACAGTAAGCCGAACATCGTTTGTCCAGCCGTCGCTGTAGGTAAAGCCGTGGGTAAATTGTGGTTTAAGAGACTCTCCCATAGCGGTTCTTTGTAGCTTTACTTTTTTACTACGGGGGAATATGCGGCTACGAAATAAATTGTCATATAAAAATAACCCTAAACGGATAAGTAATCGAGAACGTAAATGCGGGGCGTGGGGTAAAACAAATTTAAGTGACGACACAATATGTGGCGCAATATGGTGGAGAATTTCTCGCTCTTTTAAGGCTTTGCGGACTAGCGAAAAATCGTAATGCTCTAAGTACCGCAACCCCCCATGGATTAATTTAGAGCTTACTGATGATGTGCCTTGGGCAAGGTCACCCTTTTCACACAAGTATACTTTTAGCCCGCGTAATGCAGCATCACGAGCAACAGCAACGCCGTTAATCCCGCCGCCAATAATAGCTATATCGTAAATAGAGTTATCGTTTTCTTTTTGCATGGGGTTTAGTATAGCAATCGCAAAGAAAAAAGCTGCAACTTTCTAATAAAAACGCAAAAACCACCCTGAGGGGTGGTTTTTGCCGATAAAGCAGGTTACTTAAGCCACGTAAAGCTTTTGTAGCGTGCTAGCATCGCTTGTTACCGAACTTTGCAAGAGCGGTACTAAGTTATTGCTGTTAACATGCTTCGATAAAGCCATATGAACATCTTCTGTTATAAGTATGAACTCGGTTTTGTTTAACTCATGAATAGAATCCGTAACGCCTGCAAACAATTTAGATATAATGTGGTTATCCATATCATATGCAATGTTTACTACGAATAGGTGCTGGATTCTTGCACTTAAGTCCGACAAATAAAGAATATGGCTGTCATTATCTGCAAGGCCAGCGTCTAGCATAGATTTTTCAGCAGCTTCTAGCATATTCCCAGCTTTTAGTAGCAAAATACCGTCTAATGCTAATAAAATTAAAGGGGTCTCGCTGCTTCTTTGCTCGGGGTTCAATTGCTGTGTTATTAGTGACATGATTTATGCCTCCATAAAAAGAATAGAATAACGAAAAAAATAAGAAGATACTAATAATGTATACACCATATGGTTACGGGTTGGTGTGTTGTCAATAACAAACAGTAAAGCCACCTCGTGAATGAGGTGGCTTTACTGTTTTTGCTGGCTAAACACTCGTTTTAATTTGTATGCTGTGTATTGTATTTACAATATCTGCGATATAAATATCTTTTAGTTGGTTAGGGTTTAGGTGCGCCCTTTGGAGGGCATGGAAGAAGATATAAAGTAGATCATCTCTTTTAATAACACTTGGGATATCCTCCATTATGAGGTAACACCTTGGGTCTTTCTGCTTAAGGCTCTCAATATTTCTTATCACAGTTTGGAACTGTTCTAGTAATACATCCCCCCCAGCATTCTTTGAGGCAATATTAATTACCTGCAAATGCTTTATGTCGTCACTTAGTCCTGTAATGGTTACAGTTTTAGTAAGTTTAGAAATACTATTTGCTACGCTGGGTATTTCACCCTCTGATAATGAGTTCATCCCATTTGGTAATAAATTATTATCTAATGCCAACAATATTACAGGCACATTAAGTAAACGCTGCCCTGTATCCATTTGATGTACTAATATTGACATTTAATATGCCTCCAAGAAAGTAGTAAAAGGAAAGTAAGAAAATAAATCGTAGTATTATTGTATACATAAGTTGTTGTGGGATGTAAACAAGTAAAGCCACTCCATAAGGAGTGGCTTTACTTTGGGGGTTAACCCTATCGTTACATCAGGTTGCAGCAGACGCTGTGAGATATTCCATTACCATTGGTATGCCAAAATACCCATCTTCAATAGCCCCACCCATATCACAGTGGATGTAGGGGGTTTCATTGACGAACTTATTAAGGAATATTGCTGCTGTAGTGTGCCCGCAGAGACGAGTTTTTACATTCGCATTTAGCGTGTCAGCAATTCCACTTTCTAGAGTCTCCTCTAGATACTCATCCATTGGGAAATGCAGCACCATTTCACCAGCAGCAGCTGCTGCTGTTTCCATAGCGGCAACAAGGTTTGCATCATGGCTAAAGATTGGTGCTCTTCTGCCTGTCGCAATTTTAGCAGCCCCAGTCAGAGTAGCAAAAGAAAGGATTGTATCTGGCGCATAAATATTTTCAGCACAGATAAGACCTTCGGCCATCACTAGTCGACCTTCAGCATCAGTATTGGTAATTTCGACTGTGGTTCCATTACCAGCAGTTAATACATCACCAACAACATAAGATTCAGGGCCAATGTCATTTCTAGCTGCACAAAGAATGCCAACCAGATTAACAGGTTCACCACGTAAAGCTGCAGTAAGGATAGCTCCAAGAACCAGCGCTGACCCGCCCATATCGGCTTCCATTCCTTTGCCGCCGTCTGGTTTAACATTTACGCCACCGGTATCAAAGGTTATACCTTTACCAACCATGACTTTAAGCGGAGCATTTGTATCTCCTGCATAACGAACGGTGATCATAATTGTTGGCTGATTAGAGGCTTTGCCAACAGTGTACATCAAGTCTTTGTTGCTTTCGGCATCTACCACTTCATAGCTTACCGTTACTTCTGGGCATATTCTGCTAATTTCTTCAGCAGCACCAAGAAGTTCCAAAGTTCCTAATTTATTGGCCGGCAACTTTACCAATTTACGCATAAATTGGCTGCCCATGGCATCATGAGTGGCCTCTTGGGTAATATCAGCAACATTAACATCAGTAAACTTGTGCATAACACACACTGTTTGCAATGTCTTTACTTCGGGCTTAGATTTCAAATTAAAAACATATGCTGACATTTGCATCCCGAATGTGAGGTCATACAAGTCATTTGTATGGCTGCCACTTGTGTCTTCTATGATGACTCGTACACGTACGAGCTTTTCGTCATTTAGGTAATCAACAAGGTTGCCTGCCAACTTCCTAAGTTTTTCTCGGCTTAAGGGGCCTTTCCCAACATTAACCACAACATATTTGTCGGTGGCATGGCTAATGGTTAGTATTTGCTTCTTTTTGGTAAACCCTGAGCTAGCAATAGACTCTCTTATAAAAGCTAACTGATTGCCGGAGGTAGTATCAACAGCATTAGGCATAAGAGAACCATCTTTACCAGCAAATATTATGGTGGCTTGATGTTCGTATTCCTGCCCGCAACTTGCGACGAATGTTAATAGTTTAATTGGATCTAGAAAGTTTGTTGTTACAGGTACGGCTGTAGTTGTAGCCATATAGAACCTCTTTTAAAGTAAATACCCATTAATTAACTGGGCAAGAAAAGAAAAAAAGACAAGGAAGATGTATTTAAACAAAATACATTTAAGTATTTATATATGTGATGAACAGCTATGTCAAACATGTATATGTATACATATGCTATAAATAGTACCATAACCATAAAAAATAGTTGCTTTTCCCCGCAACCCCGACTAAAAATAAAAACACTTTCCCAACCCCCGTGGGGCTATAGCTCAGTTGGTAGAGCGCTTGCATGGCATGCAAGAGGTCAGCGGTTCGAGACCGCTTAGCTCCACCATATTTTTCAATGGCTTAGGCGATGTTTTTCAGAAAATTAGAATCTCATTCTACACTTCAGGTACCGTATAGGTACCAGCCTAAGGTAGAAGGCTATACCTACTACTCAACAGTAGCATATCCTTGACGTGGGTCGTTAGGTTCAGCAGGGAATGCTAATTTTAGCAATCCCTCATCCTTCATGTCCGTCAGATAACTTTTCCGAATTGTATCTGTATTTCTATTTAATAACTCAGCAATGCATGAGAGTGATATGTAATGCCCTTTACATATTGATAGTATTATGGGAATCATTTCTTTCTTAGATAATCGATCTTTTGATCTAGAAAGGGTACACATCTTTTCTAGACTTGCTTTTTGACTTTCTGGTATTTTATTTAAATCGCTGATAACAGGTAAGTCTAAGTTTTTATGCCCGGAGCTCTGATCTTTATGCCCGGAGCTTTGATCTTTACGCCCGGAGCTAACTCCGGGTGTTGAGCTCTTGGAGTTATAGTAATCGTTTGCGGAAGTGTAATTGGTGTCTGGTAGGAGGTAGGATTTATGTCCAGTCTTTTTTAGAAGATTCTTAGAAACAAGTTTCTGTAGAGTTTCGGTAATATCTCTAGAGTGTTCACTAGATATTTCACAAATACGTTTGTGCGTAACATGCTCTTCCAGTTTAGCTGTTACTAAGATAGTTTTTTCCAACTGTGTTAGTTCTGTAAAGTCAGGAATGGACTTTTCTAGCTCCGTCATAATGTCTGTAGGTAATAAGCTTGCTAAGCGTAGCTCTAATAAGGTTGTATCATTTGCAGTATCTTCGTGAAGCATAGGAGTTCTATACCCTTCTTCTCCCCATTTAGAGTAGATAGTAGGAATACCAGTACCTGCGCGCTCACATGCTCCGATATGTAATAGCATTTGATGTATTTTAGGGTTACGACAGAGTGATAGACCTCCATCCTTCGCATTTTCCAAGGATACCCTCATTCCTCCAGGATTTCTAAACCCAAACATATCAGGCCTTTTAACAATTAGAATAGATTTATTTGATCTATAGTCTGCATGGCATAGTGTGTTGGCTAGAGCTTCCCTAAGAACAATACTTATAGATGAATTCTCTTTTCGCTGTCCTTCCTCTAGTGCAAATGGAATTTTTATATCTTCGGTAAGTCTTGAATAGACCTTATTATAGAAATCGAATAAATTCCCACTCCATGTACCATCGGTGTATATGCGGTAGTTCCACCTGTTCTCAGTAATTGATCTTGGCCTTTCCACATAATCTAAAGCATAGTGAGGGAGTACCTCTTGAATTGAAGAAAGTTTCCCAAACATTAGAAGGCCTGCAACTGTCAATCCATCTTCCTTTGATGCACGATCTTTTTTCCAAGCACCTATACTCATTAAGAAATCTATAGTACCAAGAGTATTTAACGTATGGGAAGGTTTGCGAGATGATATAAGCTGGCGATATGCACCTAGACTTTCTGCGTTAAGATCATCTAAGCTGTATCCTTTAAGAAGCATACTGTCATGAGGATCATTTGATGATTCTGCCATCATATGTTTTATCTCTTGTTCACTACACTTGTAATCCCCTTCATTCAAACGTTTATATGTGCATGCAGGGTTTCCACTAATATAAACAGGCTTCTGAGACCAGCAGGCTTTAGGAACTTCAATCGAGATGATGTTTTTATCGTCTATTCTGTGTACGGTAATATTATTGTTATTTAATAAATTTACATTTACCTTTTGGGGGTTCTGTAGAGCATCAAAAAGTTCTTGTTTAACATTATTAGGGTTCTTAATACCTACTATGCTAAAATCACCTTTATTTTCTCCAAGGCCAAGAAAAATAATGCCTCCACTCGTATTCGCAAAAGAGCTATATGTTTCCCAAAATGATTTAGGAAGCTTGCCTTTTCCTGACTCGCCATTGGCTAGCTTACATTCAATCTCACAGTCTTCTTTTAAGGATGATATTTTATGCAAAGAATTAATTTTTTTCAATTTCAAATAGCCCAAAGGTTTGTTGGAGTAATTGCCATATCATATATGTTAGTTAGTAAGCAGGCAAGAATGATTCTTTATTAAAAAAAGAGGGGATGTACCCCTCCTTTTTTCTCTACTTCCTCCGCCTCGCTTCCCCACTACGTTTACCTAACGTAGACATAACTTGTCTGATTTTATCCTCCTCGCTAACCGTTGGGCCAACAGTTTGAACGGTTTCTTCGAGCGATTCGTTTAACGGTTCAGGAACGGTTGAACGGTTGGGCTCTAACGGTTCGTTGTACGGTTCATTAAGCGGTTGAGTGGGCTATTTACTAATCACAATATTATTAATAATATTTCTTACTTCTTGGCGGGTGCCTGTTTTTTCGTCGGTGCGGGTGCCTGAGCCGATAAGGAAGAAGAAGTCTCCTTTAGGAATGATCCACATTTCTGATGTGGTTGGGAAAGATCTGCCATCTGCTACAGAAAGTGAATAACTAGCCTTAAGGTATGCGGCAGGTAAGCCTGATACGGTTGTATCAATTGGCTTTTGTAGCAACCTAAAGTTAGTTAAAGTTTTCTGTAAGAATGGAACCATTACCCCTATTATTTGTTTTGGGTTTGCTCCTTTTAGTTGCCCTAGCGGCTTAATGTTAACTTTAATGCTGGGGTTAATGTCTTCGTAGGGTTCTTGATATTTCATGGCTACAACTAGGGGCATGGTTGCGTACTTAGTTAATAATTTTTGGGTGGTTTCATCGCCTATGCGGACATTTCTAAGACTGTCCATATGCTGCTCTGCTGTAACAAAGTGCCAGTCCGAAGGTTTAGTGAGTTTGAACCCAGCTGTAACGCTGTTAAATTCATCAACATCATTAGCAAAAGATGGTGTAGTTAATGTTATTAATATAACAAGTATAAATAGTTTGATGCTGTTATTAAGCATAGAATTAATTCCTCATTCTTTATAAAATTGCTTCCAATTGTAGTAGCTCTCTTAAGATAGGGTCTACCCAAATAATACCGTTGAAATTAGGGTCATAGCTATCAGTGCTGTCAGCTTTGGTGGTGCCTTTTGCCTTATTATTATCATTTATTTTAGGTGCTACTCTACGTGTTGCGGTTCTTGTTGCTTTTGCGAAGGTTCTGACTGGGTTGTTTTTGGTTTTAAATGTTGTCTGTACTTCTGGTATTTGCGACACGATTGTAAAAGTATTTGGTAGTGTTTCTGATGAAATTGTCGGAATTGCTGACCCTGTTACAGTTAAGTCGCCTGCTTGGAAGGCAAATTGGTAACCAAATGCAGT
>JAJFIW010000017.1 GCA_021774615.1 Alphaproteobacteria bacterium | reverse complement strand
TCTTAAAAACTCCTCTACATTAAAAGACTTGGCACAGCAATTCGCCGCCCAGTTTCTTTTCCCGTGCTTTCATATCAGTCATAACTCCTTTTGAAGTTGTAACAATAGAAGTACCAAGGCCGTCACGCATGGTCGGAATATCTTTTGTTCCAGTGTAACGACGAAGACCTGGGCGTGATAATCTCTTCACTTCACTAATTACAGGCTTACCTGCATAGTATTTAAGTTCCACGATAAGATTATTAAATCCCTTTTCGTCTTTCTCTTCAGAAACACTTCCTACATAACCTTCTTCTTCAAGAACCTTACAAATAGATAGCTTGACTTTTGAAGAAGGCATTTTAACTACATTCTTTTTTGCTTGTTGCCCGTTACGAATGCGGGTCAACATATCAGCAATTGGATCGCTCATTGTCATAATAAAAACCTTACCAGCTTGATTTAGTTACGCCGGGAAGATCGCCAAATGAGGCCATCTCGCGGAAAACATTCCGGCATATTTTGAATTTACGGTAATTACCTCTAGGGCGACCTGTTATCATGCAACGATTACGCACACGAACTTCGCTTGAATTACGAGATAATTTGTTTAGCTCATCACGAGCAATCATACGCTCATCCCATGATAATGCTTGATCAATAACTTTAGCTTTAAGCTCTGCACGGATGCCAACTTTATTAGCTACCATACGCTTACGCTTTTCGTTACGATTGATAACACTTATTTTAGACATTGCTATCGTCTCCTTTTGCCTGTCCTTTAAAAGGCATACCAAACGCACTTAAAAGAGCGCGGCTACCTTCATCATCTTTTGCTGTGGTGCAGATAACAATGTCCATCCCACGGATAGTATCAGTTTTATCGTACTCAACTTCCGGGAATACTAACTGCTCTTTAATACCCAAAGCATAGTTACCACGACCATCAAAAGATTTGTTAGACACACCCTCAAAGTCACGTACACGTGGTAGCGCAATATTTAAAAGTCTGTCCATAAATTCGTACATTCTAGTGCCACGTAATGTCACTTTACAGCCAACTGGCATCTCTTCACGAATTTTAAAGGTCGCAATAGATTTTTTAGCACGAGTTACAACAGGAGCTTGACCTGTAATGCGAGCCATGTCTTTGACAGCACCATCAATCAATTTCTTGTCTTCATGGGCTTTACCCACACCCATGTTAACTACAATTTTATCAAGACGAGGAACAATCATTGGGTTTTTAATATCCAATGTTTTCATCAACTCATCATGAATACGCTCTTGATATTCCACACGAAGACGAGCTGAAGACACAGGTGCCTTTTTAGCTGCAGCTGTCTTTTTGGTGGTTTTCTTATCTACCATTGCTCCGCCCCTACTTATCAATTACTTCGCCGCTCTTTTTGGCAAAACGAACTTTTTTGCCATCTTCGAGCATTTTGTGACCAATGCGTGTTGCTGTACCTGTTTTAGGATCAGCTAACATTACATTAGATACATGAATTGGTGCCGCTTTAGTTACGATACCAGCTTCGTCACCCATCCGTTGTGGACGTTGATGACGCTTAACTAAGTTTAAGCCATCGATAACAACACGGTTTTCATCGCTAATTACTTTCGTAATAACGCCTGATTTACCTTTTTCTTTACCAGCAGTAACAACTACTTTGTCGCCAGTTTTAAGATAACTATCAAATTGTCTAGTCATTGTTATAGCACCTCCGGAGCCAATGAAACGATTTTCATATATTGGCGAGCACGCAACTCACGAGCAACAGGCCCGAAAATACGAGTTCCTACAGGCTCACCTTTTTTGTCAATAAGTACAGCAGCGTTTTTATCAAAACGAATTGTTGTACCATCTTTACGATGAATTTCTTTTGCTGAACGAACAATTACTGCACGTGCCACATCACCCTTTTTAACTTTACCACGGGGAATAGCGTCTTTAATTGCAACAACAATCACATCACCGACGTGGGCATAACGGCGTTTAGAACCGCCTAAAACCTTGATACACTGTACTAGCTTAGCGCCAGAATTATCAGCAATATCCATTGTGCTTTCTACTTGGATCATCTCTCTTTACTCCAATAATCAGGTGTTAAGCCTGTGACTGTGTTTTTTCACTCATAACTTCCCAACGCTTTAAGCGTGAGAAAGGTTTTGATTCGATAATTTTGACAGATTCACCTTCTTTAATAAGGTTGTTCTCGTCATGAGCATGATATTTCTTGCTCAACCGAATTGTTTTACCATAAAGCGGGTGTTTAACTGAACGGTCAACACGCACTACAACGGTTTTATCACTTTTAGCACTTACTACTGTGCCTCTTAAAACTTTGCGTGGCATAATTACTTGCCTCCTGCTGCTGTGCTTTTAGCACGTTCTGTTACTGCCGTTTTTAGCCGTGCAATATCACGACGTAAATTTCTTGGCTGGTGAGTTTTCTCTAGCTGACCAGTTGCTTGCTGAAAGCGCAGACTCATCTGCTCTTTACGCAATTCAAGCATTTTCTCTTTTACCTGATCATCGCTCAGGGCACGAACTTCTTGTGCTTTCATAGTATTATCCCTTTTTCAGCGATCTATTGATCGCGGCTAATCATAGTTGTCTTAACAGGCAATTTATTCGCTGCCAGACGAAATGCTTCACGTGCTACTTCTTCTTTAACACCAGCCATTTCGTACATAACACGACCTGGTTTAATGCGGGCCACCCAGTACTCAACAGACCCTTTACCTTTACCTTGCCTTACTTCAGCAGGCTTTTTAGATACAGGAACATCTGGGAATATCCGTATCCAAATCCGACCACCACGCGCAATATAGCGAGTCATGGCACGACGTGCCGCTTCAATTTGACGCGCTGTAATACGCGCTGGCTCTAAGCTTTTAAGGCCAAATTCGCCAAAGCTTACTTCAGCTCCACCCTTAGCCATACCTTTAATACGGCCTTTATGGGCTTTACGAAATTTTGTTTTCTTAGGTTGCAACATAGCAAGTATTCCTCAATTTTCAAGTGCTATTCGATAATTTCTTATGCAGAAGCAGTAGAAACATCAGTTCTATCGATCTCAACTTTCTCTCCATGGTTGAGCCAAACTTTAATGCCGATTATACCGTAAGCGGCTTCAGCTCTAGCTACACCATAGTCAATATCAGCACGTAATGTGTGTAATGGAAGGCTACCTTCGCGGTACCATTCAGTACGAGCAATATCAGCTCCACCAACACGACCAGATGCATTAATACGAATACCTTTAACACCTTGTGTCATAGCATTTTGTACTGCACGCTTCATTGCACGACGGAAAGCCACGCGACGTTCAATCTGGCTTGCAATGCTTTCAGCAATAAGCTGTGCATCTGCATCAGGCTTACGAATTTCAACAATATTCAAGAAAACTTCTGAAGCACTAATCTTCTGAAGCTCTTTCTTAAGTGTTTCAATATCTTGACCTTTTTTACCAATAATCACACCAGGGCGAGCAGTATGAATAAACACACGGCACTTCTTAGCAGGACGTTCGATAACTACCTTAGATACACTAGCTCCTTTAAGACGCTTTTTAACAAACTTACGGATGTTAATGTCTTCTTGAAGCATATCAGCATAGTCATTCTTGCTAGCATACCAGCAAGACTGCCATGTACGGTTAATACCTAGGCGTAAACCTATTGGATTTACTTTCTGTCCCATTATTACTGACCCTCGCTTGCTTGTTGTTCTGCCACAACAATCGTCATATGGCAAGTTGGTTTTAAAATTCTTGCAACGCGTCCACGTGCACGTGCACGCCAGCGCTTCATTACAACACTATTATCGGCAAAAGCTCTGGACACTACCAATTGATCAATGTTCAAGTGGTGATTGTTTTCAGCGTTAGCAATAGCAGACTGCAAAATTCCTTTTGCAAGGCTCGCAGCTTTCTTGTTAGAGAAAGTCAGTGTTGCTAATGCATCTTCTACTTTTTTACCTTTAATTAGATCAAGTACAAGAGCAGCTTTCTGGCGGCTTGTACGCACTGAGCGTAAAACAGCTTGTGCTTCGTTCTCAGCTAATCTACGGGGTTGTGCTTGTTTAGACATTTTTCAAACCCTCTCTACTTTTTCTTTGCCTTGGCATCACCATGACCCGAATATGTACGAGTCGGTGAAAATTCACCCAGTTTGTGACCAACCATGTTGTCAGTAACCAAAACTGGTACAAATTTACGGCCATTATGAACTGCAAATGTCAGACCGACAAACTCAGGCATAATAGTGCTGCGACGTGACCATGTCTTAATCACAGATTTTTTGGTACTTTCAAGAGCCGTATCAACCTTAGCTGATAAATGATGGTCTACAAAAGGCCCTTTTTTTAATGAACGTGGCATTTAACTACTCCTCTTGCCTATTTCTTATGCCGCGAACGAACAATAAGACTGTTCGAAGGCTTTTTGCGACTACGTGTTTTATATCCTTTAGTCGGTACGCCCCAAGGTGTAACTGGGTGGCGACCACCACTAGTTTTACCTTCACCACCACCATGTGGGTGATCAACCGGGTTCATAACAACACCGCGAACAGTTGGACGAACCCCCAACCAACGCTTACGACCTGCTTTACCTAATACTGTATTGCCGTGATCTGGATTTGACACAGAACCGATGGTTGCCATGCAATTTTCCAAAACTTTACGACGCTCACCAGAAGGCATTTTCAGCATAGCATAGCCAGCATCTTTACCAATTAGCTGAACATAGGCACCAGCACTACGAGCCATTTGCCCGCCCTTGCCAGGTTTCATTTCAACATTATGGATGATTGTTCCAACTGGAATATTTTTCAACTGTAAAGCATTGCCAGGTGTGATATCGCTACCTTCACCAGACATTAGTTTATCGCCAACCTTAACACGTTGTGGTGCTAAGATATAAGCTAATTCACCGTCTTCATATTTTAGAAGAGCTAAGAAAGCTGTGCGGTTTGGATCATATTCTAAACGCTCAACAGTTGCAGCAATTCCAAATTTGTTACGTTTAAAGTCAATAACGCGGATTTTACGCTTGTGCCCACCACCAATGTGACGAACAGTTATCCGACCTTTATTGTTACGACCAGCGTTCTTCTTCTTAGGAATAAGAAGGCTTTTAACCGGTTTCTCTTTTGACAACTCACTACGGTCTACCGTAACAAGGTGACGACGACCAGGAGATGTTGGTTTATATGTTACCAGTGCCATTATCTTGCTTTCCTTACTTAAATACCTGTGCCTAGGTCAATACTATCGCCGGACTTAAGGGTTACATATGCTTTACGGATATCATTTCTTTTACCCATAATGCCGCGAAAACGCTTTGTTTTACCTTTAATGTTAACGGTATTAACCTTTTCAACTGTTACTCCATAAAGACCTTCAACCGCTTTTTTAACGTCGATTTTAGTCGCATCAGGAGCAATCTTAAAAACAATCCCGCCTGTCTCACCAGACAAACTCGCTTTTTCGGTTACAACAGGAGCAATAATGACCTGTGTCATCCATTCGGTAATGTTTACCTTTTGCTTCGCCATTTTTCTAGCTCCGATTTACACGTGCATCAAGCATTGGCACGGCTGTTTTTGTTACTACTAATTTGTCAGCACGCAAAATGTCATAAACATTAGCGCCTTCTGTTGGTAGCACTTTGATGTGTGGCAAATTACGAGTTGCCAATTCAAAGTTTTTATCGTTGCTATCAACAATAAACAAAGCATTTTCAAGTGCTAAGTTCTTAAGTTTAGCTGCCATATCTTTAGTTTTAGATGTAGCTGATTTAGCTTCGTCTAAAACAATCAATTTGTTTTCTGCAGCTTTGCTTGATAAAGCTGATCTCAAACCTAGTGCACGAATTTTCTTTGGCAAATCTGTTGCAAAAGAGCGTGGTTTAGGCCCGAAAGCACGACCACCACCGATAAAGATATTTGCACGGCGTGAACCATGACGAGCTGTACCACCACCTTTTTGACGACCATGACGTGCACCTGTACGGGCAATCTCAGCACGAGTCAAAGTTGAAGCAGTCCCTGCGCGGCGTTTAGCTAACTGCCAAACTACTACGCGTTGCATAATATCCTTACGAACAGTCTCACCAAAGGCTGTTAGAGGCAATTCAATGCTTTCTAACTTTTTGCCATCTAGATTAATAACGTCCAATTTCATGTTACTTATCCTTTACCTTTAAACCTGTGGTTTCTTGACAGCATCAATCACACGGACAACACTACCTTTTGAACCAGGAATAGATCCCTTAACTAGAATAAGTCCTCGATCAGCATCAATTTGAACAATTTTCAAATTTTGCTGCGTGCGGATTTTATTCCCCATTTGGCCAGCCATTTTCTTACCTTTAAAAACACGACCCGGATCTTGACATTGACCTGTTGAACCATGTGAACGGTGTGATACTGATACACCATGTGATGCACGTAGTCCACCAAAGTTATGGCGCTTCATAACACCAGCAAAACCTTTACCAACGGTTTTACCTTGAATATCAACATATTGACCAATTTTAAAAATGTCTGCTTTAACTTCAGAGCCAACCTCTAATAGGTTCTCTGATGAAACACAAAACTCTCTTAAATGAGTTTTAGGCTCAACTTTTGACTTAGCAAAATGACCCAACTGCGGTTTGTTAACACGGCTTGGTTTAGCATTCTTCAAACCGAGCTGCACTGCAGTGTAACCATTTTTCTCTTCTGTCATTTGTTGAACAACTTGTAAGTTTTCAATCTGTAGAACAGTTACAGGGATATCCTGGCCTGTTTCAGAGAAAACACGAGTCATACCAAGTTTCTTTGCAATAATACCTGTGCGCATTGTTTTATCTCCTACCTACAGCTTAATCTGTACATCAACACCAGAAGCCAAATCAAGCTTCATTAATGCATCAATAGTTTGTGGTGTAGGTTCAACAATTTCTAGCATCCGTTTATGAGTACGAATTTCGAATTGCTCACGAGATTTTTTATTCACATGCGGGCTACGCAATACAGTAAATTTCTCGATTCTTGTTGGCAACGGAATCGGACCGTGAACTCTCGCTCCAGTACGTTTTGCTGTTTCAACAATCTCGCTAGTCGACTTGTCTAACACACGGTAATCGTATGCTTTTAAGCGAATGCGGATATTTTGTGTTACATCCATTAGTCAGTCTCCCTTAGAGCATGCGAGAGGTGGTTTTTACACAACCTCTCCATAGGCTCTTGTTATCTTCTACAAATCGTTACTTAGTAATTTCAGCAACAACACCAGCACCAACGGTACGGCCACCTTCGCGGATAGCAAAGCGTAAGCCTTTATCCATCGCGATTGGTGATATTAGAACTACGTTCATTTCTACGTTATCGCCTGGCATTACCATTTCTGTGCCTTCTGGTAATGTTACGTCTCCAGTTACGTCCGTTGTACGGAAGTAAAACTGTGGACGGTATCCGTTAAAG
>JAJFIW010000016.1 GCA_021774615.1 Alphaproteobacteria bacterium | reverse complement strand
CCAACAATGGCCAATATGACCCTTGTTGCAAAAACATTCACAGACTTTATTAATAGCCTATACGAGTATGTATTAGAAGATGATGACGAATAGCTAAAACTAGCTATGCAAAAATCCCACCTTTCGAGGTGGGATTTTTTGTTTGCACTTAAATGGTTAGCTAACTTAATTTATTAAGGTATTAGTTATTCTGTTGTCTTACCATCGAAATGTTCTTCCACTTCAGGGACATCGGATTTTGTGGGGTGGATTGTTCCATCACAATGTTCAGGAGGGCCGTAGATTGTGTATAGATGTAAAGGAATGTCACCTGTATTTACTACGTTATGCAAAGCCCCTGCAGGTACTACTACAGCATCATCATCTTTAATTTTTGACATATTGCCATCAATCCATACTTCACCTTCGCCCTTTTCAATGCGGAAGAATTGGTCGTGGTCTTCGTGTATTTCTTCGCCAATCTCATCACCTGGCTGAATAGTCATCAGCACAAGTTGCAGGTTTTTACCTGTATAAAGCACGTGGCGAAAATTCATGTTATCTTCAGTAAGCTTCTGGATATCTGCTACATAACCTTTCATGGTTTATCTCCTAATTGGTTGTTAAATTGTATTTTGTTCGTTGTTGCTCTGTTTACTTACAATAAATAACCATAATGAGCCAACAACCCCTGCAAATAAAGAAGAAAGCATAATCCCTGTTTTGGCGATAAGCAATAGCTCTTCTTGGTTCTCGAAAGCTAGCTCTGCTACAAATATAGACATGGTAAAGCCAATCCCAGCTAGTAACGATACCCCAGCGATTTGTGTTAGGCGTACGCCTTCTGGTAGTTGTGCTATTTCTAATTTTAAAAGTAGCCAGCTAATACCAGTAATGCCAATAAATTTTCCTATAACGAGGGCAGCCGATATACCTAATGCTATAGGGTGGGTTAGTGTGTCGCCTAGCGATGCAAACTCTAAAGGAATTCCTGCATTTAATAAAATGAAAATGGGAATAATTAGGTATGCCACAGGCATATGCCATATATGTTCCAAACGTTGTGACAGGGTTTGTACATTTTGCGCTCCACTTTCTAGTGAGAGAACAATACCTCTTAGCTCAGCATTATTCATGATGTTCTGATCCTGCCCGTGGCTTTTCTTAAAACGATCCATTAGGTTTTTAACTTTATATCTAAATAACATAGGGTCATACTTAGGGATGGCAGGTATAGCAAAAGCACTCATTACTCCGGCTAAAGTTGCATGCACTCCAGACTGCATAAGCGCGTACCACATAAAAATGGAAATAATAAGATAAGGCGCTATGCTTCTTACTCCCCAGCGATTAAACATTAAAAGAACCCCAAGTAAAGCTATGGCAATTGCTAGTGCGTTAAGTGCAATAGTTTCTGTGTAAAAAATTGCAATAACTGTAACTGCACCTAAATCGTCGACAATTGCTAGTGCGACTAAAAAAGTAATCAAAGCTTTTGGAACACGATTAGCTAGCAGGGCAAGTATACCAAGAGCAAAGGCGATATCTGTAGCCATAGGAATACCCCAACCTACAGTGGCGTCTCCTTCAGGGTTAAAAGCAAAATAAATTAAAGCAGGTAAAATCATACCGCCGATTGCAGCTGCAATCGGTAGGGCAGCTTTACGTATATTTGCTAACTCACCAACTAGTATTTCTCGTTTAAGCTCTAGACCTACTACAAAGAAAAATATAGCCATCAAGCCATCATTAACCCAATGGTGGAGGGTTTTTTCAATCCCCCAATTACCAATAGCTACCGAAACAGGTGTATGCTTAAGGTGGTTATAAAAATCAGATAACCCAGAGTTTGCCAACACTAAAGCTATAATAGTTGTTAGTATCAGCAACATACTGCTGGTAGTTTGGCGGTGTATGAACTCTTCAAAAGGGGTTATTATACGGTCAAAGCTTTTTTCCCATGGTGCATAGAACATGCCATTATCTTTTTTATCGATCATGGGGGGCCTCATTAAATATTTTTGCTTTTGGTTGCTTGGTTATATGTAACCATTTAATTTTGTACTTACATAGCCATATATACTACACCATTAAGTTCGATTGTTCTCAATATTTAAACGGAAAATGTATTAGATTTTTTCTTTTAAGACTTCCGCAGTCAGTTGTTATACGAGAAGGTAAAATACAACATGGTTTATAGGGTAGAATAGTAGCAAATTAACCCATAGTAGGTTGCTATTTCTAACAATCATCCCCATATTTAGTTAAGGGTGACGATATTTTATGAGTAACTGCTGGGGGGATGATGGCATGTTTTCAAGGGAAATCACTAAAGTTGTATTGGCAGCTTTTATTATTAGTTCTGTTATTGCAGGGGTTACTACTGTGTCTTTTGCACAGACTACAAACCATTTCCCTGAACAAAGCCAAGCTGAGTCTTTGCGAGAAGATATTGAAGGCATGAACAACCAAATTAGAGAATATGAGGCAAGGCAACAAGAGATTGAAAGAGAACAGTCTAACCTACAGCAAGAAATGAATGAGATAGCAGCAAACATAGAAATTCTTGAATCTGAGCTACGTGAGATGCGCGAGAGCATGAGGGAAAAGCTGGATCGAGGAAATAAAATAAGTAGGCTTGGCAGGCACATGGCAAGACTAGAGGAAACAGGTGAATTTTCTGCTGAAGAATTAGAAAAGAAACGTAAAAGGCTGTCTAAACGCATGGGGCTAGAAGAAAAAAGAAGATATCATCGTACAGGATATATTCTTGGTGAAGCAGGAGAGCGTATTTATTATGCAGAAACATCAGAAAATGGAGCAAGCCAACGCATTGGCGGTGGATTAGGAGTTGGAGAACATATTGCAAATCCAGGAAGATCAATTACAACTGCCATTACACCAAAACAAGGAACAACTACCATAAAAAGAGCTGCAAATCTAATAAAGACAACTCCTCCCCCTCCACCAGCAGCATTATCTGTTAGCAGGTCAGCACAGAATAGTAAGAGTTATAGCCCTAATGTTAAAATAGAGAGAAAATCAAAAGAAATGGTAGGTCTCAACAAAAGAATGGAGAATATAAACAAACGAGTTAGCACAAATTTTTCTCAAAGCAGAAGGCTTAATAATAACAGAACAGTGGCGATAAAAGAGCATGATAATAGAGTTGCTAATGCAGATGATATTATTAATTCAAAGAGAAAAGAGATCGCTAATATTCATAAAAAAGAGCAGGAAATTAAAAATAGAATTAAGAGAGAATCAGCCTATTTACGTGAATATCATAAAAATAGTTCTGATAAAACTAGAAAGGCTGCCTACGATAAATTAGTAAACTATGGCAATAAAGAATTTGCTGTTACAAATGCTTTGCTAAAAGAAGCAAATAATACAATTGCACAACAAAAGCGGGTTAAGAATCATATGGCTGGCGTTCTAAAACGTAAGCAAAATGATATTAGTAAAGGGCAAGATAGAGTCAGAAATGCTCGAAACTCGTTAAATAATGAGTCTGTTTCTTTCTCTAAAGACTTCCGCAATCAGGTGCTACGCGAGAAGGGAAACATAACCAACAGGTGACCAACCCATACCAAATAAAAAATCCACCTCATAAGTGGTGGATTACTACGGGTTTTAATGGTGGAGGAGGTTGGATTTGAACCAACGTAAGCTAAGCTAACGGGTTTACAGCCCGTCCCCTTTAACCACTCGGGCACTCCTCCACAAAGGATTGGGTATGCGGAAAATAACGTTTACTGATAGTTCTGTCAATGGTTTATCTTAATAAAAATAGCATCATTATTCTTTACTTATAGTGTGCCAGCTTTTATAAGGAATACATTAATAAATAAGGCAGTAAAAACACATGGCAGACATATGGTTATTTGGGCATCATGCGGTTAAAGCAGCTCTAAAGTCGTCACGGCGTAAAGTTAAGGAATTACTTGTTACAAAGCAAAGCGAAGCTGAGTATATAGACCTTGCTCGTACAAAAAACATACGTTTGCAAATTGTTGACCGCAACAGGATCGACAAGATGAGCGACCAGCCCCACCAAGGGGTGGCTATCCATGTGGCAAACTTAGCTGCTACTAATATAAAAGATTTATACGATACCGACCTTTTATTAATGCTCGACCAAGTAACAGACCCACACAATGTGGGTGCGTGCTTGCGCTCGGCCAATGCTTTTGGTTGTAGCGGGGTAATTGTACCAAGTGCACACAGCCCCAAAGACTCGCCAATTATTGCTAAGGCTGCGGCAGGTGCACTTGAAGACACCCCACTGGTAGCAGTTGCAAACCTAGCCCAAACTTTGAAAAACCTAAAACAAGAAAATTTCTGGATTGTAGGCCTAGACGGCCATAGCGAACAAAATTTATCTGAAGTTGATATGGGCGGCAAAATTGTAATTGTAATGGGTAGCGAAGGCCAAGGCTTGCGTGATTTGGTGCGTAAACAGTGCGATTTTATTGCAAAACTACCAATGCGCGGCACGGTAGAGTCGCTTAATGTGTCGGTTGCTACTGGCATTGCCCTTTACGAAACACGGCGTGGTAAATAACTAACTAACTTAAAAACGATAATACCCCTGCATGGCAGGGGTATTATCGTTTGTAGCATTAAGCTTTTTCGCTTACAAAAAGGCCGTTTTTAGCGGCATTTGTTTTTCTGAGTGTTTCCAGAAATGGCGACTCCATTAGGTATTTTCTGCCTCGCCTTTTGGCTGATGTAATGATAACTTCATCACGGCCACGGGTCAGCATTACATAGGCTAACCTTTGTTCTTCAATAGTACTTGCCTTAGAGTGAGGGAAAATGTCTTTCTCCCAGCCAATTAGAAATACTACTGAAAACTCTAATCCTTTAGCAGCGTGGGCTGTCATTAGCTGTACGGCATCATCCTTTTCCTCATGAGGGGTAAAATCCACAAAAGGTAAGTTATGGATGAAGTCGGTAAGTTTTTCATAAGAAGCAAGAAAAACATTAACTAGCCTATCAATGTTGTCTACCTCAGTTTGTTTATTATTTTTTAATAAATACTCTTGGTAACCACTTTTATCCAGCGCTAGTTTAACAAGTTTAGCAGGGCTAAGCTTTTTGTGGTTACTGCGTAGAGTGTTCATTAAGCTTAAAATTACTGCTAGTACCTCCTTTGTTTTTGGTGGCAATGAAGGGCCACTAACCAAGCGGCTAATTACAGTTTTGGCGTTTAACTTTTTTGCAGTTATGTCAGTAATTAGGTTACTTGCTAGCTTCCAATGAGGTTGCTTTAGTACCCTTATAACGGCTGCGTCATCTTTAGGGTTATTGGCTAATTTTAGCCATGCCAACATATCGAGCACTTCTGGGCGTTGTATAAAGCGATTATGGCTGGTAATCCGTACTGGGATATCCAGTTTTACTAGCTTTTCCTCGATTGGCTTTAATAACCACTCAGACCGTGCTAGAACCGCGATAGTGCCTAATGTTTTGCCAGTTTTTATTGCCTTTACAATAGAGTTAACAACAAATGTTGCCTCAGCACCGTCATTTGCAAATAAGACATGGCGCACAGCATTCCCAACTGGCATTCTGCAAGTTGTTGCTAGCCTTTTGGGGCGACGATCTTCAATATGCCTAGCAAATTGAGATGCAACCCTAGTAATAGTACGTGTTGAACGATGGTTAATAGATAAATTAATAATCTCAGAGTTAGGGAAGTCACTCTCAAACTCTAGGATAAATTTTATCTCAGCACCGCGCCAAGCATAAATAGCTTGGTCATCGTCACCAACAGCAGTAAGAAAGCATTTCTTACTACGCATGGCTTTTATAAGCTGTACTTGAGTTATATTGGTATCTTGGTATTCATCGACCAGAATAGCCTCAAACTGTTTATGATAGCTCATCTGTACTTCAGGGTTGGCATCAAACAGTTTTATAACTTCTAGTATTAAATCGCCAAAATCTAGAGAGTTGGTAAGTGCCAACTCTTTTTGATAGGCTTCATATACTTTTGGTAAGAACGCCTCAACACCAGTTGGAGCAAAGGTTGCTGCTTTTTCTGCAGATATACCAGAGTCCTTCCACGTAGAAATAGCATTAAGAGCTTCTTCTATCATGGCTTTTCTAGTGTTAGGGTTTAGCTTTAGCATAACTTTTTTTAGTATGCGTAGTTGCTCATCACTGTCGATAATATTAAATTCGGCACCAAAGGTGGTGAATCTAGCATTCTCGCGCAGGATTCGGGCGCAAATAGCATGAAAAGTCCCAACCCATAAATTACGAGTATTGTGGATACCAAGTTGTTCTGCAATGCGGCCACGCATTTCATCGGCTGCATCATTGGTAAAAGTTAGGGCTAAAATATTGTATGGGTTTAGGTTTTGCTCGCGCACTAGCCAACTATAGCGAGTGGTTAGTACTCGGGTTTTACCAGAACCTGCACCAGCTAAAACTAGTAAGGTAGCCCCATCATATGTAACAGCGCTTTTTTGTTTAGGTGTAAGCTTAATACTTGTAAGTATATTTGTTTTATTTCTACTATATTTCATTGGGATACTCCTAGATACAATAGGAAAATAGAAAAGGAAAAGAATATAAAAATATATTTGCTACTTTATGTTGAATTATTGGTGCGGTCAATGTTGAATATAAATAAAGGGGGTAATGTTTTAGCATTACCCCCTTTATTTACGTTAACAGTTTCAGTTTAAGGAATAACCAGCTCTTTAGGTAGTGTGGTTAGGTTTTCGATACCGTTCTTCATTACGTGAACAATATCTTCGATCCGCACCCCACCAAGCTCTGGGTAATATAGCCCAGGCTCGACAGTTACTGCATAACCCGCTTTCATTACTGCTGGCCTTGTTTTTGAGACACTAGGTCCATCATCATGAACCTCAAGCCCAACGCTATGGCCAACCCCATGGAAAAAACCATATTGGCGACCTTGGTCATCTACCCCTGTTTCAAAACCATGTTCAAGGAAACAGATATCAATAGCTTTATGTACATCCGCACCATTAATCCCTGCTTTTAACATGTTTAAACCAAGCTGTTGCCCAGCTTTAACTGCATTATATAATGCTAGCTGTTTTTTACTTGGCTTACCTTTTAAGACAGTACGGGTTAAATCGCCGTAATAAAAGTTACCATTAGGGCCCCGAGGGAAGCTGTCGATGATAATTAACTCGTTAGCTTTTAACGGGCCATGCCCAATTTCATGAGGGTCAGCACCTTGTGCGCCACAAGCGATAATAATATCAGACGGCATGCCGCCAGCTTCTGCGATTACCATGTTCATCTGCCCGCGGAGTATTTCCGCAGTTAGAGTTTTATTTTTCCATTTAATTGAGCCATCGCATTTAATGCGAGCTTCAGCCAAAATATTAAAAGCACGCTCAAAAGCTTGCTCGTTTAAAGCTTGCGCTTGGCGGATTAATTCTACTTCTTCAGCAGTTTTTATAGTGCGCTGGGGGAAGAAATATTTATCTGCAATTTTCAGGGTTATATTTCGTTCTTGGAATGCTTTAGCAATAAAAAATGGAAAGTCTTCTGGTACTTCAATAACACTAGCATCATCTCTTTTTATTAACCATAGTGCTTGGTGGATAGTATCAGTAGGGTAGTTATGCTCTAGTAAATATTCATCTACCTTATCCATAGAGTGGACGTGATTTACATTGGCATTTTTGCGGGTACGGTCGACCTCTAATGCCGACATAATCACATGAGTTTTCCCATGACTGTCTTGGTACCAAAGGTATGGGTCAGTCACATGCATACCAATAGCATAGTGACTGTTAGTGTCACATCCGTATAATAATCTTCCAGGTATATTTTTCATTTAGATATACTCCTGTAGTAGAGAAGAAAAAAAGAATAGGAAAATAGAAGATAAGTGCTACATAAACCTTTATAAGATATATTAAAGGTATAGTAAAGGGAGGAGTTATTAATGCAGGAACAACTAGTTTATAAAATTTGCCCACTAGAGCAATGGCACCAAGCGCTACAAAGCGATAATTTGCCGTGGTCTGAGGTTGACACAAAAGACGGCTTTATTCACTTTTCCACACGCACACAATTATTTAAAACCTTAGACAAACACTATAAAGGGCAGAATGGCCTTTTCGCACTCGAGGTTGACACCTCAACTTTACCAGCACCAATTGCCGATAAAATGAAATGGGAGCAAAACTCGCCTGACGGCGATACCTACCCCCATTTATATGCAGATTTGCCAATGGCAGCTGTTGCCGCTGTATACCCCGTTTTTGCAACTACAGACGGTGGTCATGAGATACCAGAGCTAGGCAATAACTAGCTCTTTTTTAAGGTTAGTTAGGTTTTCGATACCGTCTTTAGTTACATGGACAATGTCTTCGATCCTCGCGCCACCAATGTTGGGGTAATATAAACCGGGTTCGACAGTTACAACTAGCCCTGCTTTTAAAACCGATGGCTGGCTGCGGTCGGTAGGGCGGCCTTTGGAAATTCCAGGGCCTGCGTCGTGTACTTCTAGCCCCACACTATGCCCAGTGCCGTGGAAAAAGCCAACATTACGGCCTTGGTCGTCTAACCCTGTTTTAAAGCCTCGTTTTGCAAAAAGGGTGTCGATAGCTTCGTGGACTTCTTTAGCCATCACGCCTGCCGAAATTAGTGATAAACCAAGCTGTTGACCATCTTTAACCGCATCATACAAAGCTTGTTGCTCGTCGCTTGCTTTACCTTTTAGAACAGTACGAGTTAGATCTCCGTAGTAAAAATTGCCTGATGGGCCCCGAGGCCAGCTATCGATAATAATTAGCTCGTTAGCTTTAAGGTTGCCGTAGCCACGTTCATGAGGGTCTGCGCCTTGTTTGCCACATGCCATAATCAAGTCCGACGGCATGCCACCGCCAGCTGCAATTACAGCATTCATCTGCCCACGGAGTATTTCTGCGGTTAGAATTTCGTTTTGCCAATATATAAGCTCATCGTTACCGATGCTAGCTTCAGCTAAAATAGTAAAAGCACGCTCAAAAGCTTGCTCGTTTAAAGCTTGCGCTTGGCGGATAAATGCAACTTCATCTTTACTTTTTATGCCTCGTTCGGGGAAAAAATAATTATCAACAGGGGCTACATTAATGCCATTATCAATCAAGCCCTTAGCTAAGGCAAAAGGGAAGTCTTTAGGTACTTCGACCATGTCGGGGTTGTCTTGCTCGATTAGCCATAATGCTTGTTGGGTTGCATCTGTAGGCTTTTCAGCGTTTAACAAAGCTTCAACCACATCAGCCATGCTATGAATACTGTCTACTTTGGCGTTTTGGCGGGTGCGGTCAACTTCCAGTGCCGACATAATAACATGGGTTTTCCCACGGCTATCTTGGTACCAAAGGTATGGGTCTGGCACATCCATTTTAATAGCGTAGTAGCTGTTTGCGCCACAGCCATATAGCAGTTTTGCAGTTTTTTGGTTTGGCATTGGTTTTAAGTCCTTATTTTAATAATTAATTAGCTCTTTAACTAGTTTAGCAATACCTTGCTCAATCTCGGCAATGTTTTGCCCGCACATGTAAGCCGCGGTTGAAATAATATTATGCTCCTTATCAACCACAATTTCTGATGCTGTTGTAGTTATGTGGGTATGGCCAAGTTCTTCTATTTTTTTAGCAGTTAGGTTGTCTGAGCCAATGGTTAATTGTAACCCCTTGTTGCGCAAAGCAACGGCTGCTACTGCCGCTGGTGATACACAAATAAACCCTATCGGGACTTTAGCATTAAACGCTTGCTGGATAAATTTCTCGGTAGAATGCTCAACTTCTAGCTTTTCTATGTTTTCTTCTATCGCAAAGTTAGACAGGTTTTTTGCCGCCCCAAACCCCCCAGGGAAAATGATGCCATCAAAGTCGGCTGGGTTTGCTTGGGCAATGTCTGTAACCGCACCCCTAGCAATGCGTGCAGACTCGGTAAGTACATTACGGGTTTGGTTGGTTACTTCGCTGTTGGTGTGGTTAATAACGTGTAATTGCTCTGTATTAGGTGCAACACATATATAATCAGCCCCATTTTTTTTAATATGCAGCATAGCTAAAGTTGCTTCATGTATTTCGCTACCATCAAAAACACCACATCCAGAAAGTATAATAGCTATTTTTTTTGCCATATTTTTTTGCCCTTGTATTGTATTCGGTATAAAATAGCTTATCTTATTATTATAGTAGTTTCATCTCATTTAATTTTTCCTTTTTCCTAGAGGTCATCATGTACATTTGTATTTGCCATGCCCTCCCCGAGGGCAAAATTAAAGAAGCACACCAAGCAGGCGCACGAACAGTAAAAGAAGTTTTTGCTCATTACGGTGTAACAGCCAAATGCGGCACATGCGCCCCCGACATGAAAAAACTTTTAGACGAATTAACGAAAACCCTACCTAAGGAATGATCATTCATTTTCCCTAGGTAGGGTTTTTTATGTTGGTGGAGTTATTGATATAGTAAACTCTAGTTCGGTTTAGATATATTTCAGGGTGTTAAATTTGCCTACTTTCAGACAGAGAACTAGTTTTCTGCAACTGTAGGGTTTTTCTTCTCCAGATAATGAATAGCGCAAACCCCCAGTCGGAGGCCATAAGAAAGAATGGGTAAAATAATGTTTGAAATGACGGGTCTGGAATAGCAAATAGGGCTAAAAAGTAACGTAGTCCTGCCCAAAAAGCTGATTTTGGTGGTTCTCCCCATGGGTCATACCAAGATTTGCGGATAGTTGGGTAAAAGCTAAGTATATCAACGATAACAATAACAAACATTGCCCAAAGAGGATCTTTTGTCATCATCCATACTGGGATTGCAAGTAATGCTCCGATAAAAGCAAACCAATCGCTTTTAGTTATATTCTTCTCACCAACGAATAGAGCAAGTAATGCTATAAAGAAACATGTGCCAGACACAACAACTAAAACCCAAGCTGAAGGGCCTCCATCTAATTCTATTTGGGCATAAGCACCAATAGCAACAACAAGCCCCCAATTAAACCAACTAAAAACATGGGGCCTAGTTTCTTTTTTATAGATTGACCATAAATATGTTCCATACCGTATTACCGATACAATAATTGCCAAAAAGGCGAATAGTTCAATACGGGATATATCTGTTAGTTGCATAGCTTCATTCTAACTAGCTAAATCTTTAGTAGCGCCCATTACATTGTAGCCGCCGTCTACATAAACAACTTCGCCAGTTACGCCGCTTCCAAGCTCGGACAATAGCCATAGGCTGGTTTTGCCGACTTCTTCTTGGGTAACGTTGCGGCCAAGTGGGGCGTTAGTTTCGTAAAAATCGAGCATTTTTTTAAATCCGCCAATCCCTGACGCTGCCAATGTTTTAATTGGCCCTGCAGAAATTGCATTAACTCGGATATTGTCTTGCCCTAGGTCTGCTGCTAAATAGCGAACATTAGCCTCTAATGCCGCTTTTGCGACACCCATAACATTATAGTTAGGGATAACTTTCTCAGCACCATAATAACTAAGGGTAAGAATACTACCGCCATCGGCCATTAATGGCAGTGCCGCACGGCTTACTGCTATAAGCGAATATGCCGAAATATCGAGACTATTCTTAAAGTTTTCACGGCTAGTGTCTACAAAGCGGCCTCGCAGCTCGTCTTTGTCGGCAAAGGCAATAGCGTGGACGATAAAGTCTATTTTACCCCAACGCTGTTTAATGGTGTCGAAAGTATGCTGGATATCTTGGTCGGAATTAACATTACATTCTACAACCATCTCGCTGTTGATGCTTTCGGCTAGCGGCTCAACCCGCTTTTTCAACGCATCGCCCGCATAGGTAAAGGCAAGCTCGGCACCTGCATTATGGGCTGCTTCTGCAATGCCCCAAGCAATAGAGCGGTTATTCGCCACGCCCATGATTAGGCCTTTTTTACCTTTAAGCAAGTTAGTTGTCATTGGTGTGTCTCCGTATAAATGTAATGGTTAATTTGTGGAGAATAGCAAGAAGTGGGTAATCAGTAAATAAAAACAAATTTTAGCACTCGGGGGTTGAGAGTGCTAAAAAAATTTACTATACTAATAATATAGAGTTAACAAAAGGGTGGAATAATCATGAACGTAGACCGCTATACCGAAAAAGCTATGACTATTATTGGCAATACTCAGACTATTGCCTTGCAGAATGATAACCAAGAGATAACCTCTCTACACTTATTGTCGGCATTTCTTGACGACCCTGAGGGCTATGCAGCTCGGTTATTTGGTAAAGCTGGTGTTACGGTTAATGATATTGCTGCCCGTGTGGAAGGCGAACTAAATAAGTTGCCACAAGTAACAGGTGGTGGGCAGATTTATGCAGGTAAAGACTTTTCTACTACTCTGGCAAAAGCCGAGAAAGAAAGCAAAAACTGGGACGATAGCTTTGTTGCTGCCGACACTTTATTATATGTTCTAGCCGAACATGGCGGTAAGGCTGCTGAAATTCTTAAAGAACTGGGGCTTAAAGCTAAAGCCTTTAAAGAAATTATAATGGCCGAACGTGGCGGGCAAAAAGCCGAGAGCAAATCAGCCGAGGATACCCAAGGCGCGCTAGCTCGCTATACGCGCGATGTAACTGCTGAAGCCCAAAGCGGTAAAACCGACCCTGTAATCGGCCGTGAGGAAGAAATCCGCCGCACAGTGCAGGTGTTGTCACGCCGTACTAAAAACAACCCAGTGCTAATTGGTGAGGCTGGGGTTGGTAAAACTGCAATTGTAGAAGGGTTAGCACAGCGGATTGTTAATAGCGATGTGCCCGAGTCACTCAAAAATAAACGCTTATTAAGCCTTGATATGGGGGCATTAATTGCAGGTGCCAAATTCCGTGGCGAGTTTGAAGAACGCCTAAAAGCAGTCCTAAAAGAGACCGAAAAAGCCAACGGTGAGATTATCTTATTTATCGACGAGCTACACATTATTATGGGCGCGGGTGCTACAGGTGAGGGGTCAATGGACGCTTCTAACCTACTAAAACCAGCGTTGGCCCGTGGCGAACTACATTGTGTGGGTGCCACTACACTAGATGAATACCGCAAGCATATCGAGAAAGACCCCGCACTTGCACGCCGTTTCCAGCCTGTGGTGGTGGACGAACCAAGCGTTACCGAAACCGTATCTATTTTGCGTGGTATTAAAGAACGCTACGAGGTGCACCACGGGGTGCGTATCCATGATGCAGCATTAGTTGCGGCTGCAAACTTATCGCATCGCTATATCCGTGGGCGTTTTCTACCCGATAAAGCGATTGACTTGGTTGACGAAGCTGCTGCATCTATCCGGATGGAGATAGACTCTAAACCAAAAGAGCTAGACGCAATCGACCGAAAACTTGTGCAAATGAAAATCGAGAAAAAAGCGCTACAAAAAGAAAAAGATGATGCATCGCAAAAGCGCTTATCTGAGCTAGAAAAAGAGCTAAAAGAGATACAGCATAAGTCTGACGAGCTAACTAAAGCTTGGGAAGAGGCAAAACGCCAAGTTCAAGGCTCGCAACGGATTAAGGAAGATATCGAGCAAGCTCGCCGTGAGGTAGAGGTTAAAACCCGTGAGGGCGACTTAAACCGGGTGGCAGAGCTACAATATAGTGTTATCCCAATGTTAGAGAAACAACTCCAGCAAGTAGAACAAGCCGAACAAGAGAACGTAGACAAAAACACACCATCTATCCTGCGGGAAGAAGTAACCCAAGGGGATATCGCTCGGATTGTAAGCACGTGGACAGGTGTCCCTGTAGATAAAATGCTCGAAGGCGAAAAAGAAAAGCTACTTAATATGGAAAAACTACTAGCCAAGCGAGTTATCGGGCAAGAACAGCCCATTCAAGCAGTGGCAGAGGCTGTGCGCCGTGCTAGAGCAGGGTTGCAAGACCCTAACCGCCCTACAGGATCGTTCCTATTTTTAGGGCCAACAGGGGTGGGTAAAACCGAGCTAACCAAAGCTTTGGCCGAGTTTATGTTTGACGACGACCAAGCAATGGTACGGATTGATATGTCGGAATATATGGAAAAACACGCCGTATCACGCCTAATTGGTGCGCCTCCAGGTTATGTTGGCTACGACCAAGGCGGAGCGCTTACTGAAACTGTGCGCCGTAAGCCATATAGCGTAATTTTGTTTGATGAGGTCGAGAAAGCGCACCCAGATGTATTTAATGTGCTACTCCAAGTGCTAGATGATGGCCGCCTAACCGATGGCCAAGGGCGCACGGTAGACTTTACCAATACGGTAATTATCCTTACCTCTAACCTTGGTGCGCAACATCTAGCTGCCCTTAAAGAAGGAGAAGACGCTGAAAATGCACGTGAACAAGTGATGAATGAAGTACAAATTGCATTTAAGCCCGAGTTTTTAAATAGGCTTGATGATATCATCCTGTTCCGCCGCCTAGACCGCAACATTATGGCAAGCATTGTAGACGTACAGTTAGTGCATCTAGATAAAATGCTTGCGGAACGAGAACTAACATTAACCTTAGATGACTCGGCAAAACAGTGGCTAGCCAATAAAGGCTACGACCCTGTTTACGGTGCCCGCCCGCTAAAACGGGTAATCCAGACTGAACTACAAAACAAGCTTGCACGCTTAATCCTGCAAGATGAGTTACCAGCACATACATTAATTACAGTTACTGTAAAAGATGATGTTCTGATGTTAGAACACCATAAAAAAGTAGACGACAAAGTGGAGTATATAGCAGATAAGGCTGTGTAACTAAGCTAGAACAAAGAGCCCTAGTCGTGTATGGTTAGGGCTCTTTTATAGTAAATAAAGATAGAATTTACTATATTATTAGGAACAATATACATGCAGGTGTTATTGAAAATGATTATGCAAATTCTTGTTACAAGTGCAGCTACCTACGCTCTTGTTGTTATGGCGATATTTTTATTTCAGGATAAACTACTATTTTTCCCACAAGTAGCTGCAATATCCGAACCCAGAGTTTTTCCTCCTACTTTAGAGAAAGTATACCTTGAAATAGAAAAAGGTGTGACCTTACAGGGGGTGAAAGTAAGAAATAGGCCTGTTAATGCCCCTGTAGTTATAGCTTTTGGCGGTAATGGGCATAATATAACCCAATTTCTGGACGACCTATCCAATACATTGGCTAACGTTAACCTTGTAGCCTTTAACTATCGTAGTTATGGGGGAAGCAATGGCAAACCTTCAGCGCAAAACATTCTTAATGATACTAAGGTTATCCATAGCTGGCTACGTAGCGAATTTCCTAATAGTGATATTTACTCTATAGGCGTAAGCCTTGGTACAGCACCTGCTACACATATGGCTATAAAAGAGGGGGTTAAAGGCACGATGCTAATAATGCCTTACGACGACTTGGCAAGCGTAGGGGCTGATGCATACCCATGGCTGCCTGTACGGCTGCTATACAAGAACAACATGAGCCCTATTAAGATGGTGGAAGGCCTGAAAACACCAATTGCGATTGTAACAGCAGGTAACGACACAGTAATACGGCAAGTCCGCTCGCGTAATCTAGCTGATAATGTTCCAAACTTACTGCGCTATGATACTATAGACAATACAGGGCATGTAACACTGCTATCAGACCCACGGCTAGAACTATGGCTGAAAGACACCCTTAGTACCTTATCTAAGTAGTACTTATTTATCTGTGCCAGCTTGTGCAATTTGGGTTGCTTCTAGCCATTGTGCCTTGGCGCTTGCAACGCTCTTTTTAAATTCACGAGCCATTTTCTTAGGTAACGACTTCCCAGATGGCAACCTTACTCGCATAGCATTTACCTTTTTACCATGGCGCATAACTTCATAATGCAAGTGTGGCCCTGTAGCTGTTCCAGACATACCTACATAACCAATAACCGTACCCTGTTTAACAAAGCGTCCCTTTTTCATCCCACGACCATAGCGAGACATGTGAGCATATGCTGTATCAAATGTACTGTTGTGGCGAATACGGATATAACGACCATACCCACCTTTCCAACCAGCTTCAACAATACGGCCATCACCAGAGGCTTTAATAGGTGTGCCTGTAGATGCTGCAAAGTCAGTCCCTTTATGCGCACGGGTATATTTCAATACTGGGTGTTTGCGCCTAGGGTTAAAATGCGATGAAATGCGAGAAAACTTAAGAGGTGTTCTTAATAATGCTTTCTTCTTAGCTAAACCTTTTGCATCATAGTAAGAGCCATTTGGCGCGCGGAAAGCGGAAACGGTTTTCTTTTTGCGGGTTAAGTCTATCTCACCAGCCAAAACTTTACCGTAGCGGATAAAGTCCCCCTTATCATCATGAATCTCTTCAAACAGAATGCGGAAGTCATCGCCAGAGCGAATATCCCGAGTAAAGTCTAAGTCCCAAGAGAAAAGCTCAATAAATGGAACTATTAGTTGGTCAGGCAAGCCTGCATTTTGCGCAGCTACATATAAAGAGTGCTTAATTTGCCCTTGTGCAATTTTATGAACACGTAAAATAGGGCGTTTAGCCACTTTGCTTTTGAAATTATCATTAGTAGTTCTATTAACAGTTATATGCTTATCGGTATTTGTATATAGAGAAAGCCCCTGTAAAACAGGCGTTAAACCCTCTTTAGACTCGGTGTAACTATATACAAACTCTGCACCAGGGCGCATTCTTCTTATATTGTAAGCTTTTCGTAATGACCTTGTTGCACTGTGAATATCCTGATTGTTTAAATCAGCTCTTTGTAAAATAGTACTAAGAGTCTGCCCTTTTTTAAGTGTAGCAACCTGCTCTATATATATAGGCGGTAGGGGCGGGATTTCAGCAATACTTAGCTGCGAGTCTGCCAAAGTCTCTACTTTAGTCTCCTCAGCTTTATTATCTATTGTATGGGCGCGACCGTAACTAGCAGTGCTTACACCACCAATTATCGCTATAGTGAATAAACCTATAAAGGGTACTATCAAATAATTTTTCATCATCCCTTCAGGATTAACGACCCTAGAGGGGATGTCAACAAGATGTATTTATCAGACTGTAAGTTTGTATTGCTGCGTGGTTATAGGGACACATCAAAAATATTATGTAATATTACTATATTTGGGCGATATTTATCGTCTCTATATCCTATTGAAAAGTAATACATTTCAAAAAAGTTTCAAAAAAGTGAATGTTAGGTGTTGACACCAGCTCCAATCTCGAATAGATTCCGCCTCGTTGCACAAGACAGCGCCCAAGCAAGAAAGAATTTATGCGAAGGACTGTTGCAGCAAAGACAGAAAATAAAAGTGATTTTTTGTGAATTTGGATGTTGACTTTCGGTTAAAGAAAGCTAATATACAAATCCCGACCAGAGGTTGGGAATGCTCTTTGAAAATTAAATATGTGGAAGAAAGATTTGCGGGACTTGAATAGTGTCAATTAATAATGCGACCTGTTCAATCATCCAGCAAGTCGATCAAAAGAATAGAGTATAATATACTCGCATTTTTTTGAGTTAAGTACAAACAGGATGCACAGTAAAATGTAAATTGGGCAGGTTGATAATGCTTTGATTTCAATCAAAGAGTTTGATCCTGGCTCAGAACGAACGCTGGCGGTAGGCCTAACACATGCAAGTCGAACGAGAAACTATCTTCGGATAGTAGACAGTGGCGGACGGGTGAGTAATGCATGGGAATTTACCTTACACTGGGGGATAACTTCTGGAAACAGAAGCTAATACCGCATACACCATATTGGGAAAGCTCCGGCGGTGTAAGATAAGCCCATGTCTGATTAGCTAGTTGGTAAGGTAAAAGCTTACCAAGGCTACGATCAGTAGCTGGTCTGAGAGGATGACCAGCCACACTGGAACTGAGACACGGTCCAGACTCCTACGGGAGGCAGCAGTGGGGAATATTGGGCAATGGACGCAAGTCTGACCCAGCCATACCGCGTGAGTGATGACGGCCTTAGGGTTGTAAAGCTCTTTCGTCAGGGAAGAATTAATGACGGTACCTGAAGAAGAAGTCCCGGCTAACTCCGTGCCAGCAGCCGCGGTGATACGGAGGGGGCGAGCGTTGTTCGGATTTACTGGGCGTAAAGGGATCGTAGGCGGTCATTCAAGTCAGATGTGAAAGCCCAGGGCTCAACCCTGGAACTGCATTTGAAACTGGGTGACTAGAATCATGGAGAGGATGGCGGAATTGCCAGTGTAGAGGTGGAATTCGTAGATATTGGCAGGAACACCAGAAGAGAAGTCGGCTATCTGGCCATTGATTGACGCTGAGGGTCGAAAGCGTGGGGAGCAAACAGGATTAGATACCCTGGTAGTCCACGCCGTAAACGATGAGTGCTAGCTGTCGGGTCTTTAAGATTCGGTGGCGAAGCTAACGCAATAAGCACTCCGCCTGGGGAGTACGGTCGCAAGATTAAAACTCAAAGGAATTGACGGGGACCCGCACAAGCGGTGGAGCATGTCGTTTAATTCGAAGCAACGCGAAGAACCTTACCTGGGCTTGACATCCCGATCATAGATCTATGAAAATAGATCGTCAGTTCGGCTGGATCGGTGACAGGTGCTGCATGGCTGTCGTCAGCTCGTGTCGTGAGATGTTGGGTTAAGTCCCGCAACGAGCGCAACCCCTATCCTCAGTTGCCATCAGTTAGGCTGGGCACTCTGCGGAAACTGCCAGGGATAACCTGGAGGAAGGTGGGGATGACGTCAAGTCATCATGGCCCTTACGCCCAGGGCTACAGACGTGCTACAATGGCTATTACAGAGGGAAGCAAAACTGTGAAGTGGAGCAAATCCCTAAAAATAGTCCAAGTTCGGATTGTTCTCTGCAACTCGAGAGCATGAAGTTGGAATCGCTAGTAATCGTGGATCAGCATGCCACGGTGAATACGTTCCCGGGTCTTGTACACACCGCCCGTCACACCATGGGAATTGATTTTACTCGAAGCCGGTGCGCTAACCGCAAGGAGGCAGCCGTCCACGGTAGGATCAGTGACTGGGGTGAAGTCGTAACAAGGTAGCCGTAGGGGAACCTGCGGCTGGATCACCTCCTTTCTAAGGATGCTATTTGGGTCCCGCAAATCTTTTCTTCCATATCGTGGCAGTAGTCCTTGTTTAAGGGCCTGTAGCTCAGCTGGTTAGAGCACTGTGTTGATAACGCAGGGGTCGTAAGTTCAAGTCTTACCAGGCCCACCATCAATTTAAAAAATTGGGGCCGTAGCTCACTTGGTAGAGCGCCTGCTTTGCACGCAGGAGGTAAGGGGTTCGACTCCCCTCGGCTCCACCAGATTGCCACGAAAACACACAAGATAACTGTGCTGTTCTTTAGTATTTAGAACTGTGCGGTTTGCTCTTTGAAAATCAAATATGTTGTCTTAGCTGAATGTTTTCCGCTAGTCATTTGCTTATTTATAAGCAAATACTAAGGGTAAAATTCAATGTCTAACGCTTTGAATAATACGAAGTCTGTAAATTGTAAATTGTTATTTGCAATCTGCATACGGCGGTTACAGTCAGCATTTTTAAGCAAGAGAAGGGCGTACGGTGGATGCCTTGGTTTCAGAAGGCGATGAAGGACGTAGCACGCTGCGATAAGCTGTGGGGAGGTGCGAGCACCCGTTGATCCGCAGATTTCCGAATGGGAAAACCCGGCACTTTATGTGTCATCCTTAACTGAATAAATAGGTTAAGGAAGCAAACCCGGAGAACTGAAATATCTAAGTATCCGGAGGAAAGGACATCAACCGAGACTCCGCTAGTAGCGACGAGCGAACGCGGAACAGGCCAGTGGCTTTTGTGTAAGAACTAGAATAACCTGGAAAGGTTAACCATAGTGGGTGATAGTCCCGTATAGGTAGAAAACACAGAAGTCCTTGAGTAGGGCGGGGCACGAGAAACCCTGTCTGAACATAGGGGGACCATCCTCTAAGCCTAAGTACTATCTGAAAACCGATAGCGAACAAGTACCGTGAGGGAAAGGTGAAAAGTACCCCGATAAGGGGGGTGAAATAGATCCTGAAACCGTACGCTTACAAGCTGTAGGAGCACGCTAGCCGTGTGACTGCGTACCTCTTGTATAATGGGTCAGTGACTTACGATATCTAGCAAGCTTAAGCCATTAGGTGTAGGCGAAGCGAAAGCGAGTGTTAATAGCGCGATTAGTTAGGTGTCGTAGACCCGAAACCGGGTGATCTATCCATGGACAGGTTGAAGGTGCAGTAACATGCACTGGAGGACCGAACCCACGTATGTTGAAAAATGCGGGGATGATCTGTGGATAGGGGTGAAAGGCCAATCAAACCCGGAGATAGCTGGTTCTCCTCGAAATATATTTAGGTATAGCGTTGTGCGAATACCTGTGGGGGTAGAGCACTGGAAGGGCTAGGGGGACTCACCGTCTTACCAAACCTTACCAAACTCCGAATACCACAGAGTAATACACAGCAGTCAGGCTATGGGTGCTAAGGTCCATAGCCAAAAGGGAAACAGCCCAGACCGCCAGCTAAGGTCCCAAAATTATAGTTAAGTGTGAAAGGAAGTGAAGTTACACAGACAACCAGGAGGTTGGCTTAGAAGCAGCCATCCTTTAAAGAAAGCGTAACAGCTCACTGGTCGAGTGACTTCGCGCCGAAGATGTAACGGGGCTCAAACTATATACCGAAGCTGCGGATGCATATTTATATGCATGGTAGAGGAGCGTTCTGTAAGCCTGTGAAGGTAGATCCGTGAGGACTACTGGAGGTATCAGAAGTGAGAATGCTGACATGAGTAGCGATTAGGAGGGCGAGAACCCCTCCCGCCGAAAGCCTAAGGTTTC
>JAJFIW010000015.1 GCA_021774615.1 Alphaproteobacteria bacterium | reverse complement strand
TGACCTAAAGCTGTAATCACAACACTAGCCATGCAAGGGTCTACCACTGCTGTGGTATTTGTTTGGGTACAGGTAACCAAGTAAACGTAGTTATCGTTTAATGCGGGGATTTGTTCTATTTTTAGTGTGCTCATTATGGTTCCTATGGTTTAATTGGGGATATCTTATAATAAAGGCGTGTATCTAGCAAATGTGGGTTGATGTTTTAAAGCTTCGGGAATGGTACCGTACCATGCAAGGTCGGCTGGTGCGGCGTTCTATCCGTCGGCAACTACAAACATTTCTACCGCAAGACTCCAAACTAAATATTTTAGGGCTGGGCTATTGCCAACCTTATTTGTCAGACTACGAGAAAAGCCGCACAACATTTTTAGCAATGCCTGCCCAAATGGGGGTTACCGCTTGGCCTGAGAATGGTAAAAGCCGCTCATTATTAGTACGGGAAAATGCATTGCCTTTCTACGAGAACACTTTTGATACGATTTTGATCTGCCATTGCTTAGAAATGGCAAGTGATGCAAAATCTGTTTTAGATGCCTGCTGGCATGCTCTGCGCCCCGATGGGCAAGTAATTATAATGGTACCAAATCGGGCTGGTGCTTGGGCAAGGCGAGAAGAAACCATTTTTGCCCATGGCCACCCTTATAGCCCGGGGCAGCTTAACAGCCTTTTAAATAGTAGTAGTTTTACAATTACCCAATGCCAGTACGCATTATTTCTCCCGCCATTTAATTGGCGGTGGGTGTTTAGGCTGCATAATATTTTCGAGAAAATCGGCCGCCGTTGGCAAGCACCAGTTGGTGGAGTTATTCTGCTGGTGGCAAAAAAAGACATATTTGGCATGAAAGTAGTCCGTCCATCTCGAGATAAAATCCCGTCAATGGTAGGTGTACCTGCTTCTGCTAATTAAGTTTAATTAAAAAAAGAGATTTATTAATGGCCGATAATATATGTAAAGATTTCTCTCGCTCTCCTGTGCCTAGTACGCAAACTAGGACTATGATTAAAATATTAATGGTGTTTGCTGCTTTTACGATTAATACAGCCACGCTTATTGTGGCAGCAGACATAGGTATAAAAGCATCATATTCGATTGCATTTGGTGGGGTTATTATTGGTGGGATCATTCTTGCTGCTATTGGCGCAAGCATGAGTATAATAGGTGCTAGAACAAGGCTATCAACAGCGATGCTTGCAAACTCAGCTTTTGGATCTATTGGTGGTAAGGCTCCATCTATAATATTTGCATTAACTCTTTTAGGGTGGTTTGGCGTACAGACTGAGGTCTTTGCCGCTAGTTTGTCAGAAATATTACGATCTTTAATTGGTTTAGAAATTTCGAGAACTATTGCCATTATTCTAAGTGGTGTAGTTATGAGCTCAACAGCTGTAATTGGTTATAATGCTCTCGAAAAACTAAGTTTTCTAAGTGTGCCTTTGCTACTATTATTATTGCTTTGGCCACTTGCTATTTACCTTTCCGATAATAGCTTAGTAAATATCATAGGCCACACGGTAGAGAACTCGTATTCTATAAGCCAAGTTATATCTATTGTTGTGGGTGGCTTTATTGTGGGCGCTGTTATTATGCCCGATATTATGCGCTATGCGGTAAATACCAAAGTAGCTCTTAAAGCAACAGTAGTTGGTTTTGCTGTTATACAGCCATTATTTTATATGCTGGCTATTTTAATAGCATTACTTGCAGGTAAGTCGGATATAACAGCTATTATGATGGCACTTGGGTTAGGAGTTCCAGCACTAATAGTTATTATATTTGCATCGTGGACTACAAACGACTCCAATTTATATTCTAGCTCTCTTGGTTTTGCTAATGTATTTAATAATATTCCTAAATACCAATTGGCTGCAATTGCTGGTGTTCTAGGTACTATTTTAGCGCTAATGGGGATATTAAGTTATATAATCCCGTGGATTATCATGCTTGGGATGACTATAGCACCTATTGGTGGAGCTATGGTTGGTAGCTATTTAGCAAAACCATCAGAATACATGTTCGATAATATGAAAAATGCACCACAGTTTAGAACTATGACAATTATGTCTGTTTTATTGGGTATTGCTTTGTCATTTATAACATCGCCAGTATCTAACAATGGTTTTGGCTTATTCCAACTAACTACTATTTCAGCGCTAGATGGGTTTGCTTTATCTGCTATCTGCGCTTTTATATTTAATAGGCGTTCTGTCGGGCTTTTAGCTAAACTCCCCGAGGCGCATACCAAATAGTACTGCTGCTAGTAGTAGCACACCAAGAGCCAATAGTTTGATAAATAATGACCAGTTCATCGGTGGAACCGCTGGAGTATCGTCGATAACTTTAGCTTCGGGCTGGCGTCTATTAATGAGCCAGCGCCATACCCAATGGCGTAGGTAATATAGCAAAAATGGTAATGCAAGGTTAATAGCAGTTAGTAGAAAAAGACGTAGCATGTTTATAACCCCATAATATAATAGCGAGTATTAATTAGCGCTTGGTTGATAATATCACTGTAACCGTACGCAACCCAGCCTCCAAAAGCGAGATATGGTGCAAAAGGTATCATAGTATTGCGGTTTTTACCACGGATAAGCTTAGCGATGAATAATCCTAATAATGCAATTCCACTTGCGCTTAGCATTAAAGCGACAATACCGTCAGCACCGACCCATAGCCCTAAGGCTGCTACTAATTTTACGTCACCAAAACCTAAGCCTGCATGGCCATTAATTTTTGCAGTTATGGCGTGTAGTAGCCAAAAGCCGCCCCCTAAAAATATTGCCCCCACTGCCATACTTAACCCGCTGTCGGGGCTAGCAAATAATGCTAATAGAAAAAGTGGGTAAACTAAAACATCTGGCACAATCATGGTTTTAAAGTCAGCAACAGCAATGGCAGCGAGTAAGGTAGCAAATAGCCCACTAAAAATAATGGTTTGGGTAGATCCAAAAACAATATGCTGCGAATGGCAATAAGCCCAACCAAATGCTAAGCCAGTTAAAGCCCAAAATGCATAACTACGCAAAGCTAGTAATGCAGCAGCAAGCGCCTCAGGTTCTTTTAAGTCGGAGATAGCAATTCTAATTATTTTCATAATCGAAGTGTAACTGTAGAGTTGTAATTGAGCAAGAAAATGGTGCACTCGGCAGGATTCGAACCTGCGACCTTCGGTTTCGTAGACCGACGCTCTATCCAGCTGAGCTACGAGTGCATGCAGTAGGTGTTTAGCACTAGAAAAGAAAAAAATAAAGCATTTTTTAATGATTATTTGTTTAAT
Source organism: Alphaproteobacteria bacterium (assembly GCA_021774615.1). GTDB lineage: Bacteria > Pseudomonadota > Alphaproteobacteria > UBA1280 > UBA6503 > UBA6503. Next base: position 62,755 of record JAJFIW010000015.1, on the reverse strand, counting down.
AGTGCTTTTAACCCTGTTTTATAGTCGGGGTATTTCCATAAAACCCCTAGGGATTTTTTTATTAAATCACAATTAACAACGCGGCTGCCATCATGTAAGTGAGATACATCTTGTGGGGCAGCTTCAGGTATGGTTATGCCAAGTAGGTTTGCAGCAAAAGCAACTATGTCTTTGGTTGGTGCGGGGCAATCGTCTGACACATTATAAACAATGCTTTTATGGCTAGGTAGAGCAATGCTTGCCATAATGGCTGTCGCAATGTCGTCTACGTGAATTCTGTTTACAGGGCGGTTGCTATGCTCGAGTTTATGGGTGTTTTCTTGTTTCAGGCGCTCTAACATATTGCGTTTGGGCCCATAAATACCAGTAAGCCTAAAAATATGTACTGGCTGCTCTAGGCTTAGCCAGCCTTGCTCTGCCCCTATTCTTGCTTGTGCTTGTGGAGATGTACCAAGTAACGGGCTTTTCTCGGTAACAGTTTTACCATTTGTGTCCCCATAAACACCTGTAGACGACAAATACCCGAACCATTGGGTAGACTGGGGCCATTGCCCATTATATGCAGTTAAAACTGGGTCTTGCCCATCTTTAGGTGGAACAGTTGAAAGCAAAAAAGTTGTGTCGTTGGGGAGGTCTGCACCAAATGGTAATATATCTACCCCTTGGTAGGTTAGGTTAGGTGTACGGCTAGTCATAGTTACGCGCCAGCCATTTTGTAGCGCTTTATCTGCAATGTATTTTGCAGTGTAGCCAGCGCCAAAAATAAGGAGGTGTGGGGTTTGTTTTCTCATTGTAAAAGTTTAGCATAAAAACAACTAATTTCTGTTTTTTTAATTGGCGTGTATACAAAGTATGCACTTTTTAGTGGAAATGATATTTTATGCTTGGTAGTATGGTATAAATGCACATTGCACATTATGCCAATGGCGAACACTTTAAATAATTTTGTTCGGGAGCTCCATAATGCCAAACATGTCTACAAATCTGGTCAATACTGCTGACACATTTGACAGTGACTTAATGTCTATTATCGCCATGGTTATGGATAGTGTTTCTGATGGTGTTTTTGTGTTAAAGCCAGCCTCTAATGATGACTTTATTGTTATTAATTCTAACCGCACAGTTGTAGGTCTATTACAAAAAAAGATGAATGGCAGGCTAATTAGCCAAGTGTTGCCAGCAGGTGTATGGCAAAAGTTTAAACCTTTACTGCGCTTGGTTGGCGGCAAGTCCCAATGTCGCTCGCTACGAACTGAATTTGATGTCGGCGGCAATACCCACCAAGTTAAACTACGCCTCGAGCCTTTATGCCGTAATGGCAAGGTGCAGGCTATGGTAGTTGTGGTTAAGTTGTTAACTAAAACTGTTAAAATGCAGCAAGAAAACAGAGAACTGCGCAATCGTTTTGCAGCATCTTTTGAGTATGCACCATATGGGGTTTGCTTTATTGACAGCAGCCATAAACCAGCAATGGTTAACCGCTCGCTTGCTAGAACTATTGATAAACCTATCGCACAGCTGCAGGGTAATAGCTTTGCAAGCCTAATCCACCTAGAAGATAGGGCAATGTTTGAGCATGCTCTAGAAAAAGTTTTTGAAGGCGAGCGTGTCTATGACGGGATTGAAATTAGAATAGTTAATAGCGCAGGTAATATTATTTGGGTAGCGATGAGCATGTCGCTTGCCCATTATGGCCGTGATGATATGCGCTATGCAATTATCCAAACGCTAGACATTACTAATCGTAAAGCAAACGAGACAGAATTAATGCGCCTTGCTACCCAAGACCACTTAACAGGTGCAAATAACCGCCTTGTCTTTGACCGCCGCTTACGAGATGCAATTAATAATGCCCAACGTTATTGCCGTAAAGGGGCTGTGTTGTTTATAGATATGGATGACTTTAAAATGGTAAACGATACCTTTGGTCATAAAGCAGGGGACGCTGTGTTAAAAGCTGTGGTAAATAGCTTGTCGGGTATTTTACGCAGTACAGACATATTAGCTAGGATTGGTGGCGACGAGTTTGCCGCAATCCTCGAAGAAGCAGACGAAGAAATGGCAGAACGCAAAGCAGACGAAGTTAGATCTGCGATTGCGGCGTTAAAAGTACCAGTAAAAGATAACTTACTGGATGTGCGAGCAAGCATTGGGGTGCAAGTGTTTGATGGCTCTGACGCTGACCTTAAAGCAGAAAGTATCCTAAACGCAGCCGACCAAGCTATGTATGCACAAAAGAATGCTGTAAAAGAACAACATATGGTACTATAACTGCCTGCATTTATAATAAAAAAGACGTAAGAACCAATGAAAACATTTATTTCGGGCATTCAACCAACAGGCGACATGACTTTAGGTAGTTACCTTGGCGCAATTAAAAACCATGTACAACTAGCAGACATAGCAGACACCACAACCTACTACTGCGTTGTAGACCTGCATGCAATCACAGTACGCCAAGAGCCACAAAGGCTGCGCGACTTTACCTATAGCGTTGCAGCTTGGTACCTGGCAGCAGGGTTGGATACTTCTAAGAGCACTTTGTTTGTGCAAAACCATGTGCGTGCCCACACCGAGCTTGGCTGGATACTAAACACCTTTACCCAAGTTGGCGAACTAGAACGGATGACCCAATATAAAGATAAGTCTAAGCAGCATAAGCATAATGTTAATGCTGGGTTGCTGACTTACCCTGTTTTAATGGCGGCTGATATTTTGCTATATAATACTACCCATGTCCCTGTGGGTGACGACCAAAAACAACACTTAGAGCTAACTCGGAATGTGGCACAACGCTTTAATGGTGTGTATGGGGATGTTTTTGTAGTGCCTGAACCTATGATACCAAAAGTAGCAGCACGGGTGATGGACTTACAAGACCCAACCTCTAAAATGAGTAAATCACAAGAGTCTAACGGCACGGTTTATTTAAAAGACGAACCAGCACAAATAACCAAAAAGTTTAAACGTGCAGTAACCGACAATATTGCAAATGTTGCATGGGACCCTATCGAGCAAGCGGGGGTAACGAACCTTCTAAGCATTTATTGTGCATCCAAAGGCATAACCCCTGAGCAAGCAGTTGCCGAGTTTACAGGCAAAGGTTATGGCGATTTTAAAACAACCATTGCTGAAGCTGTAATTGCCGAGGTTGCCCCAATCCAAAACCGCTATAAAGAGCTAATGGCAGATAAAGCCGAGCTTGATGCAATTTTCAAAAAAGGCGCAGAAAAAGCCAGCGCACAAGCTGAAACAGTTTTAGCTAAAGTTAAAGATGTTATGGGCTTTGTTAGGTAGGTTTAATAGGAGCTTGTAATTAAAATTATTTTGCTTACACTGGCGCACATAGTTTTTTTATATCTTCTTCCATTTTTCTTGTCCTTAAAGGTGCTGCACGAGAGTGCGGTAAAAATATTATGAGTAGAAATACTACAAAAACCATAGCATTCTTTGGCCTTATTCTACTAATAGCCAGTGGTTGGTGTTTAGGGGCAATCTACCCTGAATGGGCTGATTATTATGGCTACCTAACAGTTACATTCATTGTTCTTGCTGCATTATTCGCAGGATTTATTGATTTTAATTTTATAGCTAAGTCTATTTTGATAATGGCTCTTTTTGTCTTAGTGGCGAAGATCTCTACAAGTATGGTTGACTTTGATGGGCTTTCTGTTGCTGCTTTATTATTTTTGTATGCATTAAGCACATGGATAACTAGTGACTTAATAGATAAACATTATAACTTTAAAGTTTGTCGCTAACTATCAATTCGAGATAACCGCCCCTTTGGGGCGGTTATCTGCGTTTTATGTACTAAGAGGTAATAGACTTTAAATGCCCTAGCGCTACATTTAGCATTGCATGATCAACTGTAGTTTGGCTGTCTAGCTCTGCGACCATGCGGTTGTAAATTGTTAGGGTTTCTTTCTTGTTATCTGCCCAAGTTTTAATTATGTCTTGTGCACTAGATTTTGCAGCCTTACCATTTTTTAAGGTAATAGCTTGCAAGGTTGCTTGTTTCTGGTGGCTATAAAGGCTATCGATAATTGATTGGCTAGCAACCCTTTGCCAATAATTAGCATTAGGCATAGAACGAGCCTTTTGGTATAGGTGCTCCATGCTAAGTTCTTCACCAATACGGAAGTGTAGGCCCATAATGGTTTTCTCGTCTTGCTTGGTATTAATAATTGTTTGTGCAATGTCTTGGATCGCATATAACGCTGAAGCTAATGCAATATGATCGGCTGTTTTATGGTCTAGCCCATCTTTTTGCCATAGTTTTGCTCGGTAACTATGTTGCTTTTGCATTTCTTCGGTCATGTTAGCTGGTAATATTTTAATAAGGTTATTAACTATTTTATTAAAAACATGGTACCTGTCAGAGATGTCTAGCGATGCATGCCCGTCACGCAAGAACCATAGGCAAACATGCTCAGACAGCCTGCGTATAGAGTCTAGCATTTTAAGTTGAGAGAAAGCAGGTACTTTGCCATCTAGCTCTTCTATTCTTTGCCACTCATCATCAAGCCCGTATAAGCGCTTAGTTATGATGAATGCTCGGGCAATAACGTCGTCTTGGTAGCCAGTTTCATCGCGCAAGCGATAAATAAAGCTTAGCCCCATACGGTTAATAACTTCGTTTGCGATACTTGTCGCGATAATTTCACGGCGCAGAGGGTGTTTCTTTATTTCTGCGGCAAACTTAGTCCTTAGTTGTGGTGGGAAATATTCTATTAAGTATTCCTCTAAGCATTTTTCGTCGGGCAAAGACGATTTTAGTAAATTATTGTATAAGTCCATTTTGCCGTATGCCATTAGAACAGATAACTCAGGGCGAGTTAGCCCTTTGCCATTCTTTATTCTATCGTCCATTTCGTCGTCGCTAGGGAGGTACTCTATTGCTCTGTCAAGCATTCCTGCTTTTTCGAAGTTACGCATCATCCGCAAATGGGCGTCAGCAGCTGAGAAAGCCCGCATTTGGTTTTCAAAGCTAATAAGCTGGGTTTGGAGGTAGTTGTCTTGCAAAACAAGGTTTGCAACGTCATCGGTCATGTCGAGTAAAAGTTTATTGCGTTGTTGCGCTGATAGTTTGCCATCAGTAATTGCTCGGTCTAGTAGTATTTTGATGTTTACCTCATGGTCAGAGCAATCCACACCAGCCGAGTTATCAACAGCATCGGTATTTAGTAGTACGCCACGTTGTGCCATGTCAATGCGGGCTTTTTGGGTCATACCTAAGTTGCCGCCTTCACCAATAACTTTGGCGTTAAATTGTGAAGAATTAATCCGTACTTCGTCATTGCTGCGGTCGCTTACTTCGGTATGGGTTTCATCGCTTGCTTTAATAAAAGTTCCAATACCACCATTCCAGAATAACTCTGCTTTCATGGTCATAATTGCGGTAATAACTTCGTTAGGGGGTAGTTTGTTTTTACGTAGCCCTAGTAGTTTACGTGCTTGAGTGGACAGGGTTATTTCTTTGTCGTTACGGCTATAGACCCCGCCACCTGCAGATATTTTGCTGGTGTTATATTTATCCCAGCCTGCTACGTCTACAAATAAACGTTTTCTTTCCTTGAAGCTTTCAGCAGAGTTTGGGTTAGGGTCAATAAAAATATGCATATGGTTAAATGCAGCTACCAGTAAGGTTTTGTCAGATAGTAGCATGCCATTACCAAATACATCACCAGCCATGTCGCCTACGGCAAAACAGGTGAATTCTTCTTTCTGGATGTCTTTGCCAGCTTCTCTGAAATGGCGTTTAACGCTATCCCAAGCACCACGAGCAGTAATCCCCATTTTTTTATGGTCATACCCGTTTGAACCACCAGATGCAAATGCATCACCTAGCCAGAAGCCTGATTCTTGCGAAAGACTATTAGCTAGGTCAGAGAATGTGGCAGTACCTTTATCGGCTGCAACAACAAAATATGGGTCGTCGTCGTCATGGCGGCGAACATTCTTAGGTGGAACAACTTTGTCGTTCTTAATATTATCGGTAACTGATAGTAAACTGCGGATAAATATTTTGTAAGCATCAACTACTGCTTGTTTTAATGCATCACGGTCGCAGGTCCCTAAGTCTTTAAGATCGCAAGGGGATTTTTTCAGTACAAAGCCGCCTTTTGAGCCAACTGGCACAATAACCGCATTTTTAGTCATCTGGGTTTTCATTAGTCCTAGAATTTCGGTTCTAAAGTCAGCAGGCCTGTCGGACCAGCGTAGGCCACCACGGGCAACCTTGCCACCACGAAGGTGGATGCCTTCAACCGCTACATGGTAAACAAAAATTTCAAATAGTGGTGCTGGTTTTGGTAGGTCTGGCACATCAGCGCTAAATATTTTAAATGCTAATGGCTCTGTGATGTCTGTGCGTGCAAATGCATTAGTACGCTTGGTGGCTTTAATTATCCCCACAAGTTTACGGATAATTATGTCTTCATCTAAAACGGATACTTCTTTTAAGCCAGCATAAATGCTTTTTATGGCTGAATCTTCCATTTTTTGTGCGGATTTTTTGTCGTAGTCATTATTAAACCTGCTATCGAATAATTTCCACAAGCGGCCTGTAATAGTGCTGTGTTTAATTAAAGTTTCACGGATATATTCTGCCGAATATTTGCTGCCAACTTGCTGTAAATAAGCTATATAAGAGCGCAACACAATAATAGCTTCAGCCCCTAAGTTGCCTTTAGTAATTAGCTTGTTTAGGCTATCAACAGTAATTTTACCATACCAAGCAAGCTCTATTGCTTGGGTAAGTTGCTCGGTTGTAGAGTTTTCTATTAATGAATGGCTAGCACCTTCTGGAGGGTAAACCACAAAATCATGAATCCAAAATACGCCGTCTGTAGTTGATACATTGCTCGGGTGCTCTTCGATTACCCGTAGCCCCATTTTTTCGAGGATTGGCATAATACTAGATAAATGGATAGGGGTCTCCTTATGGTAAATACGCAAGCTTGCACGCCCATCATCATTTGTTTGGTGCAGAGAAATACTAAGTTTATTGTCTTTACCAGATTTTATAAGGCCTTCTATGTTCTGGATATCATCTATTGCAATATTTGTATTAGTACGCTCTTGGTAGCCGGCTTGGAAAGAAAGGTTGTATTTTTTGAAAGTATTAAGGCCTTTATGCTCGCCCCATAGTTCACACATTTTACGGCGTAATCCATCTTCCCATGAGCGAGTTAGCTCGACGATAAGCTTTTCAGTGTCATCATCAGAAGTAGTTTGTGAGGTGTTTTTTTCGGTACGAATCATAAAAAATACACGTGCCAATGCAGAGTTACTTACATGGATATTATAGGTAATATCCTCAGCGTTATAAGACTGGCATAAAATAGCCGATATACGGTTACGGTTAACCCTGGTTAATTGGTCTCGTGGTAGGAAAACCATTGCTGTAATAAGCCGTTCGTCGGCGCTATGGCGAACAAATAGTTTAGTCTGTTGGCGCTCTTTAAGGTGTAAAATACCCATTGTAATGCGGTGTAAGTCAGACATTGATATCTGGAATAATTCATCGCGTGGGTATGTTGCAAGAATATTGATTAAAGCACGATGATTGTAGCCACCTATTTTACTGGCTGGTTCTGACGCAATAATTGCGTTAATTTTTTGCCGTATTAGAGGAATATTATGAATGTTATCGGTATAAGCACGAGATGTAAATAACCCTAAGAACCTATGCTCACGGATAACCCTACCTTTGTCATCAAACTCTTTAACCCCAATGTAGTCCATATCTACATAACGATGGATATTTGCCTTAGTAATAGACTTTGCAATAGTTAGTGCTTTTGAAGAAGACATATAACGTTGCAAATTAGGAGAAATATTCTCTAAAGGTGTTTCTTCGGTAACTGAAGACTCTTTCGCCCCTTTTAAAATACCTAAAGAAGAGCCATCTTTAGCTTTAATAAATGGCTTATCTTTTTTATGTATTAAGTCGTACTGGCGGTAACCTAAGAAAACAAAGTGGTCATTTAGTAGCCATTCTAGGAAAGCAACATTTTCTAATGTATCTTCAACCATGTCGTGGCTTTTTGCGTGGCCCAGAGTTTGGATGACATTATCCATTTTGCCAGTTATTGCGGGGAAATCATTTACTACTTGGCGAGCAATTTTAAGTGTATTTGCTATAGCATCGTGTATTTCGGCAATATCTTCTTCAGACTGGCGGTCAAACTCGATAAAAATGAAAGCTTCGCGTTGGTCTATAGCTGTAGTTTTATTGTCACTTCTTGATAGTTCTGTAACATGGCCTTTACTATCGCGAACAACTGCAAGAGTAGGGTGGAATGTATGATGAACCTCTATACCTCTGCGGTTTAACTCAAGCCATAGGCTATCAATTAAAAACGGTTGGTCACGTAAGTTCGTCATTATGACGCTATGGCGTGTAAAATTAGGGTTAAAAACAGCTAGCTTTAGTTCCGACTGTTTTAGCGGAGCATCTAGAAATTTAAAGCTCTGTTGTAATGATTCTAATAAATTGCTGTCGCTATGGTTTTTTAGCTCATGTGTTGGCGTACCAGAAAAGAAAATCTCTGCAAATGTATTAAATAGTTTGCTAGGTATCTTTTTTTTAGGGGTATTAGCTATGATGTCTTTTACACGATGGTTATAAACAGCGTCTATTATAAAATCAGATTTTTGTGGAAGCATGGTTGCATCTCTATTTTTATTAAGTGTTACTATTATTCTTAGGTAATAGAGCTATATAGTAAACATAAATCATATATACTTGTGGTTGTTTATGTTAGCTCTTGTTGTATTTTAGTTTGTTAAGCTAGAATATTTAATAGCTCTTGCTCTGTTTCGCTAATGCTACTAAAAGAATAAATATTAGCTAAAAATGAGGTTTGATCTAAAATAAGATTCCCCAACGTTTGAGCTGGGTCTGTAGCATCAGGGCTAAATAGTTGTGCAGTACTAGCTGCAATAAGTGTATCGCCACTAATTTGGTTGCCTGCAAACGGGTTTACTTGTGGGTCTGTTGGTACTTGGGTAATATTCTCTAGTGCGCCTACATCGCCAGATGCAGCAGCTAATGTAGGTGTAAAACTATTAATAAAACTTACCGCAGATTTGTTAAAATCTTGCTGGGTTTTAAATAGCCCCGTTGCAGCAATGTTTATAGCACTGACCATGTTATTCTTTACTCCTTTTAAACTTCCTTATACTTTATGGTTAGCAGTACAACTTTTTCCTGACAAAATGGGTAGAGCACGAATGAAACAACAGAGTTTAAGCTTAATAATAGATACGGCAACAGATGTATTATCGTTAGCAATTGTTGCTGATGGTAAAATTTTAGCATCTTTTAAAGATAAAGTATGGCGTGATATGGCAGCACGTATCCAGCCCGAACTTATTGCATTGTTAGAAAAAGCTAAATACGATTGGGCTGATATTTCTGCAGTTGTGGTTAATCTTGGCCCCGGTTCGTTTACTAGTATCAGGATTGGTTTGGCGGTTGCTAAAGCTTTGGGTATGTCGCTAAATATACCTATTTATGGTGCTTGTGGCTTAAAGGCGCTTGCTTTGCCATATTTAAATAAAGGCCAGCCCGTAGGGGTTTGGCAGCAGGCAGTAGGGGGGGATATTTACTTCCGTTATTTTAGTGCTGATGGAACGCCTCTTAATGATGCTACAGCCGCACCTATTGCTAATGCGTTAGAAACTTGCCCTAAAGGAACTATCCTAGTTGGGAATATTTTCAACCAACTAGAGAAAGGTACTTATATTGATGCTGCTAACCCCATCGACTTTGCGAAACTAATGGCGAATGAAGATGTTAGCACAACTTTAACGCCTGCTTATATCCGCCCCTTAACTTACCGTAAAATAGGCGAGTAAATGGATATTAAACCCGCCTTAATAGAAGACTTAATTACCTTAAATAACCTAGAACAAGCAGTGTTTTCGGCTAATGCTTGGCATAAAGAAGATATTGCAGCGATGTTGTCGTTACCAACAGTTTTTGGGTTTATAGCGTACTCTGGAAAAGTGCCAGTAGGCTATGTTTTAGGGCAATGGGTAGAAGACGTAGGCGAAATACTAACAATAGGTGTACTTAAAACACATCGCCGCAAAGGGTTTGCCGAGCAATTAATAAAACATCTTTTTAGTAAAATGAAGTCTGACGGGGTTTATAACGTTACTCTAGAAGTTAAAGCCGACAATAATGCTGCAAAAGGGATATATACTAAACTTGGTGGTGTTAAAGTTGGGGTGCGGCGCAAATATTATAATAACAAAGAAGACGCGCTTATTTACCAATTCAACCTATAGAATTTGACAAGGCTGTTTTTCTCCAGTAAACATAAATAACGATTACTTACGTAATCTTCTTTTCTTTTCCCCCACATCCTTTATAGGAGAAAATCATGGATATCTTAGGTATTCCTATCCCTGTATTCGTAGTGCTTGCTATTGGAGCATTTATTGTATTTAAATTTAACCTTCTTAGCCTACTTACTAAAGGCGGAGAAAATCGCCAGCGTGCGGAGATGGAGTCCTCTTGGATGCCAGCAACTTCAGAAGAAGGTGCTACCGTAATGGCCAGTAACCTTTCCCAAGGTAATGCCATTATTCTGGAAGACCTTGGCTTAAGGCAAAATGCAAACACTAGCATTGGTGTAGCAGTTGGCCCTTTCCGCTTGCGCCGAGTAATAATGAATAGTTTTGGCACAACTGTAACGACATCAACAGAAAATTTTTCTGCTGCTAATGAAGCTGCTGCCAGAGAAATGCATAGAGAATGGTGCGAAAAATATATGCGTCCATCACAATTAATTGATGGCAGTAGATATTATTATGATGTGTATAACCCTGAAAAGGTGTTTTACATTAACGACAATAGTTAGGCTTAGTGCCTAGATGCAATAAAAGCCCCCATGCACGGGGGCTTTTATTGCATCTAGGGGGTTGATAGCTACTATTAGTATCCCTACATAGTGTAGATATTTATTTATGTAATCTTATTGTTACTTTTTATGGATTTTTTTATATGTTAAATATAAATAGAGTTAAACGCGCAATTATAATTGCACACCAATTCCCTAAAAGGGGAGACCGCCTGCTCATTAAACATAAAGTCTTAAAAGACAACGCCATTGTTCTAGAGCAACTACCTAGTGGAAGAATACTTCTACGTTGGGTTTTTGCAAATGCTTATGGCCAGCAAGTTAATGTTAAAGTTGCTGGGTTTAATCCAAATAAACAATCACTTGCAGTAACTCTTTTTGAACGATGGGTTAAAGAATATTTGACCCTAACAAAAATTAGGGATGGTTCTTTATTTAAGGGGGTATCACTTATCCCATAAAGCGAAATAATGAAAGCTCCTACCTTGTTGGTAGGAGCTTTCATTATTTATGGTTGTATTTATATACCAAAATCTTGTATAATTAGGGATTGTTTTTCTATTCTTCCCTTTTCATTTCCACATTTATGGAGGCTACTATCATGGCCGTTATTAATTGGACACCAACCAAAGCAGAATTAAATGCAACCCAAATCGGGCTAGCAATGTCTGAGAATAATGCAATTATTCTCGAACAACTTAGTTGCGGCTTATATGTAATGCGCCGACTATTCATGAATGCCAAAGGCAAAACAGTTGTCGCAGGCAGAACTTCTTTTACTGATACAGATAATGCCAACGCCTCGTTTATAGCATGGTGCAAAAGGTTTCTAGACCCGAACCGCATTATTGATGGTAGTACGTTTGATAAAGATGTTTTCTTTTATTAGATTTATGCTGGCAATACCATTATTTCCACACGAGTCTTGCTAGTAGACTAACTATAAGGAGGGCTTATGTTCTCTAACGATTTTTTATTATATATTCCCCTTATTTTGTATCCTTTAGGGTTGTATGTACTATTTATGTTTTTACGTTTTCTTTATAAAAAAGCTAAACGTTTGTTTTTACACTTTAATTGGGCAAAATCTTTCGGAGAAAATGAAAGAATATCCTACTTTAATATTGTTAATGGGAACATTGTGTACCTTATAAAGAAGGACGATGATTCTTATAAACTACACAGAGCATTTATGAATGCTTGCGGCAAAACAGTCGTTGTTGAGCGAGCTACTTTTCTTGCTGATGAGGAAATTTTCGCAGAATCAGAGTTTAATAGATGGGTGGATCTTTATCTGTCTAGAGAAAACCGGATTGATGGTAGCAAATATACAAATGCTATCTATATTGAATAACGACAACTACTAAAGCCCCCTTTAAAAGGGGCTTTAGTAGTTTATAGCTTGACTATGTCATTAAAAAAGTCATATAAATGGTTTATTCTGTAGCCTTTCTTTTCTTTTTCTTAACTCTACTTTTGGGGTGAAAATCTATGTTCGAGATAGCATTAAGTGTGCTTATTATAATAAGTGTCAGTGCAATTTGTTTTGCAAAATACCAATACCGTAAACACCAGCTCACTGCATATCTTCTTAGGTGCGCTAATGAAGTTGGTGTTATTGATGGCATATTCAAATATCATATTTATAAAAATAATGCAGTTTTTATAAAAAAGATGGATAATGGCCTTTTTGCATTAGTTTGGGTTTTTGTTAAACCTTGGGGTGGTGTTTTTATAATTAAGAAGCAGTATGTGCACAAGGATCCTTTGGCTGAGTTTAATTCGTTAGTTAAGGATTATATGAACCTAGAATCTTGTGTCACAGACAGAAATTATAAAAATATGTGCCCTAAAAATATAGAACCATTAAGCTCTTATTAGATCGATTCATGAGAACCCTCACCATTCAAGGTGGGGGCTTTCTTGTTGGGAGTTGATTTTTCTGCATAATAGGGTTACATAACATAAGGTTTTTTTAGAATATAGTAGTTTAACTTTGCACTTGCATGGTTAAACTACTATGGGCACAAACTGTTTTGTGCCCCACTAGCGAAGTCTAACTGCGGGTTTACCGCAGTTTAAGCGGAGCTTAGTGCAATTTAAGACCGTGAAAGTCTTAAGTTAAATTATTATAAGAGGCGTATTCATGAAAGTACAAATTACATCTGAAGAACAGATGCCAGTAGCAGCTCTTGATGTGCAAGAGGGGCGTAAGTTTTTTATTAAAAACTACGGCTGCCAGATGAATGTTTATGACGCCGAGCGGATGGAAGACATGCTTGCTCCTTATGGGTTTGAAAAAATTGCAGATGCTAAAGAAGCTGATTTAGTTATTCTTAATACCTGCCATATCCGTGAAAAGGCCGACGAAAAAGTATTTTCTGATATTGGTAGGGTTACTAAAGGCAATAAACGCAACCCTCTTATCGCTATTGGTGGCTGTATGGGGCAAGCAATGGGCCGAACCATTATGCAACGCTCGCCTAAGGTAAATATTGTTTTTGGCCCCCAAACTTACCACCGCTTGCCCGAGTTTATTGCGCGCTCTGGCTTAGCTGCTGGCAAGCGTAAACGAGTTTTAGACACAGATTTCCCCGCATTAGAAAAGTTTGATTCGCTAGCACCACAAGGTTTGCGGGGGCCATCGGCTTATGTGACTATCCAGGAAGGGTGCGATAAGTTTTGTACTTATTGTGTAGTACCGTTTACTCGTGGGGTGGAATTATCTCGAACTGTAGAAAGCATACTGACCGAGATTAGAGCACTCGCCGAAAAAGGAGCAAAAGAAGTATGTTTGCTGGGGCAAAATGTAAATGCCTACCACGGCCTTGGTAGTGATGGCAAAGAATGTAACCTCGCAAGACTATTGCAACAAGTGGCCACAATTGACGGAATTGAGCGAATTCGTTTTACAACCTCGCACCCTAGTGAGATGGATAACGAACTTATTGAGCTATTTGGTAAAGAGAGAAAGCTAATGCCTTATTTGCACCTACCTGTGCAGGCAGGGTCTGATAAAATACTAGTAGATATGAACCGCACCCATACTGCTGACGAATATTTACAGATTATTGATTTATTGCGTATGGCACGCCCCGATGTTGCCATTTCTGGGGACTTTATTGTTGGTTTCCCTGGCGAAACTGACGAAGATTTCGAGATGACAATGGATCTAGTGCGTGAGGTTGGATATTCGTCAGCATATTCGTTTATGTATTCACCCCGTCCGAATACTCCTGCTGCAGAAAACACCAACCAAGTGCCACTGGAAGTTAAAAAAGAACGGCTACAGCGGTTGCAAGATCTACTAACCGAGCAGCAAAAAGCATATAACAATAGCTTTGTTGGCAAAACTATCCCAGTTCTACTTGAAGAGGCTGGGCGCAAAGAAAACCAACTTCGAGGTCGCAGCCCACATAATATTGCAGTGAATGTAGAGGGCAATCAACGCTTGCTTGGGCAACAAATTCATGTGAACATAACTAAAGCAACAGCAAGTTCTTTGTTCGGTGAGGTTAAGCTGGATTAAAACTACATTAAAGATGCTGTTTTTGTTAGTTTTTAAAAAGAAAGTAGCTATTAATGGCGCAAAATAAGAATTCTGATGAAGTTATCGTAACACCTAAAGGTGATAAGACTGCTAAATCTCAAGTAAATGGTAAAGACAAAGAACATTCTTTACGTCTTGAATTTTCTGACAATAATAAGCTACAAGAACTATGTGGTCGCCATGACGCACATATTGTCCATATTGAAGATCGCTTAGGTGTACAGATAGTTGTGCGGGGCAATCAAATAGCTATTTTTGGTAATGTAGAACAAGCCGAAAAAGCAAAAATTATTCTCCAAGACTTATACGAAATTGCCGAAAGTGGCCTACCTATTACCCCGTCGCAAGTAGACGCTGCATTGCGAATGACAGATGGCCTAATTAACACTCGTGTGCGCCCCTCTGACCTGATGAGTGGGCAAGCTATTATTAATACCCCTAACAAAAAAGTTTCTCCACGCTCGGTGCAGCAACATGTGTATGTAAATGCGCTTAAATCCTGCTCGTTAGTTTTCGGGATTGGGCCTGCAGGTACAGGTAAAACTTACCTTGCGACAGCATTGGCAATTAGCATGTTAGTTAGCAAGCAAGTAAAACGCATTATTTTAACTCGCCCTGTGGTAGAAGCTGGCGAAAGCCTTGGCTTTTTACCAGGAACACTTGAAGAGAAGGTCGACCCATACCTACGCCCATTTTTTGATGCTATGAACGAGATGATTGGCCAAGAGCGGGTAAAACAACTCCAAGAACAAAACATTATCGAGATTGCACCACTTGCCTATATGCGTGGGCGCACCCTAACAGATGCATTCATCATGCTTGATGAAGCACAAAACACTACTGCCGCACAAATGAAGATGTTCCTAACTCGCCTTGGTGAAGGCTCGAGAATGGTAATTAGTGGCGACCCATCACAAGTTGACCTTAAACATGGGCAAAAGTCTGGCATGAAAGACGTACTAGAAGTTCTTGAAGGGCTAGATGGTATCGAGGCTATTCGTTTTACTGAGGCTGATGTTGTTCGCCATCAGTTAGTATCTACTATAGTTCAAGCTTATAACGAGCGTGACCGACAAATTAATATGCGCCTCGGCGACTAAGTAATAAATAACCCCTCTAAAATGAGGGGTTATAATTATTTTGCCATGATAGATGCTTGCTTTAATGCTGCTAGCATTTCTTTGAAACTCATTTCTTTAGTATCACTTTTTGCAAAAAGAGCAATTGACTGTACAGCTTGATTAGCAATAATATCACCGACCTTTTTGTCTTTAATTACAGGGTCTGAGGCCCAAGAGTAAGCAGCGTCATTATCCTTACTTGGGATAATGTAGAAGCTAAAGTCGCCATAGTCATGGTGTACTTTAATAATTGTCTCATTATTTTTAGCTGTTGCGAGTGAGTACTGGATCATCTTGCTCTCTCCTTTATCTTATAACACATTCTAAGTTGCTAGGCTTTTAACCATTTCTTGTACTTTTTTACGAACATCTTGGTCTTTAATAGCGTAGTAATGGCGCACTAGGTTTACCGTTTCCCGTTTATTCATAATATCTTCTTCTTGAAGAGACTTAGCTTTGTCTTCTGCAGCTCTTAGAACAGGGGTGCTAGGGCTAACTTCAATGTCTTGGAAGAAAAAGTCGATAGATACACCAAGAATTTTCGAGATATTAAATAGGCGGCTCGAGCCAACACGGTTTGCACCACTTTCATATTTCTGAATTTGTTGAAACGTAATGCCCAAGGCATCAGCTAGTCTTTCTTGGCTCATGCTCAATAGGCTACGGCGAATGCGGATGCGAGAGCCCACATGCTTGTCAATAGGATCTGGGTTAGTTGAAGAATATCTCTTTGTCATCATAATACCTCTATACCTAAGTTGTTTTTCTCGTGCTTCTACCCTGTAAAGTTGCAAGCCAGAGACCAAAACTTGGTAAGTGAGTTTTCCTTTCTACTTTATATACACATTGTTATATACATAATACATTATTCCTTTTTGGCGCAAAATTAAATAAGTGTCAATAAACTATTGATAAAAAACTATTTTAACGTGTGATTAAATTTATTGATTACCTGTGATTGTAGTGCAATTAATAATACTATTTTTTATTGTAACCGACGGAAAACCGTATCAATCTGTATTGGAATGATACCATCAATATAATACGAATGTTTTATTTTGATACGATTTAGCACTCTGCCATAGCCATCAATAATAGCGCTTATACCAGTATTAGCTGCACGTATTTGCCCTAGCCCTGTTTCAACAGAGCGAACTCTAGCAATGGCAAAGTGCTGATAAGGCCCAGAAGTATTATCGAACCATCCATCATTAGTTATATTAATCATGAACTTAGGTTGCATTGTGATGGCAGTCTTGATGATATTTTGTGGAAAAATAGCTTCATAACATATCAGAGGAAGCACATTACCAAAACTTGTATTTAAATTATTAGGAGATTTTCCTCTGGAGTATTCTCCACCCTGAGTCATATTTTGGATAAAAGAAGGCATTAATTCTCGTAATGGTACAAATTCCCCAAAAGGAACCAATTTCTTTTTGTCGTATAATCCAACAAGCTCGGCATTGCTGTTTATAGACAGCATACTGTTATAGTATTTGCCATCTCTTCTACTTGGTATACCTGTTACTAATGTGCTGTCTACTTTTAGCCTGTCTGCGATAATGGTTTCTATATTGGGGATATCTTCTTTAATAAAGGTTATTGCTGTTTCAGGGAGTACAACAAGGTGGTTCGGTTTGCTGAATTTATCTATCATGTCTAGGATTTCACGTGTTTGTAGGGCAGGGTTACCACTCCACTTTAAATCCTGCGGGATATTCGGTTGTATGATAATGGCCGTATTCTGTATAGGTAGTGCTTGAACGTTGTGTATACGTTGCCAGCCCCAACCTATAAGCATAATAATAGGGATAAGATGAATTGCTATTAGCTTTCTATTAGGCTGTAGAGCAAGAACAGTAGCAGGCAGAATGACCATTATACTTAATAACCAAACCCCTCCTAAAGATGCGCTCTGCATTAAGGGAAGGTTACCTGCAAGGGTGTAGCCTAATAAATGCCATGGAAAGCCGTAAATAGTTAGGCCTCGTAGCCATTCACCACCTACCCAAAACAGTGCAATAGTAAGCGGGAACATAGCCGCCGGGATCCATTTTCTAATATAGCCTGCACTAACTACTGGAATTGCTATTAGAATAGCCATAATGGCAGATAAACCAAGAACTGCAAATGGTGCGATAGTTAGCCCCCACATGCCATAAGGGGTAAACCTAAACGAGCCACCAACCCACCACAAGCTTGCACATGAAAACCCAAGCCCAAATAGCCAGCTCTGAATAAAGATAGCTTGTGGGGAAAGTTGATTATTATAAAATAGGCGTTTAAATAATAAATAAAGACCAGCTATAGTAATAGGCCACCAAAAAAGAGGAGCAAAACCTACTGCTGATATTACACCAACTATAAATATTGGTAATTTATTAATAGTAGTGCGCATTTATATATGTCTATCTAGCTTGTTTCAGCATCTACAGTTGGTGGATAGCTATTAGTTTTAATGTCTGGATTGTGCGATAATTCTATTTTCTTTAGCCGTCGTCCATCGGCGTCAATAATAGTAAAGTGGTAGCTATTACCTGTTGTAAAGCTCTCACCAATTTCTGGGACTCGCCGTGCAATTGCAAAAACTAACCCACCCACGGTTTCAAAGTCTCGTTCAAGTTCTACATCGTTGTTATCTTTTAGAATAAACTCAGCGTTTAGGTGTTCTTCTAGGTCTTCAATTGGAAGGCGTGGGTCAAGGGCTAGTTTGTCCTCACCAATAGGTGTTATCATCTCAGGGGTGGACGTTTCGTGTTCATCTTCCATTTCACCTACCAAAACTTCGATAATGTCTTTTAAGGTAATAAGCCCTGATGTTCCGCCGTATTCGTCAACCACGATTGCCATTTGTACTTTTTCTTTGCGCATATCTTCTAAAACTTTAGCAACCGAAAGGTTGTCAGGCACAAAAGTACAGGGGCGTAAATTGTCAGATAACTTAAATGTTTTGTCATTGTTAATAAAGCGAGACATGTCCTTTAAGGTAATAAAACCAATAATATCGTCTAGGTTGTCTCTAATAACAGGTAATCTAGAGTGCTGGCAGTCGGCGAAAGTTTTAATTGTTTCTTTAAAGCAGGTGTCGATATGTAATGTAACCATGTCAGCTCTAGGGATAGACACACTGTCGGCAGTTTGGGTTGAAAACTCTAATGCTGCGGCTACTAGTGCCTTTTCTTCAGGTGACAAAGGAGTGTCGGTTCCCTCTTCACGAGCATTAACCAGCTCCATTAAGTCTTCGTCGCGTTCGCCGTTGCGCTTGAATAATTTTTTAAGACGATCCAAAAAGGAAGAGCTTGCTCTTGTTCTTTCTGTAACTTCAATTGTAATCGTCTCAGCCGGAGGCTTTATTTCTTCAGAAGAAGAGGTGTTCATATGGTTGTAACTTTCAAAATTAATACGGGTTATCTATATTTAACGATTTTAACACTAAAACTTCAAGACTTTCCATTATTTTAGCTTCACTATCATTCATATGGTCATAACCAAAAATATGTAACAGACCATGTACAGTTAGGTGCTGGAGATGATGCTGGAGAATCTTATTTTGCTCTTTAGCTTCACGAGCAACTGTTTCGGCTGCAAAAACAATATCACCTAGGTATATAGGTTCGTCAGGTGGAGTAAAGGTTGTGTCGGCAGGAAAAGATAAAACGTTGGTGGGTTTATCTTTGCCACGAAATTGCTTATTAAGTGCCTGTACATCGTCATTATAGCTTAGCCTAAGTCCTACAGCCCAGTCCTCGCCGTAACAATCAACCGGGCTTAGTGCAGTGGTTGTAGCAGTGGCAGCTTGTTTTATCCATACATCCACCTGCTCAAAGCCAAGCTCGTCGCCCCATAAGTTTTCAATAAGAAATTCATTCATACATAGATATTTAGCATATTTTTACTGTAATTTAACAGAAAAAAGAATCTCTTATAGAAAAAGACTATAAGTATTGAAAATGCTTATAACAATCATTATATTTTAAAAAGGGGTAAGATAATTAAACTCAGTAGGCTTTTCATAAAAACCTAAGACTGGTTGTTGTATAAGTTTTATTGTTATCGTTAGGGGTAAAAAGTATGTTTTCTAGAAAATCCAATCAGTTAATATTAGCAACGCTTGTTGTAACTTTTGTTGCGTCAGGTATAGCTACAGTATCTTATGCACAAGGGTTGCATCAAGGTAATGAACGAGGAGAATTATCTAATAGGTCAGTTTCAAGCAACGATATCCGCAGGGATATGGCAGAAAAACGTAATCAAGAACGTGCAGCACGAATTGATAGGTATATTGCTAAATTAGCGACCACAGGTTCTTTCTCAGAAGAAGAGTTAGAACAAAAACGTTCTAATCTTACCAAGAGATTACATAATAAAGATAGACAACAGACAGTAGCTAACCTTGCTAACAAAAGAGCTACTGAAATTAGAGAAGAAGTTAGAGAAGAAGTTGCTGAAAGAAATGCTGTAAAAAATGTTGATACGCAGTACATGGTAATTCCAAAGACAGACAGACAAAGTAGCCAAGAGGCATTTAGAGTTGCTCTAGATATGGCTCTCCTGCGTAACGATAAGATTACTCTTCCGGAGTCTCTTAGAGTAATGGCTGTTGCTGCTGGAGGAGAGTCATTTGCCAATAGCTTGATAGGGCTTAGACTAAAAGATATTAAAGGAAAGAACGGACTAATTGATTTTGATGCGCAGCCTTCTTCTATACAAAAGCAGACTATTTCCCTTGCTAAGAAAGAAAAAGAAGAATCTAACAAAAGACATGCTGTAGCTAAAGTAAAAACTGCTGCAAAAAGAGTTGCTCTACAGAGTGATATACAGAGTTCTGTAAGCACAATAGTTGCTGCAAGGAAGGGATCTACACTTCGGGATTTCGATAAAGAGAGACAAGATATAAATGCTGCCGGCAAAGCAACTATTGCGCGTATCCGTACAGACTTTTCAGGTATGGCAAATATACAAAGTATAATAAAAGAAAGCATGGAGCCTTTTAACAAACTATTGTTAGAAAATAGCGAAGCAAAAGCTGCTGCACTAAAATAATGATTACATCAAGGTGATGAGTGATTAGCGCCAAAGGTTCTCAATAAAAAACCCTCTACTATGCTGGTAGGGGGTTTTATTGAAAGAGCTTTTATTTGTAAATATAAGTAATAAATACCTACCTACAGCTTATTAATAGGTATTTTAAGGTATGTGGTGCCATTGTCTTCAGGTGCAGGGAAATTGCCTGCTCTAATATTAACTTGGATTGCTGGAATAATCAGCTTTGGTAAATCTAAAGTTTTATCGCGGGCGAGTTTGTTTTTTATAAACTCTTCTTTTGTTCTGTTGTTGCCGATGTTGGTATTATTTTTCTTTTGTTCAAATACTGTCGTTTGCCATGCAATTTCCCTGCTTCCACCTGCACCATAGTCGTGGCACATGTAAAGGGTTGTATCGTCAGATAGAGAAAATATCTTCTCGGTGATAGAGTCGTACAACTTTCCAGCATCACCACCAGGGAAGTCGCACCGAGCAGTGCCAGAGTCGGGCATAAATAATGTGTCACCAACAAATGCTATTTCATTTTCTACAACATATATGCCACAAGCAGGGGTATGGCCGGGGGTATGCATATAACGAACTGTTAACCCTCCAATAGAAAATTCCTCTTTATCGGCAAATAAATGGTCAAATGGTGCTTTGGGGTTGTTGGTGGCTTCTTTATCATTAAAGATTTTAGCAAAGGTAGATATAACCTTGTTTATATGTTCACCAATCGCAATTTTGCTGTTTGTGTGCTCTTTTATATATGGCGCTGCGGTTAAATGATCGGCATGGGCATGGGTTTCTAGAACCCACTCTATTTTAAGGCTGTGTTCATTAATATACTCTAACTGTTTGTCGGCATGGGTTGTACTAGAGCGACCAGAGTGGTAGTCAAAGTCTAGAACTGGGTCAATAACTGCGCCGGTCTTACCATCGTGCACTATATAACTAATTGTACCGCTTTGTGAGTGTGGGAATGGTTTTACATGCAACATTGAAAATTTCCTATTTTATAAGGCATTAGATATTTGGTCAGCTAAAATTAGTAAACCAAGAATAAGCACAAACAAGCCAAATATATGTTTTAAGCGATGTTCAGATATTTTTGCCGACAAAGCAACCCCAGTTAGCATGCCTGCAATAGTAAGCCCTATAAATATAGAAGCAAACGCCCAGTCAATAATAAACCCAGCCATTAAGTCGCCAGAAAAACCAATTAACGATTGTGCTGCAATAATTGCTAACGATGTGGCAATAGCTCTCTTTATTGGCAGCCCTATTAAAAGATTAAGCGCAGGAACAATCAAGAAACCACCACCAACACCAACAATGCCTGCAACAACTCCAATCGAAAAACCACCAAACCCAATAAAGTTCCATTTTTTAGGGGATGTGGAGATATCTCGTAATGGCATTTTATGGCTACGGAGCATCAGGAGCGAGGTTGTTATCATCAAAGTTGCAAACAACAGCATAATAAACTGGTCTTTATTAATACTAAATACGTCAGACTGGTAAATAATGTCTGGTAGGTTTGGTACAAGGTAAGACCTTGCTATCCATACTCCAAATGCTGATGGTATTGCAAAAATAAGGCCTGTTTTATAGTCTATCAGCCCTTTAAGCCCGTATCGCCATGCTGCAATAAGTGCAGCAACTCCAACAATTAATAAGGAATAAGCTGTAGCCATAACAGGAGGGGCCGCAAATAGGTATACTAAAATAGGTACGGTTAAAATAGAACCACCACCACCAATAAGCCCCATTGTTATACCTGCAAGTAGTGCAAGTAAATAACCAATAATAATAATGATGTTTACCTCTATTTTTTTTGTAGTGTATTTGTTATAACCTAGACAATGATACTGCCAATGTGCAAAGATTAAACCCTATTTATATAAAAAAAGAAAGTAATCTCATGACAACAAAAGATTATCTATTTACCAGCGAATCTGTATCAGAAGGACATCCTGATAAGGTTGCTGACCAAATTTCTGACGCTATATTAGATTCTTTTCTAGCTAAGGACGCTCATGCACGGGTGGCAGTTGAAACATTAGTTACTACCAACCTTGTAGTAGTAGCAGGCGAAATTCGCAGCAGCTTTACTCCTGATTATGACGCACTTATTCGCGATACAATCGCTAAAATTGGCTACCAAGAAGACGACTTTAGCCCAGAAAGTGTTGAAATTATCAACCGCATCCACAGCCAAGCGGCCGAAATCGCCCAAGGGGTTGACGCAGGCAGCAAAAAAGAAGAGGGCGCTGGCGACCAGGGGCTTATGTTTGGTTATGCAACCAACCAAACCGATACATTAATGCCTGCTCCAATTTATTATGCACACCGTATCCTCGAGGAATTGGCAAAAATGCGCCATGCAGGCGACACCCGCCTAAAGCCTGATGCAAAAAGCCAAGTAACGCTTGCATTCCGTAATGGTGTGCCATATCGGGTTGACACAGTTTTGGTTTCGCACCAACACAGCTCTGATACAAGCCTTGAAGAACTTAAAGAAGTTGTATGGCCTGTTATCCAAAAAGTATTCCCTACAAACTGGGTAGATGGCGACACTAAATTTTTAGTAAATCCAACAGGTTCATTTGCTCAAGGCGGCCCTGGGGTTGATACTGGCCTTACTGGTCGTAAAATTATTGTAGACACCTACGGCGGTATGTCTCGCCACGGCGGCGGTGCTTTTTCAGGGAAGGACCATACTAAGGTAGACCGAAGTGCCGCTTATGCTGCTCGGTATTTGGCAAAAAATATTGTCGCTGCTGACTTGGCCGATAATTGCGAAATCCAACTTTGCTACGCAATTGGTGTGCCCGAGCCATTGGCTATTTATGTAGATACGTTTGGTTCGATTAAAGGCAACTTGTCGGAAGATCGTATTATTAATGCAATCCGTAAGTCTATGTCGTTAACACCACGTGGTATCCGCGAGCACTTGCAACTAGCACGCCCTATTTATAGTAAAACTGCTAGCTACGGGCACTTTGGCCGCAAAGCTACAGCCGATGGGCACTTCTCTTGGGAGAAAACAGACCTTACAGAAACGCTAGTTGCTAATTTGTAATGGTTCTAGAGAGTAAAGAGCAGAAGCAAGGCTGGCTTCGCAGCTTTGGCCGTACTGCCAGCCGGATGAGTATAGAAGAGCAGCAAGCACTAGACAAGCGCTTGCTGCCTTATACATTGGTGGCACCTTTAGTTGCGCACGAGGCATTTACCCAAAAAGGCGCACTTACAGTAGAGCTGGGGGTTGGTAAAGGCGAACAGATTTTGCACCGTGCCGAAACCCACCCAGAAGACCGCTTTATAGCATGCGAAGTTTTTAAAAATGGTTTGCGTTCGTTAGTAAGCAAAATAGAAAAGCAAAAGCTAGAAAATATCAAACTATACCCTGACGACGCCCGTGTACTAGTTAAACTATTACCAGAAAATAGCGTCGACAGGCTAATTGTGCTGTACCCCGACCCATGGCCAAAAACTAAACATAAAAAACGCCGCATTATTAACAAAGACTTCTTGGATGAGGCCGCACGAATTGTTAAACCCGACGGCGAACTGCTATTAGTAACCGATGTTGTAGACTACGCCATGTGGATACTGCGTGAAGTTTACGACCAAGGCGCATTTTTCCCTATTGCCATAAACCCACAACAATGGGCAACCCCACCCCAAGGCTGGGCAACAACAGGCTACGAACGCAAAGCCAAAAAAGAAGGGCGCTTTCCGTTCTACTTTGTCCTAAACCACAAAGACAACCTCCCCCAACAAAACCACAATAAGGGCGAAACTACTGAATAGTAGAACAACTATTTAGTGCATTGCCTAAAAATAGGCGTACTGCATTATGCAGGTAAAGTACAAAAAACACCCCTAACTAGTAGGGGTGAATGTTCGTTGAAATGATAGTAGCTATTAGGGAATAAGGGGTATTATTTCACTCATACTTATTCCACTATTTGCTAAAAGTGCATCAAAATTATTGGGTTTTGCAAACCCTGCACCAAGTAGCATACCAAGCATTTCTGTGCATGGGTTATTAATACTGTTAATAATAAAATTTTTATCCCGCAACATCTTCTTCGGTATGATGGACAGCCTTCTAGCGTTTGGGTTGATTTCTTCTAGTTGCCCAATGCCAAGGTAATTACGATGCAGGCTTAATAGCTGCATGGTGTTTAGTCCATCACTCCTTGTTTGTGCTAATATGCTTGGGTCAACCGCAGCTAGCCTGCATAGTACATCAATATTGTTTCTTCTTGCGAATGTTAGAACCCCCTCGTGTGGCTGTTGATGTAGCACATATGGTGCTCTGTGCGCCATTTCTACGGCTATCTCATTATTATAAATTGCTGCCCATATGAACGGGGTGGAGTTAGGGATTGTGGTATTTTTTAGTACGGTTATATCAAAGTCCATCATATCTCTAACGATACCAAATTCACCGTCTTGAGAAACCATTGTTGTAACACTTACGCCACGGGGACCTAATGTATGTATATTAGCACCAGCTCTGATGACTTTCATTACGTTATTCCAAGTGCCTGCTTTGATTGTATCTAGCAATGCTTGGTCAAGTGCGCTTAACTTTTTTTGGGGCTGTGTCATAGGAAACTCCTATTTAGAATGGAAAAAATGAAAGGAAGAAATTTATTTGCTTGTAGAGATAAATAAGAGCCTAGATGCAGCTTGTCAAGTTACAAGTTCTAATAAAAACTACAATAATGTTATGTAAAATACTTATTTGGGTAAATAATACATAATAGAGGGGTTGCAATTGTGGATAAGAAGTCGTATATTCCATTTTATTAAATAACAACAGCTTGTTGCGAGAATACAAACAAGTGGGCAATGCCCGCTTTTTTTAATGGCAAATAGCTATGTGAGGGATTGTTAGATGACACCTGTTGAACAGAAAATTTGGGATATTACCCAACCAATAGCGCAAGATTTATCTTTGCGCCTAGTTCGTGTGCGCCTAAGTGGTGGTGACCACCCTACATTACAAATTATGCTCGAGCCTATAGAGTGCAGCCCAACTAACCGTGTTCCGGTATTGGTTGAGCAATGCGAGTCATTATCACGAGAGCTTTCGGCCGTTCTTGATGTAAATGACCCTATTACTACAGCTTATAGCTTAGAGGTTTCATCAACTGGGCTTGAACGTCCGTTAGTCTCTTTTGAGGATTTTAAGCTTTATACGTCGCACCGCGCTAAAATCCATGTTAAAGCAGCGATTGACGGTAGGCGCAAGTTTATCGGTATCTTGCAAGGTGTTGATGGTGACGATGTTTTGTTGCAGCTTGACGATATGGAAGAACTATTCCACTTGCCATTTGCAGATATCGCCAGAGCACAACTAACTTTTACCCCTGAGGAGCTAAATTTAGCTTTAGGGATGGCAAAATTAAAACAAGCATAATTAATTTTTAATTAAAAACGTGTAAATAAATAGGAAACAAAGAAAATGTCATTAGAACTTTTACAGGTTGCTGAAGCAGTTGCTCGCGAGAAAGATATTGACCGCGAGATGATAGTTGAAGCTATGGAACAAGCTATTCAAATGGGTGCTCGCCGTAAATATGGTATGGACCTTGATATTATTGCATCCGTTGACCGTATGGACGGTAGTATTACTTTAAAACGCCGCTGGGAAGTTGTTAGCAAGGTTGTAGAACCTATTGATGAAGACGAATACCGCCGTGCACAACGTGAAAACCGCGAGCCAAAAATGAAGCCAGCTGTTGACAAAGAAGGCAAGCCTGTAAGCAAAAACGAATTCCAAATGCTACTTTCTGAAGCACAAAAAGTTAAGAAAGATGCAGCCCTTGGAGACTTTATCGAAGAAGAGCTACCACCGTTCGACTTTGGGCGTATTGCTGCGCAAGCTGCAAAACAAGTTATTTTCCAAAAAGTTCGTGACGCTGAACGTGTTAAAGAGTTTGAAGAATACGAAAGCCGTGTTGGCGAAATTATGAGTGGCATTGTTAAACGTGTTGACTACAACGGCATTTTAATTGACCTTGGCCGTGCAGAAGCTATTTTGCCACGTAACGAAATTATCCCTAAAGAAACTTACCGCCAAGGCGACCGTGTGCGTGGCTACATTTACGATGTCCGCCGTGAGCAACGTGGCCCACAAATTTTTATTAGCCGTACTCACCCTAAATTGCTTGAAAAACTATTTGCTCAAGCAGTCCCTGAAATTGCTAGCGGTACAATCGAAATTATTGGTGCTGCTCGTGACCCTGGGTTCAGAGCAAAAATTGCAGTTAAATCTTACGATCACAACATTGACCCAGTTGGTGCTTGTGTTGGTATCCGTGGGGTGCGTGTGCAAGAAGTTGTAAACGAGCTACAAGGCGAACGTGTAGACATTATCGAATACACACCAGACCCTGCTGCATTCCTTATTAAAGCAATTGCGCCTGCAACTGTTACTAAAGTTGTTGTAGACGAAGCCGAAGGGCGTATGGAAGTTATTGTACCTGAAGACAACCTATCGTTAGCGATTGGCCGTCGGGGGCAAAATGTACGCTTAGCAAGTATGCTAACTGGCTGGAGTATTGATGTTATGACCGAGTCTGAGTCGTCAGAAAAACAAGCAGCGCAATTCGATACTTTATCTAAGATGTTTATAGAAGGGCTTGATGTTGATGATACTCTAGCACGTCTTCTTATTGCAGAGGGTTTCAACAGTATCGAAGAAATGGTTATGATTTCTGCTGAAGAAATGGGCGGCATTGAAGGGCTGGACGAAGCTATCGCGACCGAGTTACAAAACCGTGCGAACACATGGCTTGCCTCACAACGTAAACAAATCGAGAAAATTGGTGTTAGCGATGAGCTAGCTGCGTTAGAAGGTATCCGTACCGAAATCCTGCTAGAGTTGGGTAAAAACAAGATTGTAACTTTAGATGACCTTGGTGACCTTGCTACCGATGAGCTAATGGAAATGCTACCAAAAGGGCTGATGACTGATGCACAAGCTGAACGCTTGATTATGCAAGCTCGCCAGCATTGGTTTGCAGATGAAGATGGCTCGCAAACAACAGCTAATGCATCTTAGTCTAAGTTAGGATGATGCATTATGGTAGTCGCCACTCAACATAAAACTCGCCGCCTCAGTAAAAAAGAGGCGGCGGCTGATGCCCCTAGCTCTTGCTTGGGGGGTGGTGGTGTGCACCGTAAAAGCGAAATGTTACGTTTTGTTGCTGGCCCAGATGGTTATATCTATTTTGATATAACTGGAGAATTACCCGGTAATGCTGGCTATATTACACCTAATGTTGCTTGTATCAGAAAAGCACTAGAAACCCACAGCCTAGAGAATACTTTGGGCGCAACTTTGCTTGGTACAATCGAATCTTTCCAAAAAATGGTATTAGAAACTATTGAGAAGCGCCTGCTTGGTAAATTAGGGCTTCTTCGTAAGGCTGGCCAGCTATTGATGGGGTGTGATAATATTTTGGATAATGTAGCTGGTAATAATATAGCAGTGGTATTTTATGCCGAAGATATTGCCACTAACACATTGAATAAGCTTAAAAGTGCAACTAAAAAAAATAAAGTGCCATTATTAGCAATTTGCAACGGAGCTAAGCTTGATATAGCCTTTGATAAAGGCAATTGCACAGTTATCGCACTTAGAAAACAAGCATCTATAGAGGATGTTATGAAATTAGGTTATACATGGGTAGGGTTGAAAGAACTTGCCATAAGTGGTGTATACAAGGTACAAGATAAAAGCTTGAAATAGAAAAGAGATATTATTTGATGACTGACGATAAGAAAAAAACTGCAACAGATGCCACTAAAACTGATGACAAGAAGACCTTGTCAGCGGGCGGTAAAAGTGGTGGAACCCTAAGCCTAGGCGGAACATTATCTGTCGGTGGCGGTAGTTCTGGCGGTCGTAGCCAAGGTGGTGGTGTAGCGGTTGAAGTACGTCGTCGTCGCGATTTTAGCGGCATGAAATCCACAACAGGTGCTCAGGTATCTGGAGAACTTGGCGAACGCGCACGGGTTCTTGAGGAAGCACGCAAAAACTCAGAGGCTGAGGCAAAACGCCGTGAAGAAGAGCATTTACGTGCTGAAGGCCTTAAAAAAGAACAGAACGAAGCTATTGAACGTAAAAAAAGTGTAGAAGAAGAACGCTTACAACGTGAAGAAGAGCAAAAAAAGAAAGAGCAAGAAGCAGCAAAGCCTAAAGAAGATGCTGCTCCAGAAGTAAAAGCTGAAGATAAAGCCAAAGCCAAAGAAAAAGAAAAAGAAGCACAGCAAAAACCTGCTGAACCAGTTGTAGAAAACGACCAAAACCGCCGTAATGCAGCATCACGCAAGCCTGCTCATAATGATAATAACAATAGTGGTGGTAAACGTAGTGGTCGTAATGCTTATGTAGAAGGCTTGGAAGCTCGTTTTAGAGCGTCGTCTCGTTATGCACGTTCAAACAAAAAGCAAGAATATGCAGCAGCTGAACCAAAAGAGAAAATTGTTC
The DNA here is from genome assembly GCA_021774615.1 of Alphaproteobacteria bacterium. Taxonomy (GTDB): domain Bacteria; phylum Pseudomonadota; class Alphaproteobacteria; order UBA1280; family UBA6503; genus UBA6503. Next base: position 33,664 of record JAJFIW010000015.1, on the reverse strand, counting down.
GTGAGGTTATTATCCCTGAGGTTATTGTTGTATCGGAACTAGCTAGCAGAATGTCAGAGCGTGTTGCAGATGTTGTTAAAAAATTTATGTCTATGGGGCAAATGGTAACCCAAAACCAAATTCTTGACCAAGAAACAGCAGCGCTTATCGTTGAAGAAATGGGACATAAGTATATTCTTGTTTCTGAGTCTGACATTGAAGAGAACTTGCAAGACATTGAAGATACATCAGAAAATATGATTATGCGCCCACCAGTTGTTACAGTTATGGGGCATGTTGACCACGGTAAAACAACACTACTCGACACCATTCGCCGTACAGCAGTCGCCGACAAAGAAGCCGGCGGCATTACCCAGCACATTGGTGCATATCAGGTTAAAAACAAAGTTGGACGCAAAATTACCTTTATTGACACCCCAGGGCATGCGGCGTTTACCTCAATGCGGGCACGTGGTGCTGCGGTAACAGATATTGTTATTTTGGTTGTTGCTGCTGACGATGGTGTTATGCCACAAACAATCGAAGCTATTAAGCATGCTCGTGCAGCTGAAGTGCCGATTGTGGTAGCTGTTAATAAATGCGATAAGCCTGAAGCAGACCCTAGCCGTGTGAAACAAGAACTACTATCACACGAGTTGGTGGCCGAAGAGTTTGGTGGGGATACAATTTTTGTGCATGTATCAGCTAAAGAGGGCACAGGCATTGAAGAACTAGAAGAAATGGTTCTGTTGCAAGCTGATGTTCTTGACCTTAAAGCAAATACTAGCCGCCAAGCCAATGGCGTAATTGTAGAGTCACAGCTTGATAAAGGGCGTGGTCCTGTGGCAACAGTTATTGTCCAAGGTGGAACACTTAAAGTTGGCGATATTTTAGTTGCAGGCAATACATGGGGTAAAGTACGTGCTTTGGTTAATGACCGTGGGCAACGTATCCAAGAAGCACCCCCTGCAATGCCAGTTGAGATTATTGGCTTACAAGGCGTGCCTGACGCTGGCGAAACCTTCACTGTTCTTGAAAACGAGAGAAAAGCACGTGAAGTAGCCGAATACCGCGACAAAAAACGCCGCGAAACAGAACAAGCTGCTAAAGCTGGTTCTCGGACACTTGAAAACCTATTGGCAGCACAAACTGGCGACCAAAAACGCTTAGCAGTAGTTGTTAAGGCTGATGCCCAAGGTTCGGTTGAGGCAATCTCAGACGCACTGAAAAAACAAGCAACAGACGAAGTTATTGTATCGGTTATCCATAGTGCAGTTGGTGTTATCACCGAGTCTGACGTAATGTTGGCATCTGCATCAAACGCAATTATTATTGGCTTTAACGTTAGAGCTGGTGCAAAAGCACGCGAGGTTTCAGAGCGAGAAGGCATCGAAATACGTTACTATAGCATTATCTATAACCTAATTGACGATGTTAAAGCTGCGATGAGTGGCTTACTTGCCCCAACATTTGACGAAAAAGTTATTGGCTTAGCACAAGTTCGTGAGGTTTATAAGGTATCTAAAGTTGGCTCGATTGCTGGTTGTATGGTTACAGAAGGTTTAATCCGCCGTAACGGACAATGCCGAGTGCTGCGTGATGGTGTAGTTATATTTACAGGTGAACTCGACAGCCTAAAACGCTTTAAAGATGATGCTAAAGAAGTACAAGCAGGGTTCGAATGTGGGCTTACAGTTAAAAACTATGCCGACATTAAGCAAGGTGACGAGATTGAGTGTTTCGAAATGATTGAACGCACCGTAAGTATCGATGACCTAAAGGAAGCCGCTGGTAAAAGAGCAATTAAGGCCGAGAAAGATGCCCAAGCTGAAAAAGCCGCAGCTGATGCAGAAGCTGCTGCAGAAGCCGCAAATAGCTAGGTCTAACGAGGGAATATATCGATATGAAGTCAACCTCACAACGCCAAAAGCGTGTTTCCGAACTTGTAAGGCAACTTATTGCCGAGTCTTTTTACGATAAAGACTTTTCAGTCGTAGGGATTACAGAGAAAGTAACTATCTCAGCAGTTACTGTTTCTAAAGACCTAAAGCTAGCCCATGTTTTTTATACATTATTAAACGATGGTAAATCTGCTGCTGATATAAAGAAACTTACCAAGCAGCTAAACGAGCAAGCTTATACATTTAATACCTACTTAGCCCGCAGCATGCAGACTAAATACACACCCAAAGTACGGTTTTTTTATGATGAAACTTTAGAAGAATCCAGCCGTGTGGACAGAATATTAAGTAATATTTCTTTGAAAGATGTTGATGGGACGGCGTAAAAAAGGCGAGCTTGTTAACGGCTGGCTACTTTTAGATAAACCCTACGATATAAGCAGTACTAAAGCCTTAGGGCGAGTGCGCTGGCTGTTCGATGCTAAGAAAGCTGGGCACGGCGGCACGCTAGACCCATTGGCTACAGGGGTTCTTCCCCTTGCTTTTGGCGAGGCTACTAAAACAATTCCTTATGTTATAGACTCAGACAAAACCTATGTGTTTGAGGTTACCTTTGGCACTGCTACCTCTACCGATGATATTGAAGGCGAGGTTATAGAGACTTCTCTTAACATCCCAAGCCGTACAGATATAGAAAATATTTTACCAAAATTTATCGGTAAAATAAGCCAAACCCCACCAGCATTTAGTGCCATAAAAATTGATGGTGAACGAGCCTATAAAAAAGCCCGTAGTGGCGAAGAAGTTACGATGAAAAGCCGTGAGGTGACGATAAATAGCTTAGAACTTCTTGATTATACAGATAAAAAAGCAACCTTGAAGGCCGACGTAAGTAAAGGCACATACATCCGCGCACTAGGTCGAGATATGGCTAAAAGCTTAGGTAGTTGTGGGCATATTAGCGTGTTGCGCCGAGTTGCAATCGGTAAAATGACCGAACAAAAAGCCATTACCCTTGAAGAAATAGAAAAAATAGTTGCAAATGCTGGCGGAAAAGGGCATATTCCCGAAAGCTTACTGTATGACGTTGATTGGGTGCTGGACGGTATCCCGGCCTATCAAGTCACAGCAGAGCAAGCTTTTAGACTTAGCCGTGGGCAAGACATTACTTTGCCACAAGCGCCCGTTGGGTTGGTTAGGGTTAAGGAGGAGGATGGAAAAATCCTTTCTTTACTGGAGGTAGGCTCTGACGGCAGTGCTAAGGTAGCACGAAATTTTAATTTATAAATGATACTGCGTAGGAGAATAAAATATGTCAATTGCTCAAGAAAAAACTGCTGAACTTGTTACTAAGTTTGGTGGAGACGTTAAAAACTCAGGTAAAACAGAGTCACAAATCGCTATTATTAGCGAGCGTATCACAAACCTAACCGAACACTTCAAAACCCACAAAAAAGACCATCATGGTCGCCGTGGTTTGTTGCGCTTGGTTTCGACACGCCGTAGCTTGCTAGACTACCTAAAACGTAAAGACGCTAGCCGTTACGAAGCTGTTATTAAAGCATTAGGTATTCGTAAGTAATTACTACTTACAGAAATACAAAAAAGCCCCGCAAACTGCGGGGCTTTTTTTGCTGTAGTGTGCGTTTGTAAGTATATGCAAAAATTATGTTAATGATTTACACCTTGTATACATGAATATCGTTGCTTATATAGGTGAATGACGTTATAAAGATTTAACTTTAAATGATATAAAATGATGAAATGGATAAACAAATAAATGTTTACAGTATACAAAAAACAAATTGACTGGCAAGGCCGCCAGTTGACTATCGAAACAGGTAAAATTGCTCGTCAAGCTGACGGCAGCGTTATGGTTACTTACGGTGATACCGTAGTAATGGCGAACGTATGTTTTGCTAAACAAGGTAACCCAGCGATGGACTTTTTCCCATTGACTGTTAACTACTTTGAAAAATTCTACGCTGGTGGGCGTATTCCAGGTGGGTTCTTCAAACGTGAAGGCCGCCAAACTGAAAGAGAAATTCTGACATGTCGTCTGATCGACCGTCCTATTCGCCCTCTTTTCCACCCCGACTTTAAAAACGAAACTCAAGTAACTTGTACTGTGCTGCAGTCTGACAAAGAAAACGATTCTGATATTGTTTCATTGGTTGCTGCAAGTGCTGCGCTTACTTTGTCTGGTGCTCCTTTTATGGGCCCAATTGGTGCTGCTCGTGTTGGTTACATTGACGGTGAATACGTTGTTAACCCAACATTCGAACAACTAGAAGCAAGCGAGTTAAACCTTGTTGTTGCTGGTACTCGTGAAGGCGTACTAATGGTTGAAAGTGAAGCAAATGAGCTTTCAGAAGAAGTAATGCTAGGTGCGGTAACTGCGGGTCACGAAGCAATGCAAGTTGTTATCGATGGTATTATCGAAATCGCTGAAGCTGCTGCAAAACCAGGCTACGAAGTTATTAGCCCTGAAGGTACCGAAGAAATGTTTAAATCTTTAGAAAAAGATTTTGCTAAAGGTATTACTAAAGCATACACACTTCGCCTTAAACAAGAGCGCCAAGCAGCTCTAGATGCTATCCGTACTGAAGCTATTGAAAAATATGTTGATGAAGACGGTTCAAACGATAAAATGGTTAAAACTCAACTGAAAAAAGTTGAAGCTGACGTACTTCGTGGTAGCGTTCTTAAAACCAAAAAACGCATCGACGAACGTTCAACAACCGACATTCGCCCAATTGTTACCGAAGTTGACGTGTTGCCTCGTACACATGGTAGTTCATTGTTTACTCGTGGCGAAACCCAAGCAATTGTTGTAACAACTCTTGGCGGTGGCCGTGATGAGCAACTTATTGATGCTATGAGCGGTGAAAGCAAAGACCGCTTTATGCTACATTACAACTTCCCTCCATATTCTGTTGGTGAGTGTGGTCGTGTTGGCTTTACTGGTCGTCGTGAAATTGGCCACGGTTGGTTAGCTCGTCGTGCTTTAAGCGCAATGTTGCCAACTAAAGAAGAGTTCCCATACACAATCCGTATTGTATCTGAAATTACTGAGTCTAACGGTTCGTCTTCAATGGCGACTGTTTGTGGTAGTTCTATGGCGATGATGGCTGCAGGTGTTCCTATGGTTCGCCCAGTTGCTGGTATTGCTATGGGTCTGATTAAAGAAGGCGATAAATACGCTGTTCTTTCAGATATCCTTGGTGACGAAGACCACCTTGGCGACATGGACTTTAAAGTAGCTGGTACTAATAAAGGTGTTACTGCTTTGCAAATGGATATTAAGATTACATCTATCACTGCTGCAATTATGAAAGAAGCACTATTGCAAGCTAAAGATGGTCGTATGCATATCCTAGGCAAAATGGAAGAAGCTATTACCGAAACTCGTACGGAAGTTAGCGAACATGCACCAGGTATGGAAACTATTAAGATCCCAACCGACAAAATCCGTGAGGTTATCGGTACAGGTGGTAAAGTTATCCGTGAACTTATCGAAACAACTGGTTGCCAGATTGACATCGATGACGATGGTATGGCTTACTTAACTGCAGTTAATCGTGCTGCAATTGTCGAATGTAAGCGCCGTATCGACGAAATCTTATGCGAGCCTGAGTTAAACGAAGTTTACCCAGGTTTAGTTGTTCGTGTTGAAGATTACGGCTTCTTCGTACGTTACCTTGGCAAACACGAAGCATTAGTGCACGTGTCTGAAATGGCAGACGTGCGTATCGGTAAAGTAACTGATATTGCCGATAATGGTGATACAGTTAACGTGCAGGTTACAAACCTAAACGACCGTGGCCGCATTCGTCTTACTATGAAAGGCGTAGACCAACCAGAAGAAATAACTGAGCGTATTGCTAAGATTGTTGAAACTGGCGGTAGCCCACGCCCTCCTCGTAGTGATGATGGTGGTGACGACAGCAACGGTGGTGGCGATAAGCGTCCATCTAGCCGTGGCCCACGCCGTCGTACTGCGTAAGTTACGTGACTAAATAGTGAAAGCCCTGTCATCTGACAGGGCTTTCTTCGTTAATAGCGAATCGCCAAAAAATTATCGGCGGCGGCTTGGTGAATGAAGCATTGCATTCTGCAACTTATCATTCTTGTAAAGGTAGGCCGAGAAGGCCAAAGTTACTGATAAAAAAATCGCGGTAGCAATCATGATGATCTCCTGAAGTGGAAAAGGAATACTCAAAATAAAAATTCTATAATGAGCGATGTAGTGCTTATATATATAGTGTAAGCCGTTGTTGTTACTTTTACAAGGGGAGTAAATAAAAACATCTAAAGGTATGCTCTACAAGCTTCCCAAAAGCGATAGTTTGCATTTATACCACCTGTGCCACTTACCCAGTATAGGAAATTATTATATACTAAGTTCCCCTCTATATTAGTTACAATGTTAAGTGCCATCTTTTCTGGTGGGTTTCTAAAGCTGTTTACCTCAGGTATTGAGAGGATAACAGCGTTGTTGCCTTTTATCCTAATTTTAACAGTATTTGGTGATTGTTCACGTATTTTGTACTCAAATTCCTTTTTGTACTTATGTTTCTTATACAGGTTAATTATAAGTATTAGCGATATAACAGATATTATAACAATGTATGCTATGTCTAACATTTATTACCTCCAAATAGGTGGTGTAGTGGGAAAAATAGAACAAAGATATATACAGTAGATAATGTGTATTCTTTCTTGTGGTAGATGTCAAGTGGGTGGCAGAAAATAGATAACCCCTGCGTATGCAGGGGTTAATCGTTTATGGCACAATGGGTTATTTTGTGTAAAGACTGCACCACTCCCACATTTTTGTGGTTGCTTCTTCCCTGTTGAAGGAGGTGTTCATTTCTTCAACTTTGGATACTCCGTTTTCATCACAAGTTATGTGATAAAGGTAGAATATAGTCTTTCTACTATTGTCTTTAACTACCTGCCTAATGGCAGTTCTTCCTTTTATCTTGAGGAAGGAGGAGTCTTTTAGACCCCTTAGGTGTTGTTCCCACCGGTTTACGGCTTCTTCATTTACTGCCTGTTGGCAGTTGTTTGTTGGATTACTCATGATAATTCCTTATAGAAAGGTAAAAAAGATGTATTAAAAACTAACGTAAAGTTAATTGTGGGGGCTAATATTCTTTTATCAAGTCAGTATCTATAGAAATAATTATAACCTTGGCTTTTTCATGTTTAAACATACTGCCATCAACTCGGCCTGTTTTATCCATGATAGATTTTGACCATTCCCAATACAGTGCGCTAGCTTTGGTAGCCTTAAATAATACTTTAGATTTTACATTGATAGTTTTACCATCCTGACCACATACAAAATGCGATACTCTGTAGTATTTTCTATAGCCATGGAGCATATAATTATGATTATGCTGTATAACAGATAATTGAACTGCATTATCGGCTACAATTTTCCGGCTCTTAAAATCATCAGATGGGAGAGCTTTAACCCATTGCGATACAATATTTTCACGATTAGGCATAGGTTAACCCTAAAAAAGATAAGAAAAGAAGATAAATACAAAAATATACTACCAATTTGTATATTTTAGTGTTGTTTGTCAATGAATATAGGGGGCAAAACAAAAAACACCCTGCCGTATGGCAGGGGTTTAATCGGTAATGTAGGTTCATAAATATTCAACAACCCATTGGTAGAATGTATCTAAAGCTTCATCTTCTTGTGAATGGGGAAAAGTTTTTGTTTTTTCTGTCTTGGAAATACCGTATTTACTGCACTCTTGGTACTCCAAGATTAAACCATCTTTGATGGAATACAGAATTATGGCCTTATTACTAAAAATTTTTACTGCAATTGACTTTTTGCTATAAAGCTTCTTTTCCCATGACTTTATATGGAACCAGTTGGTGCTGTTGTATATTAAGTACATAATAAGTGCTGCAATTGGCACAGCAATTAGAACTTGGGTAATAGTAAGCATTGTGTATCTCCTAAAGAGAAAGAATGAAAAGAGAAAGAAAAATGAATATTAGCCATACAGATAGTGTTAATAATTAGGTTTGTCAATACGCACCAAGCAGAATGATTATTCTGTGCTCTCGATATTAACCTTAATTTTGCTTAATTCCTGCTGTTTCTCGCTACCATAAACGGCAACAACAGTCGGGTATTGCAGCGACACGGTGTTACGTTTGCTGGTTTCGCTGCGGAGCTGCCCGCAAGCGGCCGAAATATCCTCACCCCTAGTTTTACGCAAGGTGACGTCTACCCCTGCTTTGGCAATACGGTCACGGAAAGCATTCATGGTGCCAGGGTTGGAACATTCAAACGGGCTACCAGGCCAAGGGTTAAATGGGATTAGATTTACCAACGACGGAAATTTCTTAATAAAAGCGATTAATTTATCCGCATCTTCTAGGCTGTCGTTTACATTTTTAAGCAATACATACTCCCAAGTAATACGGCGGTTCTCGCGGAGCTTAAAGTTGGAAATTGCCTTTTTTAGAATAGGCAACGAGTATTTTTTGTTTATCGGCATAATTTTAGTGCGAGTCTCGTCGTCAGCACTGTGGAGGGATATTGCCAAGTTAACCCCTAACTCTTCACCGATAGCCTCTATTTCTGGCGCTACCCCACTAGTAGAAATGGTTATTTTACGCCCACCCATAGCAAAGCCTTTTTCGTCCATTAAAATATGGCAAGCAGTAAAGACATTGTCTTTATTATAGAGCGGCTCGCCCATGCCCATAAATACAATATTGGTAAGTTTGCGGGCAGTGTTATTGGGGGTAAAGTCGGCCATTTGTTTTTTAGCCAGCCAAACTTGGGCAATAATTTCAGCAGCGGTAAGGTTACGTGCTAAACCTTGGGTGCCAGTATGGCAAAAACGGCAAGTTAACGTGCAACCTACTTGGCTACTAACACACAATGTGCCACGCTTGCCTTGGGGGATAAACACCGTTTCAATTTCTTGCCCATCGCTAAGTTTAAACAACCATTTTATAACCCCATCTTCGGCATGCTGCTCGGCTGTGATGGTGGGTAGGGCTAAACCTACAGCACTAGCCAATGCTTTTTTGTCGGCTGCACCTAGGTTGGTCATTTGTTCTGGATCAGTTACCCCTTTACTATAAACCCATTGCCAAGCTTGCTCGGCACGAAAGGGCTTCATCCCTGCATTACTAAGGGTTTGTTTGAGGCTCTCTCGGGTATGGTCAAAAATATGGTTCATGTTAAGGTGTATACATTATTGGCAGAGCTATAGCAACAGTCTACTTACATCTCGTTATAATTAGGCCCGCTGCCACCTTCGGGGGCAGTCCATGTGATGATGGAGTAGGGGTCTTTAATGTCGCAGGTTTTGCAATGGATGCAGTTGGCGGCATTAATTTGGAGTTTTGGTTTACCCTCTTGTTTGCCGATAATCTCGTAAACACCAGCAGGGCAGAATTTTTCGCACGGGTTGCCGTATTCTTCCATACAGTGGCTAATGCAAATGTCAGGGTTAGAGATATGCAAATGGATTGGCTGTTCTTCGTTGTGGGCAGTATTGGTTAGGCTAACCCCTGTAAGGCGATCGATAGTAAGGGGGCTGTCATTATTAAACGCTGGGGTTGGTGCTTGTTCGCTTTTTTTAATAGGTCGCATGGTTTGCCAGTCGGCAAGTTTATGTTTTAGTGTCCACGGGGCTAAGCCTATGGTGACAGTCTCGAACGTGGCATTTATTAGCCCTACCCATAACCCTTTTTGGAACCCAGGGCGAATATTACGTACTTTATGCAATTCTTTACCAAGCCAGCTTTCCTGAACGTTCAAAGTATAGTTATGCAAAGGCGCATCGTTTTTAAGGTGTTCAAAAGTAGCATCTGCCGCAATCATTCCACTTTTCATGGCGGTGTGGATGCCTTTAATTTTTGGAACATTCAAAAAGCCCGCACTGTCACCAATAAATACTGCACCCTCTACGGTAAGGCGGTATTGGCTTTGTTCGCCACCTTCATATAATGCACGCCCACCTGCCGACAGCAACTCGCCGCCTTCAAGCAATTTTGCTATTTTAGGGTGTTGTTTAAAAGCTTGCATAGCATTGGTTGGCATTAATGTTGGATCAGTATAGTCTAGCCCTGTTACAAAACCGATTGAAATTTTATTGTCGGGCATATGGTAAACCCATGCCCCGCCATAAGTGTCAGTATTTAAAGGGTAACCAATAGTGTGGGCAACTGCACCAAGGCGGTGATTTTCAGGTTTTATACGCCAAATTTCTTTGATGCCTTGGGCATAAGTTTGCGGGCAGCGACCCTCTGACAATTTAAGTGGAGTTACTAAAGATCTAGTAATATGGCCACGGCACCCTTCGGAAAACATGGTTACTTTGGCGTGGATATCGGGGCCTTGGGCGTAGCCGTCGGTCTTTTCACCATTTTTATTAACGCCAAAATCGCCAGTACGAACCCCGTATACGGTGCTGCCGTCAACCAGCGCACTTTGGGCAGGGAAACCTGGTAGAACGTCTACCCCTAGTGTTTCTGCTTGGGCTGCTAGCCAACGGCATAGCTCGCCTAGAGATACAATATAATTACCTTTATTATGCATTTGCGGTGGCGTAGGCAGAGTAAAAGCAGCTTTTTTAGTTAAGAACGAGAATTTATCTTCTTTAACAGGGGTAAAGCTAAAGTCTGCTTTGTCGCGCCAGTCAGAGATAAGCTCGTCTAGTGCACGAGGCTCGAAAACTGCGCCTGCTAACGAGTGCCTGCCAATTTCGGTGGCTTTTTCTAGTACACAAATACTTAATGTATTGTCAGTGTCTAGTTGCTTTAAGCGCACTGCAGCTGCAAGCCCTGCGGGGCCGCCGCCAACAATGGCAATGTCGTACTCTAAAATGTCTCTTTGCTCGCTCATAGGCGGTATATTGATAGAATTGCGCTGTATCGTCAAGAGTGCTTGTATATTTAGTTGTGTAATGTTACATATTCCTTGTTATTTGAAAGGGATAGTTATGACAATTGCGAAACAAATTAAATTAGCCATAGTAGGTGCAACAGGGCATGTAGGTAGGGAAACCCTAAAAGCACTTGATGAAAGCGAACTATTGCTGGTTAGCCCAATATTATTAGCAACCGCAGAAGACTCTGGCGAAACCTTAACCTGCCAAGGGGTAGATGTAGCAGTAGACGAACTAACCGAAAATAGCTTTGACGGTGTAGATGTTGCATTATTTTGTGTACCTGCTGCGGTCGCTAAACAGTATATCCCGATTGCTAAAAAATTTGGTGCAGTCGCTTTAGATGTTAGCGGCACGTTACGTACCACAGGCGTACCCCTTACAGCAGAAGGATTTGCCGACACAGCATTTGTAAATGCAAAAGAAACAGGCTTAGCATTACCGCACCCGTTGGCATGGTCTTTAGCAATGGTACTAGGTAAAATTAACGGAAATTCTTTAATAAAATGGGCAGTTGTAAGCACATATCAAACAGTTTCTGGCGCTGGTATGGGTGCTGTTGAGGAAGTTGCTGCACAATCTATTGGCTTATTGGGTGGTGGTGCACACGACAATGGCTTTAGTAGCGATGTTCTAGCTCATCAAGCAGCATTTAATGTATTGCCACAAGTTGGTAGCTTTGTTGATAATGGCCAAACAACAGTTGAACAAGCTATTACTCAAGACTTCCAGCAATTAACAAATACAAAATTCCCGCTTTCTGTTGGTTGTGCATATGTGCCAACCTTTGTGGGAGACGGTATGGACGTAACCTTACATTTTGCTGAAGGCACAGCGCCATCGGCCGATGATATCCGTGGGTTATTTACTCCTGCAAGTGGGGTTATGGTATTAGACGACATTAAACAAAACGATTACGCAACCCCATACGGGACTGCTGAGACAAGCTATGTTTATTTGTCCCGAGTGCGAGCAGATGCTACATGCCCCGATACAATTAAACTATGGATAGCAGCCGACCACCTACGGGTAGGTGTGGCAAGGCAACTTGTTAAGCAAACCGAGAAGGTTGTTCATCAGTTGTTGGGATAGGCTTCAGAAATAGAAAAAACCTCCCAAAAGGGAGGTTTTTTTCGTTAAACAACAATATTACATATCTTCTTCCGAAGGGATAATATTGTAGGTAATGGCAACAAGGTTGTCTGTTTTACCAGTTGTGCACCACTCGCTAACATTACATAAACTACAAGGTGAGTTATAAGCACCTGCTGCTGATGGTTTTAAAATTCTGTCGGGGTTACGAAGGTCAGCTTCAGCCTCTAAAATCCTTTGCAAGAAAGCATCTCGCATCCCGTCAGTTACTGTAGCTCTAGGAGCTGCAACAATTTTTGGATAGGTGCTGGTTTCATCTTCATCAGTTTCTTCCAGCTTGTATTTTACTGGCCAATCTGCTGGAGCATCCAATTGGCCGCGGCTCCAACCTGCAGGCATTGTCTTTTTAATAAACAATACATATTGCACCCCTCCAAACTTCTCACCTTCTTTAAAACCTAATTTAATAAGGTTTTTATGCAAAGGGTGGGAGGTATCAGCCAAGATGCGCTCAATCATCCAGTAATAATGGTTTAGTTGCATCGAACGTTGCGCAAAGCCAGGTATGTTGTAGCCTTCTGCATCAGCTGCGGTTTTCCAGTCAATTAAAACCAGTTTTTTGGTTTTATTATCACGGGCCACGTGGTCTGCTGTGCCTGTTAGCCACAAGTTAATAGCTTCTACTACTTTAACCCCTGTTATTTCTTTAGGGTTGTAAGGAGCTAGGTTAAGCTCATTTGCTACAGGGATAACATCTAGCTCTGCATATGCTTTGGGGAATTGTGACAGTTGCCACGCAGTCCAGTCAGCAAAGCGGTCAGCAGTTAAAAAGCCATCAATTGAGCATGCGGTTTTTATTTCACTAGCCCAATCTTCTGGCCATTTAAGGCTATTCCACATTATTAGCCATATGTTCAAGAAAAGTTCGCGTTTAGCGGCTTTTTCTATGGTATCAATTGCAGGGACTCCAGATTCGCCAATTTCATCAAATGGCGTTTTCTCATCCTCAGCAAGTTCAAATACCATATTGCCATCGGCATTTATGCCTGCATTTTCTGGTAGCCATTTAAGCCACTCACCAAGTGCTCTACGTACTTTGCCAACATGTTGCTTATTAGTAAATGTAATTCCATTCACCTCTAATGCAGCGGTTAGCATTGCATCTATAGTGCCAGATAGTGGCGCCCAACTGCTGGGCCAATCAATTTTTTCAGTACCGCCAAGGCGGGCAATTTCTTCAAAGTAAACTCGGATGCCTTCAGCAATAAATTTACTTTTGAATTTTTTCTTTTTGCCTGTCATCGCTTTTAGCAAGTCCTCGAGATAAATCTCGGCACCATAATGTAAGCCATGACCAATAACAAAATAGCTGCCTGTAAGGGCATTGCCTTCGACGTCTTCAGTTTGTTTTAAAACATATGTTGCGACCCAGTTTGCCATACAGCTATCTATACTGGTATGCATAGAACCACTAAAAAATATGGGGTCTTCTGGGTCAAAAGTGGGTTTGGGGATATAAGTTAAAGCCATAAAAATCTCCTAAAAAAGAGAAAGATTAAGTGTATTGCTTAACATGGTTTTTACGCCATCGATTAAGACGACGTTTGGATACGAATTCTTCGAAAATATGCATTTCTGGCATTTCTCCAGAAACTACTTTCTTACGAATAAATACGACATATCCAATAGTTATTGCATGCATATGCAGCCTTTTAGTTGCATATATTTTCTGCCGAGCACCAAATGCATAAGCCAGTAGCTTTTCGGTTAGTCGCATTTTGTCTTTTTGGAAATAAGCAGTAATATTATTGGCAGTTTTAAAGTCTAGGATTAGGTAAGATTTACGTCGCTGCGAGTAAAAAACTATATCAGGCTCGCCAAGGTGTTTAATGTGCTTACCTTCTGGCGTAATATAGATTGTACTTAACGACCATTCTTCTCTAAACCATGTAACGTCTTCAGCTTCAAAAAAGTCTATAAAACATTTTACACAACCAATAATCCACTTTCGTAGATCATCTTGGGTCCAGCCTTCAAATATGATAGTGTTTTTCCTTGCCATATCAGTACTTTTACGCTGTTTGCATAAAGCTGTGTCTAGCTGTTTGTGGATAGGTTTAAAAGGGTCTTTTTGGTGTACCCTAGTTCGTTTGTTATAAAAATAAAGCTTAAAAGCTTTATGTAATTCTTCACCTAGAAAGCCAGCCAAAGCTGGGCTTTTTTTTGGTAATTTAGTCATAGTGGAGCCTCATAAAAGAGGAAAAGAAAATAAAAGAAAGATAAATTACATCTAATATATTGCGCATGCTAACTTATTTACAGGATAGATACAAAGTAAAAACGCCGATCGGGGGGTGAACCGATCGGCGTTATTAATACAGACCTCAGGGCAAAGATCTGTCCTAGACGGACAAAAGCATTATTATTATTATCGGACGCCCAAAGAGTAACTTAATAAACTTTAATACAATTTTTTTATGCCATAAACTTGTTCTTCAAGACACGAAATAACTCGTGAGCCAGAAGAAAAAGCTCATGCGCTAGACTACGTAAACGTAAATCAGCTGTATTGGTTGTATTAAACAGGCTTTTAGGGGTGTTGGTGGAGGTGTATTCATCGGGTTGGGATCCACCAAAAAAACCTTTAAGCATACTGTTTTGTGGCGTACCCTTTCTATCCATCAAGCTTTTAAACTTATTACCCGTTTTACTGCTTGCTTTGTTGTATTCTCAAGCTCGCATTATCTTATATGTGTATACAAAAAAAATTAGCAGAAAAAAACTGACACGGGCTATTTGTATGTATTTTAGGAGGTATTTACTTTTTATTCGTGCGTAACGTGGCAAAAATAGTGTAACCTCTTGGCTAAGTTATTTCAGTAAAAACATGTCGGGGTAAAACGATGGAAATACGTAAGGTTGGTGTTATTGGTGCAGGGCAAATGGGTAACGGTATTGCCCATGTTGCAGCACAAAGTGGTTACGACGTTGTGATGATGGATGCACAACCCACTTCTCTTGAAAAAGGCATAGCTACTATCGAGAAGAATCTTAAACGCCAAGCAGAAAAAGGCAAAATATCTGACAACGAAGTTGGTGGTATTTTAGCGCGTATTAAAGCAACCGATAAAATTACTGACCTAAGCGATAGCGATATTGTTATTGAGGCTGCAACCGAAAATGAAGCTATTAAAAAGACAATCTTTGTAGAGTTAGATAGCTTATTAAAAGAAGATGCAATTATTGCTTCTAATACGTCATCTATTTCGATTACTCGTTTAGCATCATATACTAAGCGTCCTGAAAAATTCATTGGCATGCACTTCATGAACCCTGTGCCAATTATGAAAATGGTCGAGATCATTAAAGGCATTGCAACTGATGAAGCAACCTTTAAAGATGTTGTCTCTATGGCCGAAAAAATGGGTAAAACTACTGCTGTCTCGGAAGATGTGCCTGGTTTTATTGTTAACCGCCTTCTAATGCCAATGCTTAACGAGGCTATTTTTGCTCTACAAGATGGGGTAGCAGACGTAAAGTCTATAGACACTGCCATGACACTTGCAGTAGCACACCCAATGGGGCCTCTAACTTTGGCAGACTTTATTGGTTTAGATACTTGCTTGGCGATTATGCGTGTATTGCATAACGAACTTGGAGACTCTAAATACCGCCCATGCCCATTACTAGTTAAATATGTAGATGCTGGCTGGTTAGGCCGCAAAACTGGTAAAGGCTTTTACGATTATAACCACAAAACACCTAAGCCAACTAAATAGTTAGATTATGATAGCACATCTACTTATTATTATTCTTGTTCTGGTTACTAGTGCCGTTTATATGGCAGTTGGGCGCATGGTTCTTACACATACCGGGACTTCAGGTCGAGATAGCACCCCGTTGCATTGTTTTGCTGTAGGGCTGTCTGTTTGGTATCTATGGTTTTTATTATTGCATGGTGTTGTTGGTGCTGGTTTAACTGTGGTTTGGTATACCTACCTTATTAGTGCGCTAGGGTTAGGCGTTGTATTAACTAAAGTATTAAAATTCGAGAAAGAGCATGTTTTCTTTTGGCCAAAAATTATTATTGGGGTTTTGCTTATTTCGCCTGCACTTGGTTACCTTACAACAGATGGCCCTGTGTTGTGGGCAGAGTTAAGCTACTATTTAAAAAATGTAGACCATATGTTGCGCCTAGATGGTGTACCAAATGTTAAAAATGCCATCGAGCTAGACATTTTTAGCCCAGGCATACATGTGGCAAGCCAAATTATGAGCTTGCCCGTAATGTTAATGACAAAAACCTTCCAGCCCGCAGTCGAAACACTCTTTAACTGTATTATCATAGTAATTGCAGCTGGCGAGATGGTGCGGCACTGTGGGGTTAAGGTCGGGTGGCATAACTTAGTTTTTGTGTCGTCATTAGCACTGTTTGGTTTAACATTGTTTAACCCATTTTTTATCGAGAGCTTGGTTTTCTCGTCATACCCTGACGTTATAATAGCTGCAATTATACTTTCTTTGTCAGTGCCATTAATGCGTAGCGAGAGGTTCCCCATTGGTATGGAGGCTATCCCGTATGGTTTTTTATTAGCATATTTGTCGGGGCTGTCACCGCTTGGTATGCCACTTGCTATTTTTATGCTTAGCATGGTTTGCTTGCGGGTTGGGTTCGAACGTAAATTATATAAAGATACTTCAGTTAATGTTTTCCTGGGGCTATGTTTTGCGGCATTAATGCTTGTAGTAGGCTTTATGTTGCTGCGGTTTCATATGGCAACCAGAGGGCTGTCGCTACGGGTAGAAGATGTTTTTGGTAGTGATGGAGTATTCTTGGTAGCAGCAGCAATGGGTCGTGAATTTTTTGCTTTGGGGGTTAGCCAACCTGTAATTATAGCAGTTTTGCTCCTTGTTATGGTTATGGGCGCTTGGCATTTTGTGGTAGCACGTAAAGGGCGTAGTATTGGGCATATTTTTGTTGAAGATGGCTATGTTGTATTCCCTGCATTTTTAAGTGTTATTTATTTGTTTGCTATTGGTGGCTCTTATTTAAGCCAATTTGCAAGTGGCGAGGTACCATTTTCGCAAGGGATTATCCATTATGCGCTACATTTACAATTTGTAGTGCTGATACCAATCTGGGTGTGGATGTTTAAAGTATATAAAACTACCTTTCCTCAACAAGAAAAATCAGCTTCTGGGATGTTGTCATTGGTATCGGCTTTGTTATTTTTAGGGGTGATTATTACCAACGGGCAACGCCTTAAATTTGAGGCACCAGCATCGCTCGACCATACTTTGCGAGTAGCCCAGTCGATCAAGGCCGGAGAAGTTGTGAGCTGGGGGCAGAAAATAGCTGTTCTAGATGGGGTTGACACCAAAGGCTACTATGCAGTAGCTTTGGGCTATGGTTTGCGCCATTACGGCCACGTTCGCCCTGTATTGCAAGAGTTTGCCGACTCCAGAGGCAGCTTTGATACCTTCCATGATAAACTTTTAGCCGATAAATACAAATACCTGTGGGTACACACTGTAACTCCAGATATTGCAGCAGTTCTGGGCGAAAACCTACGGGAAGACTATTCGTATCTATACCAAGTAACAGGTGAAGGGCTTGTGCCACTGCACCGCTATGCCCATGCTGCTTATACTTATAAGAGTGCTTCGTACGTTCCTAGATACTAAGGCTAACGAAGCTCGTTAACTTGGCGATTAAAGCTTGGGGGCAAGTCAAAAGGGGTATCATCCTTCTTGAAGTTTTGTCTTAAAGCATTACGAATTATAAGCTCATTTGCGGGGGTGTCCCACTTAGCAAAACCATTAACCATGCCGATTACTTTCCCGTCCCGCCCAATAAGAAAAGAAGTTGGCAGGCTTCTAACGTTAAACGCCTTGGCAGACGAGCCGTCATAGTCGTTAAAAATTTCGAGGTGTTTTAGTTTATTTTTTTTATAAAACTCTTTAACTTTTACAGGCCCTTCTTCGTCTATCGATATAGCTACTACCTTTAACCCTGCTTTAGCATACTTTTTTTGCAGGCGGTCGAGGTCGGGCATTTCGATAACGCATGGCCCACACCATGTTGCCCAAAAATTTACTAGAACAACCTCGCCATTATAGTTTGGTAAGCTTTTATTGTAGCCATTTTCATCTTGCCATGCGGTTAACGGGGCATCTAAAGTGCGGATTAGTTTTTGGAAAGGTTCACCCTTAAAGCGCTGCGCTGATGCATCCACCGTTAATAACAGTGACAGAAAAATAACACTAAATAATAAAAACCAATTTACTCGCACAGTTTGCTCGCCCTTTTAACCGTAGTTCATGTATCATCATATGATGATGAAAAATATAAAATACCAACCATTTATTAAGATTTCGTTCCTAACCTTACTTTTGGTTACTGCCATAAGTGTAGCAGGATGTGGGCAAACAGCGCCACTAAAAGTGCCTGAAGACCGCGTGCAAGATACACAACAGTTTTAGTATAGGGCGATACATTGCTTAGTTTTTTTATAGAAATAGCACGTTTTGTTGTTTTTATTGAACGCCTATGGGCGGCGCTTGTCGTGCCCTTTATATTTATTTCAGGTTTATTAGCAACCGCTGCTTGGGGGGTATGGCAACCGATTCCTTTTGGTTTGCATATTTTATTGCTAGGTTTATCTGGTATTGCAATTTTAGCAGCAATTGTTCAGTCTTTTCGTCATTGGCCAGCGTATCCAAGCGTCCAAGAGGGGCGCACTATTATCGAACGCCGCCAACGCCTCGAGCATCGCCCTGTTACTTTAGTTGCCGACAACCCTGCACAAGAGCTAGATACAGAAACCGCTATTTTATGGGAAAAAGCCCAGCACCAAGCATCTAGCATCGCAAAAAAAGCAGGGGCTGTTAGGGTACAAACCCAAAAAATCCGTGCAGATAATTGGGCGTTGCGCTATCCGCTTTTAATAGTACTTGTTTTGGCACTATGGGCAGACTTTGGCGAGGATTTTTACGACCTTAGAACAACATTAATCCCAACTGATAAAAGCTTATCCTCTCATGTGGTGCAGGGGGTAGATGTTTGGGTGCAACCCCCTAGTTATACACAACAAGCAAACTTTATGGCAAAAGGCGAAAGCATAAAAGCCCCTTATGGTAGTACAATAAAAGTTTTGGTACATGTGGTAGAACCTTTAAGCAGTGCACCAAAAATATCTTTTTCTGAGATGTCTAGCCTTATTCTTAAAGGTAAAAGCTATCAGGCCGAAATTGTAGTTAAAGAAAACAATACCCTAGAAGTGCGCCACAGAGGCCGCCCATTATTTGTTAGCGATATTACGGTTATCGCCGACACACCACCCACAATTGCCCTAGGAACCGATTTGACTAGAACCCCTGAAGGAATGCTTAATATCCCCTTTACTGCAACCGATGATTATGGCCTAGCAAAAGTAGAAGTACTTTTAGAACGTGATGGGCGGACTGTACGTAAAGAGTTCGTGCTACCACGCAAAGGCGATAGAGACGTTGATGACAGTGGCTTTGTAGACTTTACCTCTGACCCATTTGCAGGTCTGGTGGTTAATTTTTCTTTGCAGGCTGAAGATGTGGCCGAACAAAAAACAGCTACTATCCCCCGTAAATTGCAAATGCCCGAACGGCCCTTTTACCACCCTGTAGCCAAAGAGCTAGTGCGCCTGCGCCGAGAGCTATTTGTTAACCCAGATATATGGGTTTCTATTAGCCAACAGCTAGAAGGATTAATGCGAAAACCTGAAGATTTTAAAAGCAATAGCAGGGCGTATCTATCTATGACATTTGCCCAACAAACGATGCTAGGTCAGCAGCAAGACTTTGTCGACCGCAGCATGGGGCTAATGTGGGATGCAGCATTGCATATTGAAAAGGGGCCATTAGCAATACAAATGGAACGACTCCTTAATGCCCAGCGAGATCTACAGAAAGCACTGTCAGAAGGAGCGTCTCCAGAAAAGTTAGATGGTTTGTTTAAGCAATTATCACAAGCAATGCAAGACTTATTACGCCAAGTGAGCTTCTCGGGCGAGCAAACCGAAGCGATGATGGATGTGCCAGGGCTACAAAATAGTGATTTAGCAAATATGATGGAGAAAATTAACGAGCTTCTACAAAGTGGTGCTTACGAACAAGCCCAAGAAATGCTTAAAGAGCTAGAAAACCTAATGGCACACGTATCGATGGGCGAAAACCCAGAGTTAGAGAAGTTCAAAGAAGCATTCAAAAAAATGGCAGAAGTTGCAGAACAACAGAAAGAACTAATCGAAGAGTCTTTTAATAACCCTATCCCAGGGCGGATGTCTCCCGAGCAACGGATGAAGCAACAAATGCTAGCAGAAAAACTTGGCGAACAAGCTAAAACATTAAAAGACATGGGCTTTGATACCCAAAATTTTGATGAGGCAGCACGTGCCATGGGTGGTGCATTCCACCTTTCAAAGCAAGCAGGGCTAGAGTCTTTAGTGTATCAAATGCAGAATAAGGCACTTGAACTATTGCAACAAGGGCAGCAGCAGGTGTCGCAACAGTTACGCCAACAAATGGGCTATAGCGGGCTAGCAGGTATGCGCCGTGACCCATCGGGCAAATTGCACTCTATGGCGGGCGACAAAGTCGAAATGCCCGACAAAGCCCCCGAGACCTTATCGCGTAAAATCAGAGACACCCTTTTTGACCGCGCCGACGACATCGGCCGCAGCGACGACGAACAACGCTACCTCCAACGCCTACTAAAAGCATTCTAAAAAGCAAAAAACCCTCGGGTGAGGGTTTTTTGTAAATCGTTAACTTGGCTAGAAATCAATTCTAACCGTGTATCCTATGTCATCACTAAAAAAGTCTGCTTTGCAGACTTTTATTTGGTCTTGTTCGAACCCTTTTTCTTTCAGTAAGGATAGGAAGTAATTTCTTTCCTTGCTAGTTGATTGGAAGAACCATGGTTCTTTTACAGCTTTGTAGACTTTTTCGTCTATGGATAGCTCTATATAGTCTTCATCATGGTTTTTCTTCACTTCTTTCATTATTTTATCGATTAGTTTATCAATAGAATTAATGGAGCGAAGTGCTTCTCTTTTTGCTTTCTTTTCACGGGTTTCTTTTCTTTTTAAGTTTAAGAAATGTAGATGATATATCATTGTATTGGCCTTTTAAAAAATGAAAAAAAATGAAGATAAATCTATTACAAAGTACTATATAATGCCTAAGTAACCGCTATTCAAGCTCTGCCGCTATTAAAAATTAATATTACTCCGTTGCTTTAAAAACTGTAGAAGCTCGGGGTTGGTATCTAAGTACATATAGCGCTGTGGGGGGTGGAAGTTAGTAAAATTATTGCGTAGTTCTTGTAATTTAATTGGCTCAAATGTTTGTACGCTTTCTATCGGGATGGCTGATGCTTTAGTTGCGCCCTCTAGCCATGTTAGCATTTCGGCGTAAGAGTTTTTCGAATCGGCTTCTTTTATTTGGGCTATTTCTTCACGTGTGCCAATAATTGGCTTACCAAGTTTAACCACAGCACCCACTGCCATTACTGGCGAACTACAATAAACAAATGCAAATACTGGTTCACGGGTGAATACTCCGCGGCGGTACTCTATTTTCTTAGTTCCAGTGCATACTTGCTTGAAATACTGGGGTTTAAGGCTAAACATTATCCAGCGTGGTGGTTGTGCATTAGAGCTAAATAGCTGTAGTTGGTTGTTCATAGTATAAGTGTTACCTATTAGTTGCATGGTGTTAGGTAATACTACTTATTGCGGTAAAAATTGTACACAATTTTAATTGCTGTGGCATGGCTCTTGCCCAAGTAAAAATGATAACTGACAGTTCCATATTTTTTTTCCTTTAGTTTTGCGTCAAGTTGTCAGTTGTTTATTTTTTTACTTATCCACTAGATATAGCCAAAAGCATTTTTTTTTGCTGCCTAAGTATTTGATTGTATGATTTTTGATACCTATCTACATACTATATGTAGTGGTAGGGTGTAAATGACACCCAAAATGTAGGTGGACAGGCTGGTTATAAACAGGCTATTATTTATAACGATGTACACACAAGATGTTGTGTTATGACTCCCTAAAAGATAAAAGAAACTACCTATATATGTTTTAACTAGGGTTTTAAATAGTGCGCATTAAATAGATTTAGATGCCTATAGCGGCGATAATAATAAACTTAATTTTAAGAAAAAAAAGAGGTATAGAAAACATGAAGCAGCAATTTAAAATTCGCACCAATACTTCACGTGATGAAAAATTAACTGCTTTTGGTAAAGAAACCCTCACAGACCGCTATTTAATGCCAGGCGAAAATTTCCAAGATATGTTTGCGCGCGTAGCATCAGCCTATGCTGACAACCAAGCCCATGCGCAACGTCTTTACGACTACATTTCTAATTTATGGTTTATGCCTTCAACACCAGTGTTGTCGAATGGTGGAACCGAGCGTGGCCTACCAATTTCTTGCTTCTTGAACGAAGCTGGGGACTCTCTAGACGGGATTGTTAATATCTGGACTGAAAACGTATGGCTTGCTGCTCGTGGTGGCGGGATTGGTAGCTACTGGGGTAACTTGCGCTCTATTGGCGAGCAAGTTGGCCGTGTTGGTAAAACTAGTGGTATTATCCCCTTTATTAAAGTTATGGATGCTTTAACTTTGGCAATTTCTCAAGGTTCACTGCGCCGAGGAAGTGCTGCTGTTTACTTGCAAGTTAGCCACCCCGAAATTGAAGAATTTTTAGATTTGCGTCGTCCTTCGGGCGGTGATCCTAACCGTAAGGCACTTAACCTGCACAACGGTATTGTTATTTCTGACGCTTTCATGAAAGCCGTCGAAGACGACGCAGACTGGGACTTAGTAAGCCCACACACTGGTGAGCATGTGCGTACTATATCTGCACGTGGCTTGTGGGTACGTATTTTAACTACTCGCATCGAAACTGGCGAACCTTACCTTTTGTTTGAAGATGCTGTTAACAGAGCAATCCCTGAAGCACATAAAAAGCTTGGGCTAAAAGTTAAAATGAGTAACTTGTGTTCGGAGATTACATTACCAACTGGTAAAGACCACCGTGGTGAAGAACGAACAGCCGTTTGTTGTTTAAGCTCTGTTAACCTCGAAAAATTCGAGGAATGGTCAACAGACTTATGCTTTATCGAAGATATTATGCGCTTTTTAGATAATGTGTTGGAAGATTTCATCCAACGCTCGCCCGACAGCATGGCTAAAGCACGCTATGCCGCAATCCGCGAACGTAGTGTTGGTTTAGGTGCAATGGGCTTCCATAGCTTCTTGCAAGAAAAGATGATTCCTTTTGACTCGGTAATGGCAAAAGTATGGAACAAGAAAATGTTCGAATACATTGACCGTAAAGCGTCTGAAGCATCTGTTAAACTAGCTAAAGAAAAAGGCCCTTGTCCTGATGCTGCTGAATGTTTGATTATGGAACGTTTCTCTAATAAAACAGCGGTTGCGCCTACGGCATCAATCTCTATTATTTGTGGTGGCGCAAGCCCGGGGATAGAACCCTTAGCGGCAAACGCATTTACCCAAAAGACTTTATCTGGCTCGTTTACTGTACGTAACCAATACCTAGAAAAACTACTCGAAGAACGCGGTGAAAATACAGATGAAGTTTGGACATCTATTGTAACTACAGCAGGCTCAGTACAGCATCTGGAGTGCTTAACTGACGAAGAAAAAGAAGTATTCCGTACAGCTTTTGAGGTTGACCAACGCTACGTTGTCGAGCACGCTGCCGACCGCACACCATTTGTGGACCAGTCACAGTCGGTAAATTTATTCTTGCCGGGTGACATCCACAAGAAAGATTTACATATGCTACATTACATAGCATGGAAAAAAGGTATAAAAAGCTTATACTACTGCCGTAGTCGCTCTATGCAGCGCTCGGAGGTTGTGGTGCCGCTCCCAAAGAACGGGAAGCCGACAACGGCGATTGCACAGACTGCCAATGAGAGTGATAAATACGATGAATGTTTGTCTTGCCAGTAACGGTAAATTTTTAAGAAAAGGATAATACTATGCCATTAGATAAAGCACGTGTTGGATTTAAACCATTTGAGTATGACTGGGCTTATGAGGCTTGGCTTATGCAACAGCGTATCCACTGGCTACCTGAAGAAGTACCAATGGCTGATGATGTTCGTGACTGGAACCAAAAGCTTGAGCCAGCAGAACGTAACTTGTTAACCCAGATTTTCCGTTTCTTTACCCAAGCTGATATCGAAGTTAACGATTGCTACATGGAACAGTACGGTAAAGTATTTAAACCAACAGAAATTAAAATGATGTTGGCGGCATTTTCTAATACCGAAACAATCCACATTGCAGCTTATGCGCATTTGCTAGATACAATCGGCATGCCTGACACCGAATATAAGGCATTTTTAGAATACGAACAAATGTCTAATAAAGTAGCTTATATGCATAAATTTAATATGGATAATAAGCGCGATACAGCCCGTACTATGGCAGCATTTGGTGCTTTTACTGAAGGCTTACAACTATTTGCTAGTTTCGCAATGTTGATGAACTTCCCCCGCTTTAATAAAATGAAGGGGATGGGGCAGATTATTACTTGGTCGGTGCGTGACGAGTCGTTGCATTGTGCATCTATTATTCGCCTGTTTAATACTTTCTGTAAAGAGAACCCTGAAGTTCTTGACGACGAAATGGTAAGCGACATCCAGTCTATTTGCGCAAACATCGTCGAGCTTGAAGACAAGTTTATTGATTTAGCATTCGAAATGGGAGACATCGAAGGCCTTACAGCACAAGAGGTTAAAGACTATATCCGCTATATTGCAGACCATCGTTTAACCCAGCTTAATATGCCGATCTTGTATGGTATCGAAAAGCATCCACTACCATGGATGAACGAAATGCTTAATGGTGTAGAGCACGCCAACTTCTTTGAAGCACGCGCTACAGAATATTCTAAAGCCTCTACAACTGGCGACTGGCGCGAGGTTTGGGCAGAAATGGATAATAATAAGTCGGCAACAAGCTTGTTATAAATTTGAAGTACATAAGAAAGATAAAAACCCAGTGCATTGCACTGGGTTTTTATCTTTCTCGCTAAGCGGCTTTCTTGCCGTAAAGAATGGTGCTTGCCATAGGGTAAGTACCACCAATACTTTTAATTGGCTGGCATTCAAAAGCTACCACACCAGCTAATAAACATTCAGGTATCTGGGATAGAACTTCACCGACAGATGCTGAAAACTCATTAGAACTACGACGTAGATGAGAAGTAACAATTTTTGCCACTTGTACTAAGCCATCAGTATTTCCAATAAACCGTGGGTCATCATGGATATTTGTAGTCCATAAATGGTCTGGTTCTTCGATATACCAAAGTATTCCACTGGTAGTTGCTCTGACCAGTGGCTTTATAATTTTTGCTCGGCGGGATGTTTCATCGTTGCCGCATAACATTGGGATTTTTCTAGCTGATTTCATATATTTCTCCAAAGAGTGGGAAAAATAAAAAAGGGTATTAATTATGCTCTAGTATAGAGTATTACCCGTGCTCTATGAACCTTAGTGCCTCTCAAGTTAGCTATGCCATCAAATATACATCTGACGGCTGTAACTTGGTTAATTAAAGTTTTTGGAATTTGCCCAATTACTTCTGCTGCAGTCGGGATAAATGATTCTTCAAGAGCAAATAAATGGAAAGTTTCTATAGTTCTCATTTCCACTGTTCCTTCAGCCTTTTCTAGTTTTTTAGGGTTCTTAACTAGAAAAGTCCAACGGATATCAGGAGATGGTTCTATGTACCATAGGATGCCTTCTTCATCTGTCATGATGAATTTTATTTCTTTGGCAAGTTCTTCGATTTGTTCAATAGGATACAATAATGGAATCATAATGATCTCCAAGGGGGAAGTTATCTAATAATACCAAAGTATTTGTAAGCTTCTACATATACTTCTCTTTTAAATGGTGCGACATTTCCAAGAATATGTTCTGGTGTTACCCAGCTATATTCAGAAAACTCTTGGTCTGCTACTTGGCTTAAATCGATACCATTAGGGTCACCTGTAAACTCTAGCAAGAACCACTTTTGCGCTTGGCCTATAAAATGGTCTCGGCGCATGCCTTCTATAAATTTATAAACTAACCAATCAGGGTAAGCACCTTTAATTGATACAGTGTTAATGCCAGTTTCTTCGAGTAATTCTCGTAATACTGCTTTGGCAGGGGCTTCACCATAGTCAATCCCTCCTTGCGGCATTTGCCAAACGTCTTTAACGTCGGCACGCTTACAGAAAAGAATTTGGCCATATTCATTAATAATAATAGCTCCAGCATTAGGTCGGAACTTACTAAAGTCTGGAGTTTTTTGGATAAGTTGAATAGTCATATTATATGTTCCTCCTAAAAGAAGAAGTGAGAAAAAATAGTAAGAAAAGGTAAAAAGATTTCCATAATAAAGGAATGGGAATATATCAGGGTGATTATCAACCCAAAATAATATTTTGCAAGCTATAATTTAGATGTATAGATTTAAAGTGTTATTTGCCAAATAGATGCGCTTACTTGGGCGCTGTCAATCTTTTGGGTGTTTAAGCTATCAATTTTAGGAACACAGCTTTTTTGGGTTTTATAGCCATTCTCTGTGCGCATCATCTCAGCGATTGTGCGCATAACAATCGGGCCGCAGGACACTGCACCATATGGAGCAAGTCTTGCGATATCTTCAGCAAATTTAAGTGACAGACCATCTGGCTTATCATCAATAATGAATAGTTTACCGTGGCATAGGCCCATTTTACAGTTAATCGGGCTAGTTAGTTGTAGCCGTTCTTCCCATGAGGGGTCGCCATTCGGATGATCTTTTTGGTAGAGATTTTTACATAGTTCGTTTATTTCTTCAGCAGTACATAATGCATTGCTTATAACTTCTTGGAACAATGGATCACACATTCTTTGTTTTAAAAGTTGCCTAATATTCTCGGTGCAATGTAAGCTACTCAGAGGTGTATTAGGAGTAATATGGGGCAGAATGTCTGCTAATTCTGCAGGGTTTGTTAGGTCAATATCTTCCTCTGTGCATGTGCCCCAATGCCAGATAATACTAAGTGTTTTGCCGCTGTTTATTAATATACCGCCATTTAGATTTATGCGACCAATGTATTTGTTTAACTCTTCTAGGATAATGTTTCGTACTGATGATGGGGTTTTGCTGATGTCTGGTAGTACATTAAGAATAAGACTTCGCTTAGGCCGTGTGTTACTGCCTACAAGGCTGGACGAAGGTTTTATACCACATGCAAGACCCATTATCTTTTACCTGTAACTGTTTTTATTGCATATTTAAGGTATGGTAATTATATCTGGTTTTTCAACCTGCAGTTGGATAGGTTTCTGGTTTATGCTACAGTCATTTAACTGTATAGTAATTTAACCTAAGACCGCACACGGCCTTAGGTTGTCGCTAAGTTTCGCTTAAACTGTGGCAAAGCCACAGCTGCACTACACTTGCGGGTCGCAGAACAGTTTGCGACCATAGCCGTTTAACTATGTAAGTACAAAGTTAAACGACTATAAATATGTTTAATGGAATAAATATATAATGACACCTGAAACCGTACTAGAAATTTCAAATAACGCTATTGTTACATTATTATGGATAACAATGCCAATTATGGTGGTTGCACTTGGCTCGGGGTTATTAATTGCGTTGTTTCAGGCGTTGACGTCTATCCAAGAGATGACGTTAACTTTTGTACCTAAAATTGTTTTAGTTTTCTTATCACTGCTTTTTGTTATGCCCTGGATGGCTGAGAAGATGAACTTGCTAACTATCCAACTTTTTGACCAAATTGTTGCAGTTGGCGGTGGCTGATTACCATGACTGACTTTATAACCCAGTTATTTGTTTTTCCATTTTTCATGGTATTTTTACGCCTTGGTACTGCAATGCTGGTTATGCCAGCTATTGCTGACGCATCTATTACACCAAGAATTCGGCTTTTAGCAGGGGTCTCAATCGCTTTTCTAATGTACCCCGTACTGGCAAGTAAAATACCCGACCTACCAAATAGTACTGCGGTTATGGTAACGATGGCCCTTGGCGAAATGTTAATAGGTTTATTAATGGCACTTGGTGCACGATTATTTTTGGCAACAATGGCTGTTGCTGGTGATATTATGAGCTTTATGTCGGGTTTCCAAGCTGCTACTTTGTTTGACCCGCGTTTGGGTGCGATTTCTACAGCTCCTGCTTTGTTACTGACCTTAATTGGTAGTATGATGGTACTAGCAACGGGGCTTCATTTAGTAATGTTACAAGCTATTTTCGATAGTTATGATATTCTCCCTGTTGGAGAATTGCCTCTTATGGGCGATGTGTTGGCCTCATTGGTAAAATTAATAGGCGATATATACCTTATTGGCGTAAAACTTGCAGCCCCAGTAGTAACCATTGGTTTTTTGGTGTATATGGGTTTTGGCTTGTTAAATCGTCTCGTACCACAGGTGCAAGCATTTTTTATTGCCTTGCCGCTTACGTTAGCTTTGGGGTTATTCATCCTTGGGGTTACTTTAGCGAGTATGTTAACCTTGTTTAATGAGGAAATATTTAATCATGCGATTATCTTTACTCAAGAATCGCAAATAGAGTAGATAGGTTGTTATGGATATAAAAGTCAATAATACTTCGGGTGTAAATAAGACCGAGAAGAAAAAGAAAAGCCAGAAGTCTGGTAGTGCTAGTGATGTGAGCTTTTCTAGCATGGTAGATGCTTTGTCGACTACTGATGCGACAGATGCTCCTAAAGCAGTTGAGAGCAAAGAAGGTTATGGCGATGCTGCTTGTGGTTATGTACCACAGGATGCTGCCGAACGCAGTGTGTGGATGCTTGAAAAACTAGAGCGTTTGTATGCAGATATTTTATCTGGAGAGCCAACCTCTGCAGCTGAAGATTTACGCCAAGCATTAGCAACAACAGTGCTAGACCGTGCCTCGTTACCCGAGCATTTACGCCGCCTTGTTGACGAAATTGACGTACGTTCAGCGGTAGAAATTGCCAAGCTTGAAGCCCATAAAAACCGTTCTTAGGCTAATTTTTCCGGGGGGATTAAAACATGTCAGAAGAACAAGATGATTCGCAGAAAACCGAAGAACCCACCGAGCGAAAACTAGAGAAATCTCGCGAGCAGGGGCAGGTGCCTAAGTCACAAGAAGTTAACCATTTCTTTATGCTGCTGGGGATTGTTGCTGTTGTTGCCATATCATTGCCTGTATTGCTTGGCGAAGTTTACGACTATTTTGGTGCAATTCTAACCGAAGCTGGAACTTTACGCCTTTCTGATGGTGACCTAGTCCCCCTTATCTGGGAAACTGCACGTATTTTAGGGTCTGCACTTTTGCCTAGTATGGTGCTTTTAGCAGCATTTGGCTATTTTGGTGCTATTGTACAAGTGGGGCCACTTTTATCTGTTGACCCTATCAAACCTAAACTTAGTAAGATTAGTTTAATGAAAGGCTTTAAAAGGCTTTTCTCCATGAAGTCTTTCGTAGAGTTTCTAAAATCTCTTATCAAAATGGTTATTGTGGGGATTGTTATTTCTTTAATTATTATTCGCCATAAAGATACTTTCATGGCTTTACCGCATATGAGCATAGGTGCATTTGTACTATTTAACCAAAAAGTATTCCTCGAGATGATTTTAGGTGTACTAGCGATTGCAGCACTAGTAGCTTTGCTAGATTTTATATACCAGCGCTATGAGTTTTTAAAAGAACAGCGCATGTCTTTAAAAGAGGTAAAAGACGAAATGAAAGAGTCAACAGGTGACCCCCACATTCGCCAGCGGCAACGGCAAATCCGTATGGAACGCGCGATGATGCGGATGATGCAAGAAATCCCCAAAGCAAATGTTGTTGTTACTAACCCGACTCACTATGCGATTGCATTGTCGTATACCAAGGGGGTAAGTGCAGCACCAAAAGTGGTAGCTAAAGGGGTTGACCATATGGCACTAAAAATCCGTGAACGAGCCGAAGAATACGACATTCCGATTGTAGAAGACCCGCCGCTAGCACGTGCCTTATACAGCCAAGCAGAGGTAGACGACGAAATCCCGTTGAATTTATATGAAGCTGTAGCGAAAGTTATCTCTTACGTGTACAACCTAAAAGAAGTTGGTAAAAGTGCCCATTACCAATCAGGGATGAGAGAATAAAAAAGATAAATCCCCTTAGTACAGATGTACAAGGGGATTTATCGTTATTTAGATACGTAATTTTTTTACCAAAGCAGGTTCGTGTAGCATAGCAGATATAGTTACTCCTTTGTACTCTTGCCATAGTACTTTTGTAAATTCATCTACCAATCGTATTGTTGAGTCAATATTTCCATAAATCGCAAATATAACTGCCACTGTTCTGCCTTGCCAAGTTTGCTCTATTAGCCATGGGTACTCCTTGGCTAGCATTAGCACAGCTTTAGCATTGTTCTGCCTGGCAAGCCAATAAGTAGCTGTTCTGCCTTTATAAGTAGCATTTAGGAAACTTTCTGATACCTCGGCTAGTTGCATAACTGCGCCAATATTGTTTCTTCTAGCAAATAAGGGCATGATTATGCCACACTCAGCAATAAGATCTTTCTTTAGTTCAAAGCATTTTATTATTGCATTAATATGGTTTTGTCTTTGCTTTGCTAGCGTAAAAATAACCTTTTTATCAATAGATACATTAGTTATTTGTGCCATTTCTAGTACTACTGCAGTATCTCCTCTTTCAGCAAACATGAGGCTAATTGCAGCAGGGTTTTTTTCTTGAATAAGAATAGTAGGTGTTTTCTTTGCTAGCCTTAGTATAGTGTCAGAATTGTTATTCTCAGCAAGGATTTTAACTACGGTAGTGTTACCCTTGTTTTTTTGCCATAAAACATTTTGTTCTATTTCAGCAAGTCGAATTACAATATAACTATTACCGTGCATAGCAAATAATGCTGCGGGGTATAGTTCAGTGGCTTTTTCTTGTGCCCAAAGTAGCTGGGGCTTAGCTTTGACTAGTCTCAAGAATTCTTGCCCATTATTGCTTCGGGCAAGATCAAATATATGTTCTGCCTCGTCATCTGATACTATATGCGGTTTTATATACATATAATTATGCCTTATTAGAGAAATGGTATAAGAGAAGAAAAAAGACACCCATAATGGGTGGCTTTTTTCTTCATGTATCTATCCCACAAAAGGTAATTAGAGCGATATTTTGCTTTTTTCAAACTTTCGCGTATGCCGCACGTATTATCTATACGCTTGCGTTTCCACGGTTTTTCAAAAAGCAAAATCTCATCTCTAACCGCCATTTCATGGCTTTCCCATTTTGTGGGATAGATACTATGTAGAGTCCTACTTACTAAGTTTTTCTAGCGCATCTTTAATGCTAGAACCACGGGTAAAAAGGGTTAATGCATATAGCCTTATTCCGCGATCCGTAGATGAGTCCTTAAACTTAATAACGGCGGTAGGTGTGTAAGCTGTAATTATACCTACAGCCTTACCGTTCGGAGCAAGTATTAATGAGCCAGAGTCTCCCTCATCAGTTACTTTAATGAGTAAGGATAGCTCTGTTTGTTGAGTTAAAGTATCTAACTTTGGAGCTACAAATTCTAGCTCGTCAACATCAAACGATACTCGACCTCGCCCTAGCTTATAACCAAACCTGGTTTGGGTTACAGTAAGTGGCTTAGTGCCACTTTGGGGGAGGTTTGTATCAATTTCAATTGGGGTTAGGTCTAGGTCTGGGATATCAATAAATGCAATGTCTAGCATGCTATCTTTATGGACATTATTGAGGTTAACTTCAAAGCGCCTTTTATCGTTAGTAAAAACGGTAATAGAGCGTGCACCTTGTAGTGTATGTTTTGTTGTGCAAATTCTATTTGCAGCAACAACAAAACCAGTTCCCATAGCTTTATTGCCATCTGTATCAAGCGTTACTTCAATACGTAGGGTGCTATTTTTAGCGATGTGTAAGATTTTACGATTGTTGAATCGTAGCCATAACCACATCCAGAGTTCTTTAATAGATTCCATGGTGTATCTCCTTTTAAGGGAAGATAGAAAAGGGGAAGAGAAGATTAAATTTGGTTAATATGCATAAAATAGCATTTTAATGTGGGTACAAAAAGTAAAAACTGAGTTGCGGGGGAGAACCACAACTCAGTTTTTTTGGTAGGCGGGAGTGATAGGTGCCTCGCCGCAAGGGGGGGAGAGAGGCTAGAGGCACCTAACTTTGTATGCTTCCTAGAACGGTAACCACCGTTGGAAGAAGCGGGCACCAGAAGGCGCATTTTGTACCTCGTCTAATATGCCCCTGCCTACATAGGCTATACGGGCTTCTGCAACTTTATCAGAACTAATGGTATTATCTGCGGCAACGTCTTCAGGGCGTACAACACCTTTAATAGTTAGTATTTGCTTTTCGTAGTTAAGCAGTACCTCACGGCGCCCTTCGATGACTAAATAGCCATTAGGTAATTTATGGGTAACAACTGCTGCAATTCGTGCAGTAAGTTCGTCGCTACGGTCGGTAGTGCCTTCGCCAGTAAACTCGTTTGCACGTGCCGAGTTTGCTAAGTTAGCCGCACCAATTTTAACCTTAGGTAGTATCTTGTTACCTATACCCAGTAATGAGCCAAGGGAGCTGTTAGAGTCTTGCTCGTGTGTGGTTTCGGTGTTGGCTTCGGTTGTGGCATTTGCTTGTTCAGAAACAATAATGGTCATGATATCGCCAATATTATTAGCTCGTGGGTCTCTAAAAAATTGCTTAGAGCCAGGTTGCCACAAAGACCCTGACGCTGACTTTAGCTGTGTGGGTATTTGTGGCGCCATCATCGGTAATGATGTGCCTTGTTGCTGCATGTTTGTAATGCTTGGTGCCATTGGCTCAAGCTCGGGTCTCCCGTACCCTTCGCAGCCAGCGACTGAGCCTGCTAAAAGCGCTAATGTAATAAATGTACTAAGCTTTTTCATGTTTCTCTCTCCCTTTGGTTTTTGTCTTACTGGTTTGCGGTTACAAGGCCGTTACCAGTTACGCTTACCTCGATAATACTTTTAGACGCATCATTCATTACACGAATGGTTTGCCCTTTGTGCCCATCTTCTAACGCTTTGCCTTGTGCCTGCATGCTAATGCCAGGCAGGTTAAAAGAGATCACCACATTTTGCCCACGACGTGTGTCAGGTGGGACTCGTACATGGTCACTTTTTATCGGTGTATCTGGGCGTACAGAACGTAGTAGTTCCAAGCCAACTAGTTCATCTTGCTTTAAAACCACGCCGCGAGGCATTCTGTTTAGTTCTATCTCGCGGATGGTAATGTCAGATGGTTGGATAATATCACCACTGCTCATGTCGCGGTTTATAACAGGTATATCAATTACACTTGTTGCTAAAGACGGAGTCGCCGTTGCGCAAGCGAATAATACGCTACCAATACCGACTCCTTTTCTTACTATATTGCAAATCATGTTTAGTTCTCCCTATTATCTAATTTGGTTAACTGCTGATAACATCTCGTCGGCAGTTGAGATAACCCTAGAGTTCAACTCGTACGCCCGTTGCGCTGAAATTAGCTTGGTAATTTCTTGGACAGGGTCAACGTTTGAACGTTCAATAAATGACTGTAGAATTGTTCCTGCACCATTTTCATCAGGGGTAACAGTTGTAGGTGCACCTGATGCTTCAGTTTCT
>JAJFIW010000014.1 GCA_021774615.1 Alphaproteobacteria bacterium | reverse complement strand
TCAGTTAAAAAACGTTGTAAATATTGCCGTGTTGTTCGGCGTAGTGGGCGTGTTCTTGTGATTTGCCAAGACCCAAATCATAAACAACGTCAAGGATAATTTAATAAATTGTATAGCTTTGGGTTGACAGCAGCGAAATATCTGTTATTTTCTCGAGTTTGAAGGTATAAAAGTTTTATAAAAGGAGTTAAGCCGTGGCCCGTATTTCCGGTGTAAACATTCCAAGTGACAAACCTGTGTGGATATCATTAACATATATCCATGGTATTGGTCGTGTCGCTTCACAAGGAATTCTGAGTAAGACTCAGATTGAAGGAACTCGCCGTGTTAAAGATTTAAGCGAAGATGAGGTAGCTTTGATTCGTGATGTCATTGACAAAGAGCATAAAGTTGAAGGTGATCTTCGCCGTGAAGTTTCATTGAACATTAAACGTTTAATGGATCTTGGTTGCTACCGTGGTTTACGCCATCGTCGTGGCTTGCCTGTTCGCGGTCAGCGGACAAAAACAAATGCACGCACACGTAAGGGACCTCGTTCCACTGCTGTTGCAGGTAAAAAGAAATAGTATTGAGTTAGGGTAAGTAAAGATGGCACGTCCAGCATCTACAAAAGTTAAACGTAAAGAGCGGAAGAATATCACCAATGGTGTGGCTCACGTAAACTCTACATTTAACAACACTATGGTTACTATTACCGATGTTCAGGGTAACACCATTTCATGGTCAAGCTCAGGATCTCAAGGTTTTAAGGGCTCTCGTAAGTCTACACCTTTTGCAGCGCAAATAGCTGCTGAGGTTGCAGGTAAAGCTGCAAAAGAACATGGTCTACAAATTCTTGAAGTGAATGTTAAGGGGCCAGGCTCTGGCCGCGAGTCTGCGGTTCGTGCTTTGCAATCAATTGGGTTGACAGTTACATTAATTCGCGATGTTACAACAATTCCACATAATGGTTGCCGTGCGCCGAAACGTCGTCGCGTATAACTGACGTTTTATTTTTTTATAGATGACTTTTAGAAGTTAGCAATCCAACCCAAAAAGACGGGGATAAACGATGCAGATTCAGGCAAACTGGAAAGAACTTATTAAACCAAGCAAAATTGACATTACTTCAGGGAAAGATTCCTGTAAGTCTGCCAAAATAATTCTTGAGCCACTAGAACGTGGCTTTGGCTACACTTTAGGTAACGCACTTCGTCGTACGCTACTTTCTAGCCTACAAGGTACAGCTGTAACTCAGGTTAAATTTGAGAATGTTCTACACGAGTTCTCAACAATCCCTGGTGTTAACGAAGATGTTACAGACATTATCCTAAACCTAAAAACAATGGCTGTGCGTATGCACTCTGAAGAGAGCAAGGTTGTTGTGTTAAAGGCAAAAGGCCCTGGTATTGTTACTGCTGGTGATATTGAAACTACTCATGATGTTGAAATCATCGATAAAAACCACCACATTGCTACTTTGTCAGATGAAGGTGTTTTGGAAATGGAATTGACTATTGGAGTTGGTAAAGGTTACGAGCCAGCTTCTATGCACACACCTGAAAGCCCTGTTATTGGTTTGGTACCTGTGGATTCAATTTTCTCACCAGTGCGTCGCGTATCATACAAAGTTGACGATGCTCGTGTTGGTCAGGTAACTGATTACGATAAATTGACTATGGAAATTGAAACTAATGGTGTTGTTATTCCTGAAGATGCATTGGCATTTGCTGCTCGTATCTTACAAGATCAGCTAACAACATTCATCAATTTCGAAGAAGCTGAAGAAGAAGATGTACGTAAAGAAGATGAGTTAAACTTTAACCCTAATCTATTGATGAAGGTTGAAGAGTTGGAACTTTCAGTACGTAGTGCAAATTGCTTGAAGAACGATAACATCGTTTACATTGGTGATTTAGTACAAAATACCGAGTCTGAAATGTTGAAAACACCTAACTTCGGTCGTAAATCTTTGAACGAGATTAAAGAAGTTCTTACTCAGATGGGACTTAAATTAGGCATGGAGCTTGATGTTTGGCCACCTGAGAACATAGAAGAGTTGGCTAAGAAGCACGAACGCCAATACTAAATTAATATAGACTTGGGCTTATAAGGCCCACAACGAGAGGATAAGATAATGCGTCACGGTATGTCAGGACGTAAACTGGGAAGAACAACAAGCCATCGTAAGGCTTTGTTCGCTAATTTGGCAACATCATTGCTTAAGCATGGCCAAATTAAAACCACTTTGCCAAAAGCAAAAGACCTAAGGAAAGTTGTAGAGCCACTAATTACACTTGCTAAGCAAGGTGATCTAAGCGCACGTCGTTTAGCTGCTCGTACAATTACCGAGGCTGACGTTGTTAAGCATTTGTTTGATAACATTGGACCAGCCATGAAGGAACGCTCTGGCGGGTACACACGTGTCCTTAAAGCTGGTTTCCGTCAAGGTGATGCTGCTCCTATGGCTGTGATTGAGCTAACAGATAAGCCTCAGCAAGAATTTGTTGGTAAAGGCGATAACTCAGACGTTGCTAAAGAAGCACCAAAGGCTGAGAAAGAAACCAAAGAAACAGCTAAGAAAGAAGCTGCTGCTCCTAAGGCTGCTGCTTCTGGAAAACCTGCTGCTTCATCTAAAGGTGCATCTGCTAAAGCTTCATCATCAGCTAAGCCGACAATCCGGAAGACCCAAGCTAAAGGCTAAGTTCTTTAAAGTAATAAAAAATCCCTCTGCTTTTATTAGCAGGGGGATTTTCTTGTTTTTAGTGCTTGAAAAGCATGTGGATGATGCCAATACTACCCTTGTAATTTTTAATATTCTGTTCCTTTTTTTAACTCTTTTTTCTGAGAGGTAGTTATGTTTATTTCTATTCTTGTAGCTTTATTGCGCTCTGCAGGTTTCAAAGTAAATGACCAAAATGGAGAAATGGAGCTTAAGCTTGTTCCTCCATTTAAAGAATCACAAGCTGATTTAACAGCTATTATCCAAGATATACGAGATATGTGTGGTTTGGTTCCACTGTATTTCTTTGGGTTGTCTAGTATTAGTGATGATACTAGTCTTCTGTTGGCGCAGCATAGTATTACCAACTGGGCAAGTGAATCTCACAAACAGTTGGGCAAGAATACGCCGAAAGAGTATTGGTTTGGTTTGATTATCATAGAGGATCTGCTGCGTAGTTATGCCGAGTCTTATAACCAGCCAAACCGCGATGAGGTGCTTGCTGATATGGTAGAGCGCTTTGATGATTGCCATAGTATTCAAGATGTTATTGATGTCTCAACACCATTTGTGGTAGCTAGGCTTTCTAATGTGGGTAATGCCTCATATTTAAAACCATCAGAGAACGGTGGAGAAAGCGCTGGAATTTTCATGTTAGCTTTGCAAGAGATTGCAGCTAGTAATGATGATGTAGTAGCTAATATTAAGAGGTATTACGAAGCAGTATCACTTAATAAGTGGTTACTATTAAGCGAATAATTTCCACATGAACGAAGCAAAAAAGCTCCGACTTTAAAAAGTTGGAGCTTTTTTGCTTTCTATCACTTGAAAAACTATTTAAGGGTGCTTATGTGTTACTGGCACTTGAAATATTCCGTTCCTTTTTTTACTTTTATAGGAGACATTATCATGTCTTTTTTTAACGCATTAAAAAGTTTTATACCTGCAAAGACCAAAACATCTGTTGAGCCAACTACTACAACTCCGGTTATCCCGGTAGTTACAAAAGTTGTTGAGACAGCTGCCACCACCCCACCAGCTCCGGCTGAGAAAGTTGTGGAAGAAGTTGTTGCAGTAACGGAAAACAAAGGCAGCAAGATTGATGAGGCTCTAACAGAGCTGGAAGAAACCATTGATTATTTGCTCAGACGAGCAAATTACATTGCTGCTGAACAACACAAACTAGGTGAGTTTAATGCACCTAGCTTGAAAGCAAAAAGTTTCTTGTCTCGCTTAGGCAAAGGCAAGAAAAAGGTTGATGCGCTTAACAGCGCAGTTTTTTCTGCAAAACGGCGCGTTGCACGCCAGATGGACAAAATTCATCTGCAATTGTCCGAACGTGTAAACGTAACGGATGATGCGTGGACAGCTCTTGCAAGCGTAGAGAACATCCTACGGGCTATTGTTGAAATTAAAGGCAGTATTGCTTCCTTGGAAGCGGCTGCTGGAAAAGGCTTTTTTGCCGAGTCAGACGAGCCAGACATGGTAAAGTTTGATAAATTGGCAGAAGCTGCCCTTAACCGGGCAAAAGGCTTTAGAAACAAGTTTGGCAGTGCTGACGGCATCGATGCCAGTATTGTTAAGCGTATCACTGGTGAGCACCGATGGGTGCATGTCGCAATTGTTAAGGCTGGCGGTGAAGAAAGTGATGTAATAAGCGCTGCTCTTGCAGCGGTAAAGCTTTCTTTGCAGCAGGGTGGAAATCCTGTATCTGCAGTACGTAGTTATTATGTGCTGCAGGCGAAATACCCACAGTATTTCTTGGGTATTAAGCCAGCTGAAACAAAAACTGAACCAGTAGAAGAGGCTGTGGAAGCAACCGCTTAGGCTCAGTGTAGCGAAAGTAAAAGCCCCCTTTTGGGGGCTTTTACTTTTTGTAAAGCTAATGTTTAGTTATTTAAAATAACCACCGAGCCTAAAGGGGGCAGCTCGCCTCGGGTAAGCTCTAAAATGGCTTGACGTTGACCATTGTTAGAGTGCATATAGCCAACAAACTTAAGTTTTGTACGAGGCATGTTTTGCACGCTAAAAGTATGTTTTGAGGTTAGATTTATTCTCTCAAAAACAGGGACAGTTACTTGGTTTGCCATTAGTTGCATATTAACTGTGCCACGCATACCATTTTTTGCCAGCGTTTTTTGCAAACTTTTACCTAGTTGGGTAAGCGCATCTTGCAAAGCACCTGACTGTGATGACGAAACAGTTGGCGCAAGAGATGGGTAGAAACCTTGGCGGTCTTCCCCTAGGCCTATAACTTCCTCTTCTTCGATGGTTCGCCCTAGGTTGTCGAGCAATGTGTACTCAATACGGTAATAACTGGGCTTTGCCTCTTGGCGTAAAATGCCTACAATTTTAGGTTTAGCGATTAATGCATTAGTACTTACTGGTCGCCCACCATTGTTTATGACTAAGGTCAGTTCGGCAAAGCCGTCTTCTTCAACCCAGCGTAGGTTTTGCATATATGATAATTGATTTTTTATAGGGGCTTCTAGCTCGGCAGATACTGTGGCAACTTTAATTGCGCGCACTACATCATCCTTTTGCCCATATGTAGATGAACTACTACTTCCACCTGCACAAGCAGATAGGGTTAAAGCTACTAGAACTGATACTAAAGCATATATTTTATTAGGTTTTACAGCCATATTAGGTTAGTTAGCCTCATAACGTATTTTAGCTTTTTCTTGTAGCTCTTTTATATAGTTCTCGACAATTATTTGCCCTAGCTCTTCTTGTAAAGAACTTTCTAGTTCGTCGAAAGGAGGTACATAGTTGTCATTCTTTTCGAATACTTTTATTACATGGTAACCAAACTGTGTTTTAACTGGCTCTTTGCTGAATGTTCCAGCATCCATTGAAAATACAGCATCTTCAAAAGGTTCTACCATTGTGTTTGGTGCTAACCAACCAAGAGAACCACCGTTTGATGCAGAAGGCCCTGTTGAAAACTCGATAGCTAACTTTTTAAATTCTTCACCTTTACTAAGGCGTTTTATTAGCCGTTTTGCTTCTTTTTCTTCTTTAACAAGAATGTGCGAAGCCTTAACCGATGGAAAAGAGTATTTACTAGCGTTCTCATCATAGTATTTTTTTAGCTTAGATTGAGTTAGCTCATCGTTTAGTTTCTTACTAATAACAAAGTTAAATAATAGGTTCTCACGTAGTGTTTCTAGCTGGGCTAAAAAAGCTGGGTCATGCTCGATATCTGTCTTCTTTGCTTCTTCAACAATTAAACGTTTTTGGATAAGACGCTCAATAATAGCTTGGCGGACTTCGTCTTCACGCCCTGATGCCAGCATTGGCGGTAACGATTTCATTTGTTCTTCAATGTCTGATGTTGTGATAGGCGCATCATTGACATAAGCAACTGGTTTATCGCCAGCAAATGCTGCTGTTACAAGAATAGTTGATGCCAAAGTAGCTACTGAAAAAACTGTTGGTATAAAATAGTTACGCATTGTTAGAACCTTTTATATTATTGTCGAATTAACTTAATCTATCTTATCTTCGAATTAATTTAAATATTAATTGTGTAAAGTATGGCAGTAACGCCTCACTATGTATAATTAAAATGTAGATTTTTTTAAAAAAAGAAAGATAGTGGCATAATATCTGCTAGTTTAGATATAAGTTATTGGTTGGCACATTAAGTTGAACCATAATATAAATTATGGTAAGTCTTTATTGTGTATAGTTTTTAAGGGAATAATTATGAATAATAACAATAAGCTTTTGGACTTTATTATAAAAGGCTGGCACAAGTCATTGCACTTTTCAGTATCATTGGGTGATACTGGCCATACACGGGTCTTTACACCTAGGGTATGGCATGTATTGGGGGTAGCTATTATCCCTGTTACTATTGTTTTATTCTCAGTATTTTCTGTTTTTGCAAAAGGTGTTGAAGCACCTTATCTAAGCTTAGTAGTTGAAGATAAAGATGAAAAAATTGCTGAACTTGAAAGCAGCTTGGCTACGCAACAAGATTTATTAGACTTTAAGGGGCAAAAAATAAAAGTTTTTGCACATGAACTAGGTAGTTTACAAGCTAGACTTGACCGTTTTGACAGCATTGGCGAGCGTCTATTTCAAGATAAATATTTTGGACAATACCTCGCTGAAATTGACCAAATTGAACCTGTAGGTACTGGTGACTCAACCGTGGCAACCTCAGCCACATCTGTTTTTGCTATTACAACACAGCTTGCATCTGCAAGCCGACGGGCTGACGGCGTTGAACGTGTTATGGAAACTAGCCTTGATTTATTGTCACGGACTCAGCTAAACCGTAATTTGCAGCCACACCATTGGCCTGTGGTGCATAAACGTACCTATGTTTCTTCTCCACATGGTTGGCGCAATGACCCATTTACAAAGAAACGCCGTTGGCACTCTGGTATGGATATTGCTGGTGCTTATAACGCACCTATTGTGTCTTCTGCTAATGGTATGGTTACTTTTTCGGGTTACCGCTTTGGCTACGGAGTAATGGTTGAGATTACACATAGTGGTGGCTTAGTTACTCGTTATGGACACTTAAATAAAGCACTTGTCCGCAATGGCCAAAGTGTTAAAGAAGCTGAGGTTATCGGCTTAATGGGTTCTAGTGGTCGCTCTACGGGGCCGCACCTCCATTTCGAAGTTTTGCTTGGTGAGCATAAAGTAGATCCACAACCATTCATAAAAGATGGGCGCAACAATGCTAAGATGCTTGCTTTGAGCAACATTCAGGCGTACGATACAAACCGCTTTTAAGAGTATAGTTATTGCTTGGTAGATAAGTAATATATACTATATTCTGACATCAAATTAATTATTGTAAGTTATTGGATTTATTATGGTTTTTAACCCACTGAAAAAACTTTTTGGCAGCCGAAATGACAGATTTATACGGTCTAGCAAACCTCTTGTTGAGCAAATAAACGCACTTGAGGCAGAAATTAAAAAATTAGATGATGATGCTCTTAAAGCTAAAACAGCTGAATTTCAAAAACGCCACCAAGATGGTGAGAGCATTGATAGCTTACTAGTTGAAGCTTTTGCAGTTGCTCGAGAAGGGGCTTTTCGTGCTTTAGGCTTGCGACCTTTCGATGTACAGCTTATTGGTGCTATTGTTTTACACCGCGGAATGATTTCAGAAATGAAAACTGGTGAAGGTAAAACTTTAGTTGCGACCTTAGCTGCTTACTTAAATGCGATTGCAGGCAACGGTGTGCATGTCGTAACAGTTAACGATTATTTGGCTCGCCGTGATGCCGAGTGGATGCGCCCAATGTTTGAAATGTTGGGGATGAAGGTTGGTTATATTATCCACGGGTTAACAGACGAAGAACGGCGTGAGGCTTATGGGTCTGACATTACTTACGCCACCAACAATGAGCTTGGTTTTGATTATCTGCGCGATAATATGAAATTTTCTTTGTCAGAGATGGTGCAGAGAGACAAATCTTATGCAATTGTTGATGAGGTTGACTCTATCCTTATTGATGAGGCACGTACACCGCTTATTATTTCTGGGCCGACTGAGGATAAAACTGATACTTATGTAGCGGTTGATAAAATTATCCCAAGCCTAAAGCCAGAAGAACATTGGATTAAAGACGAGAAAATGCGCAACGTAACCCTAACAGAAGAGGGTATGGATGCAGCAGAAAATCTTTTGCGAGAACAAGGTATCCTTACTAAAGAAGGTCTTTATGACATCCAAAACGTGGCGTTAGTGCACCATTTAAACCAAGCACTAAAAGCACATAGCCTATTTGAACGTGACAAAGATTATATAGTTAAAGATAACCAAGTTGTTATTATTGACGAATTTACTGGCAGGATGATGGCAGGCCGCCGTTTTTCTGAAGGGTTACACCAAGCTTTAGAAGCTAAAGAAGGTGTAAAAGTCCAGAATGAAAACCAAACCTTAGCTGCTATTACATTCCAAAACTTTTTCAGGATGTATGACAAATTATCGGGTATGACTGGTACCGCTGACACAGAAGCTGAAGAGTTTGAGTCTATATATGGTTTGCGGGTTGTTATTGTGCCAACCAATGTTACGGTATTGCGCGATGATGCTGTTGACCTTATTTATCGGACTGATGAAGAAAAGATAAAAGCCATTATAGAAGACATTGAAGACTGTGCGAAGAGAGGCCAGCCTATTTTGGTTGGAACCACAAGCATTGAAAAATCAGAGAATCTTTCTAAAGAACTTAAGAAAAGTAAAGTTAAGCATAGCGTATTGAATGCTCGTTACCACGAACAAGAGGCCGAAATTATTTCCCAAGCTGGTAGGTTTAGTGCTGTAACAATTGCAACTAATATGGCTGGCCGTGGTACCGATATTAAGCTTGGCGGCAACCTAGACTTAATATTAGAAGGTGTAACAGATGCCAAAAAACGTGAAAAACTTGCAGCCGCCCATGAAGAAGAGAAAAGAAAAGTTCTTGCTGCAGGTGGTTTACGGGTTGTAGGTACAGAACGACATGAATCTCGGCGGATTGACAACCAGCTACGTGGTCGTTCTGGTCGCCAAGGTGACCCAGGCTCTAGCCAGTTCTATATTTCTTTGCAAGACGACCTGATGCGTATTTTTGCAGCTAACATGGATACCATAATGGAGCGGATGAGCATGCCCGAGGGCGAGGCTATATCTAGCCGCCTTGTGAGCCGTGCTTTAGAGGCTGCACAACGCAAAATTGAAGCTCGTAACTTTGATATCCGTAAAAATTTACTTAAATTTGATGATGTCCATAATGACCAGCGTAAAGTTATTTACGACCAACGCCGCGAGGTCATGGCATCTGAAGAAGTTGGCGACATTGTTGTGGATTTCCGTGAAGACGTAATTGAAGGTATCCTTAGCCGTTTGATGCCAGAGGGTAGCTATGCCGAGCAGTGGGATGCAAACGCGATTGCGGAAGAAATTTTCCGTATTTTCCAGCTGCGTCCACCTATTGCTGAATGGATAAAAGAAGACAATGTAACCGAAGAAGTTGTTTTTGACAGACTATGCGAATATGTTGCAGCCGCATACGGCGAGAAAGAAAAACGTATTGGCGCTGAATTATTGCGTCGTCTAGAAAAGAGCTTACTTCTACAAGTGATTGACCAACAATGGAAAGATCACCTGCAACGGCTTGATTTCTTGCGTGAGGGGATTGGCCTGCGTGGGTTTGGGCAAAAAGACCCTCTGAACGAATATAAAACAGAATCATTCAATATGTTTGAGTCTATGTTAAACCATATCCGTGAAGAAACTGTCATGATGTTGAGCCTTGTTGAGGTGCGTGAAAATATAGAAAATGCATTGCCTGGTGAAGATGGTTTTTCTACACCTGAACAAAATACTATTGAAGGTAATAGTTTTGCTGACGAAGAAACCGACCCTTATGCAAGCATGGGGCTAGGGCGCAATCAAGCTTGCCCTTGTGGTAGTGGCAAAAAATACAAGCACTGCCATGGTAATTTGCGTGCTCCAGCAGTAAATAAGGCTGCACAAGGGTAATTCTTATGAAAATTTTACACTGTGTTGCTGGCGTGCTGGATGACTGTAAAGGTAAGGTGCTTTTAGCAACTCGCCCTGAAGGTAAGGCATATGCTGGGTTCCATGAGTTCCCTGGTGGAAAACTAGAAATAGATGAAACCCCAGAAAATGCGTTGGCTCGAGAAATGAAAGAAGAACTAGGTATAGATATTGATATAACTAGTCTAAAGCCAATAACTTTTGCCTCACACCTCTACCCCGAGTTCCATTTGGTAATGCCACTGTACCATATAACACGTTG
The DNA here is from genome assembly GCA_021774615.1 of Alphaproteobacteria bacterium. GTDB lineage: Bacteria > Pseudomonadota > Alphaproteobacteria > UBA1280 > UBA6503 > UBA6503. Next base: position 6,357 of record JAJFIW010000014.1, on the reverse strand, counting down.
GCAGGGAGATATTGCACCACAAGAAGGGCAAGACTTTGTGTGGGTTTCTTATGAAGACTTACCTAAGTTTGCAAGCAAGGTGCCAGAAGCTAATATTGCATTGCTTGACAGCGTAGCCTCGGCTCTTTCTTAGCTTTTCTTAAGCTTTATCGATATTGGCCAATGGTCTGACCCCATGCGGCTTGGCCAACGGATGGCGTTTGTACCTGTAACTAGCTTAGGGTGAAGGATAAAATCTAGCTGAAAAGGTAGGTGCATTTGGGTGCGCCACCGCCCGAATGGGTTAATTAGTTTTTTACGGAAAATGAAATTTCTTAGTTCGTTGCGCTCATGGATAAAAACATCCTTAGGGCGGTAGCCAAAAAATGGCGCTACTAGCATGTTCCATAATGGGTCAGCGAATGCGTTGAAGTCTCCACAGATAATATTATGGCTAGAAGATGAGAACCTCCGATGAATTCGCAGCCATTCTCGTATTCTTGAGAATGGTGAAACATTAAGCGGTAGGTGTACATTAAATATACGCCATTGTTGGCCATTACACATAATATTTATCTGCTGGAACTCAAAACTTTCTGTTTGCCCGTGGAGTTCGTTACGTAGGCTAGGCCATTGTTTATGAGGAACTGTTGTAGGCATTTCGATAGGGTAGTTCGACAAAATAACAAGGTAAGACTTAGAGCGGCCATTACGCCAAACGCTCTCTAGGCAAGTATAGTTATAGGGCATTAGTTGCAGGATATCTTCTAACAATAATTCGGGGACTTCTTGCAAACACAATATATCATGGCCAGCGTCTACCAGTTCTTTTACACCGTAAAGTGCTTCCATATTTCTTCTAAATACATTCCAACTGGTAATTTGCATGGTTGCAGTGCTCTCATTTAAAAAATGTTAGTTTATCGTTTAGACTTTCCTCTGAACATGTTCTTGTCTGCAAAATCAATTAGTCCTTCGAGGTGATCATAATTATTAATATCCTCAGGGTAGTTACTAATACCTATAGAGGCCGACACAAATAATTTGTCTTTAATACTGTCAACTTCTATTGGTTCTTCGACTATAGCTATAAGTTTCTTAACCATGGTTTTAGCTTGTTTCTTGGTGGTATTGTGCATCAATATGCAATATTCATCACCCCCCATGCGGGTTACAATGCCCCTCTCGCCTATAAAGTTCGCAAGGCGGTGGGCAAGGGTTACTAAAATAATGTCACCAGTAGCATGGCCATAGGTGTCATTAACAGGTTTGAACTTGTTTAGATCTAGGTAAAACAGGCTAAAATCACTCTTAGGGCTCATGCTTTTAAGCTCAGTCATAAACTGTAGTTTGTTTGCAAGACCTGTGAGAGAGTCTGATTTTGCTACATTCTTGATGTAATTTTGTTTGATTTTGGCTGCTATATCTTTATGGATAGTATAATTGGGAGTTTTGTCGATGATGTCATGTAGGTCAGTCAGCTCAATATCCATAGCTTTGGCTGTTTTAAGGTAGTCATCATGGAAGAAAATAGAAGCTTGCATTACTAGTACTCTTAGTTCTTCTATCTCTTTATCATCGGTAATGTCTTCGGCTATATAACGACGTACTACTATTATTATCGAGCCTGCTATTATAAGAATACTTGCAAGTAATAGTGCAGGGGTAATTTCTAAGTCGTCCTTATACCATCCAAAAGGAGCAAAGGCTTTTTCAGATAGCATTGTCATTAATGGTACAAATGAAAGAAGACATGTGAAGACTTCGCTTTTAATTGTTTGTACGCTTTTGAACATTAAGTAGCGAGAAATAGTAGCGCATACTACCCCATAAAATGCCGCATGAACCATAAATGCAGGGTCATAAAAATCGTTCAATTTAGGGATAAAAGCTATAGAAAGTGGCGTTGTTAAGTTAATTAAAGATGCTGCAAATAAAGAAAATAAGAATATCCCAGAGGTACAAATTAAAATGTAGCCTATAACGCTTAGGTCATTCATGTAGTTCTTTGTTTTGTAGATTGTTTTATTCATCTCGATACTTAAATAAAACAAGCTTTGGGCAAGGCTAATTGCAATTGTGAAAAATATAATCTGGTTAAGGTGTGTTTTATCTATCCCGTAAAAAATAATCCCAAGACCAAGTGCAATAAAAGGTATACCAATAATACCTTTACCTAGAGTATTCCTTTTAAAAATCAGATATGACAGTATTAGTGATGTTATAATCATGCTTTTCATAAGTAGCGATGCATCTGTAGCGCTTATGTACTTCATCACATTAAGGATAAGTATTAAACTTACAATATACATAGCCCCATAAAGCCAAGTAAACGGTGATTTTATAGCTTCTATGGTTAGGTGTGTTTTGCCACCGATTAGAACCAACGTAGTTCCTGCAAATAAAACTGCGATTGCAAGAAATGCAGGGGCATTAAATGTATAGTCTGCTAGTGCTTTAAAATATACATTCATGAATGAATATATAATAACTAATAATATTCCGTAAGTTATTCCTCTGACATGGCTCATTTAGTTTATCACCCCGTAATATTTCAGAATTGATAATAGAGTCAATGTACCCAAAATAGTAAAGCATATGGATAATGTAACAATTCTTATTTTGTGAGACATTACATCTTCGTAGCGTTGCCCGTGGCTGCGTGGTTTGCGGCGTTCATAGCTTGTAGATATAGCCCATGGCTTACGGCGGTCTTTTTTATAGCGACGGTTTACTGGTGGTAAGTCTTCCCTAGCACTTTTGCCCCAGTCCCACGGCTCCCAGTTTAGGCGCATAAACTTACGCTCGATACCATCCCAGATAGGTTGGTCGTCTATGCTGTGCTCTATGAAGTGGGTGTATTCTTTGGGGGTCATAAACTTAGGGTTAACCTGCTCGCCACGTTTGCGCCAGCTTAGTGCTTTTCGCCCTTGCTCGTGTGCAGAGGGGTCTTTGTCGATAATTACTTGTAGGTCTGAGTCTTTTATATTCAGGGCGTTGGAAGGTTTACCAATGCTAGGGGTATAACCTTTGTTAGAGGAACAAGGGGTAGTGATAGGGCCACCTTGCATAGTTGCACCTACAACGACAGAGTGTAGCTCTGGCTGCGCTGTCTCTTTAACGAGTTTTTTTTTGCTTTTTTTATTGGTGGTTGACATAGCAGTCATCCCCTTTTTTAGATGCTCTTAAAGTATAGGCGTGTAAGAGGTGCGCTTTCAAGTTAAAAAAAATTATAAAATTAAGAGTTTATATATCCATACCAAAAGCTTGTGTCTTTAATAAGCCCATACATAGGTGTGCCAAAGTCGTAGTGCCACCATTCGTTAGGGTTATTAGTAAACCCTTGGTTAAGCATAGCATTATATAGGATACGTCTGTTCTTTCGCATTTCTTGCCACTGCTTTGTTAGCTGCTGCGCTGGTAGTGCTTCGGCATAGTGGGTAATGCTCATGTTACCATAGTCTTCTTCTTTAGGTTCTAGTAATAACTCTTTACCAGTTTTAGTGTCCATTAAAGTTAAGTCTACAGCTCCCCCTGTACTATGCAATGGCCATGTGGTTGAGTCATCGGGTGAGAATTTTGACGGGTCAGAACAAAACCTTTTTGCGAAAGATATTAAACTTTGTTCGTCATCACTTTTCATTTTTTTACGAGCGAGATTAATAAAATAATCCCAATACTCTATTTGTACTGCAATCGGGCGGTAGCCATCTTTAACATATAGCTTTAAATTTTGTTGTAAAAGGGTCTCGTTTACTAGAGACAGCATTTCGGCGACTGTTTTTCGTAATAAAATATTTTGCGTTATATGTGCCGATATAATTGGTGGGTTCTCTTTTGCAACAAGGTTTTGCCGTTGTGTGTATGGTTGGCAGCTAATGTTGTAGTCGTCTAAAGAAACTAGTGGGTCATTGGCTAAAGGGTGTTCAGCTGTAAAAATAGTGGGGGATATATGGTCCAAGTTCACTACAGGAATTGGAGCTTCTATAGTAGGTGTTGTCATATACTTTTCCCTTTACATTTTAGGTGTTAATAGTAGATATTAACATAAATTATATACTTATTTTCGTTCTCTTTTCTTTTTATTCTTCTGCGCAGGGTCATGCGCACCTTATAAGTGAGGTACATGATGAATAGTTTTAATATTAAATCCACCTCATTTACTTCGTTTGTTTCTGCTTTAGAAGCTAAAGGGTATATTTCGGTGGATTACAACGCACTACTTTCTACTTATCAAACATTGATGCAGATGAAGTCTTCTAAGCAAAAAGAAGATGCTGTTGCAACGATTATTCTTGATGGCCCACCAGGGGTTGGTAAATCGTATATGGCAAAAACATTAGCACTGCTTTTAGATGCTACGTTCTTGCAATACAATTGCCACCCTGATAGCTCTCATGAAGAAATTGTTCGTGACATAAACATTATAGTACCTGTAGTAGCACAGTCTGGCTTTGCCGATAAAAAATATACCAAAGAGGATATTTATATCTATGGCCAACTGTATGACGCCGTACGCTTATCTGCACAAGGGCCAGTGGTTTTATTAATTGATGAAATTGATAAAGCTCGCACAGCTATAGATGCTCTATTGCTTGGTTTTCTGAATGATGGTTATTTGTCTGTGCAAGGGCTTTCTGGGAATAATGGTGTTGAACGGTTATTTTGTAATTTAAATAATATCATAGTCGTTATTACCAAAAATGATGAGCGTGACTTACACCCTGCATTGCTGCGTCGTGGTCGGGTTGTTTATATGGATTACCCCACACCAGAAATAGAAAAACAGATGCTTATTCAGAGCGCTAATATTGGCAGTGAGGCTGCGATGTCATTAGTAACACAAGCTAATAAGCTGCGTGCAAATGGTAGTATAACTAAGCCACCTTCATCGCCCGAGTTAGTACGACTTGCTAAAGATTTTAAAATGTTAGTTACACATAATACTCATGTTGGGGATGAGTTTATAACTTGTGATATTCCTAAACCTATTCTTAATCAAAATTTTCTTAATAGTATGCTTGCCAGAAAGGACGAACACCCTTTAGGCACAGAACTATTGAAGGACAAGTCATTTGGAACAGTACTTCTTTGTGCAATGTTGCGTGATAATGGGCATGGTGATAAAGAAGTTCGATATCTTGATAACATTAACGAATAAAAAAGCTGCCCAGTATTGGGCAGCTTTTTTTGTTTCTGGATAGAGATATTGTCGGGTAGAGTGTTTAAAAATATTATATCTTTTCTTTCTTTTTTAATTATTTTGCCAAGGAGGTCTTCTTATGGCGGATAAAAAGCAATACATAACAGGCTCTTCTTTTGAGGATACTCTCCTTGGTCATAAACAATGGCTGGAGGAGTTGCAACGACCATTCGAGGAGCAAGATAATACAAATATTCAAAATAATAAGATTGATGATAGTGAACACGGCAATGACGAAGGAGATGCTAAAATAGGTGCTTTTAGTCTATCAGATCTAAGCATTGACCCTAATGACGTTACTGCTATTAAACATGCATTAGAGTTAATGATTGCCAGAGGCTTTAATAATCCTACTCATTTGCTTCGTTGGAACTTTAAAGAGTTTGTTAGGCGGCAAATAACTTGGCGTAATATTAAAAGAGCCCGCAGGCCAACTCTCGAACGAAAAGCAATGTTATTCATTATTGATAATTCCCCTAGTATGTCTAAATTACGAGACCAAGCCAGAGCATTAGCAGCAGCTTTGTCTGCTAGTGGTGGGGCACATGGCGCCGATGTTATTGTGGCATTAAGCTTTAATGGCCTTTATGGCGCTGACGAGCATTCTGACGAAGTTAAAGAAGATGGCATTTGGTTTTTAAATGGCGAGCCTATGGGTGAGCTACCTAAACCAGCATCTGCTAGTGGCTATAATAAGCACCATTTAGGGTTAAGTTGGAAGTGGTTTATTAGTAAAGAACTAAAACGACGAGGGCTTAATGTTCATCTTGTTGGTATCTACGGCGACTATGACGGCATACGTGAGTGGTGCTTTATTTCTAATGAGGTAAAAGATGCCCAATGTATGTGGTTTAACCCTAAGCTACCTAATGATGAGGTTATTGTTAAGCAACATAATCCTAACTTTAGTGCTATAAAAAGCTATTTTAGCCGTTTTGGCTATGTAAAAGGCGATAAACGTTTTGAACTATTCCGAGGGGATTTTTTTGCCGAGGTTGGTACTGTACAGGATATTGCCCAAGCTCTTAAAAAATCAATAAGCACGTAGTTTGGGCATTGTTTAGGCTAAAAGTGCTTTTTTATTTTTTTGCTGTTGCATTTTTTCTAAATTTTGGCTAAAAGTATGTTTGTTGCGGGTGTAGCTCAGTGGTAGAGCGCAACCTTGCCAAGGTTGA
>JAJFIW010000013.1 GCA_021774615.1 Alphaproteobacteria bacterium | reverse complement strand
TTTTAAAAAATAAGAATATGTAGGTTATTTAATAATGATGAACCCTTCAGCTGTCTTACAAGTACGCCGTAACATGGTAGACAATCAGCTCCGCCCTAATAAGGTTAATACAGGGCCATTGTTACAACGTTTTATGGACGTCCCCCGAGAAATTTTTGCTGATAGCTCGCACCAAGAGCAGGCGTATGTGGATAACTTATTACCAATGACAACTGATCGTACAATGTATGCTCCGATGACTTTGGCACGGATGCTCCAAGAGCTTAACTTAACAGAGCAAGACAAAGTATTAATTGTAGCTGGTGGTACTGGCTATAGTGCTGCCATTATTGCACCTTTAGTAGCAGAAGTTGTAGTTGTAGAAGAAGATGGTTATTTATTAGATGTAGCAAAAAGTGCGGCGATTGATTTGCATCTCGATAATATATCTTTTGTTAGACGTGCTCCAGAAAAAGGTTGTTTAGCTAAAGCGCCTTATAATTGTATTTTGTTTGATTCTGCAGTTGAAGAAATCCCCCAAGTTATTATTAATCAATTAGCAGAAAATGGCAGAATATGTGCTGTTATAGATGATAATAGTGTTGTTAAAGAAGCTACAGTTTTTGTTAAAGTAGGCAAAACGTTATTTGAAGAAAAGCTTTTTGAAACAAAAGGCGATGTACTAAAGAATTTCCAACGGACTGAGAAATTTGTTTTTTAAGTTAATAGATAGGGGATAATAAAGTGATGTTTAATATACTAACACCCAATGAACTTAAAGAAGCTCTTGACGAAGATAAAGAGCTACACTTGCTTGATGTGCGAGAAGACTCAGAGCTAGCAGAAGCACAGATAACATGTTCACAGTTCCATCATATCCCTTTAGGGGAGTTGGCAGAACGCCACCAAGAACTACCAGCAGATAAAAACATAGCTGTGGTTTGCCGTTCTGGCGGTCGCTCTAGTAAAGCTTGCGAGTACCTTATAGGTAAAAAATATAAGGTTGCCAATGTAGAAGGTGGAATGCTTGCCTGGGCTAAAGATATAGACCCAACATTAAAGGTTAAATAAAGTGTTTAAAAAACCAATATTTATATTATCAGCATTAGCTTTGTTTGCTAATTCAGCTTCGGCTTTGACTCTGCAAGAAGCATTTGATGCAACATTATCTAGCAACCCTACTTTTAAAGCCAAAAAAGAGGAAGTAGCACAAGCAAAAGAGCAAAAATCTATCGACTTTGCGCCATTTTTGCCTACTGTAGATGGTGTGGGGAACTGGGTTGTAACAGACCGCCGTAATTTTTCGGGTGGGCCTACGGTTGTAAATAAGCCTCGTGCAGCATCGCTGCGAGTAAGGCAAACAGTCTTTGCGGGTGGCGAGAACCTTGCAACATTACGCCGCACAGAACGGCTTTTGACCGCTGCAGAGTCTAGCTTAAAAGAATCCGAGCAACAAACACTGCTGACCTCAGCCCAAGCTTATCTTGATGTTTTGTTAGCGCAACGTATTCTAGAGTTAAATAATTTCCAAGTTGATGTTTTAAGTAAGCAGCTTGATGCAACACGCTCTCGTTTTAAATTGGGCGAGATTACTCGTACCGATGTATCCCAAGCACAAGCAAGGCTAGCTGCGGCCAAAGCAACAGCTGTTGCCGCAAAGGGTAGGCTTATTGCAGACCGCGCAATATTTGAGGAAATTATCGGGCTTGAACCACAAAAAATGAGTTGGCCTAAAATAGTTGCAGATATCCCAAATGATATTGATGAGCTAATAGAACGTGTTTTGGCTGCTCACCCTTTGGTAGAACAGGCTGTTGCGGTATTAGCAGCAGAAAACCACACCGTATCACAAGCTCGTAGTGGTTATTTCCCCGATGTTACTGCCGAAGCTAGCGTTAGCCGCCGAGAGAAAGGTTTTTCAGCGGTAGGTAATGGTGATTCTAACGAGCTGAACGTAACCTTAAATGCAGAATTCCCAATATTTAGAGGCGGAGCCACTGCTGGTGGGGTTCGTCAAGCTTTAGCAAAAAAACAACAAGCACATGAAAACTACCAAGAAGTACGCCGTAGCGTACGCCGCGAGTTGGTAGACGCATTTTATAATTACCAAACAGTTCGTGCCGAGCTTACCTCACGGATAGAGGCAACCCGTGCTAATAAAATGGCATATGATGGTGTAAAACAAGAAACTCTACTAGGTGCACGCACTACCCTTGACTTGCTCGATGCTGAAGAAGAACTACTCCAAGCAAAAGTAGATAAAGTAACCGCCCAATACGGGAAAGTCCTTAGTACCTTTAGGCTACTTGCAGCGATGGGTGACTTAACTTCGGAAAATCTAGTAACTTTATGGCAGTAAACAAAAAAAGCACCTCAAAAGAGGTGCTTTTCCAGTGTATTTATTAACCTTACTGCTTATGAATATCCCTAACTTTCTCGCGGGTTGGGCGAGGGGCTCTTTCTTCTAGTAAGTTTAGTTTGTTCTGACGGCTAGTTGATGAGCTTGAAACTTCGCAGTTTAGCGAGCGAATAAGCAAATATAGCCCTACTGGTTTATGACGGTTAGCTTTTATAACTAAGCGCGGTAGGCTTGCTAATTCTGGTTCATCTTTTTCCTCAGGAAGTGCTTCGCTCTCTTGGATACCAAAATCACCAAGGAAATCGGCGTATTCTTCCTCTAGTTTAGCCAATAGTTTTTTCGGCATATGGGTATTAAGACGAATAACTACCTTGTCGCCAATATAACGTAGAGAATGGTAACGGCGGTAGAAGTTATGGATATAATCTACAGCTTCGTCAATATCGTCAAAGCGGCGGAATAAATACATATCATCAGGGCTAATGTGGCTACCTTCTAGTAGGGCTTTTTCAACATATTCTATCCATTCTGCCCAATAATTGCTGCCCTCATGCTCTAATAATACAAACGGAACAGGCATGGCTCTACCTGTTTGGATAAGAGTCAGCACTTCAAAAGCTTCGTCCATTGAGCCAAAACCACCAGGGCAAATAACCACAGCGTCAGACTCGCGTACAAAAGTTAGCTTGCGGCTAAAGAAGTAGCGGTAAGTTATAAGGTATTTGCTTTTTGCAATAAATTCGTTTACCGATTGCTCGAATGGTAGTGAGATATTAACCCCAATTGAGTTTTCAGGGCCAGCACCTTCGTGGCCTGCTGCCATAATACCTGGGCCTGCACCTGTGATTACCATGTAGCCAAGTTGTGCAAGTTTCTTTGCAAAGTCTTTACAGGTAATATAGTCAGGGTGGTCAGGTTTTGTACGTGCTGAGCCAAAAATAGTAATTTTAGGGCGGTTACGAATTTCTTTGAACATTCGTGCTGTATGTACTAGCTCTGCTACAGTACTTGTGATTAGCTTACGGTCATATTCGGTGATTTCATCACTCAAAAGCATAGCTGCAGCTTCTTTTGCTTCTACTCGAGGTAGCGGTTCGCCTGCATCTTCGATCATTTCTTCAAAGCTAATGTGTTTGGGCTTTTCCATTTTTATATATCCTAATAAAATTACTATAGTGTCATCTAAGAACCACACATTATAACCTTTAATTTACTACTTTGGCGATAATGTACTAGAAAAAACGTAAAAAAAAGCCATAATGGGGGTGCAGAAAATTTATTGTATTGTTTTTGCTTAGCAATTTTACGTAACTAATTGAAAGTCAGCTTCGGGATGAATGAACAAAACACCTCAATGGACGAAATCCTATCGTCAATCCGCGATATCGTAAAAGAAGAAGCTAATGGCACAGCATCTGCTTCCTCTGTTGACGAAACTGATATTGATGCACTGATGTCTGGTGCAGCTGCAAATAAGGCAAAGCCAGAGCCAGAGCCAGCTCCTGAACCTGTGGCTGATGATAGCAATGTTGATATTGACGCACTAATGGCTGAAGGTACCCCTGCTCCTGAACCTGAAGCAGCACCTGCTGTAGATAGTGGTGAGGTTGATGTTGATGCTTTAATGGCAGAGGGTGCTGCTCCTGCTGCTGCTGAAGAAGAAGATGTTCTAGAGCTAACAGAGGTTGTAGAGGCTGATGAAGCAGCTAACCCTGTTACCCATCAGGTGGAAGACGACTTAGTAGATATTAACGCTTTTGCCGAAACAGGTGCCCAAGAGCCAGCAAAAGAAGAAGATGTTACTGCTGCCCGTGATGAATATAGCGCTGAAGGCGATATGGCGCAGCCAGCAGCTGAACCTATGGCTGCTGCTGAAGAGCCTGTGGTTGATGTTGCTACTGAACAACCCGCAGAACCTGCCGAAGTTGCTATAGAAAAGCCTGCTGTTGAAGAAACACCAGAGCCTGTAGCACCAACACCTATACCAGCACCTGCTGCTGCACCAGCACCTGCTGCTGTTAGTGAAACTCCAGCTGCGGCTACAGAGCCTGTATATTTAAACGCTATGCCATCTGCTAAAGGTTTGCAGCTAGCTTTCCCTGTAGAAGTATTGGCCGAAGCTCTGCGCCCACTAGTTAAAGACTGGGTTGGGCAAAACTTGCACGACATAGTCGAGCGTTTAGTCCGTGAGGAATTAAGCCGTCTTGTTGACAAAAGATAGAATTTTATATATCTATCCAGTACTTCAAATTTAAGATGAGATAATCCTAGAGCCATGCTTGAGAAAAACTATACTCCACAAACCGTAGAACAAGACCTATATAAACGTTGGGAAGAAAATGGCTGGTTTGAGCCTGATTTAAGCACAGAAGGCTGTAAAAAAGAGCCTTATGCCATCATGATGCCACCTCCAAATGTAACGGGTACTCTCCATGTGGGGCATGCTTTGGATAATACTTTGCCTGATATGATGGTGCGCCGCGCACGGATGCAAGGCAAAAATGCTATGTATCAACCAGGCGTAGACCACGCAAGTATTGCGGTACACGTGGTGCTAGACCGCCAGTTTAAAGAAGAAGGTACCGACCGTTTTAAACTAGGGCGTGAAGAATTTATGAAACGTGCATGGAAATGGAAAGACCATTCCCACGGTATTATTACTGGGCAAATGCGTAGACTGGGCATTTCGTGTGCATGGCAGCGTGAGCGGTTTACCATGGACGACGGTATGTCTAAAGCAGTTAAAAAAGTTTTTGTTGAGCTTTATAAACGTGACCTTATTTACCGTGGCACAAGGCTTGTAAACTGGGACCCTATGATGCAGACAGCTGTATCTGACCTTGAGGTTGTGTATAAAGAAGTTAACAGCCATTTATGGCATATGAAGTACCCGCTTAGCGATGGTAGTGGGCATGTAGTTGTAGCAACAACTCGCCCTGAAACTATGCTTGGCGACAGTGCTGTGGCTGTACACCCTGATGATGAACGCTATAAGCATTTAGTTGGTAAAACTATTGATTTACCATTAACAGACAGAAAAATACCAGTAATTGCAGACTCTTACGTTGAGCCTGAGTTTGGCTCGGGAGTAGTAAAAATTACCCCAGCACATGACGTAAATGACTTTGAGGTTGGTAAACGCCACGACTTACCCGAAATAAATATTCTAACTAAAACTGCAACTATTAATGACAATGCTCCAGAAGCTTATCGAGGGCTTGACCGTTTTGAGGCACGCAACAAAATAGTTGAGGACTTTAAAGGTTTAGGACTATTAGAAAAAATAGAAGACCATACTCATAATGTGGGCCATGCCGAGCGTAATGACACTATCCTCGAGCCATTTTTAACTCAACAATGGTATATCAAAGGCAAACCATTGGCTGAGAAATGCCTTAAAGCCGCTAAAGATGGCGAGGTTAAGTTTATTAATAAAAGTGATGAGAAGATTTATCATCATTGGCTAGAAAATATCCAAGACTGGTGTATTTCTAGGCAGTTGTGGTGGGGGCATCGTATTCCTGCGTGGCACCATACCAATGGCGAAATTTATGTAGGCGAAGAGGCTCCAAACGGTGAGGGGTGGACACAAGACCCTGATATTCTTGATACTTGGTTCTCGTCTGGGTTATGGGCATTTGCCCCATTAGGCTGGCCTGAAAAAACCACCGATATGGAGCAATTCTACCCTCAAGCTGTAATCATGACAGGGCGAGATATTCTATTTTTCTGGATTATTCGGATGATGATGATGGGGCTAGAGTTTACAGATAAAGTACCATTTAAAATTATTTATACCCATGCCATGGTTCTTGATGAACATGGGCAGAAAATGTCTAAATCAAAAGGCAATGTTATTGACCCGCTGATGATGATTGATAAATACGGTACTGATGCACTACGCTACTCTTTAGCAAGCCAAGCAGCAGTAGGGCAAGATATTCGCCTTGGCGACCAAGTTGTAGAGCAAAGCCGTAATTTCTGCACAAAAATTTGGAATGCTACCCGCTTTGCAATGATGAATGGCGCTGTTTATGACCCATCATTTAAAGCTACAGATGCAACCCACCCTTTTAATAAGTCAATTATTAGCCAGTTTGGGCAAGTGGTTAAAAATGTTGACTTGGCAATGGACGACTTCCGCTTTAACGAAGTGGGTAACCAGTTGTACCAATTTACATGGAGTGTCTACTGCGACTGGTATTTAGAGCTAACAAAACCTCTTATTTACGGTGATGACGAACAAATAAAAGCTGAAACGCTAAAAACAATGGGCTTTATCCTCGAGCGTCTAATGCGCTTAATGCACCCGATGATGCCATTTATTACCGAGGAAATTTGGCTAAAACTTACCGAAAACTCTCGTGATAGTGCAGGGCAAACCATTATGCTTGCGCCGTGGTTGGTAGCAAAAGACTACCCGAAAGATGCAGCAGCAGAAAAAACATTTAATTTAGTTGCAGATGTTGTAACCGCTATTAGGAATGCTCGGAGCGAAAATAATGTGCCACCAAAAAGCGACATTACCGCTACAGTACGGGGTAATGATGAGGCAATCAAAAACATAAAAGATTACGAACAATTTATTACGTTCCTCACAAAAGTTTCTGGGTTTAGTGTTCATAATGCTGAAATATCAAAAACTGATGTAGTTGCAGTAGCGCACGGTGTAGAAATTATATTGCCACTAGAAGGCGTTGTAGATTTTGCTGCTGAAAAAGAACGAATTGCTAAAGAAATTGCTAAATTTGAGGCAGAACTACAAAAAATAGACGGTATGCTAGGTAATAAGAACTTTATTGCCAGAGCACCCGAAGCTGTAGTTGCCGAGCAACAAAACCGCAAGACTGCTCTTATTGGAGATTTAGAGAAGCTGCGTTCTGTTTACCAGTCACACGCGTAGTTTTTTACAAGCTAAACGAGCTACCACACCCACACTGGCTTTTGGCGTTGGGGTTGTTGATTACGAATTGTGATGCTTCTAGGGTTTCTACATAGTCTATAATCGATCCTTGTAGGTAGTTGTAGCTAGTAGTATCTACAATTACGGTTACCCCATCTTTTTCGATTTTTATGTCGCCATCTTTTGCAGTTTCTTCAAATAGGAATTTGTAGCTATAGCCGTTGCATCCTCCACCATCAACTCGTACCCGTAGGTAAGAGTTGGGAGTCTCTTTTTTCTTTAAAATTTCTGCAATGCGGGCTGCTGCTGCTGAACTTAGCTCCACACTACCGCTACCAGCAGTATCTGCCATTTCGGGTGTGGGAATGGGGCTATCGTCAAATGTAATTTTTACCATAAACTTACTTTCTATGAAAGTTGCAGTTATTTCAAGAAGAATTGCATAAGGTTATTGAAAAATCTTACTTTTGAATGTATTAATTACATGTAACATTTCTATAATAAAAGGATAAAGTAGATGTTTGGCCAGAACACAAGAAATACATATACAGTTCAACCCCCATTAGCGTGGATAAAAAAGGTCGCCTTGGTTGTGGTTGTGTCGGGTTTTATCGGTATTATTTGGTATGCAGCGTCGCAGCGGGATAATCTTAATATAGAAAATGTTAAACCAGCGCTAGTTCTTGCGCCTAAATTCCCTATTAAAGAGCGTCTTGCATCGCCAAATGGCGGGATGGAAGTTCCTCATCAAGACAAACAAGTGTTTGACCTCCTTGCAGGTGCAGCTAGCGATGATGCTGGCACACCTAAAGTAGAAAAAGCTGCTCCTGTAGCAGAGCCTACCACCGTTGCTATAGAGCCTGAAAAAACAGAAAAACCTGTAGTTGTTAAAGAAAAAGTAGTTGAAGAGAAAGCAGATCCTATAGTAACTACTACTGCACCAGTAAAACCTGTTGAGAAAATTGTAAAGGCAGAAGAAGCTAAGCCCCAACTAACAACCTCTGCGACTCCAGCTTCTACTATTGCAACAACTGGAACAGGCTGGGGGGTGCAGCTGGGTTCTTTCCGTAGCGCTACCGATGCTGAAAAAGGTGTAGAAATTTTACGTAGTAAATATAAAGATATCCTTGAAGGGCTAACACCTGTAGTTCGTCGTGCTGAACTGAAAAAGGGGACTTTCTACCGTGTTGTGTTTATTGGCCTTGAAAACAAGGAAGCAGCCAGAAATTTATGCCTTGCTTTTAAACAACGTTCGCAAGGGTGTTTAAATGTTAAGCTCTAAAAAAATAAGCCCAATAATTTTAGGGTTTGATGGCTATGAAATTGATGATAAAACACGCGAATTGATTGCTAGATTATCGCCTGTTGGGTTCATTTTATTTAAACGTAATTGTAAAGATGCCGAGCAACTAAAAGCTCTGTGTGATGAACTTATTGCGCTTTCTCCTTTATCTAAACCGCTAATTTTTATTGACCAAGAAGGTGGACGAGTTAACCGTATTTTGTGGGACGATTATATTGGTGCAGCACCTCGTACTTTTGGCGAAATCTATGAAAAATCACCACAAAAAGGAATGCGAGCAGCAGAACTAAATGCTTATCTTATTGCCCGCCAATTACGCAGCTATGGAATTACTGCAAATTGCTCTCCTGTGGCTGATATTCTTGTTGAAGATGCAGATGATATTATCGGTGACAGAGCTTTTAGCTCATCGCCAGAAGTTGTTTCAGCTTTGGTTGCTGCAACCATTAAAGGTTTAATGGCTGGTGGTGTATGGCCAGTGATAAAACATGTGCCAGGGCATGGTAGAGCTATGGTAGATTCCCACAAAGAATTACCAGTAGTTACCGCTGGTGTTGAAACATTAGAACAAGATTTTGCACCATTTATTGCGAACCAGCAAAGCCCATTCCTGATGACGGCACATGTTAAATATACAGCCCTTGACGAGGTTAACTGCGCGACAACATCAAGAATTGTTATCAAAAATTGGATTCGTGAGCACCTAGGTATGAATGGTCTTATTATTGCTGATGACATGTTTATGCAAGCTCTTGATGGCACGCTGAACGAACGGATTAAAGACTCTGTTGATGCTGGTTGCGATTTAGTTATCTGTGGTAGTACTTCTATAGATGGAAAATTTAGTGCAGATTTCTGGTCAGAATTAATGGGCTTAGATGATAGTATTTGTTTGTCAGACTCTGCTCGAGAAAAAATCGAAAACCTACCAGACTTACCAAAGCGAGATAAATTGCAATTTATAGAACTGCAGCACGAACTTGATGAGATTTTAGCTGCATGAGTGAAGCGTTTGACATAGCGGTATTCCTACAGAAAATCGCTATTTGGGCCATTCCTGTTCTTCTTGCTATTACTTTACATGAAGCTGCTCATGGTTATGCGGCACACCTCCGTGGCGACAGCACTGCTTGGATGCTGGGGCGTGTAACCCTAAACCCCTTTAAACATATTGACCCATTTGGTACGGTATTATTACCATTGCTAATGTTCGTACTAAGTGGTTTTGTTCTTGGTTACGCTAAACCTGTACCAGTTAATTTTGGACGGCTAAAAAACATAAAATGGGATACTGTTTTTGTAGCACTAGCAGGGCCTTTTGCTAACCTATTTTTAGCTTTTGTGTCGGTTGGTGTTTTATGGTTAGCTAACCTAGCACCAGAAAGTGTGCAGATACCATTAATTAAAATGGCGGGTGCATCAATAGTTATTAATTTAATATTAATGTTGTTTAATTTATTACCCTTGTTGCCGCTAGATGGGGGGAGAGTTCTTAATGCTTTGTTGCCTATTAAATATTCCTATCATTACAGTAGGTTAGAGCGCTATGGGATAGTTGTTGTTTTATTGTTAGCTTTTAGTGGCTTGCTATGGAGCGTACTAATGCCAGTATTGAACATGAGTATTTCGTTGCTTAATTTGGTATCACCAATTAATCTGTTTATGTTGCTTAATAATATATAAAAACGGAAACCACCTTTGCTTAAAGATATCCTCCTTTTATTATTGACGCCTCCGGGGCTAGCTATTTGGCCTGGTATATTGGCGTTATATTTTTGGCGTAAAAACCAAAAGGTAGCATGGGGGTGGTTGTTTCTTAGTGTGTTAATAGGGTGGATGTTTTCAACACCAGCAATGGGCAGAATTCTTTCGACGGCATTAATTTCTAGTATTAAAGCTCCTTCTACAATTACAGACCCTGAGAGTGCTGATTTAATTGTAGTGCTTACTGGTGGTATGTCTTATGTTGGTCATGCTGGTTGGTTGCCGTCTGCTAGCTCGTACCAGCGAGCAATGGTTGCTTACGAAGTTCAGGCTAGGGTTGGCTCACGAGTGCCGATTATAATTTCTGGTGGTAAGACTAAAGGGGTGCAATACCCGTCTGAAGCAAAGGTTGTTAGCGATATTATTAACCGCCATAAGGCACAGATAACTCCAACAATCCTTGAAGAAAATGCATTAAACACATACGAAAGCGCACAAGAAATTGCCCGCTTAGTACGCGACCGTAACGCACATACAATTTTATTGGTTACTTCCGAGTTACATATGCTTCGGACGTTGGCCTCATTTAGGGCAAGGGGGCTTGACCCTATGCCAATACCTGTATTTACTATTAACCGTGGCAAACTAGGCTTTGCTGACTTTTTGCCAACAATGCAAGGTGCTAGCGATAATTATGCAGCATTATATGAAGTATTGGGGCTTGCGCGTTATTTGTTGTCGGGCTATGTAAGGTGGAATGATGTTTTTTACGAAGAGCTATCATAGAAAAATTATTATAAAGGAGAATACAAAATGTTTGGTTTAGGGCTGTCAGAACTAATTATTATTTTATTGGTTGTACTTGTACTGTTTGGCGCTGGTAAGCTCCCCGGTATTATGGGCGAATTAGGACGAGGTATTTCCTTATTTAAAAAAGGGATGTCTGGGTCAGGTAACGAAGATATTACATCTTCATCTGTAACATCTACTTCTAAAGTTGATGATGCACCAAAGGTAGCTAAAACTATTACCAAAAAAAAGCCAACTGCTAAAAAGACTGTAGCCAAAAAAACAGTTAAAAAGAAAACAACAACTAAGAAAACTTCTTAATAATGTTTGATATTGGGCTTATAGAAGTTGGCGTTGTTTTATTAGTTGCTTTATTTGCGATTGGCCCAGAGCGAATGCCAGAAGTAGCTACTTTTTTAGCTAAAGGCTATAAGTTTATAAAAAAAATATCTATAGATATCAGGTCTATATGGGAAGATGTTGACACACAAGATGAGCACAAAAACACATCCAAATCCAAGTGACGCTACAGCGCCATTAGCATTTCATTTAAAAGAATTGCGCCACCGACTTATGGTTGGTTTTGGTGTAATTTTTATCGGCTTTGTTGGCTGTTTTTTGATTAAAGAGCAAATTTTTAGTTGGTTGACCTCTCCTCTTTTTGCGGTATACGGTAATGATAATAAAATGGTTTTTACGGCAGTTCATGAGCTATTCTTTACTTATTTGAAGTTGTCTTTATTAGGTGGTATTTTTCTAGGTCTTCCTATTCTTCTTGACCAAGTATGGCGGTTTATTGCCCCAGGTTTGTATGACCATGAACGCAAAGTTGTATTGCCATTTTTACTTGCGACCCCAGTGTTGTTTTATATGGGCGGGTTGTTTTCATATTTTATTATTATGCCGCTTGCAATTGAGTTTTTCTTTGCTTTTGCTAACGAGTCTATTATGCCTTTGCCATCGGTTCGGGAGTATTTAGCATTTTTTATTAAATTGTCGTTTGGGTTTGGTTTGGCGTTTGAGCTACCTGTTTTATTGCTTATTCTTGCTAAGGCTGGTTTGGTAACTGCTGACAAACTAGTTTGGTTTAGGCGTTATAGCTGGGTTTCTATCTTGGTGGCGGCAGCTATTTTAACCCCTCCCGACCCCTTGTCACAGGTGTTGTTAGCGGTACCTATGGTGTTGCTGTACGAGGCTTCTATCTTGCTAATACGTTGGCTTAACAAAAAAGACGCACTTACTGCCTGAAAAAGAGGCTTTATAGTGAACATTACTAGTACTAGTAATGCTTATTTGCTATGGTTTAACGGTGTACTACTAAATCTTTATGGAAAAGAAAAATGCTTGATATAAAATGGATCAGAGAAAACCCTGCAGACTTAGACAAAGCTTTAAAACGTAGAGGTATTCCCGCGTTTTCAGAGAAGATACTGCTTATTGATGAGCAGCGTCGTTCTGCAATGACAGAATTGCAAAATCTGCAAAGTCGCCGTAATGACATATCAAAGCAAATCGGTGTTGCAAAAGCACAAAAGCAAGATGCCGCCCATTTATTCGATGAAATGAAAAATATTGGCCCTGCAATTAAAAAATTTGAAGAGCAAGAGCGTGAGCTAGAGCAAGAACAACACGATATATTGTCAGCCTTACCCAACATTGCTGACGCTAACACCCCTGATGGTAAAGATGAAGAAGACAACGAAGTTATTCGTACATGGGGTGAAATTCGTAAAATTTCTGACCCACAAGCACACTATGACCTTGGTGAGGCATTGGGGCTGATGAGTTTTGATATCGCTGCAAAACTAGCAGGTAGTCGTTTTGTTTGGCTGCAAGGTTCACTTGCTAAACTAGAGCGAGCAGTAACCAATTTTATGCTAGATACCCATACCGAACGCCATGGCTACATCGAAGCATCAGTACCTTTTATGGCAAATGGAGAAACACTTTTTGGTACGGGGCAACTGCCAAAATTTTCTGAAGACTTATTTAAAACTGATATGGGCTATTACCTTATTCCAACTTCAGAAGTACCATTAACTAATTCTGTACGAGGGGATATTATCCCTGCTGAAAACTTACCAATTAAATTTACTACTGCAAGCCCATCTTTTAGGAGCGAGGCTGGCTCTGCGGGGCGCGATACTCGTGGGATGATACGGGTGCACCAGTTCACAAAAGTAGAGATGGTGCATATTGTACATCCCGATAAATCTGAGGCTGCTCTCGAAGAGCTAGTTAGCCATGCCGAGTATATATTGCAACAGCTAGAATTGCCTTATCAGGTTGTAAACCTATGCACGGGTGACTTAGGCTTTGGCGCGCACAAAACTTATGACCTTGAAGTATGGCTACCAAGCCAAAATAAATACCGCGAGATTTCATCATGCTCTAATTGCGGGGCGTTCCAAGCTCGCAGGATGAAGGCACGTTTTAGGAGTGGGGAAAAACAAACCGAACTTGTCCATACTTTAAATGGTTCAGGGTTAGCAGTTGGTAGAACTTTGGTTGCTATCCTAGAAAATTACCAACAGGCAGATGGTAGTATTGCTATCCCAACTGTATTGCAGCCTTATATGGGTGGACAAACGGTTATTGCTATAGAAAACACTAAACAAGCAAAAGCAGGGTAAGGTCTATATGCACTATACTGCACCAGTATCATCATCACAATTAAGCTCTCGGCTTTCTTTAGCAAAGCAGAAACTTCTTGATGAGTTAAAGGCTGGTGGTATTAGCGACGAGTGCGTGCTTGAGGCTATTGCAAGTATCCCACGGGAAGCATTCGTGGCTAAACCATTTGTGCAAGACTCTTACGAAAACAGAGCATTACCTATCGGTGAAGGACAGACTATTTCGCAGCCTTATGTTGTAGCGCTGATGACCCATGCGGCTGATGTACAAAGCCACCATAAAGTCCTTGAAATAGGGACAGGCTCTGGCTATCAAGCTGCTATATTGTGTAAACTAGTGCGGCGGCTGTTTACTATTGAACGGTTCGATAGTCTTCGTCTTAAAGCAGAAAAATTGCTCCATAGTATCGGAATTTTTAATTTTTCATCTAAAACTGGCGATGGCAGTAAAGGCTGGGCTGAACAAGCACCTTTTGACAGAATTATTGTTACAGCAGCTTCGCCAACTGTACCTCCAAGTCTTCTTGAGCAATTAGCTAATAGTGGTATCCTAATTATTCCTGTTGGTGAGCCAGATGGCGAACAAAAGCTAATGCGTTACACAAAAAAAACAGATGGTAGCATAGCTGAATATTGCTTAGGCCCAGTACGGTTTGTTCCTCTTGTTGGAGAAGAGGGCGCTGCTGATAAAAATATTGTTTCAAATGGAGGTAATGGGAGGTAATGATACGGCAACTTTATAACTATGTTATGCGCCTTGCTGCTCACCCTCAGGCTGAGTTGGCATTGTTCTTAGTGGCATTTGCTGAGTCATCATTTTTCCCTATACCACCTGACGCACTATTAATACCAATGGCTATTGTTAACCAGTCTCGTGCTTTTCGCTATGCATTTATTTGTACAGCAGGGTCAGTTATTGGTGGTTTGTTGGGCTACCTTATTGGTTTTGCTGCTTTTGACACTATCGGCCAGTGGGCGATAGCTTTTTATGGGCTGGCAGAATCATTTGCTAAATTAAGCTCGTGGTACGAAAATTTTGATGTGTATATTGTTGCGGTTGCTGGGTTCTCCCCAATTCCATACAAAGTTATTACGATTTTTAGTGGCTTCATGCATGTTGATATCATCGGCTTTGTTATGGCATCGGTTCTTTCTCGGGGGGCACGTTTCTTCCTTATTGCATGGTTGTTGTGGCGAGGTGGTGTATCACTTAAAGGGTGGATCGAAACTAATTTATACCCATTAACAATGGCTGCTAGTATTGCCCTAATATTTATTATTGTTTTAATGAAGTACCTTGTATAACGGTGAGGAGACCGATTATGAAACCAAAGAATTTTTTAAATTTCTCAATTGCTCTATCAGCAGCATTATTAAGCGCTTGCGGCACACAACCAGCAGCCCCGATTGCTCATGGTTGGAATGACACAACCCCAAGGTACTCGAATACTCTTACCTTAGAGCGAGAATCCATCGTAGTTGAAGACTATAAACCAGTTGAACGACAATCTCTTGTTCATGTTGTACAGCATGGTGAAAGCTTATGGGCGATTTCTAAACGCTATAATACTGATGTTGCCTCTTTAAGGGCTGCTAATAATTTAAGTAATAATATTCTGCATAAAGGGCAGCGTTTAAAGGTAACAAGTGGCACACAACAAGTGGCAAAGAGCAGTAGTTTTACAGACAGAATATCAAAAAAATCTGTTACTACCCCTATGGTAAAACCAAAGGAAATTACTGCTGTTGTAAAGAAAAAGGTAGTTGAAGCACCTGTAGAAGTTAACAAAATTTCTTATAAAATGCACCGCGTGCGTTCGGGTGAAAACTTATTCCGGATTGGCTTAAAATACCATGTATCTGCGCTCGATATTATGGCAGAAAACCACCTTGCACAGCCGCAGGACTTAAAGGCAGGTTCGGTTATTAAAGTACCTGTTGTTACTAAATCAGAAACACCCACAGAGCGCACTATAAACGAGCGGCTTGCCCGCCAAGGTGGTTTTATTTGGCCTGTTAAGGGGAAAATAATCGAGCGTTTTGGTAAGCAAAGCGATGGTATTATAAATAATGGCATAAAAATTAAAGTTGCTGAAAGCGCACCAATCCATGCGTCAGAAAGTGGAACAGTTCTTTATGCAGATAGTGGCCTTAAAACCTATGGTAACCTTATTTTGTTGCGCCATAAAAGTGGTGTGATTACAGCCTACGCACACAGCAGCCAAAACATGGTAGAGCGTGGCGAAAAAATTAGTAAAGGGCAAGTAATTGCACTCGCTGGCATGACTGGCAATGCTACAACACCGCAACTTCATTTCGAGGTTCGGCGGAATGCTCGTGCTATTAACCCGCTTAAAGTACTATCATCACAAAAAGGTTTTTAATAAAAATGGATCTTAAAAATTATATCAGAGACGTTATAGATTTCCCTAAGTCAGGGGTAGTCTTTCGTGATATATCCCCACTTTTAGCAAACCCCAAAGCTTGGCATGCGGCTATTGACCAAATGGCAGAGCTAATCGCACCATATAAACCAGATATGCTTGCAGGTATTGATGCTAGAGGGTTTTTATTAGCAGCGCCATTAGCCTATAAAATGGGGATTGGTTTTTCTATGGTACGTAAAAAAGGTAAGCTGCCTTGGCGCACTATAGATTGTACTTATGAACTAGAATACGGCAGTGACCATATAGAGCTACATGCCGATGCATTCCCTAAAGGGGCAAGAGTCGTTGTTTGTGATGATTTACTAGCAACTGGTGGCACTGCTGCTGCTACAGAAAATCTTATTAATAAATCTGGTGCTACCCCTGTTGCATTAGCATGCTTGATCGAGCTTGAAGCTCTTGGTGGTCGCCAAAGGCTAGGTAAAATGCCAGCAGAGGCGTTACTTAAGTACTAAGTTTCGTTCTTCTTCATATTTGCAGATTTGGGTGGCTCCGATGTTTTTATCCCAGCCGAATTTCTCTCTTAAAACGTCAAAGAAATTGTAATGTTCGTTCACTAACATGGTTAGTGTATGCTCGGTTTTTTCTACAACTACTTTGTCGCCTGCATGCATGGTTTGGGTGTGTCTACCATCTAGGCTTAAATGCCCGTGGTTAGTCTCTAGTGTGATGCTAATCTCTTTAGGTGGAACAACCACAGGCCTAAATGATAAGTTGTGCGGGCAAATTGGTGCTAGTACTAATGCTTCAATATTAGGGTGTAAAATTGGGCCACCAGTTGATAAGTTATAAGCAGTAGAACCCGTAGGGGTAGAGATAATCATACCGTCGGCACGTGCATCAGCTATTCGCCAAGTGCCTGCATCAAGTTCGAAACGAATCATCTTTTCGTTGGCATTACGTTGGATAACTGCATCGTTGATAAATGGTGCTTGCCACACTTCCTCACCATTTTGGAATAAAGTAGCTTTGTAGTATGTACGCTTTTCTATTTTTAATTTATCTGTAGCAATGTCATCAAGTAGCTTCTCTAACCTGGAGGAGGGGATGTCTGTTAAGAAACCTAAATGCCCCATGTTAACCCCAATTAGAGGGCAGTCTTTTTTGTATAGACGCTCGGCTGCCGACAAATACGTTCCATCGCCACCTAATACAACTACAGCATCAGCAGTGTTGCTGATTTTTTTTAATGATGCAGTTTCCACATTAGGCACTAACGAAACAACACTTAGGTTTTCTGGTATCCTATCTACGCTATCGGCAGATATTATGGGCAACACATTGCGTTCCATGCAGGTTTTTACGAATTTTTGGGCTACTTTGTGCGCGTGTTTATCGTTACCACGAATAACAATACCAATAGTTTGTAATTTCATCTTTTATGCCTTTTTTTTATGCTCTTTATATTGACTAGTTTTGCACCTATGGACAAGATAAACAATATAAAGTAATGTTACCAAAGTTGGAAACACGTAAATTTTTTACGTAATATCCTATATAATTCATAATTCTGAACTAATAAAACAAACGAGGACCCCTATGTTTATAGAGAATGCTTATGCTCAAGTAGCCGGCGCACCTGCTGATGGTGGCGCTATGATGACGATTTTACCTTTGGTAATTATGATTGCAGTATTTTATTTTTTGGTAATGCGCCCTCAAATTAAACGTGAGCGTGAAAAACATACGATGCAAGATGCACTACGCCGTGGTGATAGAGTTTTAACTGTTGGTGGTATCATTGGCCAAGTTGCTAAAGTTGAAGATGACCACTACCTTCAAGTAACAATTTCTGACAATGTGCATGTGCGTATGGCTAAATCGTCTGTTGAAGCTGTTATAGACAAAGGCATCCCTGCCACTGTTGTAGAGAAAAAATCTACTAAAAAAATAAATGTTAACGCTAAGAAACCTGCTAAAAAAGCAAGTACTAGTGCTAAAAAGCCTGCTAAAAAGTCTAAGGCAGCTTAACTTTAATAAAATAAATAATGGAGCGCTGTAATAGATGTTAAATTTCCCTCTTTGGAAAAAACTGATGGTTGCAACTATATTGGTGTGGAGCCTGTTTGCAGCACTCCCTAATTTATTGTCCACTGAAAGCCATAGCGAATTACCATCATTCTTACCAAGTAAGACTGTTAACCTTGGGCTTGATTTGCAAGGCGGATCGCATTTGGTTTTACAGGTTGATATGGACACAGCCTTAAAACAATCTTATGAAAATCTTGAAGAAGAAATCAAATCAATCTTGCGTAACCGTAATACGGGCACTCGGATTGGCTACAGAGGGATGCGCAGCCATATCGAACAGGGAATAGCATTTACTATTGTAAATGCTGATGAAGTGCAAGGTGCGGCACAAAAACTTCGTAAAACCTTGTCAGGTGTTATGGTTTTAACAGAAGGCAGTACTGTTACCGTTACTTATACGGTTGAGCAACTTCATCAAATGCGCCGCCATGCGTTAGAGCAAACGTTAGAAATTTTACGGATGCGGGTTGACGAATTTGGCGTGTCAGAACCTCTTATCCAACGCCAAGGCGACGACCGAGTTATCATTGAGCTTCCTGGTATAACCGATGTTGGGCGTGCAAAGTCTATTGTTGGGCGTACAGCGCAACTAACTTTCCATCTGGTTGACGAAAATGCCCGTGCGGGGCATCGCTTGCCTGCAGGTACTGGTATTTTCTATGAGAATATTCGTGATGAGAATGGTGATATTATTCAAAAAATTCCATATTTTTTACGTAAACGCCCAGCATTAACAGGTGAAAACCTAAATAAAGCAGGGTCTGCTTTTGATGAATATGGAAACCCTGTAGTTAGCATTAGCTTTGATAGCCGTGGCACACGTAAATTTGGCGAGATGACCAAGAATAATGTTGGTCGTAGAATGGCAATTGTTTTAGATGGTGCTGTTTATTCTGCCCCTGTCCTGCGTGAGCCTATCTTGGGTGGTAGTGCACAGATTTCTGGGAACTTTAGCGTGACTGAAGCCAATGACCTTTCGACTGTTCTTAGGGCTGGTGCTTTACCTGCACCTATCGAAATTGTTGAAGAAAGAACCGTGGGCCCATCTTTAGGGCAGGACTCTATAGATGCAGGGCGAGTTGCGGTTGTTTATGGCTTTATAATTGTTCTAATTCTAATGGTAATATTTTACGGTGGCTTTGGTTTAGCGGCTAATGTAGCGTTGTTGTTTAATGTGGCATTAATCCTTGCCGTCATGACAACTTTGGGCGCTACCTTAACATTACCAGGTATTGCAGGTATAGTTTTAACCATTGGTATGGCGGTTGATGCTAATATCTTAATATTCGAACGTATCCGCGAGGAAACTCGCCGTGGGCTTACTCCGATGATTGCAATGGACACAGGGTTCCGCTCAGCGTTTACAACTATTTTAGATGCAAACATAACAACCTTAATTGCAGCGGTTGTAATGTTTGGTATGGGGTCTGGGCCTATTAAAGGGTTCGCTTTAACATTATCTGTAGGTATTGTTTCATCTATGTTTACTGCTATTTTGGTAACTCGGTGGATATTACTTACATGGTTACTTAAAACTCGTCCAAAAGAATTAAAAATTTAAAGGGTTTGTCACTATGGCATTAAGACTTGTACCAGAAAAAACTAGTATTAACTTTTTAGGGCTACGCTTTATTTGTATGGGGCTGTCGTTGTTCTTTATTTTGGTAACAACAGGGCTTCTTTTTACTAAAGGGCTTAACTACGGTATCGACTTTGCTGGCGGTACCTTAGTACAAGTGAAAACTGAAAAAGTTGTACCAGTTGGTGACCTACGTACTGCTATGCAGCGTGGTGGCTGGGAAGGCTTAGTTATTCAAGAGTATGGCTCACCTGATGAAATATTAATCCGCATGCCTGGTGACTTGGTGGACCCATCTAAAGCTGGAAATATAGCAACTAAAATGGCGAATGCCTTGGGTGAAGTAGGCGGCGAGATTGATGTTAGGCGTGTTGAATATGTAGGGCCACAAATTGGTGACGAGTTAAAGCGCAAAGGGCTTATTGCTATTTTGCTTTCAGCGATTGCTATTCTTATATATGTAAGTATGCGTTTTGAGTTTCGCTTTGCAGTGGGTGCTGTTGCGGCACTAGTGCATGATGTTATGTTGACAGTAGGTGTATTTAGCTTATTACAAAAAGAAATATCTATGCCAGTACTAGCAGCATTGCTTACAATTATTGGTTACTCGTTAAACGATACAATTGTGGTATTTGACCGCGTACGCGAGAATATGCGTCGCTTTAAGAAAAAACCTTTGGTAGATATTCTAAACTTAAGTGTTAATGAAATGCTTAACCGTACTCTGATGATGACAGTAACAACAGTGGTGGTGTTAATATCGCTATTTGTTTATGGTGGTGAGGTTATCCACGACTTTGCCTTTGCATTACTTGTTGGTGTGGTGGTTGGTACGTATTCATCTATTTATATTGCGTCACCTGTAATGTTATGGATAAATAGTTCTACAGAAGGCGAGATTAAAAAAGATTCTGATAAAGAAACAGCAGAAGAAATTAGTGCATAGTTATAATAAATAATAACAAAGTTTAAAAAGGAAAAAATGATGACAAATTATACCGTACGTCAAGAAATCAAACCTGCAAACTTAAGCGGAATTAGCCAAGAGCAAATAGACCAACACTGGAAACTTTATGAAGGTTATGTGGCACAGTCAAACAGCTTAAAAGAGCAACTTGACAGCCTGCGTAAAGAGGGAAAAGGCGACACACCATTATTCGCCGACCGTCGTCGTCGTTTTGGTTTTGAACTTTGTGGCATGGTTTTACACGAGTACTACTTTGGTAACCTAAAATCTGCAGTTGCAGATACAAGCGCTGCTGAATTTAAAAAAGCAGTAAGCGAGCGTTGGGGTACATTCGAAGCTTGGCAGGAAGACTTTATAAACACAGGCAAGAGCCGTTCAATCGGTTGGGCTGTTTGCGCACTTGACCCAATGACTGGTGATATTAACAACCACTTTATCCAGCTTCATGAAGAAGGAAATGTCCCAGGGTATCACCCTTTGTTAGTTATGGATGTTTGGGAACATGCTTACATGGTTGACCATGCAGCAAGTGGCCGCCCTGATTATATTAAAGCATTCTTCCAAAATATTAACTGGCAAATTGTTGAAGAACGTCTAAAAGATGGTATGCAAAAAACAATATCAAAGCGTCACTAATTATGGTGGGGTTTAGTACTTTTATATTGGCAGTAGCTACAGGTTTATTACTTGTGGCTACTCCAGTTACTGTATCTGCGATTGATGCTGATACATTGCAAGAAGTTCGCCGTATTGACCAACGTATCTCAGACATGAATAGCAAGATGGAGCGAATATTGCGTGACATTCGTGGGATAGAGCGCAAGATTGAACAGGCCTCTAAAGACTCTAAGGTTTCTCTAGAAACATCAGAAGAAACAGCAGATATTCTAACTACTATTCAGAACACAGATATTGCTAACCTTATTGCAGTTGATAAGCAAATTGCACAACGGATGAATGCCCTTGCAAAACATGTTGAAGAGCAAACACCAACATGGAACTGGGGCAGCGAAAGCCGCAGCTGTGAAGATGTAGGTAAACACCAGCAGATACAATCGGTACGTAGTGCTGATGGGCAGTTTACATTGCGCTATTTGTGTTTCGATGGCCGAGCAATCCACCTTGGTACAGAGGTTAATTTACCACCACAATAATAGAGGTTAAAAACATGACAGAAGAAAATCAGCATTCTGAAAAAGAAATTGATTGGCTATTCCAAAGTTTTGATGACCTCGATAAGCGCGATTTTTATGCAGCACTAGCGTTGCGCCAGCATGTTTTTGTGGTAGAGCAAAAACTTAACTACCAAGATGCAGACTGGGAAGACCCATATGCCATGCACATGCTGGGTAAAATAAATGGTGAATTAGCCGTATACGCACGTATATTTCTACCCCATAAAGGCGAGAAAGATACCCGTATCGGGCGCATAATTACTGCCCCTGCTTACCGCGGTGAAGGATATGGCGACCAACTAATGCATAAAATATTTGAACTAGTCGAAGAAAAAGTAGGCCCTTGCCGAATTATTATGTCGGTACAAACTAATATGCAAGACTTCTACAAAAAATACGGTTTCCAACCTCATGGTGATATTTATCTCGAAGCTGGCACCGAACATGTAAGAATGGTTCGGGTATTAGCTAGAGCTGCTTAAAAGCCATTACTTTATTTATACCTAAGTCTCCTAGTACTTTAGAGACTCGTTCTTCAACAGAGCCACCTATAATGGTATAGTTGGCACCTGCATCGTTTAGCATGTTTATTAGCATGTTATCAAATGCCACAGCTTGCTCGTAGGTGTGAAAGCGTATGCCATTTTCTTCGTAGTTGATCTCACGTTTTAGTAGGTATAAATGGTCGTAGCGATTAACATCTTCATTAAATAATCGGGTGAACTCGGGCAAGAACTTTTCTTGGCGCTCGCCTTTAGTTGGGCTGCATCTCAAGAGAGGGTATGCATAACCTAGTAGTGAAGGCGCATCGGTTACAACTATATCGGAATTTGCTAAAGATTGCTCTTCACGGCGACGTTGTTGGAACAAAAAGCGGTACTGCTCGTACACAATAAGCTCTGGGTCAGGGGCGCCTATTTGTTTAATATCTTCACTGACAAATTCGTCTGCCCATGACGACGATACACCAGCATTAGTTAAAGCCATATGTACAGCTTCTGCTAGTGTTGTTTTACCTGTACAAGGGCCACCTAAAAGTCCAATAAGTTTTGCCATGTTATATGTCTCTCTAAGCTACGTTAATATTTATTTTAATACTTTTTAGCCATTCATCAAAATGGGTTAGTGCCCGTTCGCCATAAGCTGGTTTGCGCTCTTTTTTATTATGCTTATAGTCTAGGGGTGGCAGTAAGCCGTAGTTAATATTCATCGGCTGGAATGTTTTAGCGTCAGCTCCAAAAGTAATATGGCTTATTAATGCACCTGTCATAGATGTAGCAGGTGGTGGGTCAATAGGTGTGCCCATTAGCTCGTGTGCAGTTAAAATACCTGCAAGTGCACCCATGGCTGTGCTTTCAACATAACCTTCAACGCCCGAAACTTGCCCTGCAACTCGCACATTGGGGCGAGCTTTTAAGCGCATTTGTTCGTCGAGCAATGTTGGGGAATTAATAAAGGTATTTTTATGGATAACCCCATAACGTACAATCTCGGCATTTTCTAGCCCTGGGATTGTCCGTAAAATCCGTTTTTGTTCGCCCCATTTCATTTGGGTTTGGAAACCTACCATGTTGTAGAGAGTGCCTAACTTATTATCTTGGCGGAGCTGCACCACGGCATAAGCTTTTTCGGTAGGGTTATGAGAATTAGTCAACCCTTTAGGCTTCATCGGCCCAAAACGGAGTGTTTCAACCCCACGCTGCGCCATTACCTCAATCGGTAGGCATCCTTCAAAGTAGGGGGTGTCTTTGTCTTCGGGGTTATGGCCAACACTGTGCTCGGCATTTATAATTGCGTCAATAAAGGCAAAGTATTGTTCTTTATCAAGCGGGCAATTGATGTAATCGCTACCATCGCCTTTGTCGTAGCGGCTTTGCTTCCAAGCTTTGCTCATGTCAATGCTATCTACCGCTATAATTGGTGCAACTGCATCAAAAAACGAGAGGTGTTTGGTATCGGCTAAAGTTAAAATATGTTCTGCTAATTTTGTTGTTGTAAGTGGCCCTGTCGCTAAAATAGTGGGGGCATCTTCAGGTAGAGAGGTAACCTCTCCGTATTCAACCGTTACTAGGGGGTGCTCGGTTAAAGCTTTTGTTACATTGCTCGAAAAAATATCACGGTCAACCGCAAAAGCACCACCTGCAGGAACCCGAGCAGTCTCGCCAGTTGCCATTATTAGGCTGTCCATACGGCGTAGCTCTTCGTGGAGTACCCCAACTGCATTTTTACTAACATCGCTACCCCGAAATGAGTTCGAGCAAACCAACTCTGCAAAGTCACCAGTTTTATGCACCGCAGTTTTGACCTTAGGGCGCATCTCATGGATAACAACCGCAATCCCACGGTTTACCAACTGCCAAGCAGCCTCGCTACCCGCTAAGCCACCGCCAATAATATGAACTGTTTGTACCATTATTTAACCTCTTCAGACTTACTAATCATTTTACCTAATGCTATTAATGTTGGGTAAAAGAGCGGTATTAACACCACTACCAAAAATGCACGTGCAATGGAATGTATAGCAACAAAGCCAACATCTATATTAAGTGCAAGCGCAATAAGGCTCATCTCGATAACCCCACCGGGCATAAATGCTAATATTAGGCTGTAAAATGGTAGGCCTAAGTAAAGGTGCATCATGTAGGCAAAGCCAACCGAAATACTAATTAAGCAAATGGTTAGAATTGTACTTTTAAGAGCAAGCTTACGGATTTGGCGCATGCCATAACCAGTAAACCTTGTGCCAAGCCCAGCACCTACTACAATTTGGGCAACAATAAGTAAAACATAGGGTGGTTGTGCAGTAGTAACGCCAGTTGCATGGAGTGCTACACTTAAAATAAAAGGCCCGATAAGTGCATAAGCTGGCAATCTAAATTTAGCACCGCCAAAGTAGCCACCAACCGCACAGCCTAAAAGCAAGGCTGCATCAACCAAGCCTAAATCGATTAAGCCACCACTAAATGCGTTTATACCTTCTGGTACATAACCTTCAAAAACCCTAAACCATAATGGGACTAAAGCCACAATTAGCGTAATGCGTATAATATGCATTACTAGTACAGCCTTGTCGTCGGCACCGTATTCTCTTGATAGTAATGTCATCTCGAGTAGCCCGCCAGATGCACCACCAAAAAAACGGGTAGCAAAGTTAGCCTTCATGATAAATTTTAGTAATATTTGAGCCACAATAATCTGCGATAAAATAAGCAATGGGATAATCGCCAAACTTGCTCCCCATTGGGTAATATAGTCCATCGAACTGGGGGAAAAACCACTCCCAAGCATAACTCCTAAAACCGCAATCATCGCTTGCCTGAAACGAGGGGGCACATCCAGCGTCATCTTGCCTGACATTGAAAGACCAGCCACCACTACTAGCGAGCCTAAAATCCACGGTAAGGGCATAGTCATAAAGTAAAAAACCACGCCGCCAGCAAACCCTAGTATGAGCGTAAGAAATACACTTCTAGTGCGGTTTGCCATGTTTGTATTTTCTCCTCGGTTAGTCTGATTTTATATTATTTTTTTAATAAAGGTTTTAAATATTGCGCAGTATAGCTTGTTTTATGGGCAGCTACTTTTTCAGGTGTGCCATAAACAAGCACTTTACCCCCAGCGTCACCACCTTCAGGGCCAATATCAATAATCCAATCGGCCGTTTTAATAACGTCAAGGTTATGCTCAATTATAACCATGGTGTTACCTTCATCGACTAATTTATGTAACGCTTTTAGTAATACGCCAATATCGTGAAAATGCAGCCCTGTTGTTGGTTCGTCTAAAATGTATAAAGTGTTACCAGTTGCACGCCGAGCTAGCTCTTTTGCAAGTTTAATTCGCTGTGCTTCACCACCAGACAGAGTTGTAGCAGATTGTCCAAGGTGAATATAGCCTAATCCTACTTCTACCAAGGTGGTAAGTCGTCTTTTAATTGATGTTATATCTTTAAAAAAGATTAATGCCTCGTCAACAGTCATGTCTAGTACGTCAGCGATGGACTTATCTCGATAAGAGACTTCTAAAGTTTCGCGGTTGTAACGCTTGCCTTTACATACATCGCATTGCACATAAACATCGGCTAAAAAGTGCATTTCAACTTTAATAAGTCCATCACCTTCACAAGCTTCACAACGCCCACCTTTAACATTAAAAGAAAAACGCCCTGCTTTGTAACCTCGTGCTTTTGACTCGGGTAGCCCTACAAACCAGTCGCGGATTGGGCTCATTATCCCAGCGTAAGTTGCAGGGTTAGACCTTGGAGTACGGCCAATTGGGGATTGATCAATCTGAATAATCTTATCGGTTTTTTCTATCCCACTTAAAGTTTTGTGGCTACCAACCTTACTTGTTTTAAGCCCCATTTGGTGGGCAACAGCATTATGCAGAGTGTCTAATACAAGGCTAGATTTACCACTACCAGAAACACCAGTAACACAAGTTAAGGCATTAAGAGGGAAAGATACACTAACATCTTTAAGGTTGTTTTCTGTAGCGCCTGTTAGGCTTATAGCATTTTTCTTAAGGTCGACCTTGCGTCTCTTTTTGGGCACGTCGATAAAACGTTTACCCGATAAATATTGCCCTGTTAGTGACTTTGGCTCGCCTATAATATCGTCAACCTTGCCTTGGGCTACAATCTCTCCGCCATGTTCGCCAGCACCTATGCCCATGTCTATAACCCAGTCTGCATTGCGGATTGCATCTTCATCATGCTCTACAACTAAAATGGTGTTGTCTAAGTCCCGTAGGTTCTTTAGGCTTTGTAATAGGCGGTCATTATCCCGTTGGTGTAGGCCAATAGAGGGTTCGTCTAAAACGTAAAGCACACCTGTAAGCCCAGAGCCAATTTGCGAAGCTAGGCGAATGCGCTGCGACTCGCCCCCTGATAAGGTTCCGGCTTTGCGCTCGAGGCTTAGGTAGTCGAGCCCTACATGCTGCAAAAAGCCAAGGCGAGCATTAATTTCTTTTAAAATTGGTTTAGCAATATCTTGGTTTTTGCCTTGTAGCCTGTCGAGCATATTTGCAAAATGTTTGCATGCCTCGTGGATGGGTATGTGGTTTATTTCAGCAATATTTTTGCCATCTACCAATACTGCTAGTGCATCGCTATTTAACCTTTTGCCAAAGCAAGATGGGCAGTTGGAGTGGCTACGGTATTGGGCAAGTTCTTCTCGTTGCCATGGGTAGCGTGCTGTTTTCCATTTGTATTCTAGCTGTGCGATTAGCCCTTTAAATGCTCGCTTAAGAGCACGCTGTTTATTTTTGTCAGCGATAACAATATTTATGTCGCCACTGCCATAAATTAGAGCTTCTTGCGCATCTTCAGAAAGTTCTGCAAAAGAGTTGCTAGGCTTAAACTTGCAATGTTTAGAAATAGTTGTAAGTATTTCTTCTTGTAACTCATTAAGTGGATTGTCCCACGGCAGGATGCCTCCATCGTTTAGAGGTTTGGTTTTATCTATAATAAGATCGGTATTAAAATAGATAATATCTCCAAGCCCATCACAAGTTTTGCACGCCCCATAGGGGCTGTTAAACGAGAAGGTGCGCGGCTCAAGGTCTGCAATTGTATGTCCACAAATATGGCAGGCATATTTTTCAGAAAAAGTTAAAGGTTCGGGCTGGGGGGTGTTTTCATCACGAGCAACTGGCTCGGCCATTGCCATGCCTTCGGCTAGTTTTAATGCGGTTTCTAGGGATTCCGCTAAACGCCCTGCGATACCAATGCGTACTACTAGCCTGTCGACAATAATGTCAATATTGTGTTTTAAGTTTTTGTTTAGTTCGGGCACATTGTCGATATCGTAAACTTCGCTATCTATGCGGACTCGGGTAAAACCTTTTTTCTGCCAAGTTTGGATTTCTTTGCGATATTCGCCTTTGCGCCCACGCACCACTGGGGCTATAAGCTGCAAACGTGTGCCTTCGGGCCATTTTAGGATAGCATCTACCATTTGGCTTACGGTTTGGGCATTAATAGCCACCTTATGTTCGGGGCAGTGGGGGGTACCAGTTTGTGCATATAAAAGGCGTAAATAATCGTGGATTTCGGTAATAGTACCAACTGTAGAACGAGGGTTTTTGCTGGTGGTTTTTTGGTCAATAGCAATTGCTGGCGAAAGCCCTTCGATGCTGTCTACCTTAGGTTTATTAGATAAATTAAGAAACTGCCGAGCATACGCCGATAAACTTTCTACAAAGCGGCGTTGCCCTTCGGCATAGATAGTATCAAACGCCAACGATGATTTACCCGAGCCAGAAAGCCCAGTAATAACTGTCATGGTACGTTTAGGGATATCAAGAGAGATATTTTTTAAATTATGCTCTCTCGCACCTCTAATTTTAATATGGCTAACCAATACTACTTCACCTTGCCGATTTTATTTGGATTTATCTCTTGGTGCAGTTATAAAGATAGCTGACCTAAACTGCAATAGGTAACGATATTTTTATATAGGAAGGTAAAGTAATGGCAGGCAGCTTGAATAAAGTAACTCTTATCGGTAATCTTGGTCGTGACCCAGAAATTCGCCACACCGCAGATAATCGCCCTATCGCTAATTTAACAATTGCAACAAGCGAGCGTTGGAAAGACCAAAGCGGGCAGCAACAAGAAAAAACTGAATGGCACCGTGTGGTAGTATTTGGTAACTTGGCTGATGTTATCCAAAAATATCTTAAAAAAGGTGACAGTGTTTATTTCGAAGGTAAACTACAAACCCGTAAATGGACCGACCAACAAGGCCAAGAACGCTACACAACCGAAGTTGTAGTAGACCGAGCTGGTACAATGGTTATGCTTGGTAATAAAAGTGGCGGTGGTGCTTCAGCACCTAGCGACGACAATTACGACTTTAACCAAGCAAGCAGCATGCCTCCAGCAACTGCTAAAGCACAAGTTAGCGAA
Source organism: Alphaproteobacteria bacterium (assembly GCA_021774615.1). Classification (GTDB taxonomy): domain Bacteria; phylum Pseudomonadota; class Alphaproteobacteria; order UBA1280; family UBA6503; genus UBA6503. The sequence continues at coordinate 26,683 of JAJFIW010000013.1, read as the reverse complement.
GACAGTGCCTTTGACGACGACATACCATTTTAGCATTTAGGTAAATCACATGGATAAGCAAGTACCAGAGCAAGACCAAGAACCAAAACAACAAACTCTTGACGTTCTAACAGGGGCTGTTGAAGAAGTTGAAGAAGACAAAACTTTTTTAGGAAGAATTCTTAAATTCCTAAGGGTTAACTTTTTTGCGGGTCTTGTGGTGCTTGCGCCTTTGGTTATTACACTGTGGCTATTTAAAGGCCTTGTTATAATGGTGGATAACACCCTGTTGGGGTTAGTCCCGCAGAACTACCACCTTAACAATTTGTTGTTTAACTATTTCGGTATTCTTCTACCGTTCGACTTGCATGGCTTAGGCGTGTTGGCTGGTATTTCTTTGTTGGTTGTAACGGGTTTATTAGTTCGTAATATTTTTGGTAAAACGCTGTTGCATTGGGGCGAGAGAATGCTGGGGACTATCCCGGGGGTTAGCTCGGTTTATAATGCAATTAAGCAAATTACCGAAACTGTAACCTCGGCTAACTCTAAGTCTTTTCGTAAAGTTGTAATGGTCGAGTACCCTCGTAAAGGTATTTGGGCAGTTGGTTTTGTGTCGGGCGTTACCCAAGGGCAAGCGCAAAAAGAGGTTAAAGAAAAACTAATTAATGTATTTCTACCAACCACCCCAAACCCGACCTCAGGCTTTTTATTATTCTTCCCCGAAAAAGACCTTATTGAACTAGATATGACCGTAGACCAAGGACTGCGGATGATTATCTCTGCAGGTATTGTAACCCCGACTAAGCAAGAGGGGCTAAAAGCACTAAAACAACAAGCGCAAAAACCTGCTGCTCCTGCTGAAGAATAAAATTATAGTATAAGAACAAAGAAAGGCTTGGGGTAGCAGTACCCCAAGCCTTTCTTTGTTTCGTATTACGTGAATGCTATATAAGTGCCCCATATGGCAAAGAAAACTATAATGCTTGCTAATAAAGATGATGTACTCTCTGGTATCCAATATTTTAAACGCCCAGAAATCACTGCACATGCTGAGTCCATGGTTTTAAGCAGTAATATTAGCAAAGAAACTAATATTATTGCTTTTATATACAATGGTATGTTTGTCCCTGTATGTTCAGGTACTCCCGCAATCATAAGTATTGTTTCAATTCCGAGGGATACCCCTAACATAAATATTATTAATGCCACTAGTACATCCATAGTATTAAAAAAATAGTTTAGTAACCATTTTTTTTCTGTGATGAAGAGTCTTGGTATACCCCATAATATCGAGCCTACTTTTTTTAAATCGTATCTTAAGTTTATAAAGAATAATTTAATACGGTGTATGGTTATTCCCATGTATATGTCTCTCCGTTTTATTAAACTGGCAAGAGTTCCTTAGTAGGTAAAAAATAGAAGATAAGACGTGTATCAGATTCATGTATGGTTATTAAAATTATAATTTCAAGGTATTAAGAACAAAGAAAGGCTTGGTTTAATACCAAGCCTTCTTTGTTTCGATTTACGTAAATGCCATATGTATATATGCCGCGTACGATAACAATATTAAAGCTATTATTAAAATATTGGCAAAAAGTGACGCGTCAGCATCATTATTATCATCGTCGTCGCCATCATCATCAAACCAATTCTTTATTGGTCGCTTCAGGATTTCTCTAGTAATAGTTATTACTAGCACTGAGATTGCCCCTAAAGTAACTACTTTAAGAAAAGATAAGTCTCCCCCAACTATGGTTACAACTAAGTTAGTTAAGGTTATTACCGACACTATAAATATCAATGATGATATGGTTCTAGTAAGTTTATTGCTCATAATATCTCCGTAGAGTGAGTCTAGTTTAGTTGAAAAGAATAGAAGATGAATCGTGTATTAGTCACTAATTTGGTTATGGTTTATATCTTTTTCAAGGGTATTTTGAATAAAACTAACCCGATTGTGCCAGTTGGGTGGCATCGTCACGTTCGAAAATTTGCAGGAGGTAGTTCACAGCTTGTTCTTGCTCTGCTGGCATGGGGTGTTTAAGCATACTCTCGGCGGTATTGCGGGCGAGGATAAGTAGTTCTTTGTCGGTCTCGAGGTTGGCGACTTTGCATAGCCAGTGCCCTGCTTGTTGGGTGCCAAGAGTTTCGCCAGGGCCACGGAGGTCTAGGTCTTTTTCGGCGATTATAAAGCCGTCGTCAGTGTCGCGCATTACTTGTAGGCGTTCGGTGGCATAATGCCCTAGTGGTGGGGCGTATAGTAAAATACAGTGGGATTGGTCAGCACCACGCCCAACCCGACCACGGAGCTGGTGGAGCTGCGACAAGCCAAAACGTTCGGCGTGCTCAATAACCATGGTAGTTGCTTGGGGCACATCTATGCCCACTTCGATAACGGTGGTTGCGACCATTATTTTATAAATGCCTGCTTTAAAGTCGGCCATGATTTTTTCTTTTTCGGCCGCCTTAATTTTGCCGTGTAAAAGCACCACTTGGTCGCCATAGTGTTTTTGTATTTGTTCAAAACGTTGGGTAGCTGCGGCAAGGTCGCTTTTTTCGCTTTCTTCAACTAGTGGGCAAACCCAGTAGACTTGCTCTTTGCGCTCAATAATGCGTTCGGTAGCGCCGATAATATCGCTTATCTTATCGGTAGACATTACGGTAGTTTTAACTGGCGTTCTGCCTGGTGGTTTTTCTCGTAATATCGATACATCCATATCCCCATAAACAGTTAAAGCTAAAGTTCGGGGTATAGGGGTAGCTGTCATTACTAAAATATCTAGGGTTGTGCCATTGCCTTTATGTTTGTCAGACAGTGCCATCCGTTGCCGTACGCCAAAACGGTGTTGTTCGTCGATAATTGCAAGGCTTAGGTTTTTAAACTCAACATCTTTTTGGATTAGCGCATGGGTACCAAATACAATTTGTACTTCACCTTCGAGGATAGATTTATAAATTTTACGTTTCTCGCTCATTTTCATTTTACCAGTAAGCAGTGCACATTTAACCCCAAGCGGTTCGAGCATTTCTTGGGAGGTAATATAATGCTGAGAGGCAAGAATTTCGGTAGGTGCCATAATCGCAACTTGGTAGCCAGCAGCAACAGCTCGCACAGCCGCGGCAAAAGCAACAATGGTTTTACCTGCACCAACATCACCCTGCAATAAACGTAGCATTGGGGTGGGGCGCATCATGTCTTCATCAATCTCGAGTAGGACTTTCTTTTGGTCGTTGGTTAAATCAAACGGTAGATTTTCGATAAGCTTTTGCCGTAGCTCCATAACAGGGGGGTGGGCGATGCCATTTTGGATCCGAGTTTGGTTACGTACTTTTGCAAGGGCAATTTGCCAAGCTAGCATTTCGTCAAAAGCTAGCCTTTGCCGAGCAGGGTTTTCGTGCTCAAGAGTATTTATATCGTCGGGGAGGTGCAACTGCCTTATGGCAGTTCTAAAGTTTACCCAGTTGTGGCTTTTAATTAGTTCGTCGGGGAGCCATTCTTGGTTAAGGTTTTTGTCTGTATCCATAACGGCCAATGCTTCGCCAACAGCTTTGGTTATGGTAGCTTGGGTAATCCCTGCTGTAAGTGGGTAAGTAGGCCATAATTTTGCCACGTGCGCTGGGACAAGGCTACCAAGGAATGACTCGGGGTGGATGATTTGCTTTTCGGTAAGGAGAGCCTCTATTTTTCCTGATACATAAACCTCTTGGTCAACGGGGAATTTGTTCTCTAGCCATTTACCACCGTTAAAAAATATAAGCTCTAGCTGGTCGCCATTGCTGTCAGATGTATTAATTTTCCACGGCATTTTGCGTCGAGATGGGGAAAAGTGGTGGCTTAAAACTTTTACTTTAATGGTTGCGACTTCGCCTGTTTGGGCTTCGGCAATGGTGCAAAGGTTGCGGCGATCTATTAAGCCTGTGGGGAGGTGTAATAAAATATCTGTATAACGCTGCCCGCATAAATTACGTAAGCGCACAGATAACCTCTCGCCGAGAGATGCTATTTTCTCGAAATGTGTAGTAATGGTATTAGATGCAGACAGTTTTAACGGTATCCTCATTTTTCAGGCACAAAAAACATGATATTTTTCATTGCTCATCAGTCGTGTAGTTATACTACACTCCTTTTTCCCAATAAAAAATCCCATATATTTTGTACCCTACAAAATTATGCGTGTATTTTCAGTTGTAGCATGGCTTTTAAATTGTATATTTTAAAGATAAGTTAGTATATACAATATTGTTATGGATAAAGAGAGACTTAAAAAAGAAATTCTATTTCGCTCGCGTCGCGGGTTGAAAGAAACCGACTTGCTTTTAGCAGGTTTTTTTGCGAACGATAAACTCGATACTCTGTCTGACAATGATCTTGTAGCATTGGTCGCTTTGCTCGAATGCTTTGACCCAGATTTGTTGCAATGGTTCTTTGAAGATGTGCCACCACCAGCCGAACACTTGTATATGGTTAATATGATAAAACAGAGTAAAAACAAGTGTTAAACATATTATCCTCATTAAAAACATTAAAATCTGATAGTGCACATCTGCGCCTCGATGGTATCGACGAGCATAGCATACCGTTTGCAGTGGCAGAGGTAGCTAGCAAGCAAACAGCACCCTGCATATTAGTGGCGAGTAACCACCAACAGATGGTCGAGTTTGCCGAGATGTTGTCTTTTATCGCACCATATTTAACGGTTCTTACATTCCCAGCGTGGGATGTGCAAGCTTATGACCGCCTGCCGCCTGATGCTGCAATCCAAGCTACCCGCATGAAAACACTTGCTGTATTGCGCAACCCATTGCCCCATACGGTTGTAATAACAACTGTGGGTGCAATGGCAACTAAGGTGCCAGCAGCAAAAAATATTAATTTGAGTCGGTTTATTAAGCCAAAACAACGCATTAACCGTGAAGAGTTGGTACAAGAGCTTTTGTTAGCAGGTTACCATCGAGTTGGTACAGTAATGGAAGCAGGCGAGTTTGCGGTGCGTGGTTCGTTGATGGATATTTTCCCTGCGAGCGATAATGCACCAGTACGCCTAGACTTTTTTGATGATGAGTTAGAAACATTATATAAATTTGACCCAAGCACACAACGTAGCGGACACGCTATAGCAGAGCTTACGTTATTCCCTGCTTGTGAGGTCATTTTAGATGAAACTCTGATTGAGACCTTCCGTAATCGCTACCGTAGTTTATTCCCTAGTGGTATGCATGACGTTATGTATAAGGATATCTCGGAAGGGTTAGTTCACCCGCAAATGGGGCATTACTTGCCACTTTTTTATGAGCAACCTTTGGTAACGCTAACAGATTATTTGCCAACAGGCAGCGTGTTGTTTACCCTCCCAACTTTTGACCATGCGAGAGCTATTTTTGATGACCAAATAACCGATGCATTCGATAGTAGAGTTTCTTTGGGTGAAGAGAACTCGGAAGAAGAGCCTTATCGGGCTATCCCTCCAGATTTATTGTATGTGATAGGTGAAGACTGGCAAAGTGTTCTTGATAAAGGTACTTGGCTGCATGCAAGTTTAAAAGAGCAGCTTGGTGATGACGGTAATGTCCAAACATTTACTAAAATGGTTGATGTTGGTCTTAAAAGCCATTTACCCCTAACAACCCAGAAAACGGCAAATAAAACGGTGGCGTCTATTCTTGCTGAAATGGTGCAAAAGCATGGTAAGTCTGGTGATGTTGTGGTGCTATCAGCCTTTACCCAGTCTGCTATAGAGCGCTTACGAAGGTTGCTCGAAGAGCACGATATCCATAGTTTTATAGAACATAAAGAATGGAGCGAGGCTTGCGTACAAAAAGGGGTGGTTAATTTAACTATTAGCCCAATCCCGTGGGGCTTTTACGATAAAGAAAAGCAACTGCTGCTTTTAACCGAACAAGATATATTTGGCGAGAAACAAAATACTAGTGCACGCCGACCACGGCGTAAAGCAGAGGAAGTTCTGCAACATTTTAGCGAGCTTACCCCCGGTGACAGGGTTGTGCATAGTGAACATGGTATTGGGCGTTTTATAGACCTACAAACCATTACCACAGGTGGCACAGCACAAGATTTTATCTGCTTAGCATACGAGAATGGCGACAAACTATATGTGCCTGTTGTAGCGTTAGATATGCTTAGCCGTTATAGTGGCGAAGATGGTGGCAGCAAACTAGACAGGCTTGGTGGTGCTGCATGGCAAGCTCGTAAAGCTAAAGTTAAAAAGCAGCTTTTGGAAATGGCCGATGAGTTGATAAAAACTGCTGCCGAACGCTCTTCTAAAACTCGCCCTGCATACCATAAACCTGAAGGGCTGTATGACGAGTTTGTATCTGGCTTCCCGTATGTGCCAACTTCCGAGCAACAGCAAGCTATTGATGATGTGGAAACAGATTTGTTTGGTTCGCAGCCTATGGATAGGCTTGTGGTAGGTGATGTGGGCTTTGGTAAAACAGAGGTAGCATTGCGTGCGGCCTTTGTTGCAGCAGCCGATGGCAGACAAGTTGCAGTCGTGGTGCCGACTACATTGCTTGCACGCCAGCACCTTATAGAGTTTAAAAAACGTTTTCAGAATTTCCCGATTACGGTTGGTGGTTTAAGTAGGCTTGTGCCAACAGCAGAAGCAAAACGAGTAAAAGAAGGGCTTAAAAAAGGTACGGTCGACATTGTGGTTGGTACCCATGCTATTTTAAGCAAAAATATCGGTTTTGCTAACCTTGGCCTAGTAGTAGTTGATGAGGAACAGCGTTTTGGGGTTGCCCATAAAGAGCGCCTAAAATCACTGCGTTCTACTGTAGATATTCTAACTCTTACTGCGACCCCAATCCCACGGACATTGCATATGTCGATGAGTGGTTTAAAAGAGCTTTCTACTATTACTACCCCACCAGTAGACAGGCTTGCCATTCGTACGTTTTTAATGGGGTACGATAGTAAAGTTATAAGAGAAGCATTGCTGCGTGAAGTTTACCGAGGTGGGCAAGTATATGTAGTAACCCCACGAGTAGACGGGCTTAATAAACTAGCGCAACAACTCCGTGACCTTACGCCTGAGGTAAAAGTACGTACAGCCCACGGGCAAATGGATAAAACAACCCTTGAAGGCATAATGGCCGACTTTTACGACGGTAAATTTAACGTATTAGTCGCCACAACTATTATTGAGTCAGGGCTAGATTTGCCATCGGCAAATACAATTATTGTGCATCGTGCCGACTGTTTTGGTTTAGCGCAGCTTTATCAATTGCGGGGTCGGGTTGGCCGGAGTAAAACCCGAGCTTATGCATATTTGCTTATTCCACCAGGTGGCAAGATGACAGAAGATGCCCATAAGCGCCTGCAAATTTTAAACCGCCTTGACCATATTGGCGCAGGGTTTACCCTTGCAAGCTACGATATGGATTTACGAGGACCAGGTAATTTATTGGGTGCTGAACAAAGTGGATATATTAGGGAAGTAGGCTTCGAGCTTTATAACCAAATGCTAGCAGATGCTATTAGGCAGCGTAAGAGCGGTGATGTTAATAGCAGTGAAGATACCTTCACACCAGTATTAAACCTTGGCTTAACTTATCGTATCCCTGAAGAATACGTAACTGACTTAAGCACTCGGATGCGTTTGTATAGAAGATTATCTACCTTGTCTGGAGAACAAGAAATAGCCGAAATGAAGGACGAGCTCCTAGACCGCTTTGGAACACTGCCAAAACCTGTCGAAGCTTTGTTTGATGTGGTAACATTGCGTAATAAGTGCCGCTATTTAAATATTGATAAAATTGAAACGGGCGAAAAAGGTGTTTTAATTGGGTTTTATCAAGACAGATTTGCTAATCCTGATGGACTATTGCATTATATCTTGGCGCACCCTGGCATTATGAGCTTACGAGCAGATCAAAAAGTTATTTGGCACCGCCGTTGGCCTGATGGGCATAATCGTTTACAAGCTATCGGTCGTTTACTAGACGAACTTGCAGGTTTTATAAAAACAGAAGAAATAGAAAATGGCAAAGAAGCAAAACAAGAAAAAACCGGATAACGCTATTACCGAAAATCGTAAAGCTCGGCATAATTACGAGATTTTAGATACGGTAGAAGCAGGCATCATGCTTTTAGGAACAGAGGTAAAAGCACTACGTGAAGGTAGAGGTAACCTTGACGAATGCTATGCTGTGTTTAAAGGTGACGAATTATTTTTGTTAAATAGCCATATTGGCGAATACTCGCACGCTAGCCCTGATGCACATGATTTGCGCCGAGCGCGCAAGCTTCTTCTGCATAAAATCGAGCTTGAAAGGCTAAAAATGAGCCGCGAGCGAGAAGGTTTAACCTTAATCCCACTGCGTTTGTATTGGAAAAGTGGCAAGGTAAAAGTAGCACTAGCTATTGCTAAAGGTAAAAAGAGCCACGATAAGCGTGAAGCAGATAAAGAGCGGGACTGGAACCGCAGCCGCCATCGTATCCTGAAGCAGAACGGATGATTAATATGGATATTATTTCAGGTCGCCAACAGCTTATTGACGCTATATCAGACCTTGGACAAGGGCAAGCAGAGGTTAGCTATGCTTTGGTGTTTGTTACCTCTGGCGATATTGCTGTAGATGATATTATTGCAATTAAAGAAGCTGTACGTTTATGTGATGTTGCAATTGTGGCATGTGTTGATAAGAGCTTATCCCCAAACCATGCAAATTTAGTTGCCGAAGCTGGCGCAAAAATACTTTATACCCATAAAAAAACACCGATTAGTGGCAACTCTTGTGGAATACGCTTAAAGGGTGGTGCCGACATTACATCTTTTTTACAGATAGCACTTTTAGTAATGCCATCGGTTGTAGTGGTAGCTGACGAAAACCTAGAGACCATGCGGGTGGCGAAAAGTATAGAAAATACTTTTAACCAATTATTTACTGTTATCCAAGCGAAAATCCCTGCGGATATTTTAAATGCTTACCAGCAAGAGCTAACAGCCACCTTACTTTTAGCTCAAGATGTTATCGATCAAGGGGAGCGGCGGTCCCGAGTTGTGTTACAACAAGTTGTGACAGCTTTGGAAACTAATGGTTTTAGGCAAATACGTAATTTAATGCTGGTAGATAGTGAAACTCTACTAGAAGTTTCGTCGGCAATTCCTAAAAACAGCTTTTTATTTGCAGAAATAATCGATGGAGAAAAACTCTTGCGGCGGACGGTTAGTTTAAAAAGTTAAATGTTTCTATTGAAATAATGCCAAAACTCTATTATATAGAAGATTGTATTTATAAGATTTTGATATAAGGAAGTTTATTAATGGCACGCGTTACCGTTGAAGATTGCATTGAAGTTCTTAATAATCGTTTTGAATTAGTATTGGTTGCGGCACAACGTGCTCGCGATATCAGTGCAGGTCAAACTCCTTTAGTTGATCGTGATAACGATAAAAACACAGTTATTGCATTGCGTGAAATTGCTGAGCAATTGGTTGATATGAGCGAACTTAAAACACACATCGCTCGCGGCGTTAACCGCCGTACCGAAACAACATCTGAAGATGATGTTTTGGCTACTATCCAAAGTGAAGGCTGGCTGAACGAACAACAAATCAACGAAATTACAGACAGCTCTGGCACAAGTATCGAAGAGATTGAGTATGATGGTGTAGCTAAAGATGCCACTAGTGAGTCTGAAGAAGATGACGACTCTTTAGAGGAAGAGGAAACTCTATTGGTTGAGCCAAGTGAAGAAGATTTAGAGATGGTAGACCCAGATAAACCTACAGAGCATGCTACTGCTTAAAAAGTTTATTAAGTATATTTGTAAAAACCTCCGCAGATGCGGAGGTTTTTATTTCTTATCGGGCTCTGAATGTGGCACAATATATTTGTTCTAGAAATGTAGTCCACACACGAGTCTAAATGTAGCTTTGCTGCATTTTAAGCGAGTGGTGGTGTAATTTCAAATGTGTAGCATTTGGAATTGAGGTTGTTATAAATAAATTACGGTAAGAATTCTTCAAAAATGATTCGTCAATATGAGTTGGTCGACAAAGTACTAAGCTATAACGATAAGGCTGACATAGCCTTGATTAATCGTGCGTATGTTTTTTCCATGAAGGCACACGGCAACCAAAAGCGTGCATCTGGCGAGCCATACTTAACTCACCCACTAGAAGTGGCGGCTATTCTGGCAGATTTAAAACTTGATGAAGCTAGTATTTGTACAGGGTTGCTGCACGATACACTCGAAGACACATTAACAAGCTATGACGAGTTAAAAGACATTTTTGGTCAAGAAATTGCAGACCTGACCGAAGGTGTAACCAAACTATCTCGAATTAACTTTAATAATAAATCTGTAGAACAAGCCGAAAATTTTCGTAAATTATTTATGGCGATGACTAAAGATATTCGAGTGCTGCTGGTTAAATTATGTGACCGTACTCACAATATGCGCACTATTGAGCATATGAAGAAGGAAGAGTCAAAAAAGCGAATTGCAAAAGAGACCTTAGATATTTTCTCGCCGCTAGCAGACCGTGTTGGCTTGTATAAGGTTAAAATTGAGCTTGAAGACAGAGCTTTTAAAGTTCTAAAAAAAGAAGAATACGAGAAGATAGAAGAGCGAAAATCTTTTTTAAGCCAACAAGATGATATTATCGAAAGAGTTGAGGAAGAGCTAGCAGGAGAATTAAAACAACATAATATAAAGGCTATTGTTTCTGGGCGCGAAAAAACTATCTATTCCATTTATAATAAAATGGTTAAGAAGAATTTAACTTTTGACCAACTAACAGATATCGTTGCTTACCGAATTATTGTTGATGATAAATCCAAGTGTTACGAAGTTTTAGGGTTAATTCATAATTTATACAAGGCCATTCCAGGTAGGTTTAAAGATTATATATCAAATTCAAAACCTAATGGTTACCAGTCATTGCATACCTCTGTTATTGGGCCATACGCACAACGGATTGAAATCCAGATTCGTACCCAAGAAATGCATGACGTTTCCGAGTATGGGGTGGCAGCGCATTGGCTTTATAAACAGTCATCTGTACAGGCTGATGTTGCATCTTACCGTTGGGTTAAAGACTTAAAAGAGATGCTTACATCTACCGATGACCCTGAAGAATTTTTAGAGAATACAAAGATGGATTTATTCTCTGATGAAGTTTTTGTATTTACCCCGAAGGGTGACCTAATAACCTTGCCTAAGGGCGCAACACCTCTTGACTTTGCATATTTGGTGCACTCTGATGTTGGTAATAAGTGCCATGCTGCTAAAATAAATGGGCGGATTGTTCCATTGCGGACGCAGCTAAAAAATGGTGACCAAGTTGAGGTTGTTACTAAAAAAGGACAAATACCAAACCCTGGCTGGCGAGAAATTGTTGTGACTGCAAAAGCAAAAAGTGCAATCAATCGGTACTTAAGGGTACAAGAGCTTGATGCTCAGATTAAGCTTGGGCGAGAAATATTAGAAAAAGCAATGCGCCGTGAAGGACACTCTTTTTCAGATAAGGACTTACCAAAAGTTATTGAAGTCCATAAGCTAAAAGATGTTGACGACGTTTATGCAGCTATTGCTCAAGGTCGGTTTTTCCCTCGTCAAATTATAGATGTTTTGTATCCTGATGAAGAAGAAACCAAGGATGATAAAGCAAAAGAATATCTAGAAGCGATTGAGTCATCAAGCGGTGGTGCTGCTAAGAAAATGCCAACTCTTAGTGAAGAAAATGCAGTCGGTATTGATGGTCTTGTTAGTGGTTTGGCAGTACAAATTGCAGGTTGCTGCACACCTCTGCCGGGCGAGCCTATTGTTGGTATTATTAATACTGGGCGTGGCGTTAGTATCCACTCGAAGGCTTGCAAAAATATAGAGCAATTCGCCGATGAACCAGACCGTTGGTTGGCAGTTAAATGGCATGATAAAATACCAGACGGAGGCAAAGCATTTGTTGTAAGAATGCGGATTAATATTAGCCATGTTCCAGGGGCTCTGTCTTCTGTAACAACTACTATTTTTAATGCGCAAGGTAATATTGTTGATTTAAAGATAGAATCTAAAGGCCCCGACTTGTACGACATTAGGTGTGACGTTGAGGTGTTAAATGTTGAACATTTCTCAGATATGATGGCAGCTTTGCGTAGTCTAAAATGTATTAACACTGTAGAAAGGTTACAGGGGTAGATATGTTTTGGTTTCATGTTCCTAAAGACCGTATACGTGGGATGCACCGTAATAACCGTAGTCATTGGTGGCACTCGTTCCGGGAGTGGTTATGGCCGAGTATGGGTGTTAAAGCACTTTTACGTTGGATGGAACTAAAAATTAAACGTAATAAAAGCACTGCGCACCGTTCAGCATTAGGCGCTGCAATTGGTATAGGTGTAACTTTTACCCCATTTTTTGGGCTACATTTGGTTTTGGTGTTTCTTATCTCAAGGTTATTGCAGGCTAACTTCTGGGTGGGTGCAATTGCTACTCTTGTGGGTAACCCTTGGACATTCCCGATTATTACTTTTTGGACATTCAATGTAGGGCATTTCATTTTGGGTAGCGACAGAACAGGCCCACCACTAGAAGACCCTCCATCTATTGTCCATGTTTGGGAGCATTTTTCATATTTCTTAAGTAGCTATATTTGGCCAATGGCTGTGGGTGGTATCCCTACAGGTATCGTTTTAGCTGTGCTGACTTATTATTTATTGCACAATAACATTACGCATTACCATAATACTCGTTCTGAAATATTGCACGAGGCTCGCAAAAGAATGCGTAAAGGTGCAAAAGTTAGTGGCAGAGTAGTCCATGCAATTGGTGCTAAACTACTTTTAAAAAGCTATGTGGCAGGCGGTAAGTTTAAGAAAGTTGTTTTAAATGCTGAGCATGCAATTGAAGATGCTATTAGCAAGAAAGATGATAAATGATTTACGGCATTGGTACAGATTTATGTGATATTAGACGTATTGAAAAGGTGTATAATCGTTTTGGTAATAAATTTATACATAAACTTTTGTCTAACGAAGAGCAAGCAGCCATGCCAGAAAATATAACTTCTGGCTGGCTAGCAAAACGGTTTGCTGCAAAAGAAGCTACGGTTAAAGCTATGGGTACAGCTTTTAGAAATGGGCTGTTTTTATCGGATATTCGTATTTTTAACGATCCAAATGGAAAGCCTGTTATAAAACTGTCACCATTAGCAGCTGGTTTTCTGCCAGAAAACAACAAGCTTTTTTTATCATTAACTGACGAGAAAGCTTACGCAGCAGCCTTTGTTGTGATAGAACATAATATATCTAACCCCTTAAAGGGTTATTAGAGGGATTTTTTAATGTCTGGAAAACAAGTTACTATGCCAAGTTTATTTCAACGGGTTTTTTATCCAGAGGCTGACGGCCCATACAAAATTTTTATGGAATACACACGTGTAATCGTTGTTGCTTTAACTATTGCTTTGGTTTTCCGTACTTTTATTGCATCTCCTTATAAAATACCATCAAGTTCGATGATGCCAACTTTACTGGTTGGCGACTATTTGTTTGTTAGTAAATATTCGTATGGCTTGCCTGTTCCTTTTTCAAACGGAGAACGTTTAAATGAAGTGTCACCACAACGTGGAGATATTGTTGTATTTAAAAAGCACTTACCTATGGGCGGGATGCAGAATTATATTAAGCGTGTTGTTGCAGTTCCAGGTGACATAATTGCATATAAAGACAAAACAATTATTTTAAACGAGGAGCCTCTTTCATCAGAATTATTAGGTGGCCATAAATATACATACAATAATGAAACTGTTGATACTGATAAATATAAAGAAACTCTTAATGGAACAACATACATTAAACTATTACAAGACACATTAGGGCAAGATGTTGCACCGATGCGTGTTCCTGTAGGGCACTTTGTTGTAATAGGGGACAATCGTGATAGTAGCTACGACAGCCGCTACTGGCATTACCCAAGTTGGGGCTTTGTCCCGATGAGTGATATTGTGGGTAGGGCAGAATTTCTTTTTTGGTCATGGGGTAAAAATATGAAGCCACGTTTTGATAGAATTGGTGAATCATTACGCCCTAAGCAAACCCTAAAATAGGGAAGGTGTTATTATGAGCAGTAATAAAGCAGTCGATTTTTTACAAAAGAAAATAGGCTACATTTTTGTAAATAAAAAACTTCTAGGCCAAGCTCTAGTGCATCGCTCTGCGATACAAGGCACACCACATGAATATGATAATGAACGCCTCGAGTTTTTAGGCGATAGAATTCTTAATCTATGTATTGCAGACCTACTCTTTAAAACCTACCGTGGAGACAGCGAGGGGAACCTTTCTAAACGGCATGCTGCATTAGTTCAGCAAGAAACATTAGCAATCGTAGCCAGAGAAATTGGCCTTGGTGACTGCTTAACCCTAGGTAAAGGTGAGGAAGCCACAGGTGGGCGTGGTAAAGATTCTATCTTGTCTGACGCTATAGAAGCTTTAATTGCCGCTTTATATTTGGACATGCCACAAGAAGAAGACCTTAGCCAAGCACGCTTATTTATTAATACATTTTGGAAACCCTTGCTCGATAAAGTAGAAACAAGAGACCCAAAGTCACGGTTGCAAGAGCTATTACAGTCTTGTGGGCACCCTCTGCCTGAATATGAAATTGTTGAGTTACAAGGCGAAGCACATAATCGTGTTTTTGTGATGGAAGTTATAACTCCATCGTTCGGAAGTGCTATTGGTAAAGGGCCATCAAAACAAGCAGCACAACAGGAAGCTGCAAGAGCATTGCTGCAAACTTTACCTGAAGACTTAACCCAAAAAACTGGATAATTTTTACATGACTCAGACACACGCAGGCTTTATTGCTATTATCGGCGTACCTAATGCGGGTAAATCAACTTTACTTAATGGTTTGCTGGGCGAAAAATTAGCTATTGTTAGCCCTAAAGTGCAAACAACTCGTACAAATTTACGTGGCGTGTTAACGGTAGATAATAATCAGTATATTTTTGTGGATACACCGGGTATTCATAAGGCTAGGCGCCAGTTTGACCAAGCTATGGTGGATGCCGCTTGGGGTGCGTTGTCAGACTCTGATGTGGTTGTATTAGTGGTAGATGCAATTAAAGGTTTTGACAGGAATGTTACAGGTTTGATTGAGTCATTACAAAAAATCAAAAGCAATGAATCTTGCCCACCTATTTTATTAGTTCTTAATAAAATAGATAAGGTAGACAAAATTAAGCTACTACCGCTAATGGCAAAAGCAGGCGAGATGAATATATTTGACGATGTTATACCCTTGTCGGCATTAAAGAAAAAAGGCTGCGAGATTGTACTAAAAGAAGTAGGTAAATATTTGCCCGAGTCGCCACTTCTGTACGATAAAGACACCCTAACCGATATGCCATCACGCCTTTGGGCAGCGGAAGCTACACGTGAACGAGCATTTTTGTTGTTAGGAGATGAATTGCCATATTCTATTAGTGTCGAGACTATGGAGTTTAATACTCGGGATGACGAGAGCACCGAAATTATCCAACATATTTATGTAGAGCGTGATGGGCAAAAGAAAATTATTGTTGGTAAAGATGGGCAAATGCTAAAAAGAATTGGCCAACAAGCACGTGAAGCTATGCAAGTTATGTTTGGTGGTACGGTTCATTTATTTATCCAAGTTAAGGTTCGTCCTAATTGGGCTTCTGATATCCACCATATGCGGATGCTTGGGCTTGAGCCATCTAAAGGTAAATCTCGGTAGTTGCCATGCAAAGGCAAAGCGAGGGAATACTTCTTGAAATAAGAGCACATGGGGAAAGCTCGTGCATATGCAAAGTTTTTACTGCTGAATATGGCTTAGTCGCAGGTTTGGTAAAAGGTGGTAGGCGTAAAAAATCCGAGCTTACTGAAGGCAATGTTGTACAAATTACCCATAGCCGCCGCCTCGAAACTCAGCTTGGTTCGTTGCGCCTTGAGGTACTATCAAGCCCTATAATTAGAATATTTGATGATATGGCAAAGCTGCAAATTTTGCGTTATCAGTGCGAGTTGATGGCAGCATTATTACCAGAAGATATGCCCCAGCCAAAGTTTTATGACCGTACTAAGTTTATGTTAGAAACTTTAGGAGCGGAAGAAAACTACTGGGCGCACTTAGCCGAGTGGGAGCTTGATATTTTAAGTGCGGTTGGCTTTGGTTTGTCGCTTACACCAGAAAATGCAGTACCATGCCCTGACAATAGCCCCCTTTATTATGTGTCACCACGCACAGGAAGGGCTGTTTCTAAGACTATGGGGTTGCCGTATCATAATAAAATGTTACTATTACCAAAGTTTTTTGGAGGTCAAGAAGGGGGATTTCTTGACGTTTTCTCTTTAACAGGGCATTTTCTAAACCATGCACTTGCAGAGTTAGCTCCATACAAGAAAACGCTAACGACACGCCAAGGCTTAATTGATACAATGAAGACTTTAACCTGAGGGTAGAATATGAGTACGACAGTTTTACAAGGATCATTTACCGAAGAGATGAAAAGCCGGTATCTGACTTATGCCATGTCTACGATTATGGCACGTGCATTGCCAGATGCTCGGGATGGTTTAAAACCTGTTCATCGGCGGTTGCTGTATGTGATGCGTCTTCTTAAGCTTGACCCAGAAAAAGGCTATAAAAAATGCGCTAGGGTAGTTGGTGACGTTATTGGTAAATACCACCCTCATGGCGATAAAGCAGTTTATGATGCGATGGTGCGCCTGTCGCAAGACTTTGCAGTTCGCTACCCAATGGTAGACGGCCAAGGTAACTTTGGTAGTATCGACGGCGATAACCCCGCTGCAATGCGTTACACCGAAGCAAAATTGACTAAAGTTGCCCAATGGATGATGAAAGACATCGAGTCGGGCACAGTTGACTTCCAGCATAACTACGACGAAACAGAACAAGAGCCGATAGTATTCCCAGCGTGTTTCCCGAACCTATTAGCAAATGGAGCAATGGGGATTGCGGTTGGGATGTCTACTAGTATTCCACCCCATAATGTGGGTGAAGTTTGTTCGGCTATTAAACAAGTTTTGAAAAATCCTGATGTAACTAGCGAAAAACTACACCGCTATGTTAAAGGCCCAGACCTACCTACAGGCGGAATTATCGCCGAAACACCAGAAGCTATTGCCCAATGCTATACTACTGGCCGTGGTAGTATTCGGGTGCGCTCTCGTTGGCATAAAGAAGATTTGCCACGTGGTATGTACCAAGTTGTTGTTACAGAAATACCGTATCAAGTGCAAAAAAGCCGTCTGATTGAAAAAATTGCCGACCTTATTAATGCTAAAAAATTACCGTGGCTAGCAGATATCCGTGATGAATCTGACGAAAACATTCGGATTGTTCTCGAACCCAAAACACGTACAGTTAACCCCGAAGCTCTGATGGAGACTTTATTTAAAGCATCTGAACTAGAGAACCGTATTAACGTTATTATGCATGCAATTAGCAGCAATAACGAGCCAGAACTAATGACTCTAAAACGTATTTGTGAAGAGTTTGTTACCCATCGTAAAGATGTATTAGTTCGTAAAACTACTTGGCGGCTAAATAAAATTGCCGAGCGTCTGCACGTTTTAGCAGCTTACCAAGTGGTTTACCTTAACCTTGATGAAGTTATTGAGATCATTAAAAATAACGACCATCCAGCAATTATTATGATGGAACGTTTTGGTATCGATGAAATACAAGCGGAAGCCATTCTTAATATGCGCCTTCGTCGTTTACGTAAACTAGACGAGATGGAAATTAAGCGCGAGTTTGATGCTTTGTCAGCAGAGCAAAGTGGGCTTCAAGCTATATTAGGAAGTGATGAAAAACAGACCGAATTCTTAATGACTGAAATTGATGAGATTAAAAAAGAATTCACCGACAAACGCCGTACTGATATTTTAGGTGCACCTACTGCTGTTGTTATCCCGATTGAGGCACAAGTCGAGCGCGAGCCAATAACTATTTTATTAAGCGAACACGGTTGGATAAAAGCAGTTAAAGGCCATATGGCAGCAGACCAAGAAGCAAAGTATAAAGAAGGCGACAGCGAAGCTTATAGGATACTAACCCAGTCTGTAGCCGATATTTGCATTTTGTCTGGCAGCGGTAAAATGTTTACGATTAATGCAGCTAAATTACCATCAGGGCGCGGTTTTGGTGAGCCTGTACGTTTAATGGTAGACTTTGGCGACGATAAAATCATTAGCGTATTTGAGCCAAGTTCAAAGCGTTATTTATTAGCAACTAAAGGCGGTTTTGGCTTTGTTGCAGCGGCAAAAAGCTTAATATCACAAACCAAAAATGGTAAACAAGTTTTGAACATAAGCAAGGGTGATGAGGCCATGTTCTGCCATCCTATTGCAAAAGATGCAGACAAAGTAGCTACTTTTGCATCTGCTAACCGTTTGCTAGTATTCCCACTTAGCGAAGTTCCAACTTTGACCCGTGGTAAAGGTGTGCGGTTGATGAATATTAAAGGTGGGGTTCTGCAAGATATATCTGTATTTAATGCAACTACAGGGCTTGGCCTTGCAGGCAACTCTCGCCGCCGACTATTTAAAGACTTAGCACTATGGGATGGTAAGCGGGCACAAGTTGGCAAATTACCGCCGCACGGTTACCAAACAAACCTAGCATTTTTTGCGCCAGACACTACATCTTCTGTAGAAGAAATTGTAGAGGAAGAAAACACCAGCCGTGTAAGCGAGCTTGTATCTGCTGTTGTTTCTAATACATCTGACGATGAAGATAATGACGAAGAGCTAAATTTGTTTAAATTGCTAGATTCTGAAGATTAAATTTTAAATCTTTTAACAAACTCATCTAGTAAAACTTTGTCTACTTCTGCCATTGTGGCATTGCAACCTAAAGACTGCATGCTAGCAACACCTTTGTTGGTAAGCCCGCAAGGGATTATCCCTTTAAAATGGTTTAGGTCAGGGTTGACATTAAGAGCTATGCCGTGGAATGTTACCCATTTGCGTACTCGCACCCCAATTGCTGCAATTTTTTGCTCGCCCATTGGTGTGTTTACCCATACTCCAATCTCGTCGCTAGTAAAGGCTTTAATACCAAAAATGGCGAGAGTATCTATAAGCCAATCTTGCAGGTCTGATACATATTTACGTAAATCTGGTGTTCGTTGCTGGAGGTTTATAATAGGGTAAACTACCCGTTGCCCTGTACCATGATAAGTATATTTACCACCACGACCTGTCGGTATTACTGGTATATCATTGTTACCTAAATAATCGCTATCAATAGCGGAAGTGCCTGCGGTATAAACAGGGGCGTGCTCGACAAAGAATAACTTTTCATTGCTACCAGCTAGTACATCAGCCACTGCTTGCTCTTGGATGGCTAGTACGTCTAGATACGAAATGTCGGTACCAATGTATTGTGCGTCAAATGTGTTGGCAGAGGTTGCTGGCAATGTTATAAACCTTTAATTAATAAAAATATGTAAGGATTTAGAGATGCCTGAAAACAAAGGCTTTTTCAAGCAAAATCAGTTAGTAATATTAGCACTTATTGTTGTATTGATGATAGGTGGATTTATCCATTTTTTTGCAAATTCGGCACAAATTTTTGTTAAACAGCCTGTAACTAGCCAGTCCCATAGTGGTAAGGCTGCTATTGGTGGTGCTTTTAATATGGTCGATCAAAATGGCAATGCTTTTACCGAGGCAAACCTAAAAGGCTACCATACTTTAATGTTTTTTGGCTTTACCCATTGCCCAGATGTGTGCCCAACCACACTTAGTACTGTAACCGACGCTATTGATACACTAAGCGAGAAACAACGCGAAAAATTAAAAGTAGTATTTGTAACAGTAGACCCCGAACGTGACACCCCACAGCTTTTAAAAGAGTACCTTGCAAACTTTAGCGATGACTATATTGGTTTAAGTGGTGCGCCACAGAACCTAAAAGCTATGGCAAAGAAATACTTAGTTTATTATGCTAAAAGTGCAGACTCTCCACCCGAACATTACCTTATGGACCATTCGGCTTATTTATATTTGTTTGACACAAATGGTGAGTATGTAGCTCACTTTTCTCATAAAATGAAACCATCAGCACTAGGTACTAAGTTGCAACAGGTGTTACATAAATAAGCTGTAATTTCTTCTGAAAGCCTTTATTTTTAGCCTTTTTTGTGCTGGGTAAGCTACTATATGCTTTGTATGTAAAAAAAATTAAGAGGCTGTCTTGATGGTTGCGAGTACCAAGAAAGAAAATAAAAACAAAATTGGCAATAACTCATTACTTTATCATGCTTTACCAAGGCCCGGTAAACTTGAAGTTACACCAACAAAACCTCTGACTACACAAGAGGATTTGTCGCTTGCATACACGCCTGGTGTAGCTGATGTATGCTTACAAATTAAAGATGACCCAAGCCAAGCCGATAATTTTACAATTCGGGCAAATTTGGTTGGTGTTGTTACTAATGGTACAGCAGTGCTAGGTTTGGGTAATATTGGACCTTTAGCCAGCAAACCTGTTATGGAAGGTAAAGCCGTTCTATTTAAGAAATTTGCTAATATCGATGTGTTTGACATCGAACTTAATGAGAATGACCCTGATAAACTTATCGAAACTATCGCTAGTATGGAGCCAACATTTGGCGGTATTAACCTAGAAGATATTAAAGCCCCAGAATGCTTTGAAGTCGAGAGGGCGTTGGAAGAGAAGCTCGATATTCCCGTGTTCCATGATGACCAACATGGTACTGCCATTATTTTAACTGCAGCATTTTTAAATGCTATGTTTTTACGTAAGAAAAAAGCATCGTCTGTAAAAATTGTTTGTGTGGGTGCTGGTGCCGCTGGCATTGCATGTATGAATATGCTCGTAGAAAGTGGTGTTAAGCGGAAAAATATTTTCATGGTCGATGTAGATGGCGTTATCTACAAAGGCCGCAAAGAGATGAATAAATACATAGCTGAATATGCTCAAGATACAAAAGACCGCACATTAGCTGATGTTATTAAAGGGGCTGATGTATTTATTGGCTTGTCTGCCGGCGGTGTTCTGAAAAAAGAAATGGTCAAAAAGATGGCAAAAAACCCTGTCATCCTAGCCATGGCTAACCCAACTCCAGAAATTACCCCCGAGGAAGTATTAGAAGTCCGTGATGATGTTATTATCGGTACGGGTCGTTCGGACTACCCGAACCAAGTTAATAATGTTTTATGTTTCCCATATGTTTTTAGAGGTGCTTTAGATGTGGGCGCACGTAATATCAATATGGCAATGAAATTAGCAGCATCTCAAGCTATCGCCGAGCTTGCTCGTAAAGCTGCTGATGCAACTCTTGACAGTGCATATAAAGACCAAAGCATGGTGTTTGGTAAAGATTATATTATCCCTAAACCTTTTGACCCACGCTTAATATCGGTTGTTGCTCCTGCGGTTGCTAAGGCTGCGATGGAAAGCGGAGTGGCACGTCGCCCTATTGAGAATTTGCAGCAATATGCAGAAAAACTTAAAATGACAGTCGATAAAAGTTTTTCGATTATGCAGCAAATTATGCGTAATGCGCAAGACGAGCAAAAGAAAGTTGTTTTCCCCGATGGCGAAGACCATCGTGTTATCAGAGCAGCCCAAGTAATGGTAACAGAAAAAATCTGCCATCCAATGCTGATTGGTAACTCAGAAAAAATTATGAAAGTGCTAGAATCTCGCGGCCTTTCTATGAAGGAAGGCAAAGACTTTACCCTTGTTGACCCTAAAAGCTACCCTACTATTGATGGCTATATAAAAATTTACTATGACCTCAGAAAACGAGAAGGTATTGTACCAGCAGAGGCTGAAATTATTATGCGCTATCGTTGGGCAGCACTCGCAGCAATGATGGTAGACCAAGGTGACGCTGACGCTATGGTTGGTGGTTTTACAGGTAAATTTAATAAATTTTTATCGCAAGCTGAACAAATCATCGGGCGCAGAGAAGGTGTCACCAGTGTTTATGCTTTGCAAGCACTGCTTAAAAAAGGGTATATCTATTTTATTGGTGACACTGACGTTAACGTAAACCCAACAGCCGAACAAATTGCAGAGTTAACAGTTCTAGCATCTGATGCTGTACAGCGTTTTGGGATTGATCCCAAGGTAGCGTTGGTAAGTCATTCTCATTTTGGAACATTCCAGTCCGAGTCATCAAAGAAAATGCGTGCGGCAGTTGGCCTAGTTAATAAAATAAACCCCGACTTACTTGTAGAGGGCGAGATGCAGGCAGATGCCGCAGTTAGCCCTAATGCAATGGCTCGTACCTTCCCCGACTCTAGGTTAAAAGAGCCTGCAAATATTCTTATTATGCCAAATATAGATGCTGCTAATATCTCTTTTAATTTGTTGCGGGCAACCTCGCAAAGGGTAGAGCAGCTAGGACCAATTTTACTGGGAATGAAAAAGCCAGTACATATTTTATCAACCTATGCGTCTGTGCGGCAAATTGTTAACTTAAGTGCATTAGCAGCAGTTGAATCGCATAAAAATTAGAATATAGGAGGAGGCTATGGCAGAAACAAACACCACTATAAGTTCTAGCCAGCCTAAACCTCTGGGGCAAAATTTAACCCCACCAATTTATAATGCAATTTTAAAAGCGATAACCGAAGACCCAGACCGACTTGACCTATTGTTAAGCTTGCTTCACCCTTCCGATATTGCAAACTTGCTAGAACGGCTACCTAAGCAGCACCGCCCCATAGTACTGCATAAAATACCCGACGACTCTTTAGGCGGTGTTATTAGTAATGTTGAAGTACCAGTCCAAGAAGCTCTTCTTGAAGAAATGAACGAGAAAGAGGTTACAGCGTGTATTTCTCAGCTTCCTTCTGACGATGTTGCTGATTTATTGCAACATATGGGCGATGAGCAAGCTTTAGCTACTTTGCAACTTATCCCCGAAATCCAGCAAGCATTGCTTAACTACGACGAGAATACTGCTGGTGGTATTATGCAGCTTGAAACTATAGCTGTACCACAGGTGTGGACTGTTGGCAGGCTGATGGATTATTTGCGTACTGATGGGCGGGAGCTACCAAAGAATATCCAAACCGTTTTTATTACAGACCCAACCCGTAAATTGCTTGGTACATTAAGCCTATCAAGGCTAGTAAAAGCGCAGGTTGATAACAGGTTGGTAGACGTAATGCGCACCGACCCATTTACAGTACAGCCAGAAGAAAGCCAAAAGTCTGTAGCAGAGATGTTCGAGAAATACGACCTATTAACTTGCCCTGTTGTAGATAAAAATAATCGGTTGTTAGGACAAATCACTTTTGATGATGTAATCGACGTTGTTATCGAAGAGCACCAAAAAGAACTGATGCGCCAAGCTGGTTTAAGCGTAGAAGAAGACTTGTTCGGCAGCACAGTGCATACCACAAAAAAACGTTTGCCGTGGCTGATTATTAACTTATTAACGGCGGTCATGGCATCTATTGTTATTGGAATGTTTGAAGGCACAATCCAAGAGCTAGTTGCACTAGCTGTGCTAATGCCAATAGTTGCAAGTATGGGTGGTAATGCGGGTACCCAAACTTTAACTGTGACTATTCGTGGTATGTCGTTAAATAAAATTACCCCTAAAAATGCATTCTCACTACTACGCAAAGAGTTTATGGTAGGCTCGTTTAATGGGCTTATACTAGGGGTTCTATTAGCTGCGGGAACATCTTTCATTTATGACAATCCAATGCTAGGGCTGGTTATTTTTATTGCCACTATAGCTAACCATTTATTAGCAGCAATTGCTGGTAACCTTGTGCCATTAATGCTAGATAAATTCGGTGTAGACCCTGCAATTGCATCAGGAATTCTTGTTACAACAGTAACCGATGTTATGGGCTTCTTTACTTTTCTAGGTTTAGCAGCACTGCTGTTGATGTAGTAGTTTTTATGAGAAAAATTATAACAACTATGTACGTACCTTTTATTCAGCTATTTGTTTTAGCTATTGGCCTTGGTGTGTATATCCTTCTTGTATCAGAAATAGCTGCCAAGCAAGAGTGGTCTAATTTTTTGCTTTCGATAGTATTTCTAGCCCAAACTATTTCAATGTTACTTGCTTTTTTTGTTCTTAATCGCACTGCTAGGTTTACTGTTTATATAGGGTTTTATAAATTATTCGGCATTTTTATGGCTGTTGTCACTAGCTTAGCTTTGATGTTTTACGAGAGTGTTATTTTTTGGGTATTATTTAGCTGCATTAAAGGGGTAGCGAATGTCCATTTTTACCATGGTATTAGAATGAGGATTGTAAGCGGATTATCAGAGAAGCTATTAATGAGGTTTTTTTCTTTAGAGTACATAATCCTAAGTATGGGTGCTATTATTGGTGTATCTATTGCCGACAGTATCAATAGCGTTGCTGCTATAGTTTATATATACATGCTTTGTTATGTTGTGGTTTCATTTGTTGCAGTATTAGAAGATAAATTTGGTAAGTTCCCACAAATAAAAGTGCCAGATTCGATCAAGATTAAAGAGTTCATTAGAGTAGTCAAAACAGTTCCTCTACCAGCATCTTTATGTTTCCTTGGAGGGGTCTTAGGCGAGAGTTTTTATGGGTTTGTTATTAAAATTCATCTTGATTCAGGTTTTAGCGAGTCTTTCTCTGCACATAGTTATAATTTGCTTCTTTTGGGGTCTGTTCTTCTCCAATACCCTTTAGCCCATTGGCAAGATTTTAAGCCTAAAATGAGCATAACTTTATCTGCATTTATGGCGATAGCTTGTTTTTATATGTTTAGCATAACTGATGATATGTTGCATATTGCAGTTATACTGTTTCTTCTTGGAGGGGTATTAGGTGCGTTATCTGTTGTTGGCGACAGCTTAATTTGTATTATAGGAAAAGAGAATATTTCAGTTGTTTTGCAAGCAGGCCCATTATTTTATATATTAGGTATTTCAGTTGCCGACCCTATTATAGGGCTGCTGCTAGATTTGTATGGTAAGTTTGGCCTTAGTGCTTTCTTTATTATAATATTGATGATTATAATCCCACTAACATTGATTGGTTTTAAAGATAAGGAGCTTTCCAATAAAACATCATGACAGTAGGGCTGTAACAGTTATTGGCGCTGGCGTTATTGGGCTTAGTTGTGCTTGGCAGTTGGTAAGGCAAGGGTATATCGTTACTGTTATTCATGACCAGCCAATAGGCACAGGTGCTAGTGGTAATGCGGCGGGGTCTCTTAAACCCTTTCATGCGTTGCAAAAGGGTAATAAACATAAACTACAATTACAAAGTATATGGTCATATCCAGAATTCCTAAAGAACTTAGCTGCTGATAGTGGCATACCCATTCCTTATAAGCAGTGCGATAGGTGGGTGGTGTATCATCGTAACTCAGGTTGGGAAAAAGCAAAACGAGCGGTCAAAATTGCTAACGAAACTTGGCCAACACAACCAGCGCAAAGTATTTCTCCGAATATTGATGATTATGCAGGTATCATTGCCGACTCTAAAGGTGTTATTTGTTGCCATGCAACTGCTATTTTTGACCCTTCGGTAATGCTGCGCTCTTTGCACGAGGCTTGCTTACGTAAGGGTGTTATATTTAAACAAGAAAAGATAGAACAGCTACCAGCTGTGCGCCCACTAGTTTTAGCAGCAGGTGCTTTTTGTGGAAAATTATTACCAGACATAAAAATATACCCCATTAAACGCCAAGCTATTTTGTTAGAATGGCCAGTGTCAGATAAATCCCCTGTATTGCCACACTTGATAGAAAGCGGGCAGGTTTACCTTGTTCCATGGCATGACGGTAAGGCTGTTTATGTGGGCTCAACATTTGAGCCTGAAGCAGAGTTTGATAACACTCCAACCGAGAAAGCTGAAATTCATCTCCGTTACCATGCGGAACGGCTTATCCCCGAGCTAGAAAACGCAAAATTATTGCAAAGGTTCTCAGGTTTACAAAGCAGGGGCGCGGGGGAGAGCACTTTATTACTAGGAGAAGTTCCTAATCATAATGGTGTATTTGTTGCTGCTGGTCATGGTGGGGTTGGCTTTTGTATGGCTCCTATAACAGCACAGTTGATTGTTAAAGATATTGATAAGTTTAACCAACAATAAAATAGCTGTTTTTGGCTGCTTATTCTTTAATTTATTAGGTTTTTATGTTATATTTCCGGAGTTAGAAATTTAGGAGATAATTACCCATGGCTGAGCTACAACAAGGCGTTTCAAATATCACTATCGAAGAGGAGATGAAACGCTCCTACCTTGACTATGCCATGAGTGTGATTGTTTCTCGGGCATTGCCTGACGTTCGTGACGGGTTAAAGCCTGTTCACCGTCGTGTTTTATATGCGATGCGTGTACTTGGTAACGAATATAACCGCCCGTACAAAAAATCTGCCCGTGTAGTTGGTGACGTTATCGGTAAGTACCACCCTCATGGCGATAGCGCCGTTTACATGACAATCGTGCGGATGGCTCAAGACTTTTCGATGCGCCTAGAGTTGGTAGACGGTCAAGGTAACTTTGGTTCTATGGACGGCGACCCGCCAGCTGCAATGCGTTATACTGAAGTACGTATGGCACGTTCTGCAAGCTATATGCTTACTGATCTCGATAAAGATACCGTAGACTTTGCCCCAAACTATGACGGTGAAGACGTTGAACCAACAGTTTTACCTGCCCGTATCCCTAATTTATTAGTTAATGGC
>JAJFIW010000012.1 GCA_021774615.1 Alphaproteobacteria bacterium | reverse complement strand
CGCCACCCTTAGTTGACAATACCTTTGTAATCGCTGCCGTTAGCGTTGTCTTACCATGGTCAACGTGACCAATTGTTCCAATATTCGCATGCGGCTTACTCCGATCAAACTTCTCTTTTGACATCTTGTCTACTCCTTGTTGTCATTTTGACTTTAAACTAAATTACAAAAATCTGCCGTAAAGCCACGTTTAGCGACAGCCTACGGGGCGCATTCTAGCAGGTTTATTTTCTGATGCAAGAGGCAGATAATACCTAAAAAATAAAAAACAAGCCCCAATAGCTAAAACAGGCTAATTTTCTTTATTTTTTAGTAAAAATTTCAACTAAAAATCTGTCCATCTCCATAAATGCCCGTGCTGCTACAGTTGGGTTATATGCCACCCCTTTTGACGGATCATTGCCGGCGTTCGTATCGGTAAAGCTGTGAACAGCACCGCTGTATTCCACAAATTGCCAATCTTTAACTTTAGCTCTTTTTATTTCATTTTTAAAAGTTTCAACCTCAGTAAGTGGTACGTAAGGGTCGTCAGCACCATGAAATATTAATAGTGGTGCTACTATTGCATCTGTTTGCGCTTCGGCCTTAGTGGCCAAATTCCCGTGGAATGATACTGCCCCCGCAATCGGAGCCCCCGAGCGAGCCAGCTCTAATGCCGCAGTACCACCAAAACAAAAGCCAATAACTGCTACCTTGTCGGCACTAATATTGCGACGTCTGGTTATATAGTCTAATGCCGCATTCATTCTGCCTCGAAAAAGAGAAGGGTTATTTTTATATGCTGATGATAATTTTTTAGCCTCGTCATTATTACGTGCCCGAACGCCTTTGCCATAAACATCTACTGCTAAAACCACATAGCCTTTGTTTGAAAGTTCGTCGGCTCGTTGTTTATGGTAAACATCAAGCCCTCGCCAAGCAGGGGTTAGCAATACAACTGGAGTTTGTGGTGTTTCATCCGCAGGCTTTACCAAATACCCCTCTAGCTCGGTGTTGCCGTCATAGTAAGTAACGTTTGCACCTTTAAACTGTGCATATGCTGGGTTTACTAACATTACTGCAATAGAAATGATGATTATTGCAAAAAATTTATTGTTCATAATGAAATCCTCATAATAAATATTGCATTTAACTTTATAATTGCTACAATGCCGAGGCTTAAAGATACAACCTTTTGCGGGTATAGCATAGTGGTAATGCGCTAGCCTTCCAAGCTAGTTAGAGGGGTTCGATTCCCCTTACCCGCTCCATTTTTTCAAAATGGAGTTTTCTTAATCCACCGGCGCACTGGCAAAGCCAGATACTTGGTGCTGCATTCTGCAGACTGTCGGCAACCTCGTGGCCTTGCGGCGACTCGGGATGCCGTAGGTAGGTAACTACTTTTGTTTTTTAGAATCTGACATTTTTGAGTAATTATGTTAAGGTAATTATTATGCCACCGAAAATAGCCACCGAGAATTTTGTTAGCACGCCCGAGTTTGAGCGGGCGATTGATTTGTTGGAAAATAGTAAACAAAATGTCTTTATTAGTGGTAAGGCTGGCACTGGTAAATCTACTTTTCTCGAGAAATTCCGCTCTACTACCAAAAAGAATATAGCGGTGGTAGCACCTACTGGGGTGGCTGCACTAAATGTGCGGGGGCAGACTATCCATTCGTTTTTCAAGATAAAAACTGGCTTGCTTGATATGGCTAATTTTAAGCCTGCTCGCAACCAAAAGCTTTATAGTAATATTGACCTGTTGATTATCGACGAAATATCGATGGTACGAGCAGACTTATTTGACGGGATTGAAGCAGTACTACGGCGCAACAACGACCGTTCGCTCCCATTTGGTGGGGTACAAATATGCGTAATTGGCGACTTATTCCAGCTGCCACCTGTTATTACACCTGACGAGAAAGAGTCTTATATTCTTTCTTATACTAGCCCCTTTTTCTTTGCTAGTAGCAACTACCAAGAGGCTAATTTTGAATTAATCAAGTTTGATACTGTTTTCCGCCAAGCTGATAATGACTTTGTAAAAATTCTTAACAAAATCAGGATTGGTCGTTCCACACCCGATATTATAGACTATATTAACCAGCGGCATTTAAACGATTTTTCGTTTAAGAATACCCCTATTACACTTGCAACTACCAATGCAATTGCCGACACCTTAAATCAAAAACAACTTAGTAGCCTTGCAGGCAAAACCTTTACTTTTAAAGGGCAAACCAATGGCGACTTTGCTGTTGACCGTGGACGGCTGCCCTCACCCGAAAAACTCGAACTTAAAGTCGGTGCGCAAGTTATGTTTACTCGCAATGATGTGCTCAAGAAACGCTGGGTTAATGGCACCATTGGTACAGTTACTTATGTGGATGATGAAAACATCGAGGTAACCATTCTTAACCCATCAGGCCGCAAAAAATCACTAGTTATCGAGCCTGAAAAGTGGGTCACCTACCAGTATGTTTATAACGAGGAAAAAGAGAAACTCGAACAAAAAGAAACTGGGAGCTATACCCAGTTCCCACTAATGCTAGCATGGGCGATTACTATCCACAAAAGCCAAGGTAAAACATTAGAAAATGTTATAATTGACCTTGGTAATGGTGCGTTTGCACCGGGGCAAGTTTATGTTGCTCTTAGTCGTTGCCGTAATTATGAGTCGTTAGTGCTTAAAAAAGCTGTTCGCCCTCGTGATATTTGGTGCGACAAAACCATCATCGACTTTGCTAAAACCCTAATGGCTAGCCAACAGGCAAGTTAGATAAACTTATTTCCCAGCAGATTCTCCCCATACTTCTTTAAGGCGCTTATCCCTACGACAGCTATAACGATAGTATTTATAATGAATCGGGTTTTCTAGATAATAGTCTTGGTGATAGTCCTCTGCTGGGTAGAAAACTTCAGCTTTTAATATATCAACAGATACAGGTTCTTTTAATAGCTCCGATACTTCTCGTGAAGTTTCGTATGCAAGTCTCTTTTGTTCTCGGTTATTAAAGAAAATAGCAGGGCGATACTGTGCGCCACGGTCACAAAACTGCCCGTCACCGTCTAGTGGGTCAATATTATGCCAAAATAAGTCTAGTAGAGTTTCGTAATCAACAACATCAGGGTCGTAAACTACCTGCATAGCTTCGATATGCCCTGACTTGCCAGCAGAAACTTGCTTATAAGTTGGGTTTTTAACATGCCCCCCTGTATAGCCTGAAACTGTTTTTTTAACCCCTTTTGTTTCATCAAAGGGTTTTTCCATACACCAAAAACAACCACCTGCAAAAGTGGCTACTGCATCTTCAGCTATAACTTTTTCTCCGCTACAAGAAACTAGGAATGAGAACAAACAAATCGGTAATATACTTTTACAATTAAACATGGTGCGATATCTCTATATTTATTTTATCCATAGGCACAGAATGGCCATCACTCTGCATAATTCTTATGTGGTATGGGCGCAATTGCCGTGGCGACTTTACCCCACATGAATGGGCAATTGTTTCCACCTCTTTTGTAATATTTAAACAATAGTTTGCTACTTTTACAGCTTTATCTTCTGGGTCAAGACCTTTCTGTAAGCGCTTGTTATGTGTGGTTATTCCAGTAGGGCAAGTGTCCTTACTGCACTTCATTGCTTGGATACACCCAAGCGAGAACATAAACCCACGAGCACAATTAATAAAGTCTGCGCCCGAGCTTAATGCCCATGCAACGTCAGCTGGGGTTAGAAGTTTACCTGCTGCTATAATTTTAATTCGCTCTCTAAGGCCGTGCTTCTCTAAAACAGCAACAACCGCAGGAAGAGACTCGCTAATTAATAAACCTACATTATCCATTAATGCCATTGGTGCAGCACCTGTCCCCCCGTTACCACTGTCGATGGTAATAAAGTCTGGTGCAAACTCTGCCCCGCGGATATTAACTTCTGCACATAGTTCTTCAAGCCAACCAAAACCACCAAAGACGCTTTTAAAGCCAACTGGTTTTTCTGTTACTTCTCTAATATGGTTAATGCAGTTTAGCAGCTCTTCAATATTGT
The DNA here is from genome assembly GCA_021774615.1 of Alphaproteobacteria bacterium. Lineage (GTDB taxonomy): Bacteria > Pseudomonadota > Alphaproteobacteria > UBA1280 > UBA6503 > UBA6503. The sequence continues at coordinate 16,991 of JAJFIW010000012.1, read as the reverse complement.
CTACCTCGTGGTGCCGATTAGGTGAGATAGAATCTTGGTATGCTGTAATGCCCCGAACTTTTGCTATTTCTTCTGTAACCTTAACCCCAGGCAAAATACCGCCTTTACCTGGTTTTGCTCCTTGCGATAATTTTAGCTCGAACATTTTAACTTGCGGGGTAGCTGCAACCTCTTTCAGTTTTTCATCGCTTAATGTGCCATCATCATTCCTAACGCCATATTTGGCCGTACCAATTTGGAATATAATATCGCAGCCACCAATTAAATGGTGCTCTGACAAACCGCCCTCGCCAGTATTTAGCCAACAACCAGCCATTGCAGCACCTTTAGATAAAGCACGCACTGCTGGGGCTGACAATGCACCATAACTCATACCTGAAATATTAAAGAGCGACTTTGCCTCGTATGGTTTTTTGCAATTCTCACCAATTAATACAGGTTTTGCTTTAACCGCATCTTCCCCCAAAACAGGGAAAGGGCAATTAACAAAAACCATACTACCAGCTGTAACATTAGCAGTTGAACCAAAAGCCGATGTTGTGCTTTTGCCTTTAGATGCTCTTTTAACCCAACTACGTTGTGCTCGGTTAAAGGGCATCTCTTCCCTGTCCATTGCAAAAAAGTATTGGCGGAAAAACTCGCCTAAAGTAGTAAACAAATAACGAAACCGCCCAATAACTGGGAAATTGCGACGGATGGCATCTGTTCTTTGGCTAATATCTACCACAAACATAACCACAATCCAGAGCACTACCATACCAACAGCTAACACAAATATTGTGCTCATGAATTGCATTGCTTGGGTTAGAAAATCTGGTTTTATGTATTCAAGCTGAATAAAGTCTGGTGTATTAAGTTCCATCATAATCTCTGTAATTAAGTTAATAACATTATATTCGGCGTACCTAACAAGAAGTTACTTTCTCATTAAATAAAAAGCAAGAAAGCATCTTGTTAATAGCTATATAACCTTTAGAATAGTTATATCTTAAACCAACCTCGGAGCAACACAGCATGAGCACACAAGGCAAAACAGTTTATCGTAAAGATTATACTCCACCATCATTTTTAATTGATACTACCGAGCTTAATTTTATTCTTAACGAAACTGCAACCCGTGTGACGGCTAAATTAAATTTGCGCCGTAATCCAAACGCATTGTTTAGTAAAGACCTAACCCTTGACGGTGAAAACCTGACCCTACTTCATGCTGCTATTGATAATACCGAGCTAAGTGCAAACCAATACAAAGCAACACCAGACAGCCTTACTATTTTTGATGCTCCAGATAGCTTTGTTCTAGAAACTGAAGTTGAAATAAACCCAACTATTAATACCGATTTACACGGACTTTATAAAGACCATAGCGGTATGCTTTCTACCCAGTGTGAGGCTGAAGCATTTAGGCGCATGACCTACTACCTTGACCGCCCCGATGTATTAAGCAAATTTACAACCCGTATCGAAGCCGACATAAAAACTTACCCCGTGCTACTTTCTAACGGCAACTGTATTGAAAAAGGTAAGGCTGCAAATGGCAACCACTTTGCTATATGGCAAGACCCATTCCCTAAGCCATCGTACTTATTTGCCCTTGTTGCGGGAGATTTAGAGCATTTAGAAGATAGCTTTACTACTATGTCGGGGCGTAAAGTAGCTTTAAAACTATTTACCGAAAAACATAACATGCATAAAACCGAATATGCCATGGGTGCATTAAAACGTGCCATGCGATGGGATGAAGAAAAATTTGGGCGCGAGTACGACTTAGATATATTTATGATTGTTGTTGTAGACTCTTTTAATATGGCAGGCATGGAAAATAAAGGGTTAAATATTTTTAACTCAAGTGCGGTTCTTGCTAGCCCTGACACCACAACTGATGCCGAATTTGTATTTATTGAAGATGTTGTGGGGCATGAATATTTCCACAATTGGTCTGGCAACCGTGTTACCTGCCAAAGCTGGTTTGAATTAAGCCTTAAAGAAGGGTTTACAGTTTTCCGTGAGAATGACTTTAGCTCTGATTTAAATGTCCGTGCTGTAAGGCGTATTGCTGATACATCTTTTCTACGGGTAACTCAATTTACTGAAGATGCAGGCCCAATGGCGCACCCTATTCGCCCTGAAAGCTACCAAGCTATCGACAATTTTTACACCAGAACCATTTACCACAAAGGTGCAGAAGTTATTGCTATGATAGAAACCATTTTAGGTGCTAAAGATTTTCGTAAAGGCTCCGACCTCTACTTTAAACGCCACGATGGTGAGGCTGTAACTTGTGAAGACTTTATAAAGGCTATGGAAGATGCCAGCAATGTTGATTTAGCCCAATTCCGCAATTGGTACAACCAAGAAGGCACACCAACTTTAGTGGTTGAAGAGTCTTTTAGTAAAGTAAGCAAAAGCTATACTTTAAAAATAAAACAAAAGGTTAAACCACAGCAAAAACCGTTCCATATTCCAGTTAAAATAGGACTGCTAGACAACAACGGAGATGACCTAACAATAAACACAAGTAGCCCTGCTTTCGATAATATGACCCAAGTGCTAAACGTAACTAACCTTGAAGAAGAGTTTACCTTTACTAATATTAATGAAGAACCTATCCCATCGTTATTACGCAATTTTTCTGCGCCAGTTAAATTAGAATTTAACTATTCCCGTGACGATTTAATGTTTCTGATGAGTAACGATAACGATGGTTTTAACCGCTGGGAAGCAGGCCAGACTTTGATGATTAGTGTTATCGATGAGTTAATGCAAAGCATTAAAAATAATAAAGAACATTCTGTAGACGAACGTTTAATAGCCGCTTGCAAGTCTATTTTAGAAAGTACCATTAATGGTGATATGCCCCCTGCACTTGCGGCAGAAGCTTTAGCATTACCACCATTTGCATATGTATGTGAACTACAAGAAGAAGTAGATGTTGACACCATCCAAGCAGCATTCGAGTTTGTCCGCGATACTATTGCTAGTAGGTTAGAGCCACTGTTTAAAGAGTGCTATAACGCCAACCAAACAAACGAAACTTACCAACCCACAGCTGAACAAATTGGCAAGAGAAGTCTTAAAAACTTATGCTTAAATTATCTACTAAATGCGGGTAATAGCCACAATGTTAAAATAGCGCTAGAACAGTTTAATAATAATACCAACATGACAGACATTACAGCAGCATTAAAATGCTTAGTAAGCTCGCCCTACCATGAAGATGCAGAAGAAGCTATGACATCTTTCTACGGCAAGTGGAAAGACGACAAGCTAGTTACCGACAAATGGTTAGCAATACAAGCATCATCAAACCAAGAGGGTACCACCAACAAAGTAAAAGAGCTTATTAAGCACCCGGCATTTGATATTAAAATACCTAATGCTGTGCGTGCTGTTATTGGTGCATTTGCTAATAGTGGTGCACGTAACTTTCATCATAGTTCGGGCGAAGGATATAAGTGGTTTGCAGATAGTATTATTGCAATTGATGCAGTAAACCCTATTATCGCCGCAAGAATAGTTGCACCACTAACTGAATTTAGAAAATACGATACTAAACGCCAAAACATGATGCGCACTGAGCTAGAGAGAATATTTGCCTTAAATGACAAATTATCAAAAAATACTTACGAAGTTATCTCGATAGCATTAAATAAATAAAGGAATTAAGCCATGCCTAATTTTGACATTAAAACCATAGAAAATGCAAAACCCGAGTCCGCAAAAATGCTTGCTGCAGCAAAACAGAACTTTGGTTTTGTTCCCAACCTACTAGGCGCATTTGCTGAAGCACCAGCTGCTCTGGAGGGTTATATTACAATGATGGGTATTTTTAGTAAAACATCGTTCTCGGAAACAGAGCAACAAGTTGTACTAATGACATCTAACTTTGAAAATAACTGCTCTTATTGCATGGCCGCACACAGCATCCTCGCTGCAATGGGCGGCATGCCAGAGGAAGTACTAGCAGCACTACGCAATAACACCCCAATGCCCGACAAAAAACTTTCTGCCTTACGTGAGTTTACTCGTAGTGTTGTAACTACTCGTGGTTACCCTACAGAAGAAACCACGAACGATTTTTATGCCGCAGGCTACAGCAACCAACAAGCTCTGGAAGTTGTATTAGGAGTAGCGGTTAAAACTTTATCTAACTATGCTAACCACCTAGCTAACACACCGCTAGATGAGGCTTTTTCAAAAGCAAAGTGGAGTAAATGACCAAAAAAAGGCGCCCTATAAAGGGCGCCTTTTTTAATTAATATTAATTATTAATTTTTATCTGTATCTTTACCAGAATTATTCATGGCAACAGTCCACTCGTTAACAACTTCTGATAAATTGCCATTATGGGTATTCATCGCGCTATAAAATTGGTTACGGTATGTTAAACCTAGATTTACACCATCCATAATTACATTGCGTACGTACCATTGGTCACCTTTTTTACGCATACTGTATTGCACTAAATAAACAGCCTCTTCGGGCGAAGTAACACGCATAATAACTTGGACATTTTTAGGGCTATTTTCTTTAACCTCTAGTACTGACATATCTTTAACTTCGAATGCCACTAAAGCTTTAGTATATAAACTAACTAAAGTCTTTTTGAAATCAATAGCAAATTTTTCTCTTTCATCTGCTGTAGCTTGTTTATAATATTTGCCCATTACGCCTTTAGAAAAAGACTTAAAGTCAATCACTGGGTCAAGGTATTTAAGAACTCTATTATGTAAGTCCTCAGGGTTATCTTTATAAGATTCACGCTCTTTACGAACAGACTTTAGAACATCGTCTGATACCTCTACAACAATCTTTTCAGCATCATGAGTATTACCAGCATACACAGGTGATACTGATACAAAAAGAATAAATAAAGCTGTTATTATAAATCGCATAAATTTGTTTTTCCATTATCGAACAATATTAGAACGTCTATACCATATAATATAGACATTTAAAACAGAGATATAAGCTATCTTAACGATAAAATCTCATTAGCAAGCTTGGTAGGATAGTTAAATTCGCTAATAGTGCAAGTATCATTGCCAATGCAGTTAACAAACCAAAATAAATTGTTGGCACAAAATTCGACATCCCTAGAACAGAAAAACCTATAATAACTGTTATTGATGTAAAGTATAAAGCAATCCCAATATTGCTATGGCTAGTTTCAATAGCCTCTTTTACGCTTTCACCTTTTAAAAGTTCTTGCTGAAAACGGTGCAAATAGTGGATTGCATCATCAACCCCAATCCCAATAATAATTGCAGCAATTGTAATGGTCATCATGTCTAGTGGCATACCTACAAAACCCATAAAAGCTAATACCATTGTAGCTGACAGCAAATTAGGCAATACGCCTACCAATGCCAACATAGGCGAACGGAGCAAAATTAAGAACATTAAAAACGTAGCACCCACCACAAACCCTATTGTAGATACTTGGGAGTCAAACAACGATGCTAGCATGTCATTAAATAAAACATTCATCCCTGTAACTCTTACATCATTCGGAGAAATGCCTAATTCACTAACCACAAAATGCTTAATTTCATCAATCATTTCACTGCGAGAATACGGAGGAGCAGTTTCGTGGACTCGGGTTGAAATACGCAACATCCCCTCGCTTGGCGTGCTATATGGATTAATAAAGTCGTTGCGCACACTACTAGGAACAGCGCCCAATACAGCAGCAAGCTCCACCGAGCCAAGTGGTTTACCATCGTTAAAACCACGAGCAATTTCCTCTAGTGTAGCTAACGAAATAACCTTGCCTATTTCTTCCTTAGTTTCTAGGTAATTATGTACTTTGTGTAACATCTCAATTTTATCAGGAGTAAACCAATAACGTTCTGGGTATTCGTCTTCTTCTTCAGTAAAAAAGTCATCATCTTCATCGATAACTGTAGATTTGTATGGAGGGAAATTAATAATGATATCCATAGGTATAGTACCACCCATATGGGTATCAATAAATGTAAGCCCTTCGCGGATTTCAGTACCTTCTTTGAAGTAATCAATAAAGCGGCTATCAACGCTTAAGCGGCTCATACCAACCCATGCTACAACCATTAGCACTAAAGCTGAGAGCAGCACTTTGCCATAACTTTTTACCGACAAGCTACACATTATGGAGGTTAAAAATGGTTGTTTTTCAACCGTATGGCTGTGCCTGCCTTCGGGCAGAAGAGTTAAAACTGCTGGGAAAAACGTATAATTTGCGGTAAACGCTGCTGCCATACCTACACACATAATCCAGCCAAAATCTGTAACAGGGATAATGTCGCTAGTCATCAGCGAAGCAAAAGCGGCCATAGTTGTTAATGCTGTATAAATACAAGGGGCAAATTTATCAGTCATGGTGATAGCAACCAACTCACGGTGGCTTCCCTTAACTCCATCGCGGACTAATTCACGATATTTAACCATTAAATGAACAGTAAACGAGATAGAAAATATTAATAATAAAGCCACAAAATTAGATGAAACCACAGTTGCAGGTTGCCTTATAAACCCTAAAATACCCATGGTTATTAGTATTGCGATCCCTGCGGTTAATACTGGTAGTAATACCCACCGTAGACGGCGGAAAAATGCAAATAATGATGCCATAATTAAAAGTAGGCTTGTGCTACCAAAAACTATAATATCGCTTTTAACATAGCTAATCATGTCTGATGCTACCATTGGTACACCGCCCAAATAAGCAGTAGCTTCATCGCCAATACTGTCGCGTATTTCGCGGATATCTACCATTAATCGCTCTTGGTCTTCGATATATTCACGGCGCGCTTGGTCGTATTTATCAAGGGTAACAGACAACTCTCTATGCTCTTCGTCGGTAAGTACTTCTAAAGACTTTAATCGTTTGCGCTCTTCCCAAAGAGAGTTAAATTCCTCATCCATAGCTAAATCAATCCGCAATGCGGTGGCGTCACCATCAGCAGAAATAAGAAGCTCTTTAAAAAATGGGCTTGTTGTAAGCTCTACCATTGCTAATGGCAGGTCTACATCTGGCGAGCGTAGGGTTTTGTATTCTTCAGCCATTTTACCGAGCTCTATCGGAGGGCTTTGCAGCAATGGTGCATCTAAAATAGAGGTGACTGCCTTAACTCCTTTAATATCTTCAAGCCGCCCTTGCAAGGCGTCAATACGCTGTAATGTCTGTACCGAAAGTAATGGCGCATCTTTAGGCTGATAAGTCAGGAATAAAAACTCATCACCACCAAAATTTTTGCTTACTTTACGGTAATATGCTAGTTCGGGGTCATTTTCAGCAACTAACGTATCGGCTGAAGCATCATAAGTAAAATAACTAGTATAGTGCATCGCAGATAAACACATTACCGCAATAACAAATAAAACTGCCCAAGGGTATGATAAGAACTTTTTATATGATGAAAGAAAATGCCTAGTCATCGAGGAATGGGTCTTCCTCATCAAGGCTACCATCAGAAACTAGAAATTTACGCTTCTGCAAGTAAGCATCTCTTGTAAATAAGTATTTGTCACCTGTAACAAGTTCGCGCGCCTCAAGGAGTGCTGCACTCCTGTCAATTAGAACTCCGCCAAATAGGCCGTATTTAAGTGCGTCATTTTCTATATAAAACATTGGGTTAGTGCGGGTCGCAATAATGTCACCAAGGCCATCACGCATTGTATATGCGCCAAATACAGGCACCATTAAGAATGGACCGCTACCAACACCCCATTTAGCAAAAGTTTGCCCAAAATCTTCATCATGTGCTGGCATACCCATTTTTGTTGAGATATCAATCAACCCACCAAGACCCAAAGTACTGTTAAATACAAATCTACTCATGCCCTCAACCCCAAGCCCAGGTTTACCTTGCAAGAATTGGTTAATAAAAACAGTTGGGTAAAATAAATTAGCAAAAAAGTTACGGACACCAAGCTCAACAGGACGTGGTGTTAAAAACCTATAGCCTTGCGCTACTGGTTTAAATACGAAATTATCAAGCTGTTGGTTAAAACCATAAACCACACGGTTAGCAGACTCTAGAGGATCTTGGTATTGTTTTTCAGGTGCGGTGCTACATGCCACCAAGAACAAAACAGGCACAATAACAATGCTACGCAAAATATTTTTTATAGATTTTACCTTAACCATTGCCAGTATAGTTTTCCTATCTTTATTAGGCGCTAAAATGATGTATTGATATATATTCTTCATTTATATCAAATAAGTTACACAATATCTAGTTGTATTCTATATAGTGCCATCTTTAAACTAGAGTGCTAATATTACGTGTTGCACAAAAACATCACTTTAAAAGGTTTTTATAATCAGATGATAAACATAGATAACTTTAAAAAAAAGCTTCTTCAAGAAAAAGAGCACCTCTTAGAAGACGCTGAAAGTGACAAAGAAATCAGAGCCCCACAAGAGCTAGACCAGACTTGTGTAGGCAGGCTGTCGCGGATGGATGCCATGCAAATGCAAGCAATGGCGCAGGCCGCAGAGGAACGACGCAAAAACCGTGGCTTCCAGATTGACAAAGCTTTAAAACGTATTGAAACCGATGAATATGGCTATTGTATTAAGTGTGATGAACCTATCTCGGAAAAACGCCTCGAGTTTGACCCAACAATTCAGGTCTGTGTTGATTGCGCCCAGGGTAAATTTTAAGCTGTAACTATATTTTAGAAACTAGCGAATTATCTATTAGAAACAAGAGGTCTTTAGCCATGAAAGCATGCATCGTTGTAGTTCTTCTAGTCTTATTAGTAGTAACAATTGCACCGACAATAGCTTCGGCTGACCCTAAAACATGGAAATACCAATGGCCCAAAACAGATTTTTCTAAACACAATGTTAATTATTCCGAAATTATAGAAGGTGGCCCTAGCAAAGATGGCATCCCTTCTATCGATAGCCCTAAATTCCGTAAAGCTGCTGGTTATAATAAACTAACAGCTACCGAGCCTGTTATCAGCCTTGTTATTAATGGTGATGCTCGCGCATACCCTATCCAAGTATTAATGTGGCACGAAATTGTAAACGATACTGTTGGTGGTGTGCCTGTAACCGTAACCTACTGCCCACTATGCAATGCCAGCATGGTGTTCGAGCGCCGTCTTGATGGCAAAGTGTTGGATTTTGGCACTACAGGCAAATTACGCATGTCTGATATGGTAATGTACGACCGCCAAACCGAAAGCTGGTGGCAGCAATTTATCGGCCAGAGTATTGCTGGCGAGATGACAGGCAAGGCATTAAATGCTGCCCCATCTCGCCTTGTTTCTTTCTCTCAATTCCAGAAAGAGCACCCTAATGGTAAAGTACTAGTTCCAAATAATAGCAACGCAAGGCCTTACGGCAAAAACCCTTATGCAGGCTACGTAAACAGCCAAAAACCATTTTTATATCGTGGTCCATATACCCTAGATATTCCACAAATGGCGCATGTGGTTATGGTCGGTAGCAATGCTTGGCCTTTAGAAAAAGTCCGTAAGGCTGGCACCATCAAATACCAAGATATTATTATAAAATGGCAAGCAGGGCAAAACTCGGCACTAGATAGCGCAAGCACTGGTAAAGGCCGCGACATTGGTAACATTACCGTGCAACGTAAACAAAATGGCAGCTTGGTAGATGCCCCCTACTACGTAACATTCGCCTTTGCTTTTAATGCTTTTGTACCAAATGGTGTGCTACATAAATAAAAAGCTAAAGAGCCCTAAATGGTGGGGTAAGATTATGCTGGATGCAGCAGGCGTCTATGGTATTGGTCATCAGTGTTGCGACAGTCATAGGCCCAACGCCACCCGGAACAGGAGTTAGTAGGCTAGCAACTTTTCGGCATGATGCGGCATCACAGTCGCCGACAACATCACCATTATCAAGCCTAGTAATACCCACATCAACTACGGTTGCGCCTGCTTTTAGCATGTCGCCTGTTACTAGTGACGGGCTACCAGTTGCAACTATTAGAATATCGGCTTGGCGAGTAAAGGTTGTAATGTTAGGGGTAAAGCGGTGGCACGATATTACCGTTGCATTAGCTTGTGATAACATCTCGGCGACAGGCCTACCTACCAATTGCGAGCGCCCTAAAACAACAGCTGTTTGCCCTTTTATTGGCACTTCATAAGCTTTTAACAAACGCATAATCCCTAATGGAGTACATGGTTTTAATATTTTTTTACGTTTCGCTACAAGTGCGCCCATACTACCAACGGTAAGCCCATCAACATCTTTATGCAGCGGAATACATGCTAATGCTGCGTTTTTCTTAATCCCTTTTGGTAGCGGGAGTTGCAGTAAAATGCCGTGGGCATTGGGGTTGTCGGCTAATCGACAAAGTAAATCTTCAAGCTTCTGTTGGGTTACGTCACTAGGTAGATGATGCAATACCGATTGAATCCCAACCTTCTTTGCAGCCCGCATTTTAGCATTAACATAAATAAGCGACGAAGCATCATCACCAGCTAATACCACATGCAGCTCAGGATTAATACCTTGCTTGTTCAGCACCCCTACCTGCTCTTTTACTTGGGCAAAAAGTTGCTTACGCAGGCTCCGCCCTTCCATAGTAGTGCACGATTGTTCAATCGCTGAAACGTTAGTCATTATGCAATATCCATATTAAGGGTAAATACCATTGTGTCTGTGGTTGATAATTCAGAATTTAACTTATAACCACCCATTGTAAAATCTTTTAAAGCATCGATATTGGTAAGTTTATTTTTAATAATAAAGTCTGCCATCATCCCTCGAGCACGCTTTGCCATTAAGCCAATTGTTTTGGTTTTACCACCTTTAATTTGCTTAAAGTCAACTGTTAATAATCTAGCATTAAGATTTTGTTTTTTAACAGCTTTAAAGTATTCTTGTGAGGCAAGATTTACAATTACTTCTTCCTTGTCTGCATTTAGTTTTTTGGTTATTTTATCACCCCAAAAGCTATACAGGTTTGCCCCATTTTTGTTCTTTAGCTTTGTGCCCATCTCAAGCCGATAAGGGTGTATCAAATCCAAAGGTCGCAGCACCCCATAAAGCCCCGACAAAATACGCAGGTGCTTTTGGGCAAAGCTTAGGTCGTCGTCGTTATAGTGTTCAACGTCCATATTGTCGTAAACATCACCTTTAAAAGTAAAAATAGCAGGGTGTGCATTGCTGGGGGTTAGCGGTAACGGGAAATTTTGATAGCGTTCAAAATTCAAGTTAGCGAGGTTATCACTCAACCCCATTAGGTTTTTAATGTCTTTTTCTGTAAAGTCTTTTAAAACATCTACAAGCTCTGCCCCATCGTTTAGCAATGCTGGCTGCGTTGGTTGCAGAGAAGTTTTATGCCCAATTTTATCGAGCTTTTTGGAAGGCGACAATAAAACTAACATTAAGCAGCCCAATACATAAGATGTGTTTTCTTTTTACCAACTTGCAACACGGTAAAACGACCAAACAAGGCATTATCGTTATCTAGTGGTAAATTATATTCCTTAGCTGGAACAGACCGCCCGTTTATTTTAACGGCTCCAGCGTCTATAAACTCGCGCGCTTGGCGGTTAGAGGTTGCTAGCCCCGCGGTACTTAGTGCAGTTAGAATTGGCATTTCTGGCTCGGTTAGTTCTGTTGCAGGTAGGCCATCTTGTTGCAGTTGTTCTAGGTCATGCTCGGACAGCTTCTGCCATTTATCGTCGTCAGATGAAAACACAACCGCTGTTAAATGCTCGGCGTGTTTTACCCCTTCATCACCATGGACAAGGCGTGTTACTTCTTGAGCAAGCAACTTCTGCCCTACTCGTTTTTCAGGCGCTTGCATATGGGCTTTAGCAATTTCTTCTATTTCCTCAACAGGTAAGAATGTGAATATCTTTAAGAATTTCTCTACATCAGCATCAATTGTATTTAACCAAAACTGGTAAAAGGTATAGACAGAGGTTTTTTTACTATCAAGCCAAATAGTGCCTGTTTCAGTTTTACCAAACTTAGTGCCATCAGCTTTTGTTACTAAAGGCAAGGTTATGCCAAAAACTTGTTGATTATGAACCCTACGGGTTAAGTCAATCCCTGCGGTAATATTCCCCCATTGATCACTACCACCCACTTGTATTGTGCAGTTATGGGTTTTGTATAACTCGGCATAGTCTAGCGCTTGCAATAATGCGTAAGAGAACTCGGTATAGGAAATACCTGTTTCTTCTCGCTCTAAACGGCTTTTAACCGCCTCTTTATTCATCATCGCATTAACTGAAAAATGCTTACCAACATCCCGCAGAAAAGTAATTACATCTATTTTACTAATCCAGTCCATATTATTAACTACTTCGGCATTATCCATATCAATAAAACGTGACACTTGGGTGCGGAGCTTTTCGGTCCAATCTTCAACAATATCAGCACTATTTAACTTGCGCTCTTGTGCTTTAAAACTAGGGTCACCAATAAAGCCTGTAGCTCCACCAACCAAGGCAATAACTTTATGCCCTGCCAATTGAAAACGACGTAAAGTTAACAATTGAACAAGACTGCCAATATGCAAACTGTCAGCAGTGGGATCAAAACCATCATACAAGGTACGTACACTACTTAAATGCTCCGCCAGTTCATCAGGACTGGTGGTTTGGTTAATTAAACCACGCTTTTGTAAATCATCAAGTAGGTTTTTATCGACAGTCATTTCAAAATTCTCTTTATTTATAGTTTGTGTCTATCCCAACAAAATAGCCAATAACTACTTATTTTGCAATTCATCTCTTCACAAAACAATGCTTATCAGATAAATTAGGCTGTATTAAAAAAATTGAGCACTAAAACTTCCATGAATAATACCGTCACCCTAGGATTAAACGCAGCCCTCATCACGGTAACCGATAGTATCGCCAAAGTACTAACTGTTAAAGATGCAGACCATACCTTAGCTGACAAATGGCAAACCCAAAATTTATCACTCCCTTTTGGCCCCTTTGACCCCACAAAAGATAGCACCCTACATATTGGCTTACACCGTTGGATTAAAGAGCAAACAGGGTTAGTGCCCAATTACGTAGAACAATTATATACCTTTGGTAATCGTTTTCGTGACCCGGGCGAGCTTGAGGGAGGACCTAGGGTTATATCGGTAGGTTATTTAGGCTTATTGCCCGAGCAAACGACCTCTAGCGATACTGCCACATGGCAACCAATATACGACTTCCTCCCTTGGGAAGACTTCCGCCAAGGGGCTAATACATTACTAAAAAATCACCTCCTCCCTGCTTTGGAGCTATGGGCAACCGAAGGGCCATCTCCGCAAGAAATTAGCAAACGCCAGCAACGTATTACTCTTAATTTTGGTGCAAAGGGTACACTCCCTAACCCCGAACGTGTATTAGAACGCTACCAAATACTTTACGAAGCAGGCCTTGTCGCCGAAGCCCACCGCGATTTCCAAACCCTACACGGCAAAACCACAAACCTACCAATGTCGAGCCGTATCGGAAACCTAACCGACCTACAACGAATAGCTAAAAAAACAGGCACACCAATGGCACTAGACCACCGCCGTATTTTAGCAAGCGCACTCGAGCGGATTAGGGGCAAGCTTAAATACCGCCCTTTGGTGTTTGAGTTAATGCCAAATATATTTACCCTATTCCAACTGCAAAAAGTGGTAGAGGCATTATCAGGGGTAAATTTACACAAACAAAATTTCCGCCGCCTTGTACTAAACGAGCAACTAGTCGTTGAGACTGGGCGCAGCGACACCACCAGCCGTGGCCGCCCTGCTGCCCTTTATAAATTCCGCAAGGAAGTCCTCCACGAGCGTCCCGCCCAAGGGGTTGGCTTGCCAAAAGTAGCAGGGTAAATATATCCCCCGCCACTACTTGACAAATTATACCCAAGCACTTACCTAACACTGGTAGTTAAGTTTCTTCTTTTCATTTTTTCCACTTTTATGGAGGTGTCTTATGACATCAACCCAAACTGAAACAAAACCCCTTAGCCTTCTTGACCAACATTTGTTGGATACAGTCCATCAAGATATACGCGATAGTAGCCAAGACTTTTTAAAAGTCATCGCTATTGGCGGGAATATCTTCACCAAAGATGAAAAAGGCAACAGTATTGCTAATTTATTTACCAATGAAGGCCGCGTAAGTGCAGTTGAAGCATTGGCAAAAATAAATATGAACGTCCTGCGCAAAAAAGATAATGAGGGTATACCCCCTTTTATAAGATTTGCTAAGAACGGCAACTCTAAATTCGTTGTTGATATGGCAACCCCATGGTTGCTAAAGCAAAATAGCCCCTATGGTACTGCAGCATATATTTTTGCTATGCAAGAAGATTATAGGCAGTTGGCAGCATTAGCCGATATTGATAGCAGTATTCTTGCACAAGAGCACCACGGCATTAATGTGATGCAGATACTAACACTACGCAAAGAAGGTGCCGCTATTACAGATATAGCCAGAACCTTCCCCCAAGCGGAGAAACTAGCAAAAATATCCCGCAAGATGCAAAATGACACCCGCTACATTGAGGGCGCCATCAAAAGAGTTGAAGTTCATCTACTGGCGCTATTAATGCGCTGTGGCTTTAAACGACCTGACAATTTTGATGCACTTTTGCAAGAGAACGGTATTTCCATACATGGAATATTATCGTTCTTGCCAGACGATTAACCAGCAGTATTAACGACAGCAAAAGCCCCTCTTTCCGAGGGGCTTTTGCTGTTTGTGGGCAACCTAAAACTATAAAAGATAAAAATAGGTATTGACATTTATTCTCATAATGAGCATATAATATATGTACTCAAGTTGAGCATTAAGTTCTAAAAAGCATTTGAGTGTTTTTTTAGAAGTAGAATTTAGTGCTTTATTTTTTTAACTTATATTTATACTCATACCGAGCATAACAGGAGCAGTACGATGACAAAACAACCACAAAACCAGCAGCCTCTTAAATACACAGTGCAGATTGAGGCTGAGACTGCAAGTATTTACGAAAAAGTTAAAACTGTTATCCCCCAGTTTGAGTGGCCAGCGATTGCTCCGTATGTTGCCGAAATTAACCGCCTTAAAAAAGAGAAAAATGCGGTTATTCTAGCCCATAACTACATGACCCCCGATATTTTCCACACTGTTGCTGATTATGTTGGGGATTCCTTGGGGCTTGCTCGTAAAGCTACCGAAACTGACGCCGAGGTTATTATCCAATGCGGGGTACACTTTATGGCAGAAACAGCAAAACTGCTAAACCCCAATAAAACCGTTATCGTCCCCGATATGGATGCAGGTTGCTCGCTCGCCGAAAGCATTACCGCTGCAGACGTACGCATGCTTCGCCAAGCACACCCTGGGGTACCGATTGTAACTTACGTAAATACTAGTGCTGAGGTTAAGGCCGAGTGCGATATTTGCTGCACCTCTGGCAATGCGGTAGAGATTATTGAGTCTCTCGAAAGTGATACTGTGCTTTGCATCCCCGACCAATTTTTAGCTAGTTGGATTGCTAAGCAAACCAAAAAGAAAATCCTAACATGGCAAGGGCGCTGCGAAGTCCACGAGCGCTTTACTGGCAAGGAAATTAAAGCATACCGCAAACGGTTTAATGGCGACATAACCATTATTGCCCACCCCGAATGCCCACCAGACGTTATTGAAGCAGCCGATTTTGTGGGCTCTACCAGCGGGATGATTAACTATGCCAAAGAAAAACGCCCAAAACGGGTACTAATGGTAACCGAATGTTCTATGAGCGACAACGTAGCAGCCGAAGTGCAAGACGTGGAGTTTATCCGCCCTTGTAACCTTTGCCCGCACATGAAACGGATCACACTACCCAAAATCCTCGAGAGCTTACGCACCCTAGGGCCAGAGGTAACAGTAGAACCTGAAGTAGCAGCTCGTGCTAGAAAAGCAGTTGAAGCAATGCTCGCAGTTGACGAAGAAAAAGCCCGCAAGCTCGCAAATAAAAGGGTCGCTTAATGAAAAACACAATACCTACATTAACCGCAGACGTACTGGTTATTGGCTCTGGTGCGGCAGGTATGGCAACTGCATTAGCATTAGCCCCTCTTAGCGTATTGCTAGTTACAAAAACAGAAGGCCTAAGCGGTGGCAGCACAGCAGCTGCCCAAGGTGGAATAGCTACTGTAATAAAAGAAAACGACACAACCGAAAGCCACGCAAACGATACCCACACCGCAGGCGCAGGGCTGACAGATGCCACAGCTGTTCGCTTACTTACCGAACAAGGTGCAAACATAGTAGAGAAACTGCTAGCCCTAAATATGCCTTTTGACCGCGATGACAATGGCAATATTTGTGTAGGGCTAGAGGCTGCACACAGTACCGCACGCATTGTCCACGCAGGTGGTGACGCTACAGGTTGGCATTTAGCACAAACACTAGCAAAAGCGGTAGAAAAATCCAGGAATATAGAGGTTGTAAGCAAAACCCATATAGCAGAACTAATAAAAGAAAATGGCGCAATCGTTGGTGCATGGGGTTGGCACGCAAAGCAAGGTTGGTTCAAAATGCAAGCAAAGCAAATAGTACTTGCAACAGGTGGGAGTGGGCAATTATTTAGCCACACTACTAACCCTGCTGCTAGCACTGCCGACGGGCAAGCACTAGCCTATAAAACAGGCGCAACCTTAACCGACATGGAGTTTGTACAATTCCACCCTACTGCATTAGCGGTTAACACAAACGATGGCAAACAACCACTTTTAACCGAAGCTCTTAGAGGCAGTGGTGGCAAACTTATAAACAATAATGGCGAACGGTTTATGCAAGAACTGCATAAAGATGCCGAACTTGCACCACGTGACATTGTAGCACGTGGGGTATGGGCGCAATTAGCTGAAGGCAACACTCCCTACCTTGACGTAAGGCATATTGCAGATGTTACAAAAAAATTCCCCACTGTTTTTACACTTTGTGCAGAGCACGGGCTAGACCCACAAACAGATTTATTACCCGTAGCCCCTGCTGCCCACTACCATATGGGCGGCATAAAAACTGACCGTGATGGTGCA
>JAJFIW010000011.1 GCA_021774615.1 Alphaproteobacteria bacterium | reverse complement strand
CGCCACCCTTAGTTGACAATACCTTTGTAATCGCTGCCGTTAGCGTTGTCTTACCATGGTCAACGTGACCAATTGTTCCAATATTCGCATGCGGCTTACTCCGATCAAACTTCTCTTTTGACATCTTGTCTACTCCTTGTTTTAAACGTTTAAACTTTTACAAAAGCTATATTACTAGCTAGCTTTCGCTTGAATTTCTTGCGCTACATTAGCTGGAACTTGGTCGTAATGATCAAACTCCATTGTAAATGTTGCACGTCCTTGGCTTAATGAACGAACTGATGTTGCATAACCAAACATGTTAGCTAATGGCACCATCGCATTAATAATTTGAGACCCTGCACGTTCTTCAGAACCCTGAATTTGTCCACGACGTGAGCTTAAATCACCAATCACATCACCCATATAGTCACCCGGTGTCATGATTTCAACCTTCATGATAGGTTCTAGTAGTACTGGGCTACATTTTTTTGCACCTTCACGCAATGCCATAGAGCCAGCAATCTTAAATGCCATCTCTGATGAGTCAACGTCATGGTAGCTACCATCGTATAAAGTTGCTTTAACATCAACCATAGGGTGACCAGAGATAACGCCTCCAGCCATAGCTTCTTCAATACCTTTTTCAACAGAACCAACATATTCCTTAGGAACAACACCACCAACAATTTTGTTTACAAACTCAAAGCCTTGGCCTTCTGTAAGAGGCTCAAGTTTAACCCAAACGTGACCATACTGACCACGACCACCACTTTGACGAACAAACTTGCCTTCAACTTCGGCAGCAGTTGTAATACTTTCACGGTAAGCAACTTGCGGAGCACCTACGTTACAATCAACTTTAAATTCGCGACGCATACGGTCAACGATAATGTCTAGGTGTAACTCACCCATACCTGAAATAATTGTTTGTGAGCTTTCAACATCTGTCTTAACTCGCAAAGAAGGATCTTCTTGAACTAGCTTAGATAGAGCAATACCCATTTTCTCTTGGTCAGCTTTTGTTTTAGGCTCGATAGCCAAGTCAATAACTGGCTCTGGGAAAACCATTTTTTCTAGCAATAGCTGGTTGTTTTCTGCGGTAAGAGTATCACCAGTTGTAGTGTTTTTAAGACCAACAACCGCACCAATATCACCAGCGTTTAGCTCGTCAACTTCTTCACGCTTATTAGCATGCATCAACACGATACGTCCAACGCGCTCTTTTTTGCCTTGCATTGCATTATAAACATAACTACCTGACTTTAGAGTACCTGCGTAAACACGGATAAAAGTCAATGTTCCGACAAATGGGTCAGATGCAATTTTAAATGCTAACGCTGCAAATGGAGCTTTATCATCTACTTTAACTTCAATACTTTTACTCTCATCATTAACATCCATACCTGTTAGTTTAGAAGCAGGAAGTTCTTTTGGTGTTGGCATATAATCAACAACAGCGTCTAACAGTGTTTGAACACCTTTATTCTTAAATGCTGTACCAGTAACTACTGGGAAAAAGCCCATTGCGATAACACCTTTACGGATACATCTCTTAAGAGTTTCTTCATCAGGTTCAACACCTTCTAAATAAGCTTCCATAGCAGCATCGTCATACTCAACAACATTATCAATAAGGTCTTGACGTGCTTCTTCAGCAGCGTCCTTCATGCTAGCTGGAATATCTTGGTATTCATACTCAGCACCAAGGTCTTCACCTTTCCAGATAACAGCCTTGTTCTTAACAAGGTCGATAACACCTTCAAAGTTCTCTTCAGAACCAATTGGCAATTGAATTGGAATAAATTTAGACTGTAAACGGTCACGCATTTGATTAACAACGCGCATAAAGTCAGCACCTGTTCTGTCCATCTTGTTTACGAAACAAAGACGAGGAACACCGTTACGGTCAGCATGACGCCAGTTAGTTTCAGACTGAGGCTCAACACCACCAACTGCGCAAAAAACAGCAACAACACCATCAAGGATACGCAATGAACGGCTAACTTCAACGTTAAAGTCGATGTGGCCTGGAGTATCAATGATGTTAATACGGTTATCATTCCAAAAACAAGTAGTAGCAGCAGAAGTAATAGTAATGCCACGCTCTTGCTCTTGCGCCATCCAGTCCATAGTTGCAGCACCTTCATGCACTTCACCAATTTTGTGAGTACGACCTGTGTAAAACAGAACACGCTCTGTGGTAGTTGTTTTACCAGCATCAACGTGCGCCATAATACCAATATTACGGGTGTTATCTAATGAAACTTGACGAGCCATAGTGTATTATTTCCTTGTCTAAAACTTTATATACTAAAAATTACCAGCGGTAATGAGCAAACGCACGGTTTGCTTCTGCCATACGATGAACATCTTCTTTCTTCTTGAAAGAACCACCGCGCTCTGCTGCCGCATCCATTAACTCACTCATAAGACGAGTGCGCATGCCTTTTTCTCCACGAGAACGAGCAAAGTTAATAACCCAACGGATAGCCAATGCCTGAGCACGCTCTGTACGAACTTCAACAGGAACCTGATAGGTAGCACCACCAACACGACGAGAACGAACCTCAACCTGTGGTTTGATGTTTTCTAATGCCTGGTGAAAAACTTCCACAGGCTCTTGACCAGAACGAGATTTAATATCGTCTAGTGCTCCGTAGAAAATCTTTTCAGCAACGGCACGTTTACCATCTTGCATCATGTTGTTAATAAATTTAGTTACAATAAGATCGCCAAACTTAGCGTCTGGCAAAACTTCTCTTTTATCAGCTTGGTGACGACGTGACATTTCGTTCTTCCCTTACTTAAATTACTTAGGACGTTTAGCGCCGTATTTAGAACGGCTCTGTTTGCGGTTTTGTACACCTTGGGTATCAAGAGTACCACGAACAGTGTGGTAACGTACCCCCGGCAAATCTTTTACACGACCACCGCGGATTAGCACAACAGCATGCTCTTGTAGGTTATGCCCCTCACCCGGGATATAACTGGTAACTTCATACCCATTAGTCAAACGTACACGCGCAACTTTACGCAATGCTGAGTTTGGCTTTTTAGGTGTTGTTGTGTACACACGTGTACAAACACCACGACGTTGTGGACATGCCTCAAGAGCAGGAACTTTATTATGTTCTCTCTTAGGGGTACGCCCTTTGCGAACTAACTGGTTAATTGTTGGCATTTTCTGCTTTCCGTTCTCTTCATGTTTGGTCTTATTTTACTAAGACATAAAAAATCGCCGTACTTCTTATTGTGCGCTATCCGCTCAGGTCGGCTGTACCTGTTTCACTCTATAGGGGAGCAGAGCGCATAATATAATTTACAATATCCTTATTGGACGCCCTTATATACGGCAGATTATTAGCTACGTCAACCCTACAATATGAAAAAAACACTTAAGTGCATTAGTTTTTATGTTTTTTTATTTATAAACAGGAAAAAGCCGCCTTCGGGGGCGGCTTTTTCTTTAGGCTATTAAGGTAATTATTACGCCATTGCTTCACCTGTAGCAGGCAGTGCTAATGCAGCTGCTGCAACTTGTTCTGTCGCAACATCACTGTCCATTTTCTTGCGAATATCGCGTAGTAAATGACCAGTACCTGCTGGTATCAAGCGACCAACAATAACATTTTCCTTCAAGCCAATTAGACGGTCTGTTTTACCAGCAACAGCTGCTTCTGTAAGAACCCTTGTGGTTTCTTGGAATGAAGCCGCTGAGATAAATGACCTTGTTGTTAATGAAGCTTTAGTAATACCTTGCAACACAATTTCATATGTTGCTGGTTTTTTACCAGCTGCTTCCAACTTAGCATTATCTTCGATAAGCTCTGCCTTATCAGCCATTTCACCTTCAAGGTATGTACTCTCACCTGGGGTGAGAATAGTAGCTTTTTGCATCATCTGACGTAGAATAACCTCGATGTGTTTATCGTTAATTGCAACACCTTGCAAGCGATACACGCCTTGGATTTCGTTAATCATGTATAATGCTAATGCTTCTACACCTTGAGTACGCAAAATGTCTTGAGGAACTTTAGCACCTTCAACTAGCATTTCACCAGCTTCGATAAAGTCTCCATCACGAACGGTCAAATGTTGACCTTTCGGGATTAGATACTCGTGTGCTTCAGCCTCGTCATTGCTATCCCGAGTTGTAATAACCAAACGACGCTTACCTTTAAGGTCTTTACCGAAAGATACTTGCCCAGTCACTTCTGCCAAAATTGCACTGTCTTTTGGCTTACGAGCCTCAAACAATTCTGCAACTCGTGGTAGACCACCAGTAATATCTCGTGATTTCATAGACTCTTTAGGCATACGAGCGATAACGTCACCAGCGTGGACAGCTACACCATCTTCAATAGATAGCACCGCGCCAACTGGTAACTGGTAAACAGCCTGAGCACCATTAGGTAAAGTAATAATCTTACCTTTACTATCCATCAGTACGATAGATGGTTTCATGTCAAGACCACGTGGGTTTTGTTTCCAGTCGATAACTTCGCGACTAGTAATACCTGTTACCTCATCCATAGTTTCGCTCAAGGTAATGTTTTCCTGTAAGTCTAGGAAATGTACAGTCCCTTCAGTTTCAACCATGATTGGTGCTGTGAATGGATCCCACTCAGAAAGAAGTGCTTCCTTCTGAACTTCATGGCCATCAACAACAGATAAAACCGCACCATAAGGAATACGGTGGCGCTCACGTTCGCGGTCACCTTCCATAATCAGGACTTCACCATTACGGCTCATCACAACTTGTTGCTTGCTAGAGTTCTCAACTGTAATAACGTTTTTGAACTGTACTGTACCAACTCGTCCAGATGTTGCTTTATTCTGTGTAACAGAACCAGATGCTGTACCACCAATGTGGAAAGTACGCATGGTTAACTGTGTACCAGGCTCACCAATTGATTGAGCTGCAATAATACCAACAGCCTCACCAGTGTTAACTGTTGTACTACGTGCCATATCGCGGCCATAGCAGTTAGCACAAATGCCTTCTTCAGACTCACAAGTCAGAGGCGAACGAACATTAACACGATCAATACCTGCAAGATCAATAGCTTCCACCATTTTCTCGTCCATGATTGTGTTACGTGTACAAACAACTTCACCATTTAGAGGACTAATCACATCTTCAGCAGCAGTTCTGCCTAAAATGCGTTCCCCTAATGATTCAACAACGTTTGTGCCTTCCATAATCGCGCTTGAGGTAATAAATCTTTCAGTGCCACAATCTCTCTCATAGATAACACAGTCTTGAGAAACATCTACTAAACGACGTGTCAAGTAACCTGAGTTCGCTGTTTTCAGAGCCGTATCAGCCAAACCTTTACGAGCACCGTGGGTCGAGATGAAGTACTGCAAAACACTTAGTCCTTCACGGAAGTTCGCTGTAATCGGAGTTTCAATAATTTCTCCGTTTGGTTTAGCCATTAGACCACGCATACCAGCTAATTGGCGCATCTGAGTTACAGAACCACGAGCACCAGAGTTTGCCATCATGTAAACAGAGTTAACTGAAGGTTGGCGTACTTTTTCGCCTTTATAGTCGATTTCCTTGTCAGCAATACCTGCCATCATCGCATCAGATACACGTTCAGTTGTACGTGTCCAGATGTCGATAACTTTGTTGTATTTCTCGCCTGAAGTAATCAAACCGTCCATGTACTGTTGTTCCATTTTCAGAACTTCAGCTTCAGCTTCCTCAACAAGTGTATATTTCTCTGCAGGAATGCTCATATCTTCCTTACCGAAAGAAATACCAGCTTTCGCAGCATATTTGAAACCTAGTTGCATCATCTTATCAGCAAATACACAAGTAGCTTTCTGGCCACAGTTTAGATACACATGGTGGATCAAGTTCTGTAGCTCTTTTTTAGTCATGGTTTTGTTCAACGCAGTAATGTCTACTTCTTCAGGTAGGATTTGTGCCAAAATCAAACGACCTGGAGATGTTTGCACAGTCTTGCCGCGGAAACGAGCCTTAATCCGGCTATGTAGAGCAATATGCCCTTCATGCAGTGCGTGCTCAACTTCACCAAGGTCTGCAAAAGCCATACCTTCACCCTTCTCGCCCCAGCGAGATAGTGACAACCAGTAAAGACCCAACACAATATCCTGAGATGGTACAATAACTGGCTTACCATCAGATGGTTTTAGGATATTGTTTGTAGACATCATCAGAACACGAGCTTCGATTTGTGCTTCTAGTGATAGTGGTACGTGTACCGCCATTTGGTCACCATCAAAGTCAGCATTAAATGCTGTACATACAAGTGGGTGCAACTTAATAGCTTTACCTTCAACCAGCTTAGGCTCAAACGCTTGGATACCAAGACGGTGCAAAGTAGGTGCACGGTTTAGCATTACTGGATGTTCACGGATTACTTCTTCTAAAACGTCCCATACTTCTGGTGCTTCACGTTCAACCATACGTTTGGCAGCTTTAATAGTTGTCGCTAACCCATAAACTTCAAGTTTGTGGTAAATAAACGGCTTAAATAATTCCAAAGCCATTTTTTTCGGTAGACCACATTGATGAAGCAATAAGTCTGGCCCAACGGTAATAACTGAACGACCCGAGTAATCAACACGTTTACCAAGCAAGTTCTGACGGAAACGACCTTGTTTACCTTTAAGCATATCAGCTAATGATTTTAACGGACGACGGTTTGCACCAGTAATAGCGCGACCACGACGGCCATTGTCAAATAGGGCATCAACAGCCTCTTGCAGCATGCGTTTCTCGTTACGAACGATAATTTCTGGAGCACGTAATTCCAAAAGACGTTTTAGGCGGTTATTACGGTTAACAACCCTACGATACAGATCGTTCAAGTCAGAAGTAGCAAAACGACCACCATCTAGAGGAACCAATGGGCGTAGTTCTGGTGGTAACACCGGAATTACATCCATAATCATCCATTCTGGTTTGTTGCCTGAGCTCAAGAAAGCTTGGATAAGCTTTAGACGTTTAGCAACTTTACGACGACGCATTTCAGGCAGGTCTTCGCTTAATGCTGCTTCAAGCTCGATTGCTTCTGGCTCAAGTTGGATTTCTCTCAATAAATGGCGGATTGCTTCAGCACCAATTCCAGCGTGGAATGCATCATCACCAAACTCGTCTTGAGCATCCATATACTCTTCTTCTGTCAAAAGTTGTTTTTTCTCAAGAGTAGTAATACCTGGGTCTAAAACAAGGAAGCTTTCAAAGTACAAGATTTTCTCTAGATCTTTTAGAGTCATATCTAGCAATGTGCTAATACGGCTTGGTAGTAGCTTTAAAAACCAAATATGTGCTACAGGTGCGGCTAGCTCGATGTGACCCATGCGTTCACGGCGAACACGTGATTCGATAACTTCAACACCACATTTTTCACATACGATACCACGGTGCTTCATGCGTTTATATTTACCACATAGGCATTCGTAGTCTTTTACTGGTCCAAAAATACGGGCACAAAACAAACCACCATGTTCCGGTTTAAAGGTACGGTAATTAATTGTTTCTGGTTTTTTCACCTCGCCAAAAGAGCGTGCGCGGATTTCGTCTGACGAAGCAACTGATATCTTAATTGAATCAAAAGCCTTATCGCCACCTTTAGGAGTATTCCACAAATTCATAATATTACGCATAATCAATCCCTCTTCTGATGGTTACTGCTGCGAGCCGGAAAGAGCCGGTGCATCATCACTAGTTAAGCTTACATCAAGACCTAAAGCTTGGATTTCCTGTACCAGAACGTTAAACGATTCAGGTATTCCAGATTCAAAGTTAGTCTCACCGCGAACAATTGCTTCGTAAGTACGAGTACGTCCAACAACGTCATCTGACTTAACAGTCAACATTTCTTGTAGAGTATAAGAAGCACCGTACGCTTGTAGCGCCCATACCTCCATCTCACCAAAACGCTGCCCACCAAACTGTGCTTTACCACCCAAAGGTTGTTGCGTCACAAGGCTGTATGGCCCAATAGAACGAGCGTGGATTTTCTCATCAACAAGGTGGTGTAGTTTAAGGATGTACATGTAACCAACGGTTACCTTACGATCAAACTTATCACCAGTCAGACCATCAAACAAAGTCATCTGACCTGAGTTATCAATCCCTGCTTCAGTTAACATTGCGTTAATATCTTCTTCTTGCGCACCATCAAATACAGGAGTTGCAAAAGTAACACCATTGCTTAAGTTACCTGCTAATTCTAAGACTTCTTCATCTTTCAAGTCTTTTAAACCTTCAAGATGATCAGCACCATAGAACTTACCTAAGTAGTCGCGCAGTTCTTTAGTGTTTCTCTCGTCATTAACGTTTTCTAGCATTATGCCGATTTTCTTACCGATACCAGCAGCAGCCCAACCTAGGTGGGTCTCAAGAATTTGTCCCACGTTCATCCGTGACGGAACACCTAACGGGTTCAGCACAAAATCAACCGGAGTACCATCTTCCATGTAAGGCATATCTTCTATAGGAAGAACCTTAGAAATAACACCCTTATTACCATGACGACCAGCCATCTTATCACCTGGTTGTAGTTTGCGCTTAACAGCTACAAATACTTTAACCATTTTTAAAACGCCTGGGCTTAATTCATCAGCGCTACGGATTTTAGCTGATTTATCATCAGTAAATTTCTTCAGACGAGCCACAGACACGTCTAGCTGGTCACGTAGTTTTTCAACATCTTTCATGATTTTATCGTCTGAAACAGCAATTTGCCACCAGTCGATTTTCTTCAAATCAGCTAGTTTTTCTGTAGAAATATCATCACCTTTATTAATTCCGCCTACTCGAACTGTTGCTTTGTTTCCAATCAACATTTTCTCGAGACGGCCATAAATATCAGCTTCTAGGATACGACGCTCATCAGAAACGTCTTTTCTTAGTTTCGCTATTTCTTCTTCTTCAATCTGAACTGTACGGCTATCTTTTTCAGCACCGCGGCGGTTGAAGATTTTAACACCCACAACAGTACCATCAATACCCGGTGAAACTTTAAGCGAACTATCACGAACGTCAGCTGCTTTTTCACCAAAGATTGCACGTAGAAGTTTTTCTTCTGGTGTCATTGGTGTTTCACCTTTAGGGGTAATCTTACCAACAAGAATATCGCCAGATTTAACCTGTGCGCCAATCCGAACAATACCAGACTCATCTAAGTTATTAAGAGCTTCCTCGCTGATATTTGGAATATCACGAGTAATCTCTTCGGCACCTAGTTTAGTATCACGCGCCATCACATTAAATTCGTCAATGTGGATAGATGTATAAACATCGTCACGAGCGATACGTTCAGAAATTAGGATTGAATCCTCAAAGTTATAGCCGTTCCAAGGCATAAATGCTACCAAAGCATTACGGCCTAGTGCTAGCTCACCTTTATCGGTACAAGAACCATCAGCAAGAATATCGCCAGGTTGAACCTTGTCACCTTTTTTAACCAAAGGACGCTGGTTCATGCAGCTGTTTTGGTTTGAACGCTTAAATTTGTTCAAACGGTAAACATCTACACCAGATTGACCCGCAGCAACTTTACCACTGGCTTTAACCACAATTCTTTGTGCATCTACATACTCGATAATACCAGTACGTTTTGCAATTGTTGTAACACCAGAATCACTAGCAACAATACGCTCCATACCAGTACCAACAAATGGCGCTTCAGTTTGCAACAAAGGAACCGCTTGGCGTTGCATGTTTGAACCCATCAAAGCACGGTTCGCATCATCGTTTTCGAGGAATGGAATTAATGCAGCCGCTACAGATACAATCTGTTTTGGTGCAACGTCCATGCAGTCAACTTGCTCGCGAGGAACCATAATGGTTTCACCAGAACGACGGCAAACAACCATATCTTCAACAATTTTACCTTTAGCATCTAGTTGGGTATTAGCCTGAGCAATTGTATATTTACCTTCTTTAATGGCAGACATATAATCAACATCTTTGCTAACAACACCATTTGCTACTTTGCGATATGGAGTTTCGATAAAACCATACTTGTTAATACGTGCGTAAGTAGACAATGAGTTAATCAAACCAATGTTTGGCCCCTCAGGGGTTTCAATTGGGCAAATACGGCCATAATGGCTTGGGTGTACGTCACGTACTTCAAAACCAGCACGTTCACGAGTAAGACCACCAGGCCCTAAAGCTGAAAGACGACGTTTGTGCGTCACTTCAGATAGAGGGTTAGTCTGATCCATAAACTGGCTTAGTTGTGATGAACTAAAGAACTCACGGATAGATGCTGAAAGTGGACGAGAGTTAATCAAGTCTTGAGGCATAACCGTTGCAAGCTCAGCCGAAGCCATACGCTCGCGGGTTGCACGTTCCATACGCAATAAACCAATACGGAATTGGTTTTCCATCAACTCACCAACAGAACGAATACGACGGTTACCTAAGTGGTCAATATCGTCAGTTTCGTCGTTACCATCTTTGATGTCACACAGTTTTTTAACTACAGCCATAATGTCTTCATGGCGTAGAATACGAAGATTATCATCTTCAACATCTAAGTCATCAAAGCCAAGGCGTGCATTCATTTTCATCCGACCAACAGCTGACAGGTCATAACGCTCATGATCAAAGAACAAGCTATTAAATAGGTTCTTCGCAGCTTCTGGGGTTGGTGGTTCGCCTGGGCGAATCACGCGGTAAATATCAATCAGAGCTTCTTCAGGAGATGAAGTTTTGTCAATTTGTAAAGTATTACGGATGTAAGAACCAACATGTAAGTGGTCAATTTTAAGTAACTTAACTTGCTTAAGCTTCATTTGCTTAATTGACTCTAGAACAGCGGCGTCTAACTCGGCACCAGCTTCAAAAAGAACTTCACCTGATTTATTGTCAACCAAGTCTTCGCCCAAGAAGCGGCCAAGCATTTGCTCGCTTGTTTGCAAAATCCACTGCAATTTGCTTTTTTCAACAAACTCAGAAATCTTACGGCGCGACAGCTTACGACCTGCTTCAGCCATTTTATCGCCAGTTTCAGCGTTAATAATATCGCTACCAAGTTTTACACCTTCGTAGAACATTGGTGTAAACTCTAACTGCCATTCATCAGCTTTCTTAGCTGGTTTCAGAACCATAGTTTCGTAGAAAGAATCTAGAATTTCTTGTGTACTCATGCCAAGTGCACGCAACATAACAGTTGCTGGCAACTTACGACGGCGGTCAATACGAACATGGATATTATCTTTATGGTCAAACTCGAAATCTAACCATGAGCCACGGTGCGGTATAACACGTGATGTAAATAGCAATTTACCAGAGCTATGAGTATTACCATTATCATGGTCAAAGAATACACCAGGGCTACGGTGCATTTGCGAAACAATAACACGTTCTGTACCATTAATAATAAAGGTACCGTTATCGGTCATAAGTGGTACATCACAAAGGAAAACGTCTTGTTCTTTAATATCACGAACCGTACGGGCACCTGTTGCTTCATCAATGTCATGTAGTACTAAACGCAATACAGTTTTAAATGGAGCACCGTAAGTTAAGTCACGTTGCAAGCATTCATCAACATCAAACTTTGGTTCTTCTAGCTCATATGAAACAAACTCCATATCAGCAATACCGCTGTTGTCGTGAAGTGGGAATACACTACTAAAAACTTCCTGAATACCAGTAGGTTTGATCGATTTACCACCTAGTGGTAAAGATCTTAAAAACATGTCATAGGACTCTTTCTGGATTTCCAGAAGATTTGGTAGTTCGATTACACTTTCAATGCGACCGAAGCTTTTACGAATACGTTTACGCTCTGTGAATGAATAGGCCATGGATACGTTATCCCTTACAAAATTAAAATACGTTTTACAAACCTAAAAAAGTCTAAACTTATAAAACAACTTATCGTATCTTCAATTTCCCGACCAGTGAGGGTTTACACCTCAACGTTTCTGAACTTGCCTCGTTAAAAATAATCCCGGGGTGGATATCTCTAACATCGCAACAGTTCAACCGGCAAACCAAAATGGTTTACCGGTTGCCTGTCAGATTACGCTACATTAAGTATCGAAATCAATGCTTTTTCTGAACTATTTAAGTTCAACTTTAGCACCAGCTTCTTCCAATTCTTTTTGGATTTTAGCTGCGTCGTCTTTAGAAGCACCTTCTTTAACAACTTGAGGAGCGCCTTCTACCATGTCTTTAGCTTCTTTCAAGCCAAGACCTGTGATTGAGCGAACAGCTTTAATCACGTTGATTTTGTTAGCGCCGATTTCAGCAAGAACAACATCAAACTCTGTTTTTTCTTCAGCTGCTGGTGCTGCTGCACCTGCTGCTGCTGGTGCTGCTACAGCTGCTGCTGCAGAAACGCCCCACTCTTCTTCAAGCATTGTAGAAAGATTTGCTGCTTCCATTACTGTTAATGAAGACAACTGTTCAACAATTTTATTTAAATCTGCCATTTTACTAGTCCTTTATTTATACAATATAATTCAATTTATTTAATTAGGCGGCTATTAAGCTGCCTGTTGGCCACGGGCTTGCAATACTCTTGCAAGCTTCGCTGCTGGCTCTTGGCTGCATGTTGCAATGCGTGTAGCTGGTGCTGCAAGCAGTCCCAACAACTTTGCTCTCAACTCGTCTAACGACGGCATAGTTGCAAGTGCTTCAACCTCTTCAACAGATAGCTTTTTGTCACCGAGCACACCGCCCATAATAACAAGATGCTTATTGTCCTTGGCGAACGTATGCACAACCTTTGCCGCAGCTACAGGGTCTGATGAGTAAGCAATTGCACTTGGTCCTACCATCAAGTCAGCTAAACTTGCAAAGTTAGTGCCTTCAAAAGCACGTTTTGCAAGACGGTTTTTAACCACACGAAACGAAGTTGAATTCTCAAGACTGTCTTGACGCAACTGTTCCATTTGACCAACCGTTAGCCCTCGATAATGGGCAACTACAACCGTCTGAGCTTGAGCAAGATCAGTATTTAAAAACTGAACAAACTCGTGTTTTTGTGCTCTATCCACAGTTATATACTCCTGTAATCTTTGGGTTGTTGTTTATAGCTTTAGTAATAATTAAACTACCAAAACTCAGTCATAATTAAATTAACTACAACTGTTTGCTCACCTGTCTGCCTCAAGATGGGTTATATTTTTAAGACTTCAAGTCCCCAAATTTCTTAGACAGGCCGTTTTCAACTAAAATATAATTGAAAACAAGAACAAGCGTAGGTATTTACACCTACGCTGTTCAATTCTTTATTTATCTAAAACTGTAGTCATGTCAATCTTAATGCCAGGACCCATAGTTGAAGAAATAGCCATGCTCTTCATGTAAGTTCCCTTAACACCAGAAGGTTTAGCGGCTTTAATAGTGTCAAAGAACATACGAATGTTCTCTACTATTTGATCTTCTTTAAAAGAAGCTTTACCTGTCATCACATGAACAACACCTTGCTTTTCAGCACGGTATTCGACCATACCAGCTTTTAGCTCTTTAACTATTTTTGCTGGAGCTGGTGTAACTGTACCAAGTTTAGGGTTTGGCATTAGGCCTTTAGGACCCAATATTTTACCAATACGACCCATCAAAGGCATACAATCAGGTGCTGCTACAACTGCATCAAAATCTAAAAAGCCTTTTTCAACTTTAGCGGCCAAATCTTCAGCACCAACAATGTCAGCACCAGCTTTTTCAGCTTCAACAGCAGCGTCACCCTTAGCAAATACAGCTACGCGAACTTTTTTGCCTGTACCATTAGGGAAAGACACCATACCACGAACTTGCTGATCAGCCTGGCGAGTGTCGATATCTAGGTTCATCGCAACGTCGATAGACTCATCAAATTTTGCAGTAGCAAATTTTTTCAACAATTTAACAGCTTCTGTTAAATCATATAGTTTTTCGCAATCAACGTCAGTCGACCACACTTTTTGTTTCTTTGTTATTTTAGACATTTTACTGACCCTAACCTTCTACAACTTCAATGCCCATTGACTCGGCACTACCAGCAATCATGCTCATAGCAGCTTCAATAGAAGTGGCATTTAGGTCTTTCATTTTAGTTTCAGCTATTTCACGAACTTGTGATTTTGTCACTTTACCCACAACTGGGCTACTATTCGCTGTACCTGAACCTTTTTGTAACTTCGCAGCCTTCTTCAAGTAAAAACTTGCAGGTGGTGTTTTTGTTACAAACGAGAATGTACGGTCAGCATAAGCAGTAATCACAGTAGGAACAGGTGAACCTGACTCCATACTTTGAGTTGCTGCATTAAATGCCTTACAAAATTCCATAATATTTAGGCCTTTTTGACCTAATGCTGGGCCAACTGGTGGGCTGGGGTTAGCCTGACCTGCAGCGACCTGCAATTTAATATAACCAACAATTTTCTTTGCCATAATGCAAATCCTTTAATTATTTGAACTAATTACACCGATTTTGGACTATCCTAAATAGTCGAATTTCGTTGCATTTGGCCACTCCTTCTAGCGCTTTTACTTTAAAGCTCCCCCAGAATGAGGCCTTTGTAGGGTCTTTATATGAGCAAAAACAGCCAGATGCAAGCATTTTTTACACGATTATCAGATTTAAATTGTTATACTTGTCAATATGTACCCCGAAACTACGCTCAGCTTAGAGAGCCACTATCACCTCGAATTTTTTACTATGCTAATTTTAGCTG
The DNA here is from genome assembly GCA_021774615.1 of Alphaproteobacteria bacterium. Lineage (GTDB taxonomy): Bacteria > Pseudomonadota > Alphaproteobacteria > UBA1280 > UBA6503 > UBA6503. Next base: position 4,669 of record JAJFIW010000011.1, on the reverse strand, counting down.
GCATAGGCACACGCCTGCCATTAGTAAAAATCCCACTAAGGTGGCTCGAGGTTTACTTCCATGAAATAAGCCATGGCATAGCTGTTCTACTAACATTTGGCCGCCCTGTACGTTTAAAACTTACATGGCGGGGAGAAGGCTCTATTTCTAGCCGTGGGGGTTGGTCTTTACCTGTATTATTTGCTGGCTATGCTGGGGCATCTCTATGGGGGCTGACCATATACCTAGCAGGCGTATACCTAGGGCAAGGGGAAGCCCTTACGATTTTATCAACATTACTTATACTAGTGATTATATCTACTCTACTACTAGTTAGAGACATTATGACCTTTATTATAATGACTAGTCTTGGGCTGCTATTTTTCTTACCATTACAATATAGTAATACTCCTTACCTGCCAGATGCCCTACGTTTTATTGGCATGGGGGTTGGGTTTAATGCCTTAAAAGCCCCTCTTGACCTTATTGATGGAAAGCATATTGGTGACGGAGCAGAGCTAGCTAATAAAACCCTTATCCCAGAAGGGGTATGGATTTTGGCATGGTTCGGGCTTGGAGTAATGAGCATACTCTATATGTGGCAAACCCCCCTTCCGATGGAAGAGAGGCTTTTTAGTTTCATGCCATTTTTAAGCTAGCTTAAATTAGATTTTTTCTACTTGTGTAAAATCTAAGTCAATTGGAGTTGCACGACCAAAGATAGACACAGACACTTTAAGACGTGATTTCTCTTCATCAACACCTTCAACAACACCTTGGAATGTAGCAAACGGCCCATCATTAACTCGAACTTCTTCACCAAGTTCGTAGTTAATCAATGAACGTGGTTTATCAACCCCGTCTTGCATTTGGCGCAACATGCGCTCTGCTTCTTTGTTAGAAATTGGTAGAGGCTTGCTACCACGGCCAGCACCAACAAACATTGTTACCCGTGGGATACTTTTAACAACATGCCATACTTCATCAGTCATGTTTGCTTTAATCATTACATAACCAGGGAAAAACTTGCGTTCGGATTTTGACTTAACGCCTTTTTTAACTTCTATAACTTCTTCAACAGGGATAAGAACTTCTAAAAGTTCATCTTCAACGCCACGCAGTCTAGCTTGCTCGCGCAACCCTGCTTGAACACGCTTTTCGTAGTTTGATTGGGTCTGAATAACATACCAACGGAATTTATTGTCTGGTGCAGAAGCTTTTTTTTCTGCTTTTTCGGTAGTTGCTTGCTCTGCTACTACTTCTTCGCCTGCTTGAGCTGCAGTTTCTACTGACTTCTCTTCCATTTCTGCTTTGACGCTTTCTTTAGCTTTAGCCATCGTAGGTAACCCCTTTAAATATCTTTATAAAACTATTCTAGTAACCAATAATCCAACGTACAGACGAACTAAAAATAGCATCTGCCAATGTTAGAAACAACGAAATCGCCACAACTAATACAAACACTACCAAAGTTAAACTACGAGTATCTTTAAAATTAGGCCAAGCAACCTTGCGGGCTTCTGCTCTAACTTCACGGGCAAACTGTATTGCTTTCATGGTCATCTTTGTCGCTCTTTCTATACATTCTAAATCACACAACACTCGCTTAAAATGCGGCAAAGCCACATTTAGACTCGCTAGTGGACTACAAATTACCTTGTAGTCATAGTCTTTTCAAATCCAAATTGGATTTAAAGCGACTATAAAATAAATCTTTTATCCATGCAAAATAATAAGGCTATAGCCCCATTAAACCTTTTTATAGCAGCTAGACTTTTATTTTGCAATAGGTATATGATATAAACCACTTTCAAGTTATTTCTAAAAATTAGGAAACCGCCATGACCAGCACACAAATTGTAACTCTTGTTGCCATTACTTTATATTTTATCGCGATGATAATTGTCGGAATAATTGCCAGCCGCAAGGAAACCCACCAAGATTTTATCATCGGCAACCGCGACGTAGGCTATATTCCAACTATTGGTTCGCTAGCATCTAGTTTTCGTGATGGTATGGGCATTATCTTTTGGTTTGGTTTTGGTGTAGCTGCGGGCTATGGCGGATTATGGCTTTTTGTGGGCGCAATGCTAGGCCTAATTGTTTATACCTATATTGGCCCTTCTGTGCGCAAAATAGCAAAAACTAATAACTATGTAACAATTGGCGAAATGCTACGAGTACGCTATGGCGTAATCACCGAACGTACAACTGCACTTATTATTGTATTTTTTGCCTTGATGATGATTGCAGTACAGCTCTTTGTAGCTGGTAATGTTTTTTCTGCTATCCTTGGTATTAGCGCTTGGGTGGGGATTGCTTTAGTAGCTGCTGTTGTTGCATTTTACCTATACTTTGGGGGCTATGGTACGGTTATAAAAACAGATGTTATTCAGTTCTTTCTAATTATCTCACTTATTATGACCCCACTATTTTTTACACCTTCCAAAGAAGCGGTAATGAATTTCTCTTCTATTTCATCCCTAGGGTTTGAGTCATCTATGGGGTTAGCTCTTATTGGGTTTTTCTATATGCTAAGCGGTGCAGAAACTTGGCAAAGAGTTTTCTCTGCCCGTAATGACAATGTAATACGCTATAGCTTCCCAATTGCTGGGGTATTTCTTATTATCATGACACTTAGCCTTATATTTTTAGGTATGGCATCAGCACCTTTTATGGGCGATGCAATAGGTGCAGACAATGCTTTTTATGAGATTTTTAAAGGTGATTTCGTCCCCTCAGCCCTACTTGCTTTTATTGCCGTAGTTGTGATGGCCATTTGCATGTCTACCTTGGACACACAGTGCTACCTTGTGGCCTCTACTTTAGGTAAAAACTTCATGCCCGAACACATAACAGGGACACGGGAAAGTTATGTGCGCTTTTCACAAATCGTTATCGTGCTAATTTTAGCAGGTATGAGTGCCATTGCCCTTACCATAAGCGATGTAATCGTATTTGCGATTAATGCTGCAAGCTTACTATTTGTGCTTGCACCTGTTTATCTTTATGCAGCTTTTAATTACCCAAAAACTAAAAATCGTAAAACAGATGCTTTAGTTAGCATTGGCGTAGCTCTAAATACAATATTCTATATTTATATGTTTATCGGCGGCGCTTTTGAAAACTTACTAATGGTTAGTGCACCAGCTTTTTGCAGTATTATACTTACTAGCATTGCAATTTATATGGGGCAAAAGGATAACTCTGTGAGAATTAGTAGTACTTAACAAAATGGCAGGGGCGACAAGATTCGAACTCGCGACACCTGGTTTTGGAGACCAGTGCTCTACCAACTGAGCTACGCCCCTACACTTATATATTTTTGTACCTTATAGCTTGTTTATACGCAACTTATTTTTACTTTACCTACTTGAATTTATTATTTATCCACCGATAATACTCGGTATCTTATTAATAGAAGGAGACCTCCCATGCCAGTTTATGAACTTATTGCGGTTACAGAACAGGAAGACTGGGATACATGCCATAAGATCCGCCAAGAAGAGCTTTGGAATGCTAAGCACTTAACTGGTTATGATAGAAACCATCAAGGTAACCATATTCCAGAGAATATATCTCTCCTACTAAAAAGAGATGGTACTGGTATCGCAACAGTCCGTTTCGATTTACAAAATAATAATACTGCTATAATTCGCCTTGTAGCTGTTACTAGTTCTGAACAAGGAAAAGGAGTTGGTGGTATATTGAATGCACATATTTTAGATTTTGCTAAAGCTAATAACGTAAATAAAATTCTAGTAAATGCCTTTATTGAAACAATTGGCTACTACAAAAAAATGGGATTCCAAGAAGGAATATGGGATCAAGATGAATACCAAAACACTAGGGTTGGAATGAAATCGGTTCAAATGTCTATTTCTCTTTAGGATCATTCAGAGAAACAAAAAAGCCGCCTCAACCAGAGGCGGCTTTTTTGCATTTTTTAGGAATAGGAAATAGTAAAGTTCTCACCTAAGTCTCGAATTAGTTGAGAACACCCATCGCAATTAATTTTAAGGCTAGATTTAGCGTTTATACAGGCTACGGCTATAGCTTGTATTTGCTTACCATCATCTTCAACTGCGGCAGCAACTGCCTTACACAAAATACAAGGGGGTGGGGTATAGTTATCGTTACCAGTTAAAGCAATAACCCCAAGACGCAAAGCAGGGGCATAAGTACTTTTTCCAACAAAAGAACCATGCTGTGTAAATACATTACCTTTTTCTGATAATACTGCCACGCCGAAATATTCATTATTAATGGGAACACTGTTAGCTGCAATAATTGCATTAACAGCATGAGTAGTTAACTGTTCTAGATTAATTTGAAAAGTCATATTTCCTCCAATATACAGAAAGATAAGAAAGATAATTGATGAGTTTCCATCAGCAACGTACTATAAAAAAAATAGCTCTGCAAATAAAAAAAAGCCGCCTCAACCAGAGGCGGCTTTTTGTTTGGGCTTAGTTACTTAGTAATTTCAGCAACAACACCAGCACCAACGGTACGGCCACCTTCACGGATAGCAAAGCGTAAGCCTTTGTCCATCGCGATTGGTGATATTAGAACTACGTTCATTTCTACGTTATCGCCTGGCATTACCATTTCTGTGCCTTCTGGTAATGTTACGTCTCCAGTTACGTCCGTTGTACGGAAGTAAAACTGTGGACGGTATCCGTTAAAG
>JAJFIW010000002.1 GCA_021774615.1 Alphaproteobacteria bacterium | reverse complement strand
GTTATTACTGTTATTGCCTTGGTTGTTATTGCTACCACCTTGCCCGGGGTTACTGTCGTCTACTCCGTCATCATCATTGCCGTGGCCGTTGTTGCCATCGTTATTATTGTTATTGTCTTGGTTGGTGTTGTTGCCACCTTGTCCGGGGTTACTGTCGTCTACTCCGTCATCATCATTGCCGTGGCCGTTGTTGCCATCATTATTATTGTTATTATCTTGATTGTTGTTATTGTTACCATCTTGCCCGGGGTTACTGTCATCATCATTGGATGTATTTTGGCTAATATCATCACTAATTACGGTCTCAAAAGCAGCGTTACTGGTATTTTCATATTGAATATTTGCGCTACCATCCACATTAATATCAGAATTAATAGAAGTATTGTCTTTAGCTGAAGTATCATCAACCGATATATCATCACCATAAGGGTTAGGAGACTGTTTGGTTTCTGGGTCTTGAATGTTTTGAGAATTACTAGAATCAGAATCTACAACACTTTCTGTATTGCCTGGCAGTTTTGATGTTTCCTGTGTAGACTCTGTAAAGTTATCAGGGTTAATAGAGGTTAATTCTTCAGTTACTTCTTCTGTTGGGGAGGTGTCTTCTTCTGATATATTTATGCCATAGCTATTTTGCATCCCCCCATCGTGTATGTTCCCAGATGCTGCAGGGTCTTCTGAAGAAGCATCTTGTTCTCCTGCTAGCATTTCATCTGCATTTATGTCAGCTTTATGGGTTTCTTCTAGAACTGTAAAGCGATCAAAGTCATTACGGTCAACTTCAGTATTTGACTCCCCATCTATTTTTTTATTCTTTTGCTTTACATCTACCATCGTACAAATTTCTTTCTTATTACAAATACGTAATCAAGAAATGCCACAGTTACTACTTACGTGGCATACCTCTACTAGAGTTTTTCTCTATACGTCAATGGTTAGTACATATTCTTTTTAGAGGCATTAAACACAATGCCCTTTGTGTATATTATGGTGCTGTATGCGTGTAATAACAATAGTTATACTTATTTATAGCAATCTAACTTAATGCCTGTATGCGGTATTAAATTAGGACTAAACTACGGAAAATTGGTAGTTAGACTGCGCTTATTGATCAGAACGTTCGCGATCATAGTTGTATAATGCAGGTATTTACACAAAAAGTATTACATTTTGTGTCTGACAATAGACAACTATTTTGCTTTTTTTATCTCTTTTAGTAGTTTGGCTTCCATAGCTTTAATTTCTCGGCTGATAGACTCCTTCATGCCAGTGCGGCTTTCTTCTGCTAAAGTATCTTCTGTGCTATGCATTGTGTTTACAATAATTGCTATGAACAGGTTCAACATGGTGAATGTCATCATTAAGATATATAGCACAAAGAATGCCCATGCACTTGGGTGCACTTCCATAACAGGGCGTACAATACCCATAGCCCAGCTTTCTAATGTCATAATTTGGAATAAGGTAAACATTGTTTTGCCCATGGTGCCGAACCACTCATAAAAATTGGCAGAGTATAAATGTGTGCCAATAACGGCAAATACATAGAAAAATAGCAGCATAATAGTAGCTACAGTCGCAATGCCGGGTATGGCAGCCAGTAACCCTTCAACAACCTTACGCATTGTAGGTATAGTAGAGATAAGGCGTAGAACCCGTAAAACACGCAAAGTCCTAAGTGCAGACAATGCTTCTGTAGTAGGGACTAATGCAATCCCAACTATTAATAGGTCAAATATGCTCCAAGGCTGGGTAAAAAACTTAAATTTATGAACGTATAAACGCAACGCAATTTCAATAATGAAAACTTTAAGGATAAGGGCATCAATATTCTCGAGAATAGTGCCATATTCGTTCATTATATTAGGTGAGGTCTCTAAACCAAATATAACGGCATTAATAATAATTAAGGTAATGATTGTATTTTGGAATCTCGTTCCTTCTACAAACTTTTTAATAGTTTCTCGCATTACTCAAATCCTTAAATAATATAAAATATAGCCCTGTTATTTGGAATAACAGAGCTATATAACACAGTATTGCTATGGCTGTAATTAAACTTTTTCAGCCATTGGGTATAGTTGCGCTTCTTCACGTTTGATTCTGTCACCTAATGCTTGTGCAATGCCTTTAGTTTCAGTTGTAAAGGTGCCAGCATCAGCTTCAATCGCAGAAGCAGTAGCCCATTTGGCTTTATATGTTGCAAAAGCACCACCTAAACCACCCATTTCTTCTTGGAACTTCTTGGCTGTATCAGCAATTGTAGCATCAGCTGCTGCTACCATACGTGGGTATAAAGCTTTATCTTCCATTGCTAAGTGCATACCAATTTTAACACCAAGTCTTGAAAGCTCTTGGCTGATCTCCTTAGAGTTTTCAGCTACTGTATTACTACTAATATAACCAGAAATTGTGGTTACAATTTCTAATAACTCTACGTGTTGTTTTTTAAATGAACTTATATCCATATTGTTAGTGTCTCCCCAATTAATTAAGAATAGTTATCTTTGATTGAGATAATATATAATAAGATAAAAGCTATCTATCTATTTATGAATACTAAGGTTTATTAATAGTAGAACTGTGTTTTCTTTGCACTTAATTTTAGTACCTATAAAACTTGTAAAACACTAAAGCTGTAAACACATAGCTTACTACAATGGTTGGGCCTGCAGGAATATCTAAAAAAGTAGCCCCAATAATACCAACAATAACCGAAATTACACCACACAGCCACGCTACTTTGTGTGGATGGCTTGTTTTTAACACTGCTAATGCTGGTAATATTAAACTAGCAAAAACCATATAAACACCCACCAACTGCACAGACAAGGTGACTGCTAGTGCAAATAGCAGATAAAACCCAGTTCCACACCTTAGCGATGGTTTCCAGAACCATATTGCCAAAATAAATGCGTATATAGGTGCATAGGTTGCTACATCATCCCATGTAATAAATAGCATCTGTCCAGACAATAGGTTTTGGATTTCTTCTCCACCATGTGGGTGGTTAGCCAATAGCAATAGTGCGATAGACGCTGCCAGTACAAAACTTACCCCGATGATAGCCTCTTGTTGTTGCGGCATATGTTTTTCTACCTGACAAAAGAATAGCCCCGCTATAATTGCACTAATCAATGCTACTACCTGCATAAGCCATAAAGATGGTTCGTGTATTAATACTTTTGCTGCGACTAAACCAAGCCCTGCTATTTGAGCTACAGCTAAGTCAATAAAGATAATTCCGCGTTTTAATACCTCAATACCTAGTGGGGCATGGATTGTGGCAATTATTAAACCAGCAACCAAGGCTGGTCCTATAATGCTGATCATCTCGCTACTAATCATGGTTTGTTCCTTTTAAGAGGTTTACAGAGCGATTAAACAGGGTAAATAAGTTCCTACTTTCAGCATCACCACCAATTGTGTATGGCAATACTAAATTGGGTGTTCCCGTTTTTTCTGAAAGCCATTTACTAGCGCCACTAGGCTCATAAGGGGTGCGGATAATTATATCAGCAGGGCTAGCCTTTAGTTGTTGCAGTAATCCCTCTAGGTGCGAAGTAGTGGGGGGGATTCCAGGTTTTGGCTCCAATGATGCAACAGCATTCATGCCTAGCCAATTTAACAAATAGCTAAAGGCACGATGGTGTACAACAACTGTTTTACCTTTTAGGACAGAGGCATTGCTTTCCCATGTTTTTATGTTTTGCTGCCATTGGGTATTAAAACTACTTAACTGCCTTTGGTAAAAGCCAGCATTAGGTGTATCAATAGATGCTAACCGGATGGACAGCTCTTTTGCGACTAGTAGTATATTATTTGGGTTTAAATGTACATGCGGGTTTCCTTCTGGGTGTACATCACCCATGCTGCGGTCTACTACGGCTGGTTTTTCTAGTATGGGTACAATATTTGTAGCCATAAGGTAACCAATTGCCCCAGGCTGAACTCCTAACTTTGCTTTTTGCAGTAATATAGGCAGCCAACCTATCTCTAGTCCAGAACCAGAGCAAATTACCAAGTCAGCACGTCTTATTTTAGCAATTAGGCTTGGGCGCGCACGAATATAGTGCGGGTCTTGCTTTGCATGGGTAGCTGCAAAGGTTTTTACCTTTGCACCGCCAACTTCTTTTGCCAATGCTGCCCATTCAGGTTCACAAGCAAAAACGTTAACTTTCGCTTGTACAGCTGTTGGGGTTGCACAAAGTAGTAATACTATAAATATTCTAAGTAGTTGTTGCATAATAACTCCTTAGTATTTATGCGCACCATGGGCGCCAAGGCTCATGATATATTGCAGCATTATTTGGTTATCGTTTTGCCCGTGGCTTAGTTCTTCACGGTTATATTGTAATCGTACGCGGCTAAACTCGCTGTTTGCCCAGTCTAGCATTGCGCTATATGCTTTTGGGTTATGCCCGCCCGAGTCAAGTGCACTGCCCACTAAACCAGCAGGGACATTTGACGCATCTAACTGGCTATAACGAGCACCAACACGCCATTGTTGGTCAAATTTATAGATAGCTTGTGTGTACCAACCACTTGACGAATTATCAAAATTAACTGGGCCTGTTGCTGCATTAGTATCTTCATATATTCCCTTTTCATCACGCCAGAAATACTCAGCCTGAAGGAGTATTTCTTGGTTGCGTGCATTGCCAGTTGGTGCCAATGTGTAGCGTAAATCGGCAGCATAAATGTTAGTATCACCAGTAAAGCTTACGGTGTCTTCATTAGAAAAGCGTGAGCCATTTGCTTCGCCAGATAGCATATAACCACCTAAACGCCAACTTTGGTCATGGCTAATATCGCCACCAACACGAGCAAACGCAGACCATGCACCTATATCCGAGCCACTATTTTCGCCAAATGGGAAGTCATTTCCACTAAATAACCCACCACCAATCGCTAAATAAAGGTCAGTAGGTAGAACGTAAGATATTTCTGCACCATCGTCATTAAATGCCTCATTTAAGAATACACGATATGGTAATGGGCGGTCTGCAAAGTCATCAGTATGGCTGTGGTGCTCGTTTAAATAGCCTAGCGTCCAAAAAGCACGGCCTGCTTTTATACTTATACCATCAGGCAAGCCAGCACCTGGAAGTGTCATGATGAATGCTTCTTCCAATTCAACCTCGGTTTCACCTTCATGCTGAGCAATGGCTGCTGTAGTACTGCCGAAGAACTTGTCATCAATATTAGCCGAAAAATTAAGTTCGGTATGGTCTACTGAAAAGTTCTCGCGTGGGCGCTCACCCTCGTGACCCACAGCAAACCCAGCGATATCCCCTGTGTCTGAAGAAAAGGCATTATACTGAGCATTTAAAATCACCCCAATAGATGGGTTAAAGCTATTGTTTTTTACATCTCGTCGTGCAGTTGCAGGCGTTGCAAGGATAGGAGCAACAGACTTAGCAAGGCTCTTTTCTTTTTCTATCTTATTAATTTTTGACTCAAGCTCGGCAATGCGTTTTTCATAGGCTTGTTTCATGTTTTGGACTTCTGCACGTAGTGCTTTAATGTCTTCGTCAGCCGCCAAAACAGATGTGCTGGAAAATATAGTAATTAACGCGGCAGAGGCCGCTAGTTTTGCTTTTAGCATAATTGTTTCTCCTAAAAAGAGGTATAATATATAAAATTAATTAATGGTTTTTTTGATTTTATAGCCGTTTAACTACGGCCTAGCCGCAGTTAAAACATGGCGAAATCCAGCTTAAGACCGTGCAGGAATTAAGCTAAGTTACTTATACAGAGAAAAGTGGTGATCCACGTGGTGATGCTATGCGATAACTTTCTGAGCGAACAAACAAAAGCTCAGTAAGAGGAGGGGTAAAGGCGGCATATTCTGGTATCTGAAGTGTAATTTCTTCGTTAGGAGCATTATATTTCGTATGCTCATGATGCATATATATTTGGCAAATATTAGAATTATGCTCATGCTCGTCAATGCCATATTCCGTCATATGCAGGAACGTAAGCACCTGCATACTAAGAAAACCAATGATGATAAATAAGCCTAATTTTTTATGCATGCTACTTTAATTATTAAATAATATTATAGAAGTACCTTGGAAAATTAATTAATGGCGGAGACGGAGGGATTCGAACCCTCGAACCGGGGTTACCCGATTAACACCTTAGCAGGGTGCCGCCTTCAGCCACTCGGCCACGTCTCCACATATAGTACTGGCAGACTTTAAGAGTTTGTATCCATAGTGTCAACAGGCTTTATTGAAGAATTAGCGAAAAAATTACTTTTTCCTATTGCATCATCACCATTTTTTTTGCATAGTGCACTTCGTGGAGCCGGCTTAGCTCAGTTGGTAGAGCAACTGATTTGTAATCAGTAGGTCGCGAGTTCGAATCTTGCAGCCGGCACCATTTAATAGCACGATCTAGGTCGTGCTTTATTTTTGAGAATTCCTAACGCCCCTTACCCCTAAACATGTTTTTGTCGGCCATGTTTATCAGCCCCTCGAGGTGCTCGGGGTTGTTGATGTCTTCGGGGTAGTTTGCCATCCCGATTGATGCCGACACACTTAGTTTTTCTTTGATACCTGCTATTTCTACAGGTTCTTCAACCAGCGTTAGCAGC
>JAJFIW010000001.1 GCA_021774615.1 Alphaproteobacteria bacterium | reverse complement strand
TATTGCGGTTGGCATGGCAACAAACATTCCACCACATAACTTGGGTGAGATTGTTGACGCTGCCATTGCGATGATTGATGACCCAGATTTATCAGATGAAGCAATGCTAGAAATTGTTAAAGGTCCAGACTTCCCAACAGGCGGGATTGTTATGGGGCGTGGTGGTATCCGCCAAGCTTTGTTAACAGGCCGTGGTAGTGTTACAGTTCGTGGTCTTACTTGTTTTGAAGAGAGCAATAACCGCCGTGCAATTATTGTTAACGAAATGCCATACCAAGTTAATAAAGCAAAAATGGTAGAGCGTATTGCAGAATTAGTACGAGACAAAATCATTAGCGGAATATCAGACTTGCGAGATGAGTCTGACCGTGTTGGGGTTCGTGTTGTTATTGAGCTTAAGCGCGATGCTGACCAAGACGTATTGTTGAACCAACTATTCCAGCATACGCAATTACAAACATCATTCTCGTATAATATGCTGGCTTTGGATAAAGGCCGGCCGAAGCTAATGGGCGTTAAACAAATTTTACGTTGCTTTTTGGCTCACCGTGAAGAGGTTATTTCTCGTCGGACTAAATACGAGCTAGGTAAAGCACGCTCACGAGCGCATGTATTGGTTGGTTTGGCAATTTCTGTTGCTAACATTGACGAAATCATCAAACTTATCCGTAATGCGGCAAACCCAGCTGACGCTAAAGAAGGGTTAGTTTCTAGGGAGTGGCCAGCAGAAAATGTGCGCCCACTTATCGAACTTTTGGGCGAGCCATTTAGTGGCACTACCTACAACATGAGCGAATTACAAGCGCAAGCAATTCTTGAGTTGCGCTTACATCGTTTGACTGGTCTGGAAAGAGACAAAATTAACGACGAAGCAGCAGAAATTTCAGACTTTATTAAAGGTCTTGTCGATATTTTATCTAACCGTAGCGTAATGCTTGGCTTGATAAAAGATGATTTGCTCGAAGTTAAAGAACTATTCGATAACCCACGTCGTTCAGAAATAACAGACTCTGCAAACGAGTTTAATATTGAAGACTTCATTAAGCCTGAGGAAATGGTCGTAAGTATTAGCGATGGTGGCTATGCAAAACGCCAACCGTTGGCCGACTACCGTGCCCAACGTCGTGGTGGTAAAGGCCGTAGCACAACCAACATGAAGGACGATGAACAGCTCGAAACATTATTTGTGGCGAATACTCATGACCCACTATTAGTGTTCACCTCTAATGGCCAAGTGTTTAAGCTTAAGGTATTCGAAATTCCACAAGCAAGCCATGGTTCTCGAGGTAAAGCATTTATTAACCTCGTAAACCTTGAAAAAGACGAACGTGTAATGCGTGTTCTACCTTGCCCTCGGGATATGGACGAGTGGGAAAAAATGGTAGCACTATTTGCAACTCGCCAAGGGATTGTACGTAAAACACCATTAACAGCATTTGCTAATGTTCACTCTGGTGGTATCCGTGGGATTAGCTTACAAGAAGGCGACGAACTAATAAATGTTGCTGTTACTGGCGAAAAAGAAGGACATGTTCTTATTTCAACTCGTGATGGGCAAGCGGTTCGTTTCCCAGTTGAGGATTTGCGAACTATCCAAAGCCGTACTGCTTTTGGGGTTAAAGGCGTTAGCCTGCGCGACAAAGACGAGTTGGTCTCAATGCAAGTTGTTACAGAAGATGACCCGCTAATTTTAACTGTTACCGAGCATGGCTACGGTAAGTGTACTCGTCAAGACCAATTCCCGCAGCGTAGCCGCGGTACAATTGGTGTAATTGCGATTAAAACTACCGAACGTAATGGTAAAGTCGTAGCTTCAATGCCTGTTGATGAGGAAGACCACGTAATCTTTGTTACAAGCGAGGGGCAAGTTATCCGTACCCGTGTGGCTGATATCAGTGTTATTAGTCGTAATACACAAGGCGTTCGGTTGTTCCGTGTTGACGATGAAACCGTTGCAAGCGTAGTACGTATCCCAGCTGCTGTTTTGGAAGAAGATTTTGAAGAAGACATTATTGAAGGTGAAGAAGCTCAAGTTGAGCAGCTTACTGAAGAAGATGTAATAGAGGCAGAAACTGATGACGAGACAACATCTTAATAATACTAAAGTTGCTGTTTATGCAGGTACTTTTGACCCTGTAACAAATGGCCACGTGGATATTATTACCAGAGCTGCTTGTTTGTACGAAAAAGTGCATGTTGCTGTGTCTGACCATGGTCGTAAAAATACTATTTTTGACCTTAATCAGCGGCTTGAAGCAATGAGATTAGCAACAGCGCACTTAAGTAATGTTGAAGTTGTTGGTTTTAGTAATTTACTTTATCAACTGGTCGAGGAAGTTGGCGCCGGGGTTGTTATCCGTGGTTTGCGGATGACTAGTGATTTTGATTACGAATTCCAAATGGCGGAGATGAACCAAAACCTAAGTGCTAGCTTTGAAACAGTAGTGTTGATGGCTCGCTCCGAACATAGCACCATTTCCTCAACAACGGTTAAAGAAGTAGCAGCTTTAGGTGGCGATATTAGCCGCTTTGTACCACCCCATGTTTTAGAAATGTTGGAGAAAATTTATGACCACAAAAATGGTGCACACGCCACTAGGTTCGCTGCGACTGAGTGAAGCTAATGGAGGTGTGTCAGGCTTAGAATGGCATACCGACTCTTGTGATAGTAAATCTTTAATATTAACCAATGCTACCAAGCAAATAGAGAGTTTTTTTAACCAAGAACTCAAAGAGTTTTCTGTACCTACTAGGTTTGTAGAGGGTACGCCATTTCAGCAAAAAGTGTGGCAAGCAATTGCAGAAATACCATTTGGAAAAACTATAACTTATGGTGAGCTTGCTAAAAGAGTTGGTAGCAGCCCTCGTGCTGTGGGCAGTGCTTGCGGAAAAAACCCTATCCCAATTATTATCCCGTGCCATCGTGTAGTTGCAAGTAACGGTGAGATGACAGGCTATAGCGCTGGCGATGGAGTTTTAACTAAAAAAGTGTTGCTGGATTTCGAACAGCAGCCACTTGCTTACAGCCCGCAATTAGCATGGTGGAAAACCTTGCACGATAATATCCCTAAAAAACCATTCTACTTTATGCGCCATGGGGAGACTGATTATAATAAACAAGGTATTCTACAAGGCGCTTTTGTTGATTCATCTATTAATGATGTGGGGCGAGAGCAAGCACGTAAAGCTGGTGAACAATTAAGAAATATCATAAATCCTAAAGAGGTTTGGTGCAGTGGTTTAAAGCGCACTCACCAAACTGCCTCTGCTTTGTTAGAACAATTACCAGAGCAAAAACGTTTAATTAAGCATCATTCAGGGTTAAACGAATGTTCTTTTGGGTTGCATGATGGTAAAAAGTTTAGCGATATACCAGCCAAACAGCACCTTTGGCACTCCTCTCCTGAAGGGGAGAACTGGCCAGTTTTAGTTAATCGTGTTGCAACTGCCTTAGAAGATATCCTTAATCAAAGCGATTCAGAGCCACTGTTAGTAGCCCATGGTATTGTCTCAAGATGTATTGGAGAACTTGTTGGTATATGGCCTAATAATAAAATTATGAAAAATTGTGAAATATGGTATGTTTACCCTGGTAAAAATGAACAGCAGCCATGGCTAGCTAAACAGATTTGCTAAGAGTTTTAAAAAAATTACTACATTTAAAAAATAAGGAAGGTAAAATAATGAAATTAGAATTAGCAAACATTGTGGTAGCCGCTGCAACAATGATGATGGCAACAACAGCAAGTGCTGCAACAGTACCAGAAGGTAACTTTGTTACCATGAACACATCTAAAGGCCCTATTGTTATCGAATTATACCCAAATGTAGCTCCTAAACATGTCGAGTCTTTTAAAACACTTATAGCAAAAGGTTTCTACGATGGTTTAACTTTTCACCGTGTTGTGCCTGGTTTTGTTGTCCAAGGCGGAGACCCAGAAGGAACAGGTATGGGTGGTCCAGGCTATAATCTAAAAGCCGAGTTTTCAAATTTACCACACCAACGTGGTGCACTTTCTGCTGCTCGTTCTGCTCACCCTGACTCTGCTGGTAGCCAGTTTTATATTGTTCTTGATGCGGCAAATGCGCGCCACTTAGACGGGCAATACACTATCTTTGGTCAAGTTATCAGCGGTATGGAAAATGTAGATACCATTGTTCAAGGCGACAAAATGGTAGACTTTGCTATAGCTGATAAGGCTGAGTAGTAATTGTCTTATAGTCTATCTGACTTTGACTATGTTTTGCCGTCCGAGCTGATTGCGCAACAACCTGCAGATC
This sequence comes from Alphaproteobacteria bacterium, assembly GCA_021774615.1. Lineage (GTDB taxonomy): Bacteria > Pseudomonadota > Alphaproteobacteria > UBA1280 > UBA6503 > UBA6503. Next base: position 29,385 of record JAJFIW010000001.1, on the reverse strand, counting down.
CACGAGATAGTGCACGGTTGTTGCTTTCAGATGAGGGCGGCATTAATAGTCTTGATTATAAATTTTCTGATTTATTAAATCTCCTGAGAGCAGGGGATATTTTAGTAATGAATAATACCAGAGTTCTTCCTGCGCGCCTTCAAGGTTGGCGCGAGAAGGTGGAACAACTGCCCAATGGCAAAGCTAAAAAAGGCAAAATGGCTGTTGAGGTTTTACTACATCGTTGCACAGGGAATGATGACGAGTGGCTTGCTTTTTGTCGACCTGCAAAGAAACTAAAGCAAGGCCAAGAGATATTTTTTGAGGGTGGTAAGGCTACTATTATTGGTCGTGATGGGGAGCAATTAATAATTAAATTCAGTAGTTTCGGTGATTGTTTTGAAGCTTTCCTTAAACAAGCTGGCGACTTGCCACTGCCACCATATATTAGCCGTCCTGAAGGTTCTACCGAGGATGACAGCGAACGTTACCAAACAGTCTATGCGCATAGACAAGGGGCTGTGGCAGCTCCTACAGCAGGGCTTCATTTTACAGAAAATCTATTAGAACAGCTTAAACAAAAAGATATTTCTACTACCACTGTTACTTTGCACGTGGGCGCAGGTACATTCCAGCCTGTTCGTAATGATGATTTAAGCCAACATATTATGCATAGTGAATGGGGCGAGGTAACAGAAGAGGCTGTTACTGCGATTAATGCTGCTAAAAAGAGTGGTGGGCGAGTTGTCTGTGTCGGTACTACTAGTTTGCGCCTAATTGAAACGGCAGCACGAGGTGGGGTTCTTAAGCCATTTAGCGGCGATACAGATATTTTTATTACGCCTGGGTTTGGTTTTAAAGTTGCTGATGGTTTATTAACTAATTTTCATTTACCAAAGTCAACTTTGCTTATGCTTGTTGCAGCGTTTACGGGTTACGATAAAATGCGCAAGATTTACCAAACAGCAATTGCAGATAAATACCGTTTTTATAGCTATGGCGATAGCTCGCTATTATGGAGAAAATAAATAGATGACAGACTTTTCATTTTCGTTAATTAAAAAAGATGGCAAAGCGCGTTTAGGCAAAATAAAAACTGCCCATGGCGAGATCGATACCCCCGTGTTTATGCCAGTGGGAACGGCTGCAACAGTAAAGGGGATGCGTCCTGAAGAAGTAGCAGAATTAGGTGCACAAATTGTTTTAGGCAATACTTACCATTTATTTTTGCGCCCCGGGCATGAACTTATTGAACGGCTAGGCGGGTTGCATAAGTTTATGAATTGGCCAGGGCCAATTCTGACTGATTCTGGTGGATACCAAGTTTTCTCGCTTGCAAAGTTGCGTAAAATAACAGAAGAAGGGGTTTCTTTTCGTTCGCATATTGATGGCAGCAAAAAGATGTTAACCCCTGAGAATAGCACCGAAATACAGCGTGCATTAGATGCAACCATTACCATGGCTTTTGACGAATGCACCCCGTATCCTGCAAGTGTTGAGGTTGCTGCTGAGTCTATGCGGATGTCGATGCGCTGGGCCGAGCGTTCTCGTAAAGCATTTATTGAGCGAAAAGGGTATGGCCAGTTTGGTATTATGCAGGGCGGAATGTACCCACATTTACGAGAAGAAAGCATGAAAGCTCTTGAAGAGTTAGACTTTGAGGGGTATGCCATTGGTGGTTTAGCTGTTGGTGAGCCTACAGAAAAATTAGCTGAGATGACAGGCATTTGTGCCGACTTAATGCCAGAAGATAAACCACGTTATTTAATGGGCGTTGGTTACCCTAGTGACCTTGTACGCTCGGTTGTTGCAGGGGTTGATATGTTTGATTGTGTGCTGCCAACCCGTAACGGCAGAAATGGAAATGCTTTTACCTCTGAAGGTACGGTAGTTATAAAACAGGCTAAGTATGAGGAAGATAACTCTCCTCTTGACCCTAATTGCGATTGTTATACCTGTAAAAATTATAGTCGTGCGTATTTGCGGCATTTGTACCGCTCGGGCGAGATGCTGTCTGGAATGCTGATGACTCATCATAATACGGCGTATTACCAAGCATTAATGAAAACATTGCGCCAAGCAATTGTAGATGGAAAGCTAGAAGAGGTGGCCACTAATTTACTTAAAACGATTAGGTAATGCAAAAAATGGTTGACGAGTGTCGTAATAAAAGTATTATGCCCTAGCTTTCGTTAAAAAAAATGGGCCGTTAGCTCAGTTGGTAGAGCAGTTGACTTTTAATCAATTGGTCGTAGGTTCAAGTCCCACACGGCCCACCATTTTTTTAGTAAAAGCGAATAAAAAATACCCCCGTTAATGGGGGTATTTTTTATTGCTTGCGCAAGTCGCTATTTTCTAATTTTAAGGATGTAGTAGTTGTATCCATCCTTAGAGTGCTTCAGCTCGTAATTAGAGGAACTGAAGATATGGTTACTTACTTCATTCTCTACTTTAATGCATGCCAATAAATCATTAACACCTCTAGGTAAAAATCTTTTGGCTTGCCTAAGGAATGTTTTGGAGAGTTTTTGGTCTCTACGGTTAGGGTTTAAGTTAATGCTAACTTCAGCCCTGCTCCCTTTATCAGTGCTATCAAAGCGTAAGAAGCCAATTTTGCCTTGGTTATCTTCTGCAATTAACAAGACTTTATCGGTATTAGTAAGTGCTGCTGTAAGCCAGTTGTCATGATCTTTCTTTAGTATAATGCCAGTATTTCTAGACATCTTTCTTGTTGTGTCATCGTTACGCCAAGTTAAAATATCATTGCTATCCAGTTGGGTAGCTCTGCGTACTCTTACGGAAGTATTATTCATAGTGTAGTCTTTTAAGAAGAATCCTTATAGATAAGGATTTCGGTTATAGAAATGAAACGGAAAAGAAGGTACAAACTTGTGTACTCCCTGATTATGGTTAATTTACTACGTAGTTCAAGTAAAAAAAATCCCAGTAATACAATTACTGGGATTTCTTTATTAATTAAAGCTATGTTTAGGCGCTTTTCCTCACTTCTTCTTGGTCATTTGCACAACCAACATCCAACGCTTCAAACCAATCTAAGAAACGTTTAACATCATCACCCTTAAAAAGGCGACCATGTTGAGGAGCCATAATATCGATATCTAGTTTCCTTATTCGATCAATCCAATGTTTTTTTGCATCGTTCGATGGCATCCAACGGCGGTGGAAGTATTCCATCTTTTTGGTGTGTTCGTCAAAGTCTTCAACAAAGAATGGGGCGCCAGCGCTTTCAAGAGCTGCTCCAATGTCACCGCTCATTAAGATTTTTGCTTTAGGGTCGTAAACATTAAAGTTACCTGATGCATGAAGATAATGAGCAGGGATAAATTCTAGCTTAGTTCCATCTAGGTCAATCCCACCGCCTTCGTCTGCAATTGATACATAAGTAATGTTATCGCAACCAAAATGGCGAATAAACCCTTCCCATATCCAAGGTGCATGGAGGCGTGCGTTGGGTATAGCCTTGTCCCATAGCCCTAAAGAAGAAATAATGTCAGGGTCTTGGTGGCTGGCAAAAATATCGGTGATGTTGTCTATGTCAGCATGTCGAGTAACAAAGGCTAGCATCGGGGGGAATACTTCTATACCGCCGGGGTCCATAATAAAAGCACGCTTGCCATTAATAACCATGTATTGGTTTGTATCAATAATTTTTTCTGGTTTGTCTTCGTCACGACCAAAAACAATCCATTTGTGGCCATTGTCGTATAGTAAACTATCTTTCATGTTCTTACCTTTATACTGTTTCTTGTAGTTGAATTAGAAGGCTATTAGATTTTTTGATATTTTCTGATATTTGCTTAGACGTTGATGCAACCATTTCAGCGACATCATTGAATGCTCCACAAAAATCAGTTATATGTGAAGCTTCTATCCGGCAGTTGGCTACTAAATAATCTGTGGGTCTTAGGGATGTGCTGATCTCTTTCATGAGGTGGCCCATCTCAGATAAATTACCTAATAATTCTTGTTGTATATTATTACGGTCAGTAAGTATTTTATCTCTTAAAATAGATATTTTATTATGGTTTGGCCCGTCTTCTCCATGAAGGTTACATGCTTTGTTAAATGCTTCTTGTTGGCGTTGATGGTTCATCTCCATGATTGATTTACGAGAGAACCCTACGGATTTATTGTCAATATCAAGAACAAGGGTTTGGATGTTTTTAGCTAGTGTGTTAATCCCATCGGTAAGGGGGCCGAATGTTTTACCTTGTTCGCCTGCTCTAGCGCTAATAATAGCAGCATTAAGAGCTGTCATTTGTAGTTGCTCGCCCATAGACAAAATTTGGTGGAGTTGTGCTGCAACAGTGGCTGCTGTAACAAAATTTGGAGTTGTTATTTCAACATCTTTTTGCATTTGTTGTTCCAATGTTAAATAAAATATATACTTGGCTGATTATACGCCTTAAATTGTTAGAATAAAATAATTTAATATAAATGAAACTTGAGTGTACTGCTGTGGAAAATCGTTACCTTAGACAAACTATATTGCCAGAAATAGGGAGTGCTGGTCAGCAAAAATTGGCTGATGCATCTGTGCTTTGTATTGGGGCTGGAGGGCTTGGTTCGCCTGCTTTGTTGTATTTAGCAGCGGCAGGTATTGGTAGAATTGGCATTTGTGAGTTTGATACAGTCGATGAAAGTAATTTACAGCGCCAGATTTTGTTTTCAACAGCAGATGTGGGCAAAGAAAAAGCCAAAGTAGCACAGGAAAAGCTGCAGGCTCTGAACCCTGATATTTCTGTAGATACCTATGGGCAGCTTAATGCCGAAAACATTGATAATCTTTTTAAGAACTACGATATTATTCTTGATGGTACTGATAATTTCGCAGCAAAATATTTAATTAACGATGCTGCCGTTAAGTATAAAAAGCCTTTGGTTTATGGGGCTATTCAACAGTTTGATGGGTATGTTTCTGTGTTTGACTCGGCGCATGGCCCTTGTTATAGGTGCCTTTACCCCGAGCCCCCACAAACACAAATAAATAACTGCTCGGAATCAGGTATTATTGGTGGTGTCGCTGGGATTGTAGGGGTTACACAAGCGTTGCAAGTAGTCGAGATTATTGTTGGTCATAGAAGTTTTAATACGCTTGTTGGAAAATTATGGGTTTTAGATGCAAAAACAATGCAGACACATATATTACATCTTACAAAAAACAATAATTGCCCAGTATGCAGCCAAAAACCAGAAGATATTAGGTTGGATTATACCCCTCCAGTTTGTGAAAGTAAGATAGCTGAAATAACAGTTACGGAAGTTCGCAATAAAGAATTTTTATTACTTATAGATGTAAGAGAAGATGAAGAGTGGGCAGATGGACATATTGATGCAGCACAACATTGGTCTCTTTCTAAAATGAAGGAAGGCTCCATCCCACCTTTAGATAAAAATGTGGAAATTATCCTCCATTGCCAAAAAGGAGGGCGCAGCCTTCAGGCCGCGCAAATATTAAAAGAGCATGGTTATAGCAACGTATACAGCATGGCTGGTGGTTATGAGGCTTGGCTAGAATAGCTCAAGGCCAATTTTTATTGATACATAGAGTATTAATAGGGCAGTTGCTTTTTTCACAATGGTGCCATTAATTTTTACTGTTCCTAACCTAGAGCCTATTTGCCCACCAATTAGAACAGCGGGGAATAGTAACCAATATGGTTCTATCGCTAGTATAGTGTTGCTTAGGTCTTGTTTCATTATTTGCCCTGCTAGTCCTGATAACGAATTAACTAAAATAAATAGGCTGCAAGTTCCAGCAATACTTTTAGGGGTATCCCAGCGTAGTAAATATAAAACTGGGGCTAATAATATACCACCTCCAATACCTGTTATTCCCGCTAATAGCCCTAATGAACCACCAATAATAGGTGCGGCTAATTTTGAGTAGGTTAGTGCAGGTCTAGATGAATTATCTTTCATTGGTAGTAGCATTTGCACCCCTGACACAAACAAAGCAATGCTAAGAATACCTAAGAAATAAACCTCTTGGATATGGATGCTTCCCCCAATCCACGCTGCTGGAATAGACACAATAACCCAAGGTAGTATTTTACGGGTATTGATATGGCCTTGTTTAGCAAAATGCCAAACGCCGCCACTAACTACAATAATATTACAACTAAGAGCAACTAGAGGGATTATTTTATAATCTACACCATTTAAAACAAGCAAAGCATTGTAAGTTGATCCCCCACCAAACCCCACAGAGGCATAAATTAGAGCAGTAACAAAAAATAGTGCAGCAACAGTCATGGTGTCCTACGGCGGCTATCTGTTTTTACGTCAACTTGGAGCTGAATATTAACCCCATTATGGCTACAGGAAATACCATCATTATTTTTGCCCATTTCTGCAAGCTGTTGGATATATTTTTGCGGGGCATGTAAAGTTAGGGTTACTTTATTTTCTTCTGGTGATAACTCGGCTATAAGTTTTTTATGTGTGGTGTTAGCATTAATTATTGTTGTAAAAGCTTGGGGTAGTAGAGGTATATTTTTTGTAATGTTAACACCACCGACAAGTTGCTCTAGCTCGCCTTCGGTAATTTTAAATATAATAGCTTTATCGGTAATTTTAACATTCATGTGCTGGTAGCCTCTTGCCATTGTTGGGGGGTATTAGTATTTACCATAGCGGGTAAAAATTTTTGTGGTAGCTCAATAGCAGTTGCATTTATAGACTTTAATAATTCTTTCACTGAAGTTTCATCAGTATTAAAAATATTATTTTTAATAAATGCAGGCAATGGCTTATTGGTAAAATAGGAGCTATTGGATGAACTTAACAACAGCTTTAATACATCAGGTTTTAACAGTGGCATATCTACAGGGATAAATAAAAAACCATCATAATTTGGTAGTTTTTGTACAACGCTTTTAATGGCCTTTGCGGGGCCAGCAAAAGGTGCGTTATCTACAATACAATTGTAACCGTCTAACTGTCCGCTGATGTGGATGTCATCTACCCCTGTATTTTGCAAAATAGATACCATATGCTCGACAAGTGGCTTACCATTAAAAGGCATTAATGCCTTGTTTTGCCCCATGCGGCTAGAACGACCACCAGCTAAAATAATTCCTGCAATTTGCATAGGCTTATGCGCTACGTAAACTATGCCCGGGCAGCCACGTACTTACGCTGTCAACATAGTGCTCTTTTTTCCAGACGGGGGAAGACTTCTTAATTTCTTCGATAACAAAGCGGCAAGCGTCAAAGCTTTCTTCACGGTGCGGAGAGCTAACAGCAATAATAATGCTAACTTCGCTAACTTTAAGCTCGCCTTGGAAGTGATCCACATAATAATGGGTCTCTGGCCAGCGTTTTTGCGCTTCGGTGCAAATTTCGGTAAAACTTTTTTCGGCTAATTCTTTGTGGGCATCATAAGTTAAGCCTGTAACGTCTTTACCTGCATGCTCGTTACGAACCGCGCCAATAAATGTATCAATAGCGCCATGTGCTGGGCTTGCTACAAATGCAATTGCTTTGTTAATGTCAAGCTCATCAGTTGTTACTTGAACATGGATGGTCTCTCTCATTGTATTAGCCTCCGCAGACTGGTGGTAAAATTGATAATTTTGTAGATGACTCAATAATAGCTGCTTCTGTTAAAATCTCGCTATCATTTGCTAAAACAGCATCTTCAACTAATGGTTTATGCTCTAAGCCAATATGTCGTACAAGTGCTTCTCTTACTTGTGACACACTAGAATTATTTGGAGTATCTATAGTAATGATGTCGCCAAACTGGCGGAAAGCACCAAAACATTTTATTGTTAGTGTATTCATTATTTCACCTCATAACCTTGTTTTTTAATTCTAGCTAGTGCAGTACCAATAAATGGCGAGATAATATCCCAACACTCTTTAACTGCTTTTGGGCTGCCAGGGAAGGTAACAATTAGTGTGCTACCAAGCATGCCCGCATTCATCCGTGATAGCCAAGCAGTATCGGTGAAGTAACCACTTTCTGTACGTAGTAATTCGCCAAGTCCGTCTAGCATGCGGTCGCATACTTCTTCCATTACCTCGGGGGTAACGTCTCGAGGGCCGGGGCCAGTACCACCTGATGCTATAAGTAAGTCTGGTTTATGGTTTTCAATATGGCTTTTAATAGAGCTAGTAATTGTAGATTTGTCGTCAGGGATAACTTGGTAATGACTTATTTCAGCACCTGCTTTTTCCATTAATTTTAGTAATAATTTGCCAGACTCATCTTCATAGTCACCTTGTGATGCCCTGTCACTCATAACTAGAACACCAGCTGTTGCTCCTTGTAAGGTTTCTTCGCTTGGTAATTGCTCTGCCAACCAATCTGGTATTCCTCTAGGGTTAGTCCACATCCCGCTTTTGCCACCAGTTTTTGCTAAAAGCTCAACACCACCAATTTGCAAGCTTGGGTCAATACCTTTGGTTAAGTCCCAAATGGTGAGCAATGCTGTATTTGCTGCAACAAGAGCTTCCATTTCAACCCCGGTTTTAGCAAAAGTCATGGCCTGAGTATAAACAGTAACGCTATTTTTTTCGCTGTCTAACGAGCAGGTTACGTCTACTTCTTCTAGTGAAAGAGGGTGACATAGGGGGATAATATCTGCAGTTTTCTTAGAGCCCATAATGCCAGCGGCTTCTGCTAGTGCAAGCACATTTCCTTTAGGTAGAGTGCCGCTTTCTAGTGCTTTAAAGGCTTCGACGCTCATATAAATAGTGCCACAAGCAATCGCACGGCGGCGGGTTGGGCGTTTACGGTTAATGTCAACAATTTTGAAATTTGGTTTTGTTGCTGTAGGGAAATTAATTAGGTTTTCTGATTTAGACATAGTTTATCCTCCGATTGATGCTAAATGTGCTCTTGTTCCACTGTTTCCTTGATGAAGAAAGTGTGACAATGGCTTAAATTGCATTAAAGATAGTATTGCATCTTCTAGTTCGTGTTGTTGGTTATCGTCTTGCAGTAAATGGCGTAGAGAATTACCTCCTTCACCAAATAAGCAAAGTTGTAAATCACCCTTTGCAGAAACTCGCAAGCGATTACATGTTTTGCAAAAATCTTTGGAATAAGGCGCTATTACCCCAATATTACCTACGCTTTGAGGGTGGGTAAATTCAACCGCAGGGCCAGCGCCATCTGAACGAGGTATTTCTTGCCAACCTAGCTCTTGGAGGCGGTTTGTTACAGCTGTACCCGACAAATGGTGCTTATTAAAATAGTCATGGTTATCTATAGTGCGCATTAACTCAATAAAGCGTAGGGAAATTCTTTTATTTGCAACAAAGTTGAAGAGATCATCAAGCTCGCAATCGTTAATGCCTTTAAGTAATACAGTGTTAATTTTAATATTCTTAATCCCCGCATCAAAGCAAGCATCTACCCCTTGTAGCACTTCTTCTAACCTATCATGGCCTGTAATGTCTTTAAATTTTTGGGGCTGTAGCGAATCTATACTAATATTTATAGCACTAATACCAGCTGCCGCATAACTTGCTGCTCGTTCGGGTAGTTTATAACCATTGGTGGTTACAGCTAGTTTCTTAATGCCAGGGATTGTCGAGATAATATTAGCAATTTCTACAAAGTCTTTACGAACTGTTGGCTCGCCACCTGTGAGGCGTATTTTCCATATACCAAGGGCGGCAAAGGCTGTAACAAGCCTACGGATTTCATCAGCCGACATAAAGCAATCGCCTTTGGTTTTTTGGTAACCATCGGGCAGGCAATAGGAACAGCTAAAATTGCACACATCTGTCAGCGACAGGCGCAAATAAGGAAAACGGCGGCCAAAAGCATCCGTAATCAACGGGTTATTTAACATCTTCTTAACTCCTTTCCAAAGTCGGGAGGCTGCAGTGTTTCCACATACAACCCCGGCCAGAGTGCCATATTCTACAAAGTAAAACTTAGGTCAAAAAGGCTCGGAGGTATTTAATCTTAATGGTATGATAAATGCTATAAGCATAGACCCCCTTGATTCAGATCAAGAGTGATAAATTAAAAGAGATATTACCCAAATTATGAATATTCCTAACCTTATTAAACAGACGCCATTGTTTAAAAACATTGATGCAAAAGCAGTTGAAGACTTGGCTGCGAATTGCCATTCAAGAACATATACAAAAGGTGGTGAGATATTTGCCATGGGGGATGAGGCAAAATCTTTTTTCGTGGTAGTAAAGGGCTGGGTAAAGTTATATCGAGTATCCAAAGAGGGGGAAGAGGTTGTTATTAATATTTTTGGCCCAGGGGAATCTTTTGCGGAGGCTGCCGTATTCAATGATAAAAAAATGTACCCTGTGAGTGCGCAAGCAATTGAAGAAGTGTCTTTAATAGAAATACCAAGAGCTTTCTTTATCCGTAAAATTGAGACAGATACAAGTTTTGCTTTACGAATGTTAGGTGCAATAGCGTCACACCAACATTATTTGGTGCAACAGCTAGAGCAAGTTACAACTCGGACTGCTCCACAACGGATTGGAGCATTCTTGCTGCGCTTTTGCCAAAAGACCGAGGGTAATAAAGGCGAGCTAGTTGTAGACCTCCCTTATAATAGAGCGATCATTTCTACAAGGCTAAACATTAAGCCCGAAACGTTCTCTCGGGGGTTAAGTAAGTTAGAGCCTTATGGTGTAGTGGTTGAAAATAAGCAAATACTTATTAAAAACATAACCAGCCTCGCAGACTTTTGTGACGTTATGCTAAATCAAAAATCCTGTTAAGGCATTTGTTTGTCGGGGCGGGGGCTAAATAAGATATAACTATAGCCAATAAGGTATAATGCAAAGCATAAGTTCCATAGCATAGCAGAGTATGTAACCCACTCTATTTTATAATCGGGTATAAGTATTGGCCCAAAAATACGGATGATAGCAGCAACTTGGATTAAGCCAAATATAGCAATGGTTAATGGAGATGCTATTAAATCCCGCCCTGTATGCCCAAGGCTAACACGGCACATCATACCTAATGTCATAGAGCCAATGCAACCCACAGTAAAGGTATGGATAACGGCCATGGTATCCATAAAAGCTAGCATGAATAACCCAATTATTAACCAAATATACCCTAGGTGTAAAACCCATAATAGTGGGTCATGTAAGGTTTTTAAGGTGTGGTAATGGCGTAATCTAGCTAAGTGAATTAAGCCAGAGATAACTGCAGCCATAGTTAGAGTTGCTGAATTTTCTGCAAAAACAAAACATAACATAACTGCCACAAGTGACAGCAATGCCGCAATATCTGTTTTTGGTTGTGGAGTTTGTGCGGCGTTAATTCCATTACGCTTTAAGGCAGCTACCGTAAAAGCTGGGATAATCCGCCCCCCGATTAAAGATACTAAAGCCATAATAACCATAAGCGCAATATAAAGAGGGGTTTTATCGTAAGTAGTAAGAGACCAAATCTCGCAGGTAGATAAAGTAGCTAATAAAACTATAAAAACAAAATTACGTTTGTTCCATTTTTTAATTAATGGTGCTGCTAAAGCAATCGCTAGCATGGGTATAAAACTTCCTGCGATTGTAAAAATAAGCCATTGTGGTAGCCCAAAGTCTATACTCATTACTATGCGACCTGCTATCCAAAGCAGAACTAATCCTGCTAAACGACCTTGCCGCAAGGGTGCACTACCTGTCCAATTAGCAACAGCTGTTAATAAGAAGCCTGCAATAATAGCAATAGTAAAGCCAAACAGCATTTCGTGGGTATGCCAAGAGAACGGGTCCATAGGCATTGTTTGTGCCGTTGGGGCAGTATAAAATTTACTCCAAACAAAAATACTTATAACGCTATATAAAGCACCAAAGAAAAAGAATGGGCGAAATCCTCGCCCTAAAAATGGCATATTAAATAGCTTTTGCATGGCGAGTTCCTTTGTCTACTCTTAAATATGGGTCAAAAGAGGCTGCAACAATGCGTGCAAATGGTTTGCCAAGTTCTGTAATTATTACGTCTGTTGGAGTTAATTTAACAATACCATCTTCCTGTAGAGGTTCTAATTTTGTTTTTGGCACATCTATTGTCGGGAAATCTGGTAAATAAACAGAGAATTTACACAATAATTGCTCAATAAGCATGCGCCGTATTTTATCGTCTTCAGATAAAATACAACCACGTTCTATTGGGTTTTTATTCTCTGTAATATCCTTACGGTATGCTATAGAGTCAGTTTTATTCTGAATATATACACCATCAAACTGGCTAATTGCAGAAACACCAAAACCAATCATGGTTTGTGCCATGTCGTCAGTATAGCCTTGGAAGTTACGTTTTAGCTTACCTATTTTTTGTGCTTTAGCAAGGCTGTCTGTTGGTAGTGCATAGTGGTCCATGCCGATAGACTTATAACCAGCTTTTGTAATGACATTATGCGCAAGCTCTGTCATTTTAAAGCGTAGGTTAGGGCTAGGCAAAGGGTATGCTTCCAATAGTTTCTGGTGTTTTTTCATCCATGGTACATGGGCGTAAGGAAAAACAGCAATTCTAGAAGGCTGCAGGCTTAGAGCTTTAGTAAATGTTTCCTCTAATGTTTTAAGAGTTTGCTTTGGTAATCCCACCATTAGGTCAAAATTAATGTGCTTAATGTTGGCTGTACGAAATAACTGTACTTGCTCTTTAATTAGCTCAAAAGACTGAACTCGGTTTACTGCTTGTTGTACGTCCACGTTAAAATCTTGTACGCCAAGGCTAACTCTAGAAACTTTAAGGCGGCCATAATCAGTAATTTTTTCTGATGAAAGTTGCCGAGGGTCACATTCTATATCAATTTCGGTCTTGTTAGAAAAGCTAAAGTATTTAGCAAGTCTATCTAGTATTTTATTAATCTCTTTTGAATGGGCATAATTAGGTGAACCACCACCAAAATGAACACGTGCTACTGGTATTTTGTTTGGTAGATGTTGCCCTGCAAGATCTATTTCTGCTAATAAAGATTTAATGTAGTTCTCAATTGGGGTGGCATTATGCACAACTTTAGTATGGCAACCACAATAATGGCAAAGGCTGTGGCAAAAGGGGATGTGTATGTAAATAGATACAGGCTCATCACCCAGCAATACACCTAGTTGCTTATGGTAAAAACTTTGTGGAATATCAGCTGTAAACTGTACAGCCGTTGGGAAGCTTGTATAGCGCGGTACAGGTGTATCGTAGCTGCTAATAAGTTCTTCTGGTGTTTTTTTCATGGGCATATTTTACTGGATTAATGGTGAGTCTGCACCTATAAAATCAAAGCCTTTAATATCAGCATTACCTGCTAATACCTGCACATATTGCTGGAAAGCTTTTTGCCAACTTTGTTCGGTTAAGTAGTCACCAATCCATTGCGACACTGTTTCAAAAGGTAGCTGTGCTCCGTCTGCACGGTTATTGGCACGGATTATATGAAAACCAACTTCTGTAGCCACAGGGGTTTTACTTAGCTCGCCTTCTTGCATTTTAAATAATGCAGTTTCAAAAGCAGGCATAGTTTGCCCTTTGCTAATTTGCCCTAAGTGCCCACTTTGGGCAGCTGAAGAACATGCGGATTCTTTTTTAGCGATTGCTTCAAATAGTGCTGGGTCTTTTTTTAGTTTTGCAATTGTTTCGGCAGCTTTTTCTTCTGCTTGCTCACGGGCTGTATCGCTACTTGGAGGGGCAAGGTAAAGAATGTGCGATACATCAAATAATGGCGATGTCATGAACTTATCTTTATTGTTTTGGTAATAGCGCTCGCATGTAGCCTCATCAGCTTCAGGGATAGTTATTTCTTTCTCAAGTAAAATATCAATAATTTCATCAGGGTTTTTAATAGCTTCACCATGGGAAGACAAACCAAGCTCGGCAGCTTTTTGTAGTAATAACTCACGGACTATTAGCGCTTGTGTTGCCTCGTGCTTTGCACCTAAAAGGTTTTCAGCAGGGTGGTATTGTAGCTCTGCGCCTATTTCATCAGTAGTTATTTGGACACCGTTAACAATAATGTCTATTGAGGGGCTATTTTCCATTATGATGCCCTCTTTCTTACAATCTGATAGGGGCGTGTTATATATCCCAAAGGTACACTTAACGCATGGACTAACCTAGTAAATGGGAACACCAGTAGGATAAACAAACCAAGTGTAATGTGTAATTTGAAGACTAGGGCAACATCAACAATATAGCCATAAGCGCCACCACGGAAAGTCGCTATATGTTGCGCCCAATCCATAAATTTAACCATTTCGTGACCATCTAAATGTTGCATAGAAACAGAAATACTAAATAGTCCTAGAAGGAGCTGCGCTAATATAAGAACTAATATTGCAATATCAGCAAACGAGCTATTTACTCTAATTCGGGGGTCAAACAGACGACGGTGCAAAAGCATACATAAGCCAATCAAACAAAATACTCCAGCAAGGCCGCCAAAAATAATTGCCATCATTTGTTTAGTCGCGTGCGAAATACCCATTGCATCAAAAACTGCAATCGGAGTTAACAACCCTACAGCATGCCCTAATAAAATAACTAGAATACCTAGATGAAATAAAATACTACCTAAGATAAGCTGTTTGCGGCGCAAAAGCTGGCTTGACTTTGTGCGCCAAGAGTATGGGTCACGGTCAAAGCGTAAAATACTACCGAATACAAAAAATGAAACGGCAATATAAGGGAAAATTTGGAATAAAAAGTAATCTAATGTAAGTATCATTTTCTTGCGCCTTTTTGGGTTGGGGTCATACGAGCGAGCATATCTTCTGCTTTTGGACATGCGCTATCGTTGCCTTGGTCGGGGTTTGCAAAAGCAAATTGCTCTTCCCATTCTTCATCCATCTTTTTAAATGTAGGAACTTCGCCAGACTCTTTTTGTAAAGCTACTGCAACTTTTGCTACTTCTGGCTTGCGGGAAGCATTATCAATCAACGCTTCAAAAATGGCTGCATACGAACTACTTCTGTTTTTTAGGCGTTCACCAATGGCTGACAGAATATCCACAACACCATTTAAGTTTTCGGTGCGGTCTTGTGGTGGCAAGGTTGACAAATACTCTAAAAATAGCGGTAAATAGTCTGGTGTTTCGGCCGTGTTAATTGTCATGCCTGCTTGCTCGTAAATATTTGCTAAATCAGCAAGAGCTTGCCCCCGTTCGCGCCCGTCACCGTGGACGTGCTCGAAAAGGTGTAATGATAAAGAGGGAGTGCGGTCAAACAAGTTTACATACTCTTCTTGGAGATCAAAAAGATCCGTACTTTCTAGCGAGTCTAAAAGTGTTTCTAAACCCGAAATAGATGTTTCAGAGAGCATTTTCTCAAAGCGTATAATTTCGCCACATTCTGCCAATGCCTCGCGCTGTTCTACACTTGGATAGGTTAATAAAAAACCAAGTACTTTTAAGGTTCTCATAATATTTTATCCTTTCCTAATTACTTGCATCCGCATCCGCCACCACCGCAGCCAGATTTGTCTTTTTCGGCTTCAATACGAACAGTTACTTCATATTTTTCACGCTCGAAAATGGTGTTTACCCTGTTGTCTGCTGTAGAGCCAGAGCGCCCACGTGACTGTTTAGGGCTGTCGAACAAGTCAACAGTGCTGTTGCTATGGCTAGAACAACCATTACCAAAACTAAAGCCACAGCCGCCACTTTCGCCAAAGGCGTCGAGTGTTTCTTCGCGGTGCCCTGTTGGGATAACATAGCGGTCTTCGTAGTTAGCAATCGCCATGATTTTATACATGTCTTCGACTAAATCAGTTGTTAAGCCGGCTTCATCTAATAGTTCTAGCTTTGGTTTGCCTAAAACTAGTTTACTGCGCATGTATTCGCGCATGGTCAGCATCCGTTTTAGAGCCAAGCGGATTGGGTCTTCTTTACCAGCAGTTAGTAGGTTTGCAAGGTATTTAACAGGAATGCGCATATCATTAATATCGGGCATAATGCCATCTTTAGTAGTAGCGATTTTACCCTCAGCTGCTGCTGCTTGCACTGGCGACAATGGTGGGATATACCAAACCATTGGCAGGGTTCTATATTCAGGGTGAAGAGGGAACGCCACTTTCCAGTCAATCGCCATTTTATATACTGGCGAGTTTTGCGCGCCATCAATCCAGTTGTCGGGGATGCCATCTTTACGTGCTTGGGCAATAACCTCTGGGTCATGTGGGTCTAGGAAAATATCGCATTGGCTTTGGTATAGATCACCCTCATCAGGAACGCTTGCAGCTTCTTCGATACGGTCGGCATCGTACAACACAACGCCTAAATAACGGATACGACCCACACATGTTTCAGAGCATACAGTAGGCTCGCCATTTTCAATTCGAGGGTAGCAGAAAGTACATTTTTCAGCTTTACCAGATTTCCAGTTATAGTAGATTTTTTTGTATGGGCAACCAGAAATACACATCCGCCAACCACGGCATTTGTCTTGGTCAACTAGCACAATTCCATCTTCTTCACGTTTGTAAATAGAGCCTGACGGGCAAGATGCTACACAAGTTGGATTTAAGCAATGTTCGCATAGTCGAGGTAAATACATCATAAATGTATTTTCGAACTGTCCGTACATTTCCTTTTCGATATCTTTAAAGTTGTAATCTTTCTTACGTTTGTCAAACTCGGTTCCTAGGATTTCTTCCCAGTTTGGACCCCAGTTGATTTTTTCCATCCGTTGACCTGTAATAAGCGACCGTGGGCGAGCTGTTGGCATTGCTTTACCTTCAGGGGCTTTTTGTAGGTGGTCGTAGTCAAAGGTAAATGGTTCGTAGTAATCATCAATTTCAGGCAAGTAAGGGTTACCAAAAATATTTGCCAAAATGCGCCAACGTGCGCCTTGTTTAGGCTCTATTTTACCATTTGCTTTACGGCTCCAGCCACCTTTCCATTTGTCTTGGTTTTCCCACTCTTTAGGGTAACCAACACCGGGTTTTGTTTCTACGTTGTTAAACCAAGCGTACTCAACCCCAGAGCGAGATGTCCAAACGTTTTTACAGGTTACAGAGCATGTATGGCAACCGATACATTTATCGAGGTTTAGCACCATGCCTATTTGCGCGCGTACTTTCATTGTTATTTTCCTTCCACTTGCTGCGCTAATGGTTCTTCCAACCAGTCGACTGCTTCTGCTTTACGTACGATGACAAATTCGTCTCGGTTAGAGCCAACTGTGCCATAATAATTAAACCCATAGGATAGTTGCGCGTAGCCACCAATCATATGAGTTGGTTTAACTGTTGCTCGGGTAACAGAGTTATGAATACCACCACGAGCATTTGTAATTCTACTGCCTGGAGTATTCACAATTTTTTCTTGAGCGTGGTACATCATAAGCATGCCTTCGTTCACCCGTTGCGAAACAACGGCACGAGCCATAATTGCGCCATTAGTGTTAAATACCTCTAGCCAATCATTATCTTCGATACCAATTTTATTGGCATCAGTTTCGCTTAACCAAACAATTGGGCCACCACGAGACAAAGTCAACATATGGAGGTTGTCACTATAGGTCGAGTGAATACCCCATTTTTGGTGTGGTGTGATGAAATTCAACAAAATAGTTGGTGACTCATCCCCATGCTTATCAAGCATGCTCTGCACCGTATTAGTATTAATCGGTGGGCGGTATGACACTAGAGCTTCGCCGAAGTCAATCATCCAAGGGTGGTCTTGGTAAAGCTGCTGCCTACCTGTTAAAGTCCGCCATGGGATATACTCGTGGACATTGGTATAACCAGCGTTATAACAAACTTTTTCCGATTCAATACCGCTCCATGTTGGCGAGCTGATAATTTTTCTCGGCTGCGCTTGGATATCGTGGAAGCGGATTTTTTCGTCTTCTTTTGGTAAAGCAAGGTGGGTATGATCCCGACCTGTGATTTTACTTAATGCTTTCCAACTTTTAACCGCTACTTCACCATTGGTTTCGGGTGCAAGGGTTAACACTATTTCACAAGCATCAATATCGGTTTCGATTTTAACCCTACCGTCTTTTTCACCATTTAGTTTTTTAAGGAAATCAACCTCGTGTTCGGTGTTCCAGCCAATGCCTTTACCACCATTACCAAGTTTTTCCATTAATGGCCCTAGCGATGTAAAGCGTTCGTAAGTTGCAGGGTAGTCGCGTTCTACAACTTTCATGGCTGGCATAGTTTTACCTGGAATAAGCTCACACTCGCCTTTACGCCATTCTTTAACGTCATTTTGGGCAAGTTCACCGGGGGTGTCGTGCTGGATAGGGGTAAGTACAACTTCTTTCTCAACACCTAAATGCCCTACGCTTAGTTCAGAGAATTTTTTAGCAATATTTTTATAAATATCCCAGTCTGATTTGCTTTGCCAGACAGGGTCAATCGCTTTTGATAGCGGATGAATAAATGGGTGCATATCTGACGTATTTAAATCATTTTTCTCGTACCAACTGGCAGTAGGTAAAACAATGTCCGAATACATACAAGTAGTAGACATTCTAAAATCTAGTGTTACTACAAGGTCTAGCTTGCCTTCGGGTGCTTCATCGTGCCAAACAACTTCGGCAGAGTTTGTTTTGCCTTCTGCGCCCAAGTCTTTGCCTTGTACACCGTGTTGTGTGCCTAGGAAGTGTTTAAGGAAATACTCGTGCCCTTTACCACTAGAACCCAAAATATTAGAACGCCACACAAACATGTTCCGAGGCCAGTTTTGTGGGGCATCAGGATCTTCGCAAGACATCCGTAAATCACCAGTTTTAAGCCTACCTAGTACATGCTCGATAGGGTCTTTATTTGCGGCTTCTGCTTGTTTAACTAGTTCTAATGGGTTTTCTTGTAGCTGCGGGGCAGATGGCAACCAACCCATGCGTTCAGCACGGATATTACAATCGATAAGCGAGCCTTGCCATTTAGATTTGTCTGCTAATGGCGACAGAACTTCCGATACATCTAGTGTTTCGTAGCGCCACTGGTCGGTGTGGGCATAGAAAAACGATGTAGAGTTCTGTTGGCGTGGCGGCCGCTGCCAGTCCAAGGCAAATGCAAGCGGCAGCCAACCTGTTTGTGGCCTTAGTTTTTCTTGGCCAACGTAATGTGCCCAACCGCCACCAGATTGCCCAATACAACCGCAGAATACCAGCATATTAATAGCGGCACGGTAGTTCATGTCCATGTGGTACCAGTGGTTCATGGCAGCACCGATGATAATCATCGATTTACCGTTAGTGTCGTGGGCATTTTGTGCAAAAGCGCGGGCAACTTCGGTTACTTGTTGTGCTTTAACGCCTGTAATATGTTCTTGCCATGCTGGTGTGTAGGGGATGTTGTCTTCATAACAAGTTGCAACATGGTCGCCACCAAGGCCGTCACGGGCAATACCGTAGTTAGCGCAGAGCAAATCAAATACGCTGGCGACAGCAACTTTCTTGCCACCTAATTTTAAGTATTTAACAGGAATATTTCTGTCTAAGATATCCTCGCGGGTACTTTCTTTAAAATAGTTATGTTCATGCTTTTCACCGCCAAAATAAGGGAAACCTACAGATAATATGTCTTCATGGTCACCTAGTAGTGTTTTACGAGGGCGGATAGTTTTATTTGTTTTAGCATTGGTTGGTTTAATGTTCCATTTGCCGTCATCACCCCAACGAAAACCAATCGAACCTGTTGGGACTGTTATGTCGCCAGTATTTTCATCAAAACAAACTGTTTTCCATTCGGGGTTAGTTTTCTCGTCTAAATCTCCAGCAAAATCTGATGCACGCACCATACGGCCAGGAACATAGCGGTTACCTTGTTTTTCTAGCTTAACTAGGAATGGCATATCGGTGTAGGTACGGGAGTAGTCATCAAAGTATTTAGATGGGTTTTCTAAATGGAACTCTTTAAGGATAACATGCCCCATTGCCATACCCATTGCAGCGTCTGTACCTTGGCGAGGGTTTAGCCAAATATCGCCAAATTTTGACGCTTCTGAATAGTCGGGTGTAATGCTAACAACTTGGGTTCCTTTATACCTAGCTTCGGTCATAAAGTGGGCGTCAGGCGTACGAGTTTGCGGAACGTTAGAACCCCACATCATAATAAATCCAGAGTTATACCAGTCCGCACTTTCAGGTACATCTGTTTGCTCGCCCCATGTTTGTGGTGATGCTGGCGGCAGGTCGCAGTACCAGTCGTAAAAACTCATGCATACGCCACCAATAAGCGATAAGTAGCGAGAGCCTGCAGCATAAGAAACCATAGACATCGCTGGAATAGGAGAAAAACCAATAACACGGTCAGGTCCATGTTTTTTAATGGTATAGATATTAGCAGCAGCAGCTATTTCGTTTGCCTCGTCCCAGCTTGCACGGACAAAACCACCACGGCCACGTACTTCTTGGTATGATTTACGTAGTGTTTCATCAGCTTGGATAACCCCCCAAGCAGTAACAGGGTCGCCACCAACTTGTTCTTTAACTTCACGCCATAATTTAAGCAAACGTTTACGAACCATTGGGTATTTTAGGCGGTTAGCCGAGTAAATATACCAGCTATAACTAGCACCACGAGAGCAACCGCGAGGCTCGTGGTTAGGTAAATCTGGGCGAGTACGAGGGTAGTCGGTTTGTTGAGTTTCCCAAGTAATAAGACCATTTTTAACATAAATCTTCCACGAGCAAGAACCAGTACAGTTTACACCATGAGTAGAACGAACAATTTTATCGTGTGCCCAACGGCTACGGTAGCCATCTTCCCAGCTGCGGTTTTCATCGGTTGTTACGCCATGACCATTAGAGAATTCCTCTCGTTTTTGGCTGAAGTAACTTATTCTGTCGATAAAATAACTCATGGGTATGCGTAACTCCTTTATAGTAATATAGCAGTAAGATAACGGTGACTTGGGCTGCCATCCTTGATGAAAATCAAGCCACCGTTATTTTTATTTATTATGGGTTTTTATGCACTGCACTAGGGCGTAAATAAACCCACCAGTTTAGGACAACGCAGAACATATAGAATGTAGCGAACCCGTACAAAGCTACCTCTGGTGTGGTTGCTTTAATTTGCTCGCCCAATACTTGCGGGATAATAAACGCACCATATGCAGCTACTGCAGATGTCCAGCCTAATACAGGCCCTGTTTGCTCTTTATTGAACACCTTAGCAATAGTTCTAAATGTTGAACCATTACCAATACCACTAGCCATGAATAAACATAGGAACAGTAAGAAGAATGGTAGGAAGTATTCTTCTGGTGTTGCTGATGCATAGGCTAGCTTCATGTAGTGGGCAACACCAATTGCTGCTGCAACCATAACCACAGAACATACTTGGGTTACTAATGCGCCGCCAAATTTATCGGCAATCCAACCGCCAACTGGGCGAATAAGAGCACCAATAAATGGCCCCATCCAAGCATACATCAAAGCGCTTGGTGCCTCAGGGTTTGCGATAGCATGGGTCATCACACCGTCAACCATTATATGTTGGTAACCAAAGATAATTTTAATCGCCAATGGGAAAGATGCTGCATAACCAATAAATGAACCGAACATCATGGTGTAGATAACAGTCATAACCCATGTGTGTGAGTGGTTAAATATTTTATACTGGCGCTTTAGGTTAGTTTGGATAGTCCCAGGGATTGCACGTAGAGCCAAAACTGTAAGTGCGATGACTAGTGGTAATACAGCCCATTTGCTAACATTTAAGCCGCTACCACCAGCTGTTTCTGGTAGCATTAGCCATAAGCCACCACCAGCCATAACAAGACCGATTGATAGCATCAATGCAATTTTCATCATTGATATTAGCGGGTTACTAATATTAGGAGAAACGTGCTCGGCCTCGATATTATGCATACCAAACCATGCTGCAATAACTAGAGGGATAAGAATAGCAACCCAAATAAAACCAGCATTTTGGATGTAAGTTTCGGTACCTGCTGTAATTTTACCAATTAGTGTGCCAGAGTCGCTAAGTAGTGGTAGTGAGTCGCCACCAAATACAGCCATTGTCATAACAAGTGGTACTACCACCTGCATAGTGGTAACCCCAAAGTTACCTAACCCTGCATTAAGCCCTAAAGATAACCCTTGGATTTTTTTCGGGAAGAAGAAGCTGATGTTAGACATTGAAGAAGCAAAATTACCACCACCAAAACCAGAAAGCAGAGCCATAACTTGGAATACCCAAAGAGGGGTATTTAAGTCGTTTAATGCCATACCAGTTCCGAGAGCTGGGATTATTAGTAGTGCTGTAGTAAAGAAAATAGTATTTCTACCGCCAGCAATACGTATAAAGAAAGAACTAGGTATTCGCAATGTCGCACCAGATAAACCAGCAATTGCAGACAGTGTAAACAGATCTGACTGGCTAAAAGCAAAGCCAACATTAATCATTTGTACTGTTATGATACTCCAGTACAGCCATACCGCAAAGCCACACAATAAACAAGGGATAGAGATCCACAAATTTTGCCACGCAATACGCTCATCTTTGTCTTTCCAAGTTTCTACTTTTTCTGGATCCCATTGTGTTATAACACTCATGATTATGCTCCTCTGTTCATAGTGGGGGATGTTTTAGCCATATCTAAATACATTTCTTCTTGTGTATTTTTATTAAGGTTTAGGTGTTCGTCTAGTAGATCCTCATCTTCACTTGTTTCTATTTTCCCATGAGAACGAGGTTTGTGAATACCAGGTAAATAGCCAGACTCTTTGGTAGGGTTACCCATATGTAAAATAGCTATGTGCATCCATAAAAGAGCAATTGCTGTAATAACAAATAGCAGCATAAAGCAGCTTGTCCAAACGCCGATAACATCATTCATGAAACCAAATGCTATTGGTAAGCAGAAACCACCAAGGCCACCCACAAGCCCAACAATACCACCAACAGCACCAACATTGTCTGGGTAATATACTGGAATGTGCTTGTAAACAGCGGCTTTACCAAGAGACATAAAGAAACCAAGTACAATTGTGAGAGACACAAACACTGGCAAGCTAATTGCCATATGGAATTGGATTGGGCCATCAATACCACTTACAGTGTAAGCAGTAGGAGGGTAAGACATAATAAATGTACAAGCAGCACATGCAAAGAATGTCCAATACATAACTGCTCTAGCACCTAGTTTGTCAGACATCCAGCCGCCTAGAGCACGGAATACAGAACCCGGCAAAGCATATGCTGCAGCAAGCAAACCTGCGGTTTTAATGTCTAGGTCATAAACACCTACATAGTAACGAGGTAGCCATAGTGCTAGTGCTACAAAAGCTCCAAAAACAAAGAAGTAGTACAAAGAGAAACGCCATACCTGTAGGTTTTTTAGAGGTTTTATTTGCTCTAAAATACCGCGTGGTTTCTCGTGTGCAGCTTTACGAGCTGCAAGTTTAGGGTCATCTTTACTGAAAATATAAAATAATATGGCTGCAACAAATAGTATTGCACCATAAGTTTGGGCAAGCCCCTGCCAACCAAGAGATAATAGCAGGTAAGGTGCACCAAAGTTAGTAATCGCAGCACCAACATTACCAACACCAAAAATACCAAGGGCTGTACCTTGCTTGTCTCTTTCATACCATTGGGAAACATATGCAACACCTACGGCAAAACCACCACCAGCTAAACCAACACCTAGTGCTGCTAATAAAAACATTTCGTAGGTTGTGGCTACAGACAATAAATAAGTTGAAACAGCAGAAGCCAGCATAGTGATGGTCATCATAATTCTGCCGCCATATTGGTCGGTCCAGATTCCTAGCAAAAGCCTACTTAATGAACCTGTTAAAATTGGGGTAGCTACCAAAAGACCAAATTGAGTATCGCTAAGGCCTAAATCTTGTTTTATCTGAACACCTAAAATGGAAAATATAGTCCATATGGCAAAACACACGGTGAATGCTAGCGTACTATAGGTTAGAGCTTTTGTTTGTTCTGTTGTTGCTGACATGGTTGTTGATCCTCTTATATATTATCTATACAATATTGATTGCAGTATTGCATGTGTGGAATAATGCTTACTTGATTAAGATCAAGTAATTATAAAGAATAAAAGGTAACCGTTAGATGATGATGCAGAATATCTTTAAAGAGCAAGCAAAACCAAAGCTTTTTGATAAGTTATTGGAAAGTGATATTGAGCTATTATTGCAATATTCTGTCGTTCAAAACTATGAAGACGGGAATATTTTAGTCCAACAAGGTGATGTGCCTAAATATTTGTATCTTGTTATACAAGGGCAACTTAAAGCATACCGTGTTAACGATGATGGTGCGGAGGTAACTATTCGACTGCTTCAATCTGGCGAGACTTGCATGGAGGCTGTTATTTTTATGGGGAGTAATTCTCCGATTAATGTTCAGACTATGGGGCAGACACAGTTATTAATGATTCCAGAAAATATTGTTAAGAGTAGAGTATTAAGTATTCCGCAATTTTCCCTTAATTTGCTGCAAATTATTACAAAACATTATAAAAATTCGATTCATCAAATAGATGGAATGAACATTAAATCTCCATTGCAGCGTGTTGGCTATTATTTTTTGACTAAATATTTAGAGACTAACCAAGGTAAACAAGATAGTGAAAAGCTAGAAATAGTGTTGCCTTTTAAAAAGCAAGTAATTGCGAATTACCTAGGGATGACACCTGAGACATTTTCGAGAACCTTAAAACAAATGAAAAACCTTGGTGTTGACGTAGAAGGTGACAGGATTAAACTGCGCGAAGCATTTGCTCTATGCCACTTCTGTGACATTGATGCGGCAAATTTATGTGCTAGGGAAGACAAAAATAAGTGCGGTGTTTGCCCTCTTCATTAGTGCTTTGTAACTTTGGTATAGGTTCTCTAGGGTAGAAGGGGGTATAAATCTACCATGTCGCCAGCTTTAAGCTCGCTAATATCTTCTGGTATATCAACCCACATGGTCATATTTAAAAAAGGGCTTACCATAAAAGATGCCTGACCATCTAAAATGTCTACCGTTAGGCTGCCATCTTCCCAGCTTTCGAACTGCCCTTTTAAGAACATGTGTAAGCCAGCTCTTTTAGTAAATTTATGCATTGTTTTAGCATGGATTGGTTTCTCAGGCATTATACCCATCATTGTGCGTATGGCAGGCTCAACAAAAAACCTTAGCCCCACTGCAGTTGCAACAGGGTTCCCGGGAAGGCCAAAGTAAAGCGTGCCATTAGGCAGTTTTGCTAATAATGTTGGTTTGCCTGGTTTAATCTTTACCTTATGGTAGATGATTTCCGCACCAATTTTTTCTAGTTGTTTTGCTACAAAATCGAATTCACCTGCAGACACAGCACCACTTGAAATAATAAAATCTAGGTTTTCTTTTTCTAAACTTGCAAGTGCACTTGCAAAGGCGTCAAGGTCGTCGTGGATAGTTTGTGCTGATACAATTTCTACCCCCAGTTTTTCTAGGATTGCAACACTATAGGGGCGGTTAGAATTATAGATTTGCCCAGAAGATAGAGGTGCAGATAGATCATCTACTAACTCAAGCCCTGTAGCAAGAAAGGCTGCCCGAGGCTTTTTAAAAACAGTTACCGTAGCAACCCCAAGGGTGGCTAGCGGTAAAATATGGGTTGTTTGCAGCTTGCAGCCTGCTTTATATATAATGTCGCCTTTTTTAAAGTCTTCACCAGTAAAGCGGATATTATCGTTTTGTTTTGGTAGAGCAAAAAATGTAATCTCATTTTCATTGGCCTCGACCAGTTCAATAGGTACAACCGCTTCTGCTTTCGGAGGGGTTGGCGCACCTGTCATGATTTGTACGCATGTGCCTGTAGTTAGTGGTGTTGTGGTTTCTGGGTCACCTGCGGCAACTACCCCAATTTTTGTTAGTGTTATTGGGTTTTCTGGTGATGCATGGGTAAGGTCAGAACGAAGGACTGCAAAACCATCCATAGCAGAATTATCAAAAGGTTGGATACTTAAAGGGGCGATAATGTCTTCGGCGCAAATACGGTTAGAAATTTCTGAAACGGGGATGGCCTCTGTTTGTAACACACGCCCTTGCGCTGCTTTTGTGATAAGTTTTTGTGCTTCTTTGTATGATATCATTATTAGCCTACCTTTATTTGCCAGTATTAGAAACTTTATTTCTTTATTGCGCCTTGATTTAAATCAAGTTATTGTTTTATATAGATGAATTTGACTTAAGTCAAATCTAAATCACACTATATAGAGTACCCTTAAATAAATAAACACATTATCTTGTGATAAAAAAAGGGGAGAGATGCTATGTCTGATGCTATTGTCACCGAAAAGGAAATTCCAACCACAATAGATTCTGTAGTAGATGAAGTTGTATCAATATTTAATGGTACTTCTATAGACTGTGGGCAAACTGTCGACGAGTATATCTCTGGCTCAGATTGGCGGATTAATGCCAATGCTAATACTGGCTATTCTAGTGCAGGCTTAGTAAATAATGTTGCAGGTAAAGTAATTGCTAATTTTTGGTTAGATAAAGTCTACAGCCCTGAGGAAGGCAACGCCCACCGTAACGCAGATATCCATATCCATGATTTAGACTGCCTTACTGGCTATTGTGCTGGCTGGTCTTTGCGAGCGTTGCTTAATGAAGGGTTTAACGGTGTAGGGGGTAGGGTGTCTTCTCGTCCGCCACGGCATTTTCGTGAAGCATTGGGGCAAATGGCAAACTTTTTAGGAATTTTGCAGTCTGAATGGGCAGGTGCGCAAGCGTTTAGCAGCTTTGATACATATTTAGCCCCATACGTATTTTCTGATGGCTTATCTTTTAAAGAAGTAAAAAAAGCTATTCGCCAGTTTGTGTATAACTTAAATGTGCCATCACGTTGGGGGCAGTCACCTTTTACTAATATTACGTTGGATATTACGGTGCCAGAAGATTTGCAAGACCAGTTCCCTACATATAACGATAGGCATTTGTTTAATGGCGTTGAGAACGAAGGCCTTTTGCAAATAGCACAACAACGTAACCTTAGCTTTAAAAGCCTTGATGAGATGACATTTAAAGACTTTACCCTTGAAATGGAAATGATAAATATTGCCTACTATGAGGTAATGACAGAGGGGGACTCTACAGGGCAGCCTTTTACATTTCCAATCCCAACGGTAAATATTACTGATGACTTTAATTGGGATAGCAAAGTTGCAAATGCTATTTTCGAGAATACCGCCAAGGTCGGAAGCTCATACTTCCAAAATTTTGTAGGCAGCCAATTTATGATTGATGAAAAAACAGGTGAGCGTAAACCAAACCCTGAAGCATACTCTCCAGGTGCGGTTCGCTCTATGTGCTGTAGGCTGCAATTAGATTTAAGAGAGTTACTCAAAAGAGGAAACGGCTTGTTTGGCTCTGCTGAAATGACAGGCTCGTTAGGGGTAGTTACCCTCAATATGGCGCGTTTGGGTTATAGGTTTAAAGGAGACAAAGAGGGGCTTATAAAAGAGGTAGATAGATTGATGGATATCTCTAAATCAACCTTAGAGAAAAAACGTGCCTTTGTTCAAAAAATGTACGACCGTGGGCTATACCCATATACGGCACGTTACCTACCATTTTTGCGTAATCACTTTTCGACAGTAGGGGTTAATGGCATGAATGAAATGGTACGTAATTTCACTGATGATGAATATGACATTACAGACCATCGTGGTATTACAATTAGTATTGAGATATTAGAACATATCCGTAAACGGCTAGTGGGGTATCAAGAGCAAAGCGGTAACTTATATAACCTTGAAGCTACCCCTGCCGAAGGGACTACATATCGCTTTGCTAAGGAAGATAAAAAATACTTCTCAGATATTATACAAGCAGGGGAAGGCGAGAATATTTATTACACCAATTCGTCACAAATCCCTGTCGAACATACCGATGACCCGTTTGAAGCGTTGGAACTACAAAATAAGCTACAATGTAAATATACGGGTGGCACGGTTATGCATTTATACATGAACGAAAAACTCAGCAGTATGGAAGCTTGCAAAGGCTTTGTTAGAAAAGTTATTAATCGTTACCAAATGCCATATATTACCGTAACTCCTGTGTTTTCAGTGTGTGATACCCATGGCTATTTAAATGGCGAACAGCCAGAGTGCCCGCAATGTGGTGCAAAAACAAAAGTGTGGACGCGGGTTATGGGGTACTTTAGGCCTGTAGACAGCTTTAATAAAGGTAAAAAAGGCGAACACCGTGGGCGTAACCATTTTACCGAGAAGTTTATTGAAACTGGAAACTTGTTTTCGGGCGTTTAGTGGTGGTTTCTGTAACTATAGAACATAAAAAAGAGGTGTTACCCATTTATGGGGTAACACCTTTTACCATGCTCGACTATCCGGGGAAAATTGCATGCATTATTTGGTTTGCTGGTTGTAATATGCGTTGTGGTTACTGCCATAATCCGCAAATTGTTAAAGGTAAAGGCCGAGGCACAGTTGAAGAAGTATTAAATTTCCTAGAAAAACGTAAAGGTCTTTTAGATGGTGTTGTTCTGTCGGGTGGCGAAGCGACTTCCTATAAGGGGCTAAGGTCGTTTATAATACAAATTAGAAGTTTTAATTATAGTGTTAAATTAGATACAAATGGTTTGCGCCCTAATTTTATAAAAAAACTACTTAATGAAGGGCTGTTAGACTTTGTGGCTCTAGATTATAAAGCGCCACCATATAAATTCAAAGAAGTCACAGGTGTTGCAAAATATTCACACTTTAATGACACACTTGATCTTTTATGTGAACAAAATAATATTTCTTTTGAAGTGCGCACTACTGTGCATACTGACCTTTTAGATGAAGAAGATATATCTTTTATTATCAATGACTTAAATAATAGAAAATTTTCTGGTAATTATTATATCCAGAATTTTTGTGGGGATAATGAGCGCCCAACCCTTAACCATTTAATGGCACAAAAAAAAGAATTTAACTTTGATAAGTTACGGAAAACAAATATGTTTTCCGTAACTAGACGAAACTTTTAATGACTATGGCAATAGGGGCAGCCTAAAACTTGACGTAGCCATTAAATAAAAGTAGGGTTTACCTATATAGTTTGCGTATTTACTTTAAATAAAAACAAGAAGAGAAAAAAACATGTTGAAATTAACAACACCTAAAAAACGTTTCGTTAGAAACATCGTATTGTTTAGTAGCTGTTTTGTAGCTATGCAGGGTCTAGTAACTGCAAATGCTGCTGACAACTTAGAAGGCATTTATAAAGAAGGTAAAATATTTGGCCAGATCCGCTCTCGTTACGAGCATGTTGACCAAACAGGAATTGCTAAAAATGCAGATGCTTACACAACACGTGCTAACTTAGGTATCGAAACTGGTGAATTTAACGGCTTTAAAGCTGCATTCGAAGTGCAAACTATTCAGCACATGGGTGAAGAAAACTTTAACGATACTGTTAACGGTAAAACTAACCGTCCTGTAATTGCAGACGCTGATGATACTGCTATTAACCAAGCATGG